>NZ_JAER01000030.1 GCF_000519005.1 Nocardioides sp. J54 | reverse complement strand
CGGTCGTGGAGGAGCTGCTGGTCTCGTGCACGCGCCGGCTGCGGCCCGACTTGCCGGCCGGGTGACCCGTCCGTCCGGCGCCTCCGGCGCCCGCCTCGGTGTCGCTGCTGGTCGCCGGGACCCGCCCTCTCTTGTTGTTCGGGGTGGGGCGGTTGGGGTGGGTGCCTGCGGCGTTTCCCGGCCGGGCTCACCCGGCCGGCTGCAGAGCGGCCCTCCGCCGGCGCGCGGTCGTGCAGGTGCTGCTGGTCTCGTGCACGCGCCGGCTGCGGCCCGGCTTGCCGGCCGGGTGACCCGTCCGTCCGGCGCCTCCGCCGCCCACCCCCGAGGTGCGTGTGGCGTGCAGACGCCGGCTGCGGCCCGACGTGCCGGCCAGGTGGCCGGTCCGTCCGGCGCCTGCGGCGCCACTCCCGGGGTGCAGGCGGTCGCGGGAAGTCGGGACGAGAACCTGTGGCGCCGTACCCTGTGCTCCGTGGTTCAGGGAAAGCGCAAGGCAGCCGGCTCCTCCCCCCGTCGCGGCAAGCGGCCGGGGAAGAAGGGTGACGGCGCGCCGCGGACGTGGAAGCAGCGCCTGAAGAGGATCTCCCTGTGGGGTCTCGTCACCGCGGTGGTGATGGGCCTGCTGGGCCTGCTCGGGTTGTGGATCGCGTACCGGGCGATCGACATCCCCGACCAGAACGCCGAGTTCCTCACCCAGACCACCCGCGTCTACTACAAGGGTGGCAAGAAGGAGATCGGGCAGTTCGCGATCCAGAAGCGTGACTCGATCGAGTACGACGAGATGCCGCAGACGGTGAAGGACGCCGTCGTCGCGGCGGAGAACCAGAGCTTCTGGACCGACTCGGGCCTCGACCCGAAGGGCATCCTGCGGGCGGCGTTCAGCAACGCCCAGGGGAACTCCACGCAGGGTGCGTCGACGATCACGCAGCAGTACGTGAAGATCCTCTACCTGACCCAGGAGCGCACCTGGAAGCGCAAGGCGAAGGAAGCGATCCTCTCGCTGAAGATCAAGAACCAGCTCAGCAAGAAGGAGATCCTCGAGGGCTACCTCAACACGATCTACTTCGGGCGGGGCGCCTACGGCATCCAGGCGGCGGCGCAGGCCTACTTCGGTCGTGACGCCAAGGACCTCGACCTCGCGCAGTCGGCGACGCTCGCTGCGATCCTGAACAACCCCTACGCCCTCGACCCCGACAACGGCGAGGACGCGGAGCGGCGGCTGCTCGGCCGCTACCAGTACGTGCTCGACTCGATGGAGGAGATGGAGACGGCGACGGCCGCCGACGTCGCGGCGGTGCGCAAGTCGTTGCCGAAGTTCCCGAGGATCCGCTCCGACGCGCAGTACGGCGGACAGCGCGGCCACGTGCTGACGATGGTCCGCAAGGAGCTGCTCCGCCTCGGGTTCAGCGAGCAGGAGGTGAACGGCGGCGGGCTCAAGGTCACGACCACGTTCACCAAGAAGGCGATGGACGCGGCGCGTGACGGCGTGAAGGAGGAGCGGCCGGAGGGCTTCGGCAAGAACCTCCACGTCGCCGTCGCCTCGGTCGAGCCGGGCACCGGTGCGGTGCGCGGCATCTATGCCGGGCAGGACTACCTCAAGTCGCAGCTCAACTGGGCCGTCGAGGGCGGCCAGGCCGGCTCGACGTTCAAGCCGTTCGCGGTCGCCGCGGGCATCGAGGCCGGCTTCGAGCTCAAGGACACCTTCGACGGCAACTCGCCCTACGAGCTGCCGGGTGGCGGGCGTCCGTTCGAGAACCAGGGCAACGCCGACTACGGCCGGGTCAACCTGATCAAGGCGACCCAGGACTCCATCAACACCGCGTTCATCGACATGACGCTCGCGATGGACAACGGCCCGAAGGAGATCATCGAGGTCGCCAACCGGATGGGCATCCCGCCGGCCGAGCCGGCGAACCCGCCGTTCGGCTTCCCGACCTCGTCGCCGGGCCTCGAGCCGCAGACCGGTGTCTCGCTCGGCTCGCAGACCGTCAGCCCGATCAACATGGCCAACGGCTATGCGACCATCGCCAACCGGGGCGTGGCCGCGGACGCCTACATCATCGAGAAGGTCGTGGATGCCGACGGCGTGGTCCGCTACACGCACAAGGTGACCGACCGGCGCGCGATCCCCGAGGGCGTCTCCGACGACGTGGGCTACGCGCTGCAGCAGGTCGTCAAGGCCGGGTCGGGCCGGACCACGCTCGGACTCGGCCGTCCGGCCGGCGGCAAGACCGGCACCGCGACCAACGGCAAGGGGGAGGTCTCCTCCGCCTGGTTCGTCGGGTACACCCCGCAGCTGTCGACCGCGGTGATGTACGTGCGCGGCAAGGGCAACGAGCAGCTCAAGGACTGGCTGCCGTCGTACTTCGGAAGCGGCTACCCGGCCGCCACCTGGACGTCGGTGATGCAGAAGGCGCTCGAGGGCGAGCCGGTCGAGCAGCTGCCGGGTGCGGCGTGGGTCAAGGGCGAGGCGCCCAGCGACGGTCACGAGCCGGCCCCGCCGCCGCCGAAGAAGACGAAGAAGCCCAAGAAGGACCGGAAGACCGAGGAGCCCCGGACCACCGCTCCGGTGGAGACCCCGTCCGACGACCCGACGACCCAGCTGCCGACCGACCTGCCGACCGGGGACCCGACCGACCCGGACCCGACGGACGACCCGTCTTCGCCGTCGTCGCCGACGTCGACGCCGCCGCCCGGCAACGGCCGGTCGCCGGGGGCGTCCGCGTCGCCGCGCCCTCGCCGGCGTCCCGCCGCCTGACGCATGGCCGAGCGCGCGCCGCACGTCCACCCCACGCTCGACGACCCGGTCGTCACCGGCCTCAGCGAGGTCGTGGGCGGGCCGATGGGCGAGCGCGCCCGGCCGCACCGGTGGTGGACGCCGCTGCGGGTGCTGCTGCTGCTGACGGCGTTCACGTTCGCCCTCGGGCTGGTGCAGAAGGCGCCGTGCTCGCTGGCGGAGGGCAAGGACCAGAACTGGGTCTACTCCCACATGTGCTACACCGACCTGCGGCCGCTCTACGTGCCGCGGGGCATGGCCGAGGCGGCGTGGCCCTACTCGGGCGACCCGCAGACGCGGTCGCGCTACGAGGTGATGGAGTACCCCGTCGGCATCGCCTACTGGGCGTGGGGCACGGCGTGGGTGACGCACTGGCTCAACGGCTCGCCCGACCTCGAGGAGCGCTACCGCGCCCCCGTCGCCCAGCTGTACGACGACCCGGAGGTCGACGACGAGCAGACGATCTTCCTGCTGGTGAACGCGCTCGGGTTCGGCGCGCTCGCGCTGGTCGCCACCTGGCTGCTCTCACGCACCCACCGGGTGCGGCCGTGGGACGCGGCGGCGTTCGCCCTCTCCCCGACGTTGCTGCTGACCGGGCTGATCAACTGGGACCTGATCGCGGTCGCGCTGGTGGCCGGGGCGCTGTGGGCGTGGTCGCGCGACCGGGTGGTGCTGACCGGGGTGATGGTCGGCCTCGGCACGGCCGCCAAGCTCTACCCCCTCTTCCTGCTCGGCGGGTTGCTGATCATCTGCCTGCGCCAGCGCCGCTGGCGTGACCTGCTGGTGACCATCGCCGCGGCGGCGGGCTCGTGGGTGCTGGCCAACGCGCCGGCGTACCTCACCGGCCGCGAGCAGTGGGAGGTCTTCTGGACCTTCAACGCCGAGCGCACCGCCGACCTCGGGTCGGTGTGGATGCTGGTCGACCAGGCTGCCGACGTCGGGTTCTCGGCGCACACCATCAACCTGTGGTCGTGGATCCTCTTCGGGGTCTGGTGCGCGGTGGTCTTCGTCCTCGGCATGACCGCCGGGCGCAAGGTCCGTCCCGAGCAGGCCGTGCCCCGGCTGGCACAGCTCGGCTACCTGGTCGTGGTCGGCTTCCTGCTGGTCAACAAGGTCTACTCCCCGCAGTACGTGCTGTGGCTGCTGCCGCTCGCGGTGCTGGCCCGGCCGCGCTGGCGCGACCAGCTGGTCTGGCAGGCCAGCGAGGTCCTCTACTTCTGCACGATCTGGTGGTACCTCGGCGGCTACCTGGCCCCCGCGGGCGGCGGCGACGCCGGCTTCTACTGGGTCGGCATCACCGTGCGCGTGCTGGGCGAGCTCTACCTGGCGGCGGTGATCGTGCGCGACATGTACCGCCCGGACCGCGACCCGGTGCGGGAGGCGGAGCTGGTCGGTGCCGGCTCCCGGGTCGACGGTCAGCCGGTGATGACGACCCGGTCGAACGCCGTCGCGGTGTAGCGGACCCGCACGTCGACGTCCTCCCCGACCTCGGGCACCCGGGCGCCGTGCGGGAGGAAGAGCATCGACGCCTGCATGTGCGGCGGCTCGGCGAAGAGCCGCTGCTTGCCGTCGATGGAGTACGGCGAGCGGACGAACCCGACCGCGTCGAGGCCGCCGCGCGCGAGGGTGGCGGCGCGGGCCTTGATGGTCTGCTCGCCGGTCGGCGCCTCGAGCCCGATGCCGTGGGCGGTGCCGCCGCTGACGACCAGCACGTGGCCGGACTTGGGGGCGGTGCGGCCGCGGTAGCCGAACGCGTCGCCGCGCTCGACGGGGTGCACGTCGAGCACGGTCGCGCTCACCTTCAGCGCGCCCCGGTCGCCCAGCCAGAGACCGGTGCCGATGCGCGGGCGGAACCGGAAGTCGGCGTACTGGCCGCCCAGGGTGGCGAGCTCGGCGTCGGTGAGGTGGCTGACCCACACCTGGGGAGTGCCGCGGGTGGGGACCTCGGCGGCGACGTAGTCGTTGACCAGCCGGGTCACCTCCCCGACGTGGCCGCCCTGGCCGAGGGGGAGGTGCAGGGCCAGGCCCTCGACGTGGGCGCCGGGGTGCTTGCGGAGCAGCTCGCCGGCCTCCCACAGCTCGCGGGCGGCCATGCCGTGGCGGCGCATCGAGGTCATCCGCTCCAGCACGATCCGCGCCCCGGGGTCGGCGTGCAGCAGGGCGCGCAGGTCGTCGACCCGGCTGACGGTGTGGACCAGGCGCCGGGCCAGGGCCGCGTCGGGCAGCGGCACCCACGGCCGCCACGGGGTCAGCACGAGCAGGTCGCCGTGCCAGCGCTGCGCGACCTCGGGCAGCTCGTCGTAGGTGCCGACCGCGAGGGTGCGCACGTCGTGGCCGCGGTCGGCCAGCCACTGCGCCTTGCGGGCGAGGCGGCCCAGGGTGAAGCCGTAGCCGTTGCCCTTGGCGACGGGCACCAGGCCCGGGTGCGCGTCGGCGACGGACTCGAGGTGGGCCCGCCAGCGCGAGCCGTCGACGGTGAGGGTCAGGGACATCGGGTCACCCCCGCCGGGAGAGGTAGATCTGGAAGGCCTTGTAGAGGGCGCGGTTGACCGGCAGGTCCCACTCCCCGGCGTACTCGACGGCCTCGCCGCCGGTGCCGACCTTGAACTGGATGAGACCGACGTGCGGGTCGTCGGCGTCGAGGGTCTCGGTGATGCCGCGCAGGTCGTAGACCGCCGCGCCGGCCGCGATCGCGTCGCTGATCATCGCCCACTGCACGGCGTTGGAGCCGCGGACCTCGCGCTTCTCGGTCGACGAGGCGCCGTAGGAGTACCACGCGTGCTCGCCGACCCGGATCGCGATGGTGGCCGCGACCAGGTCGCCCTCGTGGCGCGCCAGCCAGAGGGTGAACCGCTCGTCACCGTCGGCGCGCAGGGCGTCGTACATCGTCTCGAAGTAGCGCAGGGGGCGCGGGGTGAAGTGGTCGCGCTGCGCGGTGTGGACGTAGAGCTCGTGGAAGGCCTTCAGGTCCTCGCGGCCGCCGGTGGTGACCTCGACGCCTGACTTGGCGGCCTTCTTGATGTTGCGGCGCCAGAGCTGGTTCATGCCCTTGAGGACCTCGTCCTCGGTGCGCTGCGTGCCGTCGGGGTGGCGCAGCGGGACCTGGAACACGAACTGCGGCTGGCCGGCGGCGAAGCCGCCCTCGACGCCCTGGTGGCGCCAGCCGAGCTCGTGCAGCTGGGCCACCACGCGGGCGCCGACGGGGCTGCGCTCCTCGGGCGGCAGCTGGCTGAGCAGGCGTACGTCGGGATCGGCGATGCCCTCCTTGACCTGGGCGGTCGACCAGCGCCGGGTGGGCACGGGCGGACCGATCCGCACCGCGAACGCCCCGGCCTTGCGGAGGTGGGCGACCATCGGCTCCAGCCACGCGGCGAGGTCGTCGCCGTCCCAGTCGATGGCCGGGCCCTCGGGCAGGTAGGCCAGCGAGCGCTTGAGCTTCGGCAGCTGGCGGTAGAGCACCAGCGCGACGCCGACGAGGCGGTCCTCGGCGTCGAACCAGCCGATCGACTCGTGGCGCCACTCGGCCTTCACCTTCCCCCACCCGGGGGTCTGCAGGAAGCTCGCCGACGGGAGCGAGGCCAGGTGCGCGCTGTGCTCGGCGGCGGTGATGGTGCGGACGGTGCGGACGGGGTTCGGGCGCACGCTCGGCATGTCCCTCAGGCTATCGGCCGGGGGGTGGCCCGGGTGCCCGCCCCGTCGACGGGTACCGCCCGGGCATGACCGCACCGCGCCCGCTCCCCTACTGGACCAGCACCGTCAGCCGGCTCATCGACGAGCAGGTGGAGGACGCCGTCGCGGCGGCCGGGCTGACCCGACCGCAGTGGCGGGTGCTGGACCGGCTGGCCAGCGGGTCGGTGCAGGTCGACGACGCGCCCGAGCTGCTCTCGCCGTACGCCGGCGGGCAGGCGCCTGCCGAGGTGCTGGACTCACTGGTGGCGGACGGGCTCGCCGAGGAGCTCAGCCAGGAGTACCGGCTCACCCCCGCCGGCCACGAGCGCGTCGACGAGCTGCGCGCCGGGCCGGTGCAGGCCGTGGCCGACCGGGCGACCGCGGACCTCTCGCCCGAGGAGCACGACGCCCTGCTCGACACCCTCGAACGGATCGCGCGGAGCCTCGGCTGGCTGGGGGACTGAGCCGAGGGCCGGCCCCGGGCCGGGGCGCCGGCGCTCAGGCGTCGCCGATCCGCTCCCGCAGCCACTCGAAGTCCGCGACGTGCGCCTCGGCCGGGCCGGGCGTCTCGCAGACGACCGGCGCCCCGGCGTCGCGGACCACCTGCGCGAGCAGGTCGGGGTCGATCTTGCCGGCGCCGAAGTTGGTGTGCCGGTCGGCGCCGGAGTCGAAGGCGTCCCGGCTGTCGTTGGCGTGCACCAGGTCGATCCGGCCGGTGATGGCGCGGATGTCGTCGACGATCGTCTCCAGCGCGTTGCCGCCCGCGTGGGCGTGGCAGGTGTCGAGGCAGAAGCCGACCATGTCGGCGCCCTCGGCGCTGGCGATCGCCTCCCACGTGCCCTTGATCCGGTCGAGGTAGCGGGTCATCGCGTTGGTGCCGCCGGCGGTGTTCTCGATCAGCAGCGGCACCTTGATGTCGGTCGCCTCGACGGCCTTGCGCCAGTTGTCGAAGCCCTTGGCCGGGTCGTCCTCGTCGGTGACGTGCCCGCCGTGCACGATCAGGCCCTTCGCGCCGATCTCGGCCGCGGCGTCCATGTGCTGCTGCAGCAGCTTGCGGCTGGGGATCCGCTGGCGGTTGTTCGTGGTCGCGACGTTGATCAGGTACGGCGCGTGCACGTAGAGGTCCACGCCCGCCGCCTCCGCGTCCTTGCGCAGCCCCTCGGCCCCACCCTCGTAGGCCACGACCGGGCCCTTGAACGACTGCGGGTTGCCCAGGAAGAACTGCACCAGCGGCGCGTTGCGCGCAGCCGCCTCCGCGATCGGGTCGGTCTGGTCGACGTGGGCTCCGATGCGCAGGCTCATGGGGTCCATCGTAGGAAGCGGCTCCGACAGGGGGTCTGCCGCGTGGTGGCATCGGCGGCCGCGCGTAGCCGACCGTCCCCCGGCCGGTCGGCTGTCGGCGCGGAGTCGGCACGGGCTCCGCCCGCGCCGCCGCAAGCGGCCGCCGCTGCGTCGTTCGGGCAGGAACTGCAGGCGACACGCCGGCCGGAGGTGCAGCTCGTGCCCGATCGAGGTGTCCCGCCCGGGTCCGATCCCCAGAACACGGGTATTTCGGTAAACCAGTGCCAGAAGATCGGCGCGCGCACTAGCGTCCCGCGGGTGCAGAACCTGACCGCCCGCATCGGTGACCGGACCTGGACCCTGACCCCCGCCCAGGGCGCGACCGTCGGCCGCGACCCCGGCAGCACGGTCCAGGTCGACGAGCCGCGGGTCTCCCGCAACCACGCCCAGCTGCGCCACGACGGCACCGGGTGGGTCCTGGTCGACACCGGCTCGAGCGGCGGCACGTGGCTCAACGGCGTCCGGGTCACCGAGGTGCGCGTCGCGGCGCACACCGAGGTCCGGCTCGGCGCGATCGACGGTCCGGCGCTGGTGCTCGTGCCCGAGGGGGCCGCGCAGCGGCCGGCCGCCCCGGTGCTGCCGACCGGCGTGGCGCCCGGTCTCGCGCAGACGGTGTTGCCGGGCACCGGGCCGACGGGGCCGGGCTACGTGGGTGGCCCCGGCGTCGTGGTGCGGGTCGGCGGCACGACGCACCGCTTCCCGCCGGGCAGCGCCGTGCGGATCGGGCGCGACCCGGCCGGTGAGGTCGTCGTCGACGACCCGTCGGTCTCCCGCCTGCACGGCGTGGTCGAGGGCCGCCCCGACGGCTGGTGGTACGTCGACCGCTCCTCCGCCGGCACCTGGCGCGACGCGGACCGGGTCACCCAGCTCCGGCTGGACGAGCCGACCACGCTGGTGCTCGGCCACCCCACTGCCGGGGTCGAGGTCGAGGTGGTGCCGGTCGTGGACGCCAGCCAGGCGCAGCGCTCGATCGCGCGGAAGAAGCGCAAGGGCCGCGGCACCCTCGTCGCCGGGATCGCCGCCGTCGCGGTCATCGCCGCGGCCGGCGTGGGCACCGCGGTGGTGCTCACCGGCGACGACGGCAAGGACGGACCCGGCAGGTCGGACGACCCCGGCCTCAGCACCGCCGAGCTCGACCGGGCCAAGCTCGCCAGCGTGCTGATCCTCGCGGTCGGCCCCGACGGCCAGGTGCTCGGCAACGGCTCGGGCTCGGTCATCAGCGAGGACGGGCTGATCCTCACCAACGCGCACGTGGCCGACCCGGACGCGCCCGGGCAGAACCCGCCCGGCGAGGAGCCGGCCGGCTACAAGATCGCGCTGGTCTCCCCCAGCGACGACGAGCCGGCCGCTCCGTCCTTCACCGCCGAGACCATCGTGTCCGACGGCGTGCTGGACCTCGCGGTCATGAAGATCACCGGCGACGCCGAGGGCAACGCCATCGACGAGGACGACCTCGACCTGCCCGAGCCCCTCGAGCTCGCCGACAGCGACGACGTCCGCACCGGCGACCAGATCACGGCCCTCGGCTACCCCGCCATCGCGCACGTCGCGACCGGCGAGGAGTTCGAGCGACGGGCGCTGACCGTCACCCGTGGCGTGGTGTCCACCTTCCTGCAGGAGCGGCCCATCCACGACAGCCGCGCCTGGATCGACTCCGACATCCGGATCGGGTCCGGCAACTCCGGCGGCGCCTCGATCAACGAGGACGGCGAGATCATCGGCATCAACACCGCCGTCGTCACCGAGGCCACCGTCGGCGGCAGCGGCGAGGGCGGGGCGTTCACCGGCGGCTCCGCGCGGATCCGGCCGGTCAACTTCGCCCGCGACATCATCGAGATCGCCCAGGAGGGCGGCGACCCGTCGTACGTCTCGCCCTTCCTGGAGGAGCTGCCGGACCAGCCGGCCGACCCGATGGGCGGCGAGGCGTCGGCCAGCGGCGCCGGGTGGTCGCTCGACGGAGGCAACGACTGTTCGGTCCCGAGCACCATCGACTCCCCGCAGACCCTGTCCGGGGTGAGCCTGCCCGGGACGCTCTACGCCCACTTCGCGGTGAACGGGCTGCCCGACGGGACGCCGTTCCGCATCGACGTCTACGACCCGCAGGCGACCAAGCTCGGCTCGCTCGACGGCGTGTGGTCGCTCGGCGCCGGCGAGGTGTGCGCCCAGGTCCAGCTCGAGCTCCCGGCCGGGCTCGACGGGGCGAACGCCGTGCTGGTGGTCGGGGAGACCTCCATCGAGAACCCGGTCTGGTTCCAGTGAGCGGGGAGCGCCCGGACCGGGATTGGGTCCAGCACCCCGCGCGCTGTTAACCTCTCCTGTCCGGTGCCGACAGGCGCCGTACTGCAGCACCCCGTCTGCCCGGCCGAACCGGTGCAGGCATGCAGAGCCCTCCTGCCACGGAGAGTCCGTGGCCGTCAGTCCAGAGGAGGTGGAGACCGCTTTGCGCAACTACGAAGTCGTGGTCATCCTCGACCCGAGCCTCGACGAGCGGACGGTTCAGCCGTCGCTCGACAAGTACCTGAACGTCGTCCGCAACGACGGCGGCACCGTCGACAACGTCGACGTGTGGGGCAAGCGCCGCCTGGCGTACGAGATCAAGAAGCACGCCGAGGGCATCTACGCGATCATCAAGCTGACCGCGGCGCCGGCGACGATCGACGAGCTCGACCGTCAGCTGACCCTCAACGAGTCCGTGCTCCGCACCAAGGTCCTGCGCCCCACCGTCTGAGGCACTCGACCCGTCCTGTGGATGCCGCCTGTTCAATGTCGGCCCCACCGGACACGATGGGGGCCGTTGCCCGGGGCTGACCCGGGCGGGCCACTGAACCCACTCACCAGGAGACCACCATGGCTGGCGACACCGTCATCACCGTTATCGGCAACCTGACCGACGACCCGGAGCTTCGCTTCACCCCGTCGGGCGCTGCGGTTGCCAACTTCACGGTGGCGTCGACCCCGCGCTCGTTCGACCGTCAGACGAACGAGTGGAAGGACGGGGAGACCCTGTTCCTGCGCTGCTCGGTCTGGCGCCAGGCCGCGGAGAACGTCGCCGAGTCCCTGCAGAAGGGCATGCGCGTCATCGTCCAGGGCCGGCTCGTGTCGCGTTCCTACGAGGACCGCGAGGGCCAGAAGCGCACCGTCAACGAGCTGCAGGTCGACGAGGTCGGCCCCTCGCTGACGTGGGCGACCGCCAAGGTCACCCGCGCCAACCGCTCCGGCGGTGGCGGGGGCTACGGCGGCGGCGGCCAGCAGGGCGGCGGCCAGGGCGGTTTCGGTGGCAACCAGGGTGGCTACGGCAACCAGGGTGGGGGACGTCCCGCGGGTGGCGACCCGTGGGGCAGCCAGCCGGCCTCCGGCGGATCCAACACGGGTGGCGGCGCGCCGGCCGGTGACCCCTGGGCTGCCCCGGGTGTCTCCGGTGGCGACGAGCCCCCGTTCTGAGCTACATCAACCAACCATTCCGGCCGTCGTTGACTGACGCGGCCGGGCTCTGAGGAGGAGCACCACAATGGCGAAGGCAGTCGTTCGCAAGCCGAAGAAGAAGGTTTGCCAGTTCTGCAAGGAGAAGGCCACCGGTGTCGACTACAAGGACACCGCCCTTCTGAAGAAGTTCATCTCCGACCGCGGCAAGATCCGCGCCCGTCGGGTGACCGGCAACTGCGTCCAGCACCAGCGTGACGTCGCGATCGCGGTGAAGAACGCCCGTGAGGTCGCGCTGCTGCCCTACACCTCCAGCGGCCGCTGAGCTCGGGTTAGAGAAGGAGAGCTGAACTCATGAAGATCATCCTGACCCAGGAGGTCGAGAACCTCGGCGCTGCTGGCGACGTGGTCGAGGTCAAGGACGGCTACGGCCGCAACTACCTCATCCCGCGTGGCTTCGCGATCCGCTGGACCCGCGGTGCGCAGGCCCAGGCCGACTCGATCAAGGCGGCCCGCGCTGCGCGTGCCGTCCGCGACGAGGCGCACGCCGCCGAGATCAAGGCCAAGCTCGAGGGCGCCCCGGTCGACGTCAAGGTGAAGGCCGGCCAGGGCGGCCGCCTGTTCGGTGCGGTCACCCCCGCCGACATCGCCGCCGCGCTCGGCGAGGCCGCCGGCGAGTCGATCGACAAGCGCACGATCGTCCTCGGCAACCCGATCAAGTCGCTGGGCAACCACGCGGTCTCCGTCAAGCTGCACGACGACGTCTCCGTCGCCGTGACGCTGAACGTGATCCCTGCCTGACGCAGCGCACGATCATCGGCGTGGCCGGTCCCTCGCGGGGCCGGCCACGTGGCATTTTTGGGCACGTACCTCTCCCCCCTTCCCCAGGAGACCCCCGATGCGCCTGCGCCGACTCTGGCCTGCTGCCCTGATCGCCCTCACCCCCGTCCTCGCCGCCTGCGGCGACGACGACAACGAGCCCGACGACGACGCCACCGAGCCGTCCTCGCAGGCCCCGTCGCCGACGGAGGCCACCTCGGCGACCGAGGAGCCGACCCAGGCCACCAGCGAGCCGACCAGCGAGCCGCCGGCGGCCGACCTGCTGCCGGCCGCGTGCGACCTCATCACCGGCGACGACCTGGCGAAGGCGATGGGCATCACCTTCGGCCCGGCCGAGCCCGGGGGCGGCACGACCAGCGAGCAGGACCTCGAGTGGCGCAGCGACAACTGCTCCTTCGAGGCCGAGGACCTGGTCGAGGTGACCATCAAGGTCACCGGCCCCTCCGACTTCGTCAAGGGCACCTTCGGCTGCTCGCAGCCCAGCGAGATCGCCTCCATCGTCGAGCCGGCCGATGACATCCCCGGCGCCACCGACGGCTGGTGGAAGGTCAGCGACGCGCCGCCGCTCGAGGCCGAGCTGCGCGCCTGCTCCGCGACGGCGAACGTCGAGGTGGAGATGGAGTACGAGGACGGCGTCGACTACGAGGGCGACCCGCGCCAGCAGGCCGCCCAGATCGCGACCCACGTGCTCAACAACCTGCAGGGCTGAGCAGGCCCGCCGGCCGGCCGGTCTCAGGCGGCGGGGGCCTCGGGGGCGTCGACCTCCGGGGCCCCCGCCCACCTGCGCCCGGCGAAGACGAAGCACAGCACCACGAGGGCGATCTGGACCGCCTGCGCGGCCACCTCGCCCGCCGTACCCACGCCGTCCCAGCCGGCGCCGAAGGCGAGCGGCGGGGCGGCGAGCACGAACAACAGGGTCAGCGCGGCGATGCTGAAGCTGCTCGCCCCGCCGGTCGCGCGGGCGCGCAGGGCCGCCTGGCTGAGCTCGTGGCACACCAGGGCGAAGAACGCGAAGCGCGGCACGTCGGCCGCCCAGCCCAGCGACGGGTCGGTCTCCAGCCAGCGCGCGACCGTCGGCACGACCAGCGCGACCGAGACGACGAAGGCGAGCCCGCCGAGCAGGCGCAGCAACGGCAGCCGGCGCTCGTCGAGCGAGGGGCCGACCCCGTGCAGGCCGACCAGGACCAGGAACCAGCCGAGCGGGTCGGGCAGCGGGTCGAAGGTGCCGGGCTCCGCCTCGACCGGGCCGAGCGCGATCAGGACCAGGCCGAGCCCGACCGCCTGCAGCGGCTTCACGCGGCCGCCCCGGTGACCAGCCACTCCTCGCCGCGCGACCGGCGGAGCAGGGTCGCGAGCCGGCCGCCCATGAACGCCAGGCCGAACACGACCCACACCACGGTCAGGCCGGCACCCAGCGCACTCGTCAGCAGCACGAGCGGAGCGTAGCCGCCCAGGACGACCAGCCCTGCCACGGCCAGGTAGCGGCCGTCACCGGCGCCGATGAGCACGCCGTCGAGCACGAAAACCACCCCGGCCACCGGCTGGAAGGCGGCTGCCACGAGGAGGACCGGGACCAGTGCGTCCCGGACCGCGGCGTCGGGGGTGAACAGCGCGCCGAGCCACGGGCTGGCCACGGCGAGCAGCACGCCGGTGGCGACCCCGCTGCGCACGCCCCACTGCACCATCCGGTCGGTGACCTCGCGCGCCGCCTTCCGGTCACCGGCACCGAGGTGGCGCCCGGTGATCGCCTGCGCCGCGATCGCGATCGCGTCGAGGACGAAGGCCAGGAAGTTCCAGATCGTCAGCGCCAGCTGGTGCGTCGCGATCGGCACCGCGTCGCCCGAGCCGGCCGCCACCGCGCCCGCGTCGGCGGCCTCGCCCGCCGCCAGCACCACCGCGGCCGTCGTGACCAGCAAGGACGCGCGCAGCGTGAGCGTGCGCACGAGGAGGGGCACGCCGGCGCGACCGGCCGCCCGGATCCCCGCCGCGTGCGGGCGCAGGCTGGCGCCCTCTCGGCGTGCGGCACGGACCACGACCGCCACCAGCGCCACCGCCATCGCGACCTGGGCCAGCACGGACCCGACCGCGGACCCGGCCAGCTCGAGCCGCGGCGCCGGCCCGACGCCGTACACGAGGAGGATGTTGAGGGCGAGGTTGGCGGCGTTGCCGGCGACCGCCACCACCAGTGGCGTGCGGGTGTCCTGCAGGCCGCGGAGCACACCGGTCGTCGCGAGCACGAGGAGCAGGGGGGTGGTGCCGAGCGCGGCGATGCGCAGGTAGGTCGTCGCGGCGTCCTCGACCCCGCCCGACGCCCCGAACACGGAGACCAGCGGACGGGCGAGCAGGCTGGTCGCCACGGTGACCGGCACGCCGATCGCGACGGCGAGCCAGAGCCCGTCGACGCCCTGGGCGAGCGCCTCGCGGCGCCGGCCGGCACCGAGCTGGCGGGCGACCCCGGCCGTCGTGCCGTAGGCGAGGAAGACGCACAGCCCGACCACCGTCGACAGCACCGTGCCAGCGAGGCCGAGGCCGGCGAGCTCGCGGGTGCCGAGGTGGCCGACGACGGCCGCGTCACCGAGCAGGAACAGCGGCTCGGCCACCAGCGCGAGGAACGCCGGGACCGCGAGCCGGGCGATCTCCCGGTCGAGGGCGCGGCGGTTCATGCCGTATCCGGCCGGGCCATGTCAAGCGCCGGTGGAAAACTTGACCCCAGCTGTGGAAACCCGGGTTCGGGAGCGGCGGAAGATCGGTCGCCGGGGTGGCCCCACCAGGAACGGCGGAGGACCGCCGGGTGAACGGCGACACCGCCGAAGTATTTCCACTCCACAGCTGTGCACCAGCGTTTGCGCAGGTCAGCGGACACTTCGTCGATTCTCCACATCGTTCTTCCACAACCTCCTCCCCAGCCCTTGCACACCATGTCCGCGTGTCGTCCACGACCTCGCCCCAGTTATCCCCAAGGCTTGTGGACAACTCGGTCGCGCCGGCTATCGGGGCGGCCGTGCCAGCCCCTAGGTTCGACGGGCAGGGATGGGTCGGACCCCCTCGGCATGCTCGTCACCGTACGACGTCCCCGCGGCGCCGCGACGGCGCCCACCGCGATCGAGTCAGGAGGAGCCGGAGACCGTGAGCCTCACCGACGACCCGCCGTCCTGGACCGCTCAGCCGCCGGACGACTGGGGCGACGGCCCGGCGCCGTACGCACCGGGCGAGGCGCCCACCGGGGGACGGGTCCCACCGCAGGACCTCGCCGCCGAGCAGTCCGTGCTCGGCGCGATGCTCATCTCCAAGGACGCGATCGCCGACGTCGTCGAGGTGATCCGCGGGGTCGACTACTACCGGCCGGCCCACGAGATGATCCACGAGGCGATCCTCGACCTCTTCGGCCGCGGCGAGCCCGCGGACATGGTGACCGTCGCCGGCGAGCTCCAGCGCCGCGGCGAGCTGCAGAAGGTCGGCGGTGCGGCGTACCTCCACACCCTCGCCGCGAACGTCCCGATCGCCGCCAACGCCGGCTTCTACGCCGAGATCGTCTACGAGAAGGCGATCCTGCGCCGCCTGGTCGACGCCGGCACCAAGATCGTGCAGATCAGCTACGCCGGCGAGGGCGAGATCGACGGCATCGTCAACGAGGCGCAGTCGGAGATCTACAAGGTCACCGACCGCAACAAGTCCGAGGACTACGCCCCGCTCAGCGACATCATGGACTCGGTCCTCGACGAGATCGAGGCGATCGAGAACCGTGAGGCCGGCATCTACGGCGTGCCGACCGGCTTCGCCGACTTCGACGAGCTCACCAACGGCTTCCACTCCGGCCAGATGATCGTCGTCGCCGCCCGTCCCGCGATGGGCAAGTCGACGCTCGCGCTCGACTTCTGCCGCGCCGCCGCGATCCACAACAACCTCACCGCCGCCTTCTTCAGCCTGGAGATGACGCGCGCCGAGATCGTCATGCGACTCCTCTCGGCCGAGGCGCGGATCCCGCTCAACCACATCCGCAACGGCAAGATGGGCACCGAGGAGTGGGACCGCCTGGCCCGCCACGTCGCCAAGGTCTCGGCCGCGCCGATGTTCATCGACGACTCCCCGAACATGACGATGACCGAGATCCGGGCCAAGGCCCGCCGGCTCAAGCAGAAGCACGACCTGCGGCTGATGGTCATCGACTACCTCCAGCTGATGAGCTCCGGCAAGAAGGTCGAGTCCCGCCAGCTCGAGGTCTCCGAGTTCTCCCGCCAGATCAAGCTGCTGGCCAAGGAGCTCGAGATCCCGGTCATCGCGCTCTCGCAGCTCAACCGTGGTCCCGAGCAGCGCGCCGACAAGCGTCCCGCCGTCAGCGACCTGCGTGAGTCCGGCTCGATCGAGCAGGACGCCGACATGGTCGTCCTGCTCCACCGTGACGACGTCTACGAGAAGGAGTCGACCCGCCCCGGCGAGGCCGACCTGATCGTCGCCAAGCACCGCAACGGCGCGACCCGGGACATCGTGGTCGCCTTCCAGGGCCACTACAGCCGCTTCGTCGACATGGCGCACTGAGGCTGGCCGGAGCTGGTCCGGGGGAGCAGGGAGGCGATATCCCCCGGGTACCCCGTGCGAAAGACCGGGGGTCGTCGCGTGAAGTCCGGTGGTGCGGCCTCTTCCCGTCGGGTCGGTGAGGTGGGACTGTCCGAGGGCTCCCTTCGCTCCCCAGGAGGTCCTCCCGTGCGGTTCTCGCGTTCCTTCTCCGTCACCTCCGGTGCGCTCGTCCTGGTCGGCGCGACCACGATCGCCTACGCCGCGGCACCCGACGACCCGGTCATCCACGCCTGCTACGCCAGGGCCGACGCCCCGAGGCAGAACCTCGTCCAGGTCCTGCTCGGCAACGGCGGGCACACCTACACCAAGGGCGACCTGCGGTTCGTCGCCGAGGGCGAGTCGTGCAAGGCCCACGAGACGCCGCTCCAGTGGGACGCCGGCAACGACCGGGTGGCCGAGGAACTGGCCGCGCTCGCGGACCGGGTCGCCGAGCTGGAGGAGCAGGTCGCGGACAACGAGACGGAGACGGCCGAGCGGATCGCTGCACTGGAGGCGCGGGTCACCGCGCTGGAGCCGGTGGCTCCGCCCGAGGAGCCACCGGGCGACGCACCGGCGCTCTACTTCGTCAGCGAGCCGCGGCCCAACGACGTGACGAGCTGGTGGGCGCCGCGCATGAGCGCCCGGTCGCTGGAGCCCGGCACGATCGTCTACCTCCACGCGGAGTACGACGGCGTGCCGGGCGAGCCGGAGCGCGCGGGGATGATGGAGGAGAGCGGGACCGGAGGCGTCCGCCTCGAGGGCGGGCCGCTCGGCTTCCCCATCTCCTGCTCGGCGCGCAACGCCTACTTCGAGGCGAGCGTCAGCGACGGGACCACCGTGCGGACCGGGGTCATCCCGAAGGGGCCGGGCTGCCCGTGAGCGTCCTGCTCGACCGCGACGACGTCCACGAGAAGGAGTCGACCCGCCCCGGCGAGGCCGACCTGATCGTCGCCCAGCACCGCGACGGCGCGACCCGGGACATCGTGGTCGCCCTCCAGGCCATGACAGCCGCTTCGTCGACATGGCGCACTGGACACGAGGCTGCGGCTGTCGGCTCGTCGGCCGTGCCACACTCGTGGCGTGGCAGTCATCGAGCTGCAGGACGTCGTCAAGACCTTCGGGGCCACCCGGGCGCTGGACCACCTCGACATGTCCGTGGTCGAGGGGGAGGTGCACGGCTTCCTCGGGCCGAACGGTGCCGGGAAGTCGACCGCGATCCGGGTGTTGCTGGGCCTCCTGCGCACGGACTCGGGCACCGTGCGGCTGCTCGGCGGCGACCCGTGGCGAGATGCTGCGCCGCTGCACCGCCGGCTCGCCTACGTTCCCGGTGACGTCTCGCTGTGGCCGAACCTGACGGGCGGAGAGGTCATCGACGTGCTCGCCCGGATGCGGGGCGGGCTCGACGAGGCACGGCGCAGCAGCCTGCTCGAACGGTTCGAGCTGGACCCGACCAAGAAGGCGCGCTCGTACTCCAAGGGCAACCGGCAGAAGGTCGCGCTGGTGGCAGCCCTCGCGAGCCGGGTGGACCTCTACCTGTTCGACGAGCCGACCTCCGGGCTCGACCCGCTGATGGAGGCGGAGTTCCAGGCAGCGGTGCGCGAGCTCAGGGAGGAGGGGGCGACCGTGCTGCTCAGCTCCCACATCCTCGCGGAGGTCGAGGCGCTCGCCGATCGCGTCAGCATCATCCGGGCGGGCCGCGTCGTGCAGTCCGGGACGCTCGCCGACCTGCGCCACGTCACCCGCACCACCGTCGTCGCGCAGACCGCCCGGCCCGCCGCCGGCATCGCCGACCTCCCCGGGGTCCACGACCTCGAGGTCGTCGACGACCGGATCAGCATGGCCGTCGACTCCGACCAGCTCGAGCACGTGGTCGCGGTGCTGTCGGGTCTCGGCGTCCGCTCGCTGGTGGCTCACCCGCCGACCCTGGAGGAGCTGTTCCTGCGCCAGTACGGCGAGGACGTGCAGGTGTGACCGTGTCGCGGTCGCGCTCCAGCTCGGTCACCGGCGTCTCCCACCAGCTGCGGCTGGTCGCGCGCCTGGACCGCGTGCGCCTGCCGTTGTGGGTGCTGGGGCTCGGCGGCACGATCGCGGTGAGCGCCCTGGCGGTGCCGCCGCTGTACGACACCCCCGAGAAGGTCGCCGGGTACGCACGGGTCGTCGGGACGAGCCCCGTGAGCCACCTGATGTCCGGCCGACAGGCCGGCATCGACTCGCTCGGCGGCATCGTCGCCAACGAGATCTCGCAGTTCGCCCAGCTCGGCGTGTGCCTGATGGTGGCCTTCCTGGTCGTGCGGCACACCCGCGCCGAGGAGGAGTCGGGTCGCGCCGAGCTGCTCCGGTCCACCGTGCTCGGGCGCCACGCCGCCACCGTGGCCGGACTGGCCTACGGCGTCCTCGCCGCCGTCCTCATCGCCGCGGTCACGACCGTCTCCATGCTGTCGGTGGGCCTCCCGGTCGCCGGCAGCCTCACGTACGGCGCCGGGCTCGCGCTGCTGGGGGTGGTGCACACCGCGGTCACCCTCGTCGCCGTCCAGCTGTCCAGCACGGCACGCGGCGCCCTGGGCCTGGCGGGCGCCGTCATCGCGCTCGGGTACGTGGTCCGTGGCGTCGGCGCGGTGCAGGACAACGCGCTGGTGTGGGCCTCGCCGTTCGGGTGGGCGCAGCGGATGGACGCGTTCGGGGGCGAGCAGTGGTGGCCGGCCCTGCTCCTCCTCGCGGCGACCGCGCTCCTGCTCGCAGCGTCCGGGTGGCTGATGACCCGCCGCGACTTCGGTGGAGGAGTGCTGGCGGCCCGTCCGGGGCGCCCGACCGCACGCCGTGGGCTGGCGACGCCGTTCGGGCTGTCCGCGCGGCTGCGGCGCGGCACGGCACTCGGGTGGGCGGTCGGATTGACCCTGTTGGGTGCGCTGTACGGCGCCGTCGTCCCGTCGATCCCCGAGCTGGTCGAGTCCAACCCCGAGATGGCTGACGTGGTCGGCGCCGCGGCGGGCGGGGAGGCCCTGGTCGACGCCTTCCTCGCCTACATCTTCCTCTTCATGGCGGTGGTGTCCTGCGGCTTCGCCGTGTCGGCGGTGCTCCGCCTCCGGGCCGAGGAGGAGGCCGGGCGCGCGGAGCTGGTGCTCGGCACGCCCGTGCGCAGGTCCGCCTGGCTCGGCGCCACGGCGGCCTTCACGTTCCTGGTCACGGCGGTGCTGACCGTGCTCATGGGCGCGGGCCTGGCGGTGGGGTACGCGCTCGGCTCCGGCGACTGGGAACACCTGACCGGGCACGTCGGCGGCCAGGTGGCCTACCTGCCCGGCACGCTCGTGGTCGGCGCGGTCGCGGTCGCGCTCCACGGTGCGGTGCCCCGTGCGGGGGCGCTGGCCTGGGCCCTGCTCGCGTACGTCGCTGTGCAGGTCATGCTCGGCGAGCTGCTCGGCCTCCCGGACTGGGCGGAGGCGGTCTCGCCGTACTCGCACCTCGCGGAGGTTCCCCGGGAGAGCTGGGAGGCGTGGCCGAGCCTGGCCCTGGTCGTCGTCGCGGCCGCGCTGACCGCGGCCGGGATCGCCGGCTTCCGTCGACGCGACATCGCCTCCGGCTAGGGGCTCAGCGCCAGTCCCGGACCAGCGCCTCGAGGCGGTCGGCCGCGCCCGCGGCGCCCGCCTCCTCGGCCATCGCCCGGGCGAGGCGCTGCGCCGCGGGTTGCAGGGTCCGGGCCTGCCGGACGGCCGCGCGCAACCGGGGTGCGGTCAGCCGACGGCGGGGGAGGAGGACGCCGGCCCCGGCGCGCTCGGCCCGGCGCCCGACCTCGGCCTGGTCGCGGCCGAACGGGACGACGACCACCGGCACGCCGGCGGCGAGCGCCCGCTGGGTCGCGCCCATCCCGCCGTGGGTGACGGCCACGGCGGCGTGGGGGAGGACCTGCGAGTGCGGGACGAACTCGTCGACCCGTGCGTTGCGCGGCACGTCCGTGACGCTCGCGCCGGCCGGCATGGTGGCGAGCACCGTGAGGTCGGTGCCGTCCAGCGCGTGCAGCGCGGTCCGGACCAGCACGCCGTCGTCCTGGAACTCCGAGCTCGTGGTCACCAGCGCGACCGGCCCGGGCGGAACGTCGAACGGCGCGGCCCGCGGGTCCCAGGCGTCGGCGACGGCCGCTGCTCCCCAGGCGTTGGTGTCGACGACGAGGACGTCGGGCGCCTCGGCGGTGATCGCGGAGCGCAGGTCGTCGAGCTCGAACCGGCCGCGCTCGACGAACACCCGGGTCGAGCGGCGCAGCGACGCGACCGAGGTGCGGCCCAGGTAGTCGTCGTGCCGGACCTCCTCGATCGCCGGGTCGTGACGAGCTGGGCCAGCAGGCGGCGCCGGTCCCGCCCCGACCGCTCGGCCAGCCACGGCGCGAAGACCCGCCGGCACCACGCCAGGTGGAGGGCGCGCCCCGCGTCGCACGCCGCGGCGAAGGCCGGCACGCGGTCCTCCTGGCGGAGCAGGTGCACGACCGTGTCGCCGTGCTCCTCGTAGTGCGCGACGAGGTTCGCGACCGCGGCGGGGAGGTCGCCGACCGGCGCCGCGCCGCGCTCGCCGGCGACCTGCTCGCGCGTCTCCTCGACCAGCACCTCGACCAGGCCGTCCTTGGAGCCCAAGCGACGCACGACGGTCTGCACCGTCACCCCGGCGTCGTCGGCGATCTGCGCGAGCGTGACGTCGTCGTACGACGACCGGGTGAACCAGTCAAGAGCAGCGGCGAGGATGCGGCGCCGGGTCTCCTCGGCGGCCTCGGCCCGGGCGGTCTGGACGTACGCCCTTTTCATGTTCACAAGACGAACACCAAATGTGGTGGTCGTCAATGGCCCGTCTGGGGTGGGTTTCAGCCTGTGTGCGCTTCGCCGGTCTGACCGGAGATTGTCTCGACCACGCGCAGGTCCGGGTCCCACCAGCGCAGCCGGTCCGCGACCAGCTCGCGCACCGGTGACGCGTCGTGCAGCACCTCGATCGCGTCGGCCAGCCGGCGCCGGGGCACCCGGCGGGCGAGGGTGACGTGTGGCGTCCACACCGGGTGCCGCACGCCGGGCACCAGGGCACGCAGGGATGCCACCGCGTCGGCCACGGCCGCGTCGGGCTCGACGAGGTGGGCGAGCGTGACCCGCGGACCGTCCCCGAGCACCAGCAGGCCGCGCACGCTGAGCACGGTGGGCAGCAACGGGCCGAGGAGGTCGACGGCCGGACCGACGACGCCCGGGTCGATCGGCATCGCGGCGACGAGGGTCAGGTGCGGGGCGTTGGTCATCGACCGGTGGTCGGCCTGGGACGGCAGCCCTGCGTGCCGCAGGGCCTCCCACTGCGCCTCGACCGCGTGCGCGGAGGCCTCGTCGAAGCTCAGCTCCAGGGCGTGGTCAGGCACCGGTCCAGCCTAGGCAGTCGCGAGCCGTCGGTGTGGCGGGTTGTCGAGGCCGTCGACGTGGACCCCGACCTTCGGCCCGTCCCAGACGAGCATGGCCAGACCGGCGGCCTTGCCGCACGCGGTCCGCGACTTCAGCTTCGCCAGGTTCACCACCCGGACCTGGAAGGGCCGTCCGCGCCGCGCGGAGTCGTGGACCCAGACCTTCTTGCCGAAGCTCCGCAGCGCCCGCGGCAACAGGATGCAGTGCGAGCGACCACCCGTCGCGTAGAACGCCGCCCCGGACCGGAGCCAGTGCAGGCCGTCGCGCGGCCGGCTCGGCAGGCAGCCCGGTGCGCGGAGTGGCGCCGCGGCCGTGGAGAGCCGGTTTGTGATGGTGGTCGGGTGAGCCTCTTCCGCACCCCGCAGGTCGTCCTGTTCACCCCGGACCCCGAGCGGGCAGCCGCGTTCTACCGCGGCCTCGGGTTCGAGGAGGTGTTCCGCACGCCTGCGGAGGGACCGCCGATCCACGTCGACCTCGTCCTCGACGGCTACCGCCTCGGCCTCGCCAGCGAGGCCTCGACCCGCGACGACCACGGCCTTGCCCCCGTCGCCTCCGGCCAACGGGCAGCCGTCGTGCTCTGGACGGATGACACCCGCGCGGCGTACGCACGCCTGCAGGAGCTCGGCGCCCGTCCGGTCAAGGAGCCGAGCGAGTGGCTGGGCCGCCTGCTCATCGCGTGGGTCGAGGACCCGGACGGGCACCTGGTGCAGGTGGCGCAAGTGGCCGGGACGGGATGACGAAAGTCCTTGTTTATCGAACACATGTTCGATAGGATGGAGCATGGCACTCGGGCCCACCCTCTCCGCAGCACAGGTCGCCGACCTGCGGTCGGCGCTGGCTGCCGGCGAGCTGCCCGATGAGCCGGGCGAGCTGATCGGCCTCGTGGCCGAGCTCGAGGCGCTGAAGTCGACCATCTGCGCGCGCCAGGCAGACGCGGCCGTGGCGTACGACGCGGCCCGGCGCGAGGACGAGGAGCTCGGGGGCGTTCCGGCTGCCCACCGCGGACGCGGGGTCGCCGCCGAGCTCGCCCTCGCCCGCCGCGAGTCGGTGCATCGTGGCCAGGCGCTGCTCGCGTTCGCGAAGGTGGGCCGCACCGAGATGCCGCACCTGCTGGAGCGGCTCGCCGACGGCACGCTCAGCGAGTTCCGCGCGATGCTCGCCCTGCGCGAGACCGCCTGCCTGTCGGCCGACCACCGGGCACTGGTCGACGAAGAACTGTTCGCCGACCCGGACGCCCTCGACGGCATCGGCACCCGCGCCCTGGTCGCGCGGGTGCGGACCATCGCCTACGAGCTCGACCCGGCCTCGATCGCCGAGCGCGCTAGCAACGCGGTGAGGGACCGCCACGTGTCCATCCGCCCCGCGCCCGACACGATGGTCCGCCTCACCGCGCTCCTGCCGGTCGCCCAGGGCGTGGCACTGCACGCCCAGCTCACCCGGGACGCCGCGACGATGACCGCCACCGGAGACGAGCGCCGCAAGGGCCAGCTGATGGCCGACCTGCTCGTCGCCCGCACCACCGGGGTGCCGGTCGGCGACGGACCGCAGCCGCCCGCGGTCCCGGTCGGCGTGACCCTCACGCTCCCTGCCACGACCCTCGCGGGCGGGCACGCGCCCGGCCTCGTCGACGCCGAGCCGGTGCCGGCCGAGATGGCGCGGTTGCTCGTCGCGGCCTCTCTCGACGCGGGCCTCGACACGTGGTTCCGCCAGCTCTACGCCGACCACACCGGGCGCCTCGTCGCGATGGCCAGCAAGCAACGCATCTTCCCCGCCGGCCTGGCCGACTTCCTCTCGGTCCGCGACCAGGGAATCTGCCGTACCCCGTGGTGCGGCGCCCCGATCCGGCACCTCGACCACGTCGAGCCGTACGCCGACGGCGGACCCACCACCGCCGACAACGGCCAGGGCACCTGCGCGGCCTGCAACCACGCCAAGCAGGCCCCCGGCTGGCGCCAGCACGTGGAGCCCGACGGGACCGTCGAGACCGTCACCCCGTCCGGCCACCGCTACCGATCCCGCGCGCCCGCGCCACCCGGCTGGCGCACCCCGCTCTTCGTGAAGACCGGCCACGGTCGCTACACCCTCGTCGCCTGACAGCCCCCTTTGGTGGGTGGTTCTCGCAAACGCTCACGCACGCCCGCGAAAGGTGACATCGTCCCCGGACTCCCAGCCGTTGGGTGACACTCGTGGACAGGACCCGACGCATGTCTGATCTGGCTTACACCGCCACCTACGTCCGCCTGGGGCGCAGCCCCTTCGGTGCGAAGCACAAGGAGGCCCGGGCCTTCGCCCAGTGCCTCGCCGGCGGATCCGGCCTGCTGGTCGTCACCCCGCTGCTGGACGACCGTCCGCCGATCAGGATCCTCGACACCGGGCTGCCCACCTCGACACTGCTGACGCCGACGCCCTCGCCGACGCCGTGCGCGACCTGAGCATCGAGCTGCGCTGCACCGTGTTCCACGGCGAGCCGGAACCGGCAGCGGAGGGGGAGTGGGGCGGCTGGGGTGTCGTCGGCCTGCCGACGGTGGACCTCCAGTGAGCGCCGACGACGCGCAGGGCGTGCGCGCCCTCCTGATCGAGCCCGACGGGCCGAGCCGGGTGGTTCGGGTGCGCGACGCCGACGACGTCCGCCGGGTGATGCGGGCGGCCAGCACCGACGCCCACGTCGTGCTCGACGGTACGACGATCGTGTGGGTCGGCTACGGGTCGGAGGAGTGGAACACCACCGCCAGCAGCTTCCTCACCTTCCTCGGATCGGGCCTGCGTGGCGCGGTCAACGGGCCCCTGCTGATCACCGGCGCCGGCGACGACGGCCTCGACGACGGCCTCGACGACCTCGGCCCGGAGGTCGAGGCGGCGGCACGCGCGTACGGGCTCATCACCGCCTGAGACGCGGCCGGTCCGAGCGACGGCGCAGCCGCTCGAGCGTCCGAAGCACGTCCCGTCCCCGGCCCTGTCGGACCACGACGCCTACGTCGTCGAGGTGGACGTCGCGCGCGCCTGACTCCCGGGGAGCGGCAGTGGATGTGGCGAGGAGCACGCCGCGTTTATTTGGTATCCAAGATGCATATTTCACTACGGTGAGCACGTGGAGCTGACCAAGTTCACCGACCTGGGCCTCCGGGTGATGATGCGTCTGGCCGTCCTCGAGGAGGACGCGCCGATGACCACGCAGGTGGTGGCGCAGCAGCTGAACGTGTCGTACGCCCACGCGGCGAAGGTCGTGGCCCGGTTGCAGTCCCTGGGCGTTGTCGAGACCCGACGGGGCCGGGCCGGAGGGCTGCGGATCACCGCGGCCGGACGGACGATGTCGGTCGGGCGGCTCATCCGCGAGCTGGAGGGCGTGGACGAGGTCATCGAGTGCGAGGGCGACCATCCGTGCCCCCTCCGGCAGGCGTGCCGGTTGCGCGGGCTCCTGCGCCAGGCCCAGGAGGCCTTCTTCGCCACCCTCGACCCCTGGACGCTCGAGGACCTCACCGCCTCGCCGACCGGACCGGTGCTGCTCTCGCTCAGCGCGCGGCCCGGGAGGTGACGGCCCCCGGACTTCCGTCGTGACCGCGACGGGGAAACCCACTCAGCACACCTTGGAGGGAATTGTGCTCAGCCCCACCTCGACCGAGGTCATCCGCGCGACGCTGCCTGTCGTCGGCGCTGCCATCGGTGAGATCACCCCGCTCTTCTACTCGAAGATGTTCGCCGCGCACCCCGAGCTGCTGCGCGACACCTTCAACCGCGGCAACCAGAAGGCCGGCGACCAGCCGCGTGCCCTCGCGGCCTCGATCGCCCGCTACGCCACGATGCTCGTCGACCCGGCAACGCCGGAGCCGGCAGAGATGCTCTCGCGGATCGCACACAAGCACGCCTCGCTCGGCGTCCGGGAGGACCAGTACGAGGTCGTCCACACCCACCTGTTCGCGGCGATCGTCGAGGTGCTCGGCGACGCGGTCACCGCAGAGGTCGCCGCCGCGTGGGACGAGGTCTACTGGCACATGGCGCGCGACCTCATCGCCATCGAGCGCGGCCTGTACGCCGCCGCGGGCACCGACCCCGAGCACGTCTTCCGTGAGCTGGTCGTCGCTGCGCGCACCCAGGAGTCGCCCGACACCGTGTCGTTCCGGCTCGCCGCCCCGGACGGCACGCCGCTGCCGGCAGCGCAGCCCGGGCAGTACGTCTCCGTCGGCGTCCGGCTGCCCGACGGGGCGCGGCAGGTCCGGCAGTACAGCCTGGTCCGGTTCGGCGAGGACGAGTGGACGATCACGGTGAAGGCCGTCGCTGCCCGCACCTCCGAGGACGGCACGGAGATCCCCGAGGGCGAGGTGTCGAGCTTCCTGCACCGCAACGTCTTCGAGGGCGACACCCTGCAGGTCTCGCCGCCCTTCGGCGACCTGATCCTCGACGACTCCGAGGCCCCGCTGGTCCTGGTCTCCGCCGGCATCGGGACCACGCCGATCGTCGGCATGCTGCACCACCTCAAGCACTCCGGCAGCACCCGGGCGGTCACCGTGCTCCACGCCGACCGGTCGCCCTCGCACCACGCCCTGCGCCGGGACCTGAAGGAGCTGGTCGGCACGATCGACGGCGCCACGCTGGTCCGGTGGTACGAGGACCTCGGCACCCGCCACCCGCGCGCCGACCTGGCCGCCGGGCTGATCGACCTCGCCGCGGTCGACGTCCCCGTGGGCGCCCGGGCCTACCTGTGCGGGCCGCTGCCGTTCATGGAGTCCGTGCACGCCGGGCTGGTGGCGAAGGGCGTCGCGAGCGACGCCATCCACTACGAGGTGTTCGGCCCCGACAAGTGGCTGGCCGGCTGACCTGAGGTGCAGGCGGCGGCCGGCTCCCCCGAGCCGGCCCCGCTCGCCTCGCGCCCGGGCAGCACCAGGGCGCCGAGCGCGGCAGCGCCGGGCATACGGCGGGGCGCCGGGACGACCGGGAGTTCTGTCGGACCCCGTCCCTACGGTTCCCCCTGCACGTCGCACCACGGACGAGCAGCAGGCACAGCACAAGGGGCGCCCATGACCATCGACCTCGGCCGGATCGGCCTCTTCCTCACCGTCCTCTCCGAGGAGGGGCAGCTCGAGCACGCCTGGCAGTTCGCCGCGGACGGCACGGGCTTCCACGCCGACCTCGGCATCGGGTCGTTCCACGTCTCCTACGTCCCGGACGACCAGACCGACCAGGTCGGCGTCGCGTGGACCCAGCTCGTCGCCGGCGAGCACCAGCTCGGTGCGGCCGCGTCGGTCGTCGCGGTCGAGGAGCGCGACGACACGCTGCTCGGCCGGCTCAGCCTGGTCGACCCGACCGCCGTCCTCGACCCGGAGGACTGCGCGGGCGTCGCGCCGGAGGACCGGATGTTGCAGTACGTCGCCGTCGTCAGCCTCGTCGGGGCCGGGTTCGACGTCGCCGACCGCGTGCGGCCGGTCGCCGAGACGCTCGCCGCCCTGCCGGAGGAGGCCGACCTGGGCGACGACGAGCGCGCGCTCATGACGATCCTGGTCCGCGACGCCGAGCGGCTCGAGCAGGTCGTCGAGCGCTTCTGGCAGTTCGTCCGGCTGCGTGAGGACGGCGAGGAGTCCCTTGCCGCGCACGAGCTGGACTGGCCGGCGGCGGTCGAGGCGCTCGTGGACGACACCACGTCGACCGCGATGCTCGGCGTCCTGTTCGGCAGGTTCGAGGAGAGCTCGATCCACGAGCACGTCTTCTTCCACCCCGCCGCCGACCGCACCCTGCGCGAGCGCGTCGTCGCGTCGTGGGACCGCATCGCGTCGCCCGACCGCCCGCAGCCGTACGGCGACCCGGCGGCTCCGTCGAGCGCGTTCACCGCCGACCGGGCCGCGTCCGTGGCCTACCTGCTCTCCGGCGCCGCCTGAGCGTCGATGAGCGCGGCCAGGCCGTCGAGGGTGCGGGCGAGGCCGAACTCCCAGGCGTGGCCGGCGCTCCACGCCGCCCCTTGCGCCTCGCCGGCCGCCGCGCCGATGCGCACCGCGCGCGGGTAGGCCTCGGGGTCGAAGGCGCGCTCCAGCACCGGCTGGTTGGCGGCCCACCACTCGGCGTCGCTCATCGCGCTGTCCGTCGTCGCCCGCGCGGCGTCGTGGGCGGCGCGGCAGTGCGACTGCACGAAGCCGAGCAGGAAGGTGAGTGCTGCGTCGGCGTCCACGTCGTCGAGACCGGTGCCGTCGAAGGCGGCCAGCTCGTGCTCGTACTTCGCCATCAGGCCGGGGCCGAGGGGCGGCCGGCTGAGCGCGGCCACCTCGGTGAGCCACGGGTGCGCGAGCAGGAGGTCGCGGTTGGCCTCCGCGACCCCGGTGAGGCGGCTGCGCCACGAGCGGCTGCGCCAGGCGGGCCGCGGCATCGCGAGGTAGAGCGCGTCGACCATGAGGTCCAGCAGCTCGGCCTTGCCGGGGACGTAGGTGTAGACCGACATCGCCGAGACGCCGACCCGCTCGGCGAGCGCCCGCATCGTCACTGCGGCGAGGCCCTGCTCGTCGGCAAGGGCGAGCGCGCTGGTGACCAGCTGCTCGACGCTGACCGACCGGCCCGGTCCCTTGCGCCGCGGCCCCGCCGAGGGATCGCCCCACAGCAGTGCGAGCGTGCGGCTCGGCTCGCCGCGCCCCGTCTCCCGCTCCGTCATGCCCCCATCCTCGCACTCGTGCCGTACGACGTACGGAGAAGGGACGCGTCGGGAGTGCCCGTCAGGAGTGCCGGTCGAGAGTGCCAGTGGCTCAATGTGACGATGGCGCCCGCCTCCCGATCGTCCTAGGTTGCCAAGTGGGCCCGGCCGGGGCCCACTCGGCGGCATCGACCGGTCTCGCGCACACCATCGACCGAGGAGGCAACCGATGTTCATCCAGGTGATCTGCGCGCCCTGCACCCGGCAGGACGACGCGCACGCACTCATCGACGAGTGGCGCCGCGACCTCGCCCCGGGGGCGACCGGCTGGCTGGGCGGCACCTACGGCTTCACCGACGACGACCAGCTGATGGCCGTGGTCCGCTTCGCGTCCCGCGAGGACGCGCGGGCGAGCTCCGACCGTCCGGAGCAGGGTGCGTGGGCCGCGCGCTTCACGGCGCTCATGGACGGATCGCTGGAGTACCACGACTGTGACGACGTCACGATGATGCTGGACGGCGGCTCCGACGACGCCGGCTTCGTCCAGGTCATCCGCGGGCGCGTCGACGACCCGTCCCGGCTCAAGGCGATGATGACCGACACCGAGACGCTGCACGAGATGCGGCCGGAGATCATCGGCGCGACCCTCGCGCTCGAGGCGGACGGCAGCTTCATCGAGACCGTCGCGTTCGCCAGCGAGGAGGCGGCCCGTGCCGGCGAGGAGGCGGCCCGTGCCGGCGAGAAGGTCGAGCCGCCGGCCGAGGTGCAGCAGGAGCTCGCCTACGCCCTGAAGGACGCGACCTTCCACGACCTGCACCACCCCTGGTTCCACAGCGCCTGACGGCGCCGATCCCCGCAGCCGACGGCCCTGCCGTCGCGTCAGCCGTCGTCGGCTCCGCCCCGGTCCCCCTTGTTCGGGGCGGGGTCGGCGACCACGACCTCGATGCACTCCAGCGCGCCGCGCAGGTAGCGCTCGACGACCGCGCGCTCGTCGGGGGAGAGCCCGGCGTCGAGGCGGGCGAGGCCGGCGAACATCGGCGCGAGGTGCCGCTGCACCTCCGCGGTGGCGCTGTCGGTGATGTGCAGCTGCGTACGACGCCGGTCGGTCTCGTCCGGCACCCGGTCGAGGTGCCCGCGGCGGCTGAGCCGGTCGACGATGCCGGTCGCCGCGGCGCTGGTGACGTCGAGGTGGCGGGCCAGGGCCCCCGGTCCCACCGGTCCGTGGCTGAGCCGCTCGAGCGCGGCGAGCTCGACCTCGCTCAGTCCCGCACGCCGGGCGACGACGTGCCGCAGCCGGGCTGCGGCCTCGAGCAGCGTGCGCAACGTCTCCAGTGACTCGGTCGCATGCCACGGCCGGCTCGCGGGTACCTCCGGGCTCTCGTCCACCACAGGTGTCTCACTTTCTTGACTATCAAGTATCTTAACAACAGACACCGACCCCGAGGAGCTCCCCGCATGACCGACGTCGACCGCAGCCCTGCTGTCCTCCCGCAGCTCCGGCGGCGTACCGCGTGGTTCGTCGCCCTGGTCCCGCTGGTGCTGGCGATCCTCGCGATCGGCATGGTCGGGGAGGGCGAGCGCGAGCAGCAGCCCACCGACTCCCTGCCGCGCGGCTTCGACAGCGCGCTGGCCGCGGACCTCGACGACGAGCTCGGCGAGGAGGAGCAGAGCGTCGCGGTCGTGCTGTTCACGGCGGAGGACGGCGGCAAGGTCGACCCCGGCAGCCTGCAGGAGGTCGTGAAGGCCATCGGCGGCGTCCCGCCGAGCCTCACCGTCGCCGACGACGCCAGCGCGGCGTTCGTGATCGTGCCGGTCGAGGCGTCCTCGGCCAGCGCGACCGCCGACCTCGTTGAGGAGATGCGGGGCGAGCTCGAGGACGGCGTGCCCGACGGCGTCACCGCGGCCGTCACCGGCCCCGCGGGGATCCAGGCCGACCTCGCGAACGTCTTCGACGGCGCCAACACCCGGCTGCTGCTGGCCACCGCCACGGTCGTCGCGTTCCTGCTCGTGATCACCTACCGCAGCCCCGTGCTGTGGCTGGTCCCGCTCACCGTCGTCGGCATCGCGGACCGGCTCGCCGCGATCCTCGCCACCAGGGTGATGGCGGCCCTCGACGTCGCGTGGAACGAGTCGACGGTCGGCATCCTGTCGGTGCTCGTCTTCGGCGCCGGCACCAACTACGCCCTGCTCCTCATCTCCCGCTACCGCGACGAGCTCGGTCGCCACGAGTCGCGCCACGAGGCGATGTCCCTCGCGCTGCGTCGTACGGCGGAGCCGGTGCTCGCGAGCGCGACCACGGTCATCGTCGGCCTGCTCACGCTGCTGCTCTCGCTCACGCCGAGCACCCGCGGCCTGGGCCTGGCCTGCGCGATCGGCATCGTGGTCGCGGCGAGCTTCGTGCTCGTGGTGCTGCCGGCGGCGCTGGTCCTCTTCGGCCGGTGGATCTTCTGGCCGCGGACGCCCAAGGTCGGCACCACCCCGCTCGCCGAGCAGACCTCGCTGTGGCACCGCGTCGGCGGCCTGGTCCGCCGCCGCCCGGCGCTGCTCGCCGGCCTGACCGTCGCGCTGCTCGCCGTGCTGTCCGTCGGCCTGCTGAACGTCTCGACCGGGCTCGACCGCGACGACCAGTTCCTCGACACCCCGGAGGCCATCACCGCCGGCGAGCGGCTCGCGGAGTCCTTCCCGGCCGGAACCTCCAGCCCGACCGAGGTGCTCACCCGGGAACGGCCGGACGCCGTGCTCGGCGCGATCGAGGACGCCCCGGGTGTCTCGTCTGCCCAGGTCGCCGGCGAGGGGAACGGCATCACCCGGATCGACGTCGTGCTCGACGCCCGTCCCGGAACGGCCGACGCCCGCGCGGCGATCGGCGACCTGCGCGAGGCGCTCTCCGACTTCGACGACACCCACGTCGCGGGGGAGGAGGCGACCGCGGTCGACGAGCGCGACGGCGCCTCCCGCGACCGCAAGGTCGTGCTGCCGCTGATCCTCGGCGTGGTGCTGGTCGCGCTCGTGCTGCTGCTGCGCTCGATCCTCGCGCCGGTGCTGCTGGTGGCGACGGTGCTCGCGACCTACGCGGCGAGCATGGGCGCGTCGTGGTGGCTGTTCACCGGACCGCTCGGGTTCGACGCGCTCGACGTGTCGGTGCCGCTGTTCGCCTTCCTCTTCCTCGTGGCGCTGGGCGTCGACTACAACATCTTCCTCGTCACCCGGGCGCGCGAGGAAGCCAGGACCCACGGCACCCGCGACGGGATGCTGCGCGCCCTGGCGGCGACCGGCGGCGTGATCACCAGTGCCGGCGTGCTGCTCGGTGCGGTGTTCGCGGTGCTCGGCGTGCTGCCGCTGGTGGTCCTGGCCCAGCTCGGCGTCGTGGTCTGCCTCGGTGTGCTGCTGGACACGCTGCTGGTGCGCACGGTGCTCGTGCCCGCGCTCGGGGTGCTGCTCGGCGACCGGTTCTGGTGGCCGGCCCGGGTTTCGGCGAAGCAGGCCGCCTGACCGGCCCCCGGCTCAGCCGGCTGTGACCGCCTCGCGCTCGCGCGTGGCGAAGCGCAGGTGCTCGTCCACCACGGGCCCGCCGCGCACGAGGCGCACGTCCTCGGCGTACGACATCGACATCAGCCACGGGTAGCGGTCGCCCTGGCGCGGCAGGTCGTCGATGGAGCGTTGCACGTAGCCGGCCGCGAAGTCGAGCAGGGGCCGCGTCTCCATCTCCGGCGCCTCGGGCACGCACACGTCGTGGCCGTGCTCCTCCATGTGCGCCAGCAGGCGGCAGAAGTGCTCGCACAGCAGGCCGACCTTGAGCGTCCACGACGAGTTCGTGTAGCCGATCGCGAAGGCCAGGTTGGGGACGCCGCTGAGCATCATCCCCTTGTAGGCGACGTGGTCGGGCGCGTGCAGCGGCGTGCCGTCCACGGTGATGGCGATGCCGCCGAAGAGGCGCAGGTTGAGCCCGGTCGCGGTGACGACGACGTCGGCCGCGAGGTGCTCGCCGGACTCCAGCTCGATGCCGTCCTCGGTGAAGGTGCGGATCCGGTCGGTGACCACGTCGGCGTGGCCGTCGCGGATGGTGCGGAACAGGTCGCCGTCCGGGACGGCGCACAGCCGCTGGTCCCACGGGTCGTACGGCGGGTTGAAGTGCGTGTCGACGTCGAACCCGTCGGGCAGCGCGCGTTCGTTGACCGTGCGGATGAGCGTCCGCGCGGTGCGCGGGAAGGTCTGGCAGAACTGCCAGACCAGGCGCTGCTTGAGGATGTTCTTGCGCCGCGCCAGCGCGTAGCCGCGCTGCTCGCCCAGCACCGAGCGCAGCCGGTTGGCCAGCTTGTCCTCCGACGGCACCGGCATGACGTACGTCGGCGTGCGCTGCAGCATCGTCACGTGGGCCGCGCCCTCCGCGACCAGCGCCGGGACGAGGGTGACCGCGGTGGCGCCGGAGCCGATGACGACGACCCGCTTGCCCGCATGGTCGAGGTCCTCGGGCCAGTGCTGCGGGTGCACGACCTCGCCGCGGAACCGGTCGCGTCCGGGGAAGTCCGGCGCGTAGCCGGCGTCGTAGTCGTAGTAGCCGGTCGCGCCGAAGATCCAGCCCGCGGTCAGGGTGAGCTGATCGCCGGTGTCGGTGCGCTCGACCCGCACCGTCCAGCGGGCGTCCGCGGTCGACCACGCGGCGTCGACGACCCGGTGGTGGTAGCGCACGTGCGGCTCGACGCCGTACTCCTCGGACGTCTCGCGCAGGTAGGCGAGGATCCGGTCCGCACTCGCGATCGACTTCGGGTCGGTCCACGGCTTGAACTCGTAGCCGAAGGTGTGGAGGTCGGAGTCGGAACGGATGCCGGGGTAGCGGAACAGGTCCCATGTGCCGCCGGACGCCCCACGCGCCTCGAGCACCGCGAAGGTGGTCCCGGGCCGCTCGGTGAGCAGGTAGCGCGCCGCGCCGATGCCGGAGATGCCGGCGCCGACGACGAGGACGTCGAGGTGTTCGGGGCTGCTGGTCATGTCTCCATGGTGCGTCCCGCTGCGTGGACGACGGCAGGTCATCTGGCCCCGTGTGCGCCCTGCAGGTGGTGCGGAGTGCACCCGATCGGGTGCGCCCCCGACTCCCGACGCGGGGGTGTCGGGTACCGCCGGAGGGACATGCCCGGGGGGGACAGGTGGGACTTGACTCGGAAAGGAACACCTCGCATGACCAGATTTCTCCGCTCCGCTGCCGTCGGCCTGATGGCGTCCGCCGCGCTGGTCGCGGCGCCTGACGCCGCGCCTCCCGCCGCGGAGGCCCGCACCGTCGTGGCCAAGAGCAACACCTACGAGCGCAACGTGATGCGGCACATCAACAAGCGGCGTGCCAACAACGGCATGCGGGGGGTCAAGGCCTCGGCCTGCGTCGACCGGTACGCCGAGAGCCGCGCCCGCCGGATGGCGAACGAGAACCGGATGGTGCACTACCCCGGCCTGCGCCGGGTGTTCACCGGCTGCGGAGGCCGCCTCGTCGGCGAGATCATCGCCCGCGGCCGCGGCTTCAACAAGGCGGCCGTCGTGGTCCGCGCCTGGATGCACTCGCGCAGCCACCGTGACGTGATCCTGACCCGCAAGTTCCGGCAGGCCGGCGTCGGCGCCTGGCGTGACGGCAGCGGCACCGTCTTCGTCAGCGTGGTCTTCCGCGCCCCCTGACCGGGGCCGGCGGGCCCTATGCTCCCGCCATGAGCTGGCCGGACCCCTCGCCGCGCACGCGGGAGCTGATCCGGCAGGCTGCGGAGGCGGCGGTGCAGTCGCAGGAGCAGTGGGTCGAAGCCGTCCACGAGGCGACGCTGTCCGCCCCCTCGACCGCCGCGATCGCCGCCGACCCCGCGCTCGCGGAGGCCCTGCGCCGGGCGAACTTCGACAACCTCTTCGCCTGGGCGAGCGCCAACGTCCGCGCCCCGGGCGAGCCGGTGCCGGCCAACACCAGCACGGTGCAGCTCGACGTCGCGCGCGATCTGGTGCGCCGCGGGCTGGACGCGGTCGGCCTGGACGCCTACCGCACCGGGCAGAACGTGGCGTGGGAGTCGTGGATGCGGATCTGCTTCGGCCTGACCCGCGACTCCGACGAGCTGGAGGAGCTGCTGCAGGTCTCCGCCGCGTCGATCTCGGCGTTCGTCGACGAGACGATCGAGGCGGTGACCGAGCGGATGGCGGCCGAGCGCGACGAGCTGACCCGCGGGTCGCAGGCTGAGCGGCGCGACATGGTGGCGCTGGTGCTCGAGGGCGCCCCGGTCTCGCTGACCCGGGCCGAGTCGGTGCTCGCGCACCCGCTCGACGGTGACCACACGGCGGCGGTGGTCTGGACGACCGACCCCGAGAGCGACCTCGGCCGGCTCGAGCGGGCGGCCGAGACGGTGATGCGCGCGTGCGGTGCCCGGCAGCGGCTGACCGTGCTCGCGGCCGCCGGGACGCTGTGGGTGTGGCTGCCGGTCGCCACCGAGCCCGACCGCGACCAGCTGGTGGCCGCCCTGCGGCGCACCCCGGAGGTGCGGGTCGCGCTCGGTGGGCCGGCCCGCGGGGTGGAAGGCTTCCGGCGCAGCCACCACGACGCCGTCGAGGCCCGCCGCCTCGTGGCGCGGCTGGGCACCGCTGACCAGCTCGTCGCCTTCGCCGACGTGCAGCTGGCGACGCTGGTGACGCGCGACGAGGCCCGCGCGGCGGAGTACGTCGCGCAGGTGCTCGGCGAGCTGGCCGACGCCCCGGACGAGCTGCACGAGACGGTGCGGGTCTACCTCGCCGAGCTCGGCAACGCCTCGGCCGCCGCGGCCCGGCTGTTCACGCACCGCAACACGGTGCTGCGTCGGCTCGCCCGCGTCGACGAGCTGCTGCCCCGCCCGCTCGCGGAGGACCCGCTGCGGGTCTGGGTCGCGCTCGAGGTGCTGCGCTGGCAGGTCCGCGGCTGAGCAGGCGGCGGTCTGCGGGTCAGCCGGCGGCGCCTCCGCGCTGGGGTGCGGCCGAGACCTCCGCCAGCCGGACGGCGGCGTGGCGCACGATCGCTGCCTCCTCCTCGTCACGCACCGCCTCGTGCGGCACCGCGCCGCCGAGCAGCGCAGCCGGCTGGGTCAGCCACGCCCACACCTGCCACGGGTCCATCCGGGCCGCCAGCAGCGGCTCGAGCACCGGCGCGAGCTCGTCGCGCAGCTCGCCGGCGTCGGTGAGCTGGAAGGCCGGCACCAGCGTGCCGCCCTCGTGCGGCACCACCAGCAGCGCGTTGCGCCCGGCCGCCTTGTGCACCGCGAACCGGGCAGCGTTCTCCGAGGTGCCGCGCACCTCGGCCAGGCTCGCGTAGGTGTGGCAGGGGCTGGCCAGCAGCGCGGCGCGGACCTGCGCCTTGCGGCGCAGCTGCACCAGCGTGACCGGCACGGCGTGCGCCGGGTCGTCCCCGTCCTGGCGCAGCACGCGGTCGAGGTCGGCGAGCTGCTCGGGCGTCAGCGGAGCGCCGGTGCCGGGGTCGCGCCAGTGCACCGCACCACCGAGGTCGCGCTCGAAGGTCGGCAGGCCGGCCTCCGCCAGCTGGCCGGCCAGGCCGAGCTCCTCGAGCCAGGCCGCCAGCCGGGGGCCGGTGCCGGCGGCGTCGTACGCGTGCTGCTCGTCCTGCATGGTGACCAAGCCTCCCATCCCCGCTGGGAAGAGCGCACGCGGTCGGTTAGCGTGCTGCCCATGACTCGGGATCATCGACGGATGGAGGCGGGACGGGCGTGGTCCGTCCGCCAGCTGGTCGCCTACCGGAGGCTCATCGTCAACGGTGAGCGGATCGACCCGGAGCGGGCGGTCGCCGACTACCTGCGCGCCAACCCGCGCGCCGACCTCGACGCCAGGGCCACCTTCCCGGAGTGGGAGCGCGGCCGCGTCTCCGGCGACACCGCGCAGCGGATCCAGGGCCTGCCCATCCGCTGACCCGTCCGGGGCTGCCGTGGTGATTCCGGTGCGACGGCAGGCACCGGCTAGGGTGGACGGCGAAAGGGAGTAGTCCCCAACAGCCGCGTCGACACACTGACCTCCGGGTCCGGTGCGGCAGGCCACCGGTGAGTCAGGTGGCGGACGAGACTTTCGACCAGATCGCCGACCCTGACGGGCGCCTGGTCGAGAGCGTCCGGAGCGGACTCCCCTCGGCCGGCGCCGAGAGGAAATCCACCCCATGTACGCCTTCCTGCTGTCCACCGCGGTCATCTTCGTCGCCGAGCTCGGCGACAAGAGCCAGCTGATGGCGATGACCTTCGCGGCGCGCTACCGCGCCCGTGACGTGCTCATCGGCATCACCGCCGCCACCGCGCTCGTCCACCTCGCCTCGGTCGGCATCGGTGCGCTGATCGGCGACGCGTTCGCCGACTACCAGGGCACGATCTCGGTCGTCGCCGGCCTGGCCTTCATCGGCTTCGCGCTGTGGACGCTGCGCGGCGACGAGCTCACCGACGAGGAGGCCGACAAGGCCCGCAACGCCACCGGTGCCGCGATCCTCGCCGTGGGCGTCGCGTTCTTCCTCGCCGAGCTCGGTGACAAGACCATGCTCGCCACGATCACCCTCGCCACCCAGGAGGGCTGGTTCGGCACCTGGCTGGGCTCCACGCTGGGGATGGTCGCCGCCGACGCGCTGGCGATCCTGGTCGGGGCGATGCTCGGCAAGCGGCTGCCCGAGAAGGTCATCGCCTATGGCGCCGCGACACTCTTCGCGCTCTTCGGCCTCCTGCTCGTGGCGGACGGCACGGGCTGGCTCTGACGCCGGCCGCTCGCCGGACGCCCCCCGGACGCAACGGAGCCCCCGTCGGGTCGACGGGGGCTCCGCTCCTGGAGGGGCCAGGAGGTCCGGTCTCGTGCTGCCGGTGTCGTGCTGCCGGGCTGCCGGTCAGTACGACGTCTGGGACTGCACGTTGAGCTCGTCGCTCGTCACGCCGTTGGCCCGGGCCACGCGCGGGTCGTTGACCTTGAAGACGTCGAAGCCCATCTGGATGTCGCTGGAGTAGATGTGGCCGTTGTACCAGTACGCCGACCACGAGCCGCCGAGGATCAGCCGCTCCTCCGACAGCGGGCCGCGGTCGAACCACGCGATCTCCTCCGGGTTCGCCGAGTCGGTGAAGTCCCACACGGAGATGCCGCCCTGGTACCACGCCTGCACCATGATGTCGCGGCCCTTGACCGGGATCAGCGAGCCGTTGTGGGCGACGCAGTTCTCGGTGTTGGCCTGGGTGCGCGGGATCTTGAAGTACGACCTGAACTCCAGCTTGCCGCCGACGATGTCGTAGATGCCGTCGGCGCCCTTGACGTCACCGACCGTCGGGTTGCAGGTCGGGCCGCCGCCACCGCCGAGCTCGTCGGTGAAGACCACCTTGGTTCCGGCGTTGTTGAAGGTCGCCGAGTGCCAGAACGCGAAGTTCTCGGTGTCGCGCACCTGCTCGGTCACGACGGGGTTCTCCCGGTCGGAGATGTCGATCAGCACGCCGTCACCCATGCAGGCACCCGCGGCGATGTCCTTGGCCGGGTAGGCCGTCAGGTCGTGGCAGCCCGAGGTCGTGCTGGAGTAGCCGCCGGACGGGTTGCCGCCGTCGGGGAAGAGCACCGGCTCGCTGACGACCGCCGCCGTCTCCGGCGCGTCCACCGGGACCTTCACCACGCTGATCAGGTCGTGCGGCGGCTGGCAGTCGGGGAAGTTCGCGTTCGGGGAGTACGACGACACGTAGACGTAGACGTCCTTGCCGTCCTTCGACGGGGCGAGCGTGTGGGTGTGCGAGCCGCACCTGGTCTCGACCGACGCGACGTACTGCGGTGCGGTGGGCTCGCTGATGTCGAAGACGCGGATGCCCTCCCACGACTCCTTGATCGTCGCGGACTGGCCGACGTTGTCGCAGGTGTCGTTGCTGCGGCTCGAGTCGACGCTGAGCACCAGCAGGTCGCCGTACACGGAGATGTCGTTCTGCGAGCCGGGGCAGACCACCTGGGTCACCAGCTGCGGCTCGTGCGGCTTGCGGATGTCGTAGACCGACAGGCCGTCGTAGTTGCCCTGGAAGGCGTAGTCGCCCTGGAAGGCGAGGTCGGTCTGGAACGCGCCCTCGGCGGCGAACGCCCCGGACTTCGGGATGTTCGCGAGCAGCTTGATGTTCTTGCTCTTGTCGACCTCGCCCGGCGCGAGGGTCGCCGCCGCGTCGTCGAGCTGCGCGAGGTCCTGGCCGGGCTGGCAGGCCAGGTCGAAGTTGTCGCCGGCCCGTTCGGCGGCACGTTCCTGGCCGGGCGGACACTTCGCCGGCGCCTCGTGGCCGTCGTCGTGGGCCACGGCCGGCAGGGTCACTGCCGTGAGGCCGAGCGCCAGGACGCCCAGCGCTGAGACGCCGAGCCTGCGCAGGCGCAGGGGGACAGGGATCGCCATGTTCACTCCCGAGAAGGTTGGTACGGCTCCGTGCCCTCGATGCTGTCCTATGGTGAGGACGCCCCACAAGACCTCTTGAGGAGTTCTCGGTGTCTCGTTCTCGGTCGCTTCCGCCTGCCGTCCTCGCTGCCGCAGCGGTGCTCGCAGCGCTCGCCCTCGGGGGCTGCCTCGACCACGAGGACGACGGGCGGGCGCAGTCCGACCCGGCGCCGGTGGTGCTCCAGCCGGGCGGCCCCGGCGAGGAGGCGCAGACCGTCGGACCGGACGCCGGTGCTGCGGAGGGCGACTTCTCGCACGACGACGTCGCCTTCGTGCAGATGATGATCCCGCACCACGCGCAGGCGCTGGTCATGTCGGACCTCGCGCCCGGACGGGCCGAGTCGCGCCAGGTGAAGGCGCTCGCGCGCCGGATCTCCGCCGCCCAGCGCCCGGAGATCCTGACCATGGCCGCGTGGCTGCAGGAGAAGGGCTTCTCGGTGCCCACCGCTGCCGACGACCCCAGCGCCTACGACCACGGCGAGCACGGGCACGCCACGATGCACGGGATGCTCAGCGACGAGCAGATGCGCGCCCTCGAGGCCGCCAGCGGGGCGGAGTTCGACCGCCTCTTCCTCGAGGGGATGATCCAGCACCACCAGGGCGCCATCGAGATGGCCGACGCCGTCGCCCGGCGCGGCAGCGACGTGCGGGTCACCGAGATGGCCGAGGAGATGGTCATCGGCCAGGGCGCCGAGGTGGACCGGATGCGGGCCGTGCTCGAGCGGCTCTAGCGCTCGGCACGCTCGCCCGCGCCGGCGGGCTCCCACGCGAACCCGTCGGGGTCGGTGCTCGGGTGCTTCTCGATTCCTGACGGGTTCGTCAGGGCCGCAGCAGCACCTTGCCCGACCGGCCGGGCTCCGCGTTGGCGGCGGCCGCGTCGCGCACGTCCTCCAGCGCCACGACCCGGTCGACCGGCAGCGTCAGCGTCAGCGAACCGTCGCCGATGCGCTGCGCGAGCTCGGCGTAGAGCGCGTTGCGCTGCTCGGCCGGCATCGTCCGGGCGACGGTGCTCGCCCAGAACCCCCGCACGCTGGCCTGCTTGAAGATCAGGTCGCCCGACGACAGCTCCATCGTCGGCGACTGCATCGCACCGAAGACGACCAGCAGCCCGTTCTCCGCGAGCAGCGACAGCACCTCGCCGCTCGCGCGGCCGCCGACGGAGTCGACGCCGACCGCGACCGGCGCGCCGCCGGTGATCTCCTGCACCCGGTCGCGCCAGTCGTCGCCGTCCGTGGCGACGACCTGCCCGATGCCGAGGGCGGCCAGCTCGTCGACCGCGTCCGCCCGGCGCACCAGGCCGAGCACGTTGACCCCGCGGGCAGCGCCGAGCTGGGCGACCATCCGCCCGACCGCGCCGTTCGCGGCGTTCTGCACCAGCCAGTCGCCGGGCTGGAGGTCGAGCGACTCCAGCAGCGCGATCGCGCTGAACGGCATCGACACCAGCTGGGCGGCGACCTCGTCGAGGATCGCGTCGGGCACCGGCAGCAGCCCGCCCGCGCGGGCGACGAAGTGCTCCGCCCACGCCCCGAAGCTGCCACCTGACGCGACCCGCTGCCCGACCTCGAGCCCCGCGACGCCCTCGCCGAGCGCCTCCACGACCCCGACCGCCTCGGTCCCCGCCCGCGCCGGCAAATCCGGCTTGAAGCCGTAGGACCCGCGGATCGTCCACAGGTCGTGGTTGTGCACCGCCGCGAGCAGCGTGCGCACCCGCACCTCGCCGGGCCCGGGCTCCGGGACCGCCACGTCCTCGACGGTGAGGACCCGGGTCGGGTCTCCGAACTCGTGGTGCATCACGGCGCGCATGGGGACCAGCATGGTGGGCGGGTCAAGGCGCGGGGCCGGCTCACCCCTCCCGGCTCAGCACCGCCTCGCTGTCCAGGGCGGTCAGCTTGTGCGGGTTGCGGACGACGTAGATGTGGGTGACCCGGCCGTCCTCGATGGCGAAGCTGACGGCGGTGAGCTCGCCGCGGGCGCGGATCAGCGCGGCGGGGGCACCGTTGAGCCAGACCAGGTCGAGGGTGGCGTCGGGGGCGAGGACGGTGAAGCTGGCCAGCAGGCGGGCGACCGGCTCGGCGCCGGAGAGCGGCTTGCGGATCGCGTTGGCGATGCCGCCGCCGTCGGCGCGGAGCAGCACGTCGGGGGCCATCGCGTCGAGCAGGGACTGCACGTCGCCGGTCTGCACCGCCGCCATGAACCGCTCCACGACGGCCTGCTGCTCGCGGCGGTCGACCTCGTTGCGGGGCCGGCGGGAGGCGACGTGGTTGCGGGCCCGCAGCGCGACCTGGCGCACGGCGGCGGACGTCTTGCCCACGGCAGCGGCGATCTCGTCGTACGGCATGTCGAAGACCTCGCGCAGCACGAACACCGCGCGCTCGGTCGGGCCGAGCGTCTCCAGCACCGTCAGCATCGCCATCGAGACGCTCTCGGCGAGCTCCACGTCCTCGGCGACGTCGGGGGCGGTGAGCAGGGGCTCGGGGAGCCACTCGCCGACGTAGTCCTCGCGCCGGCGGGCGAGGGTGCGCAGGCGGTTGAGGGACTGGCGGGTGACGATGCGGACGAGGTAGGCCCGGGGGTCCACGACCTCGGCGTGGTCCACCGCGGCCCACCGCAGCCAGGTCTCCTGCACGACGTCCTCGGCGTCGGCTGCGGAGCCGAGCATCTCGTAGGCGACCGTGAAGAGCAGGTTGCGGTGGGCGACGAAGGGGTCGGTGTCCCGAGACGTCATGCCTGCGAGCCTACGACCGCCGACGGGCCCGGCTGGGCGAGCGGCTTCATGCCGCAGGCGGCGGCGAAGCCCTCCGACTCGATGCCCAGCGAGGTGTTCGAGCGGGTCGTCATGTTGGCGAACCCGATGACGGTGGTCAGCTCGAGCAGGCCGGCCGGGCCGAGTGCGGCGAGCAGCGGCTCGACCATCTCGTCGGTGACCGTCGGCGGCGTCATGCTGGCCGCCTCGGCGTACTCCATCACCTGGCGCTCCAGCGGGCTGAACACCTCGGAGTCGCGCCAGCGCGGGACCTCGCGGGCCTTGTCCTCGTCGAGGCCCTTGTCGCGGGACATGAAGTAGTTGAAGTCGAGGCACCACGAGCAGCCGACGAGCGAGGCGACGGCCATGTGCGCGTAGGTCTTCAGCGTCTCGTCGCACTCGTCCCACTTCTGCAGCTTCTGGCCGTAGCTCATGCTCGCCTTCAGCGCGGGCAGGTGGTGCCACATCACGCCGAGGGACTCCGGCACGTGGCCGAACATCTTGGCGGAGAACTTCTTCACGAGCGCGCCGTAGACGCCAGTGATGGGCTTGGCGGGGATGCGGGGGGTGGTGGCCATGGTGTCTCCTCCTCGGTCGGCCAGGTCGCTCCTGGCGGGTTCTGGCATGGAGACACCGGCCACCGCCCGCGTGTGACACGGGACGGTGCTGCGTCGCGAAGAGGGACCAGGGGCCGGACGGCGACCATCATCAGCGGGGTGGGACTCCCGCTGATGACGGCCGTCCGTGCCGCGGGCGGCCGGATGGCCCGGCGGTCGGTAGGGCTCGACGCGCCGTGCCCGGGGTTCGCCACGAAGTGGCACCTCTAGGTAAACCCGGATGCTTGACACTCGTCAAGACCTGCCTTGACGGATGCCCAGTTGTTGCCCATCGCCCGGGGGTCAGGGAGCGGGGTCCGGGGGTAGCCTCGAAGGGATGACGACCGCCCAGGCTCGTCGTACCCCCGCCGACAGGCACGACGAGCGTCGACAAGCACTGGCCGACTCCGCGCTGCGGACCCTCGGCGAGCTGGGCTACGCCCGCGCGAGCCTGCGCGAGATCGCGAACAACTCGGAGTTCTCCCACGGCGTCGTCCACTACTACTTCCGCGACAAGCTCGAGCTGATCGTCTACTGCGTGCGGGAGTACAAGGCGCGCTGCGTCCACCGGTACGACGAGGTGGTGGAGACCTCGCGCACCCCCGAGGAGCTCGTGGCCGGCTTCGCCGACAAGCTGGTCGAGACGATCGTCGAGGAAGCGCCGATGCACCGGCTCTGGTACGACCTGCGCTCCCAGAGCATGTTCGAGGAGTCGCTGCGCGAGGCGGTGCTGCAGATCGACCAGACCCTCGAGGACATGGTCTGGCGCGTGGTCACGACGTACGCCGACCTGTCGGGGCGCGCTCCCGCGATGGCCTCGGCGGTCACCTACGGCATCCTCGACGGCCTCTTCCAGCAGGCCCTGCTCGGGCACCTCTGCGACAAGGAGGGCGTGCTCGACGAGCTGCGCCACCGGGTGCACGACCTGATGCCGGTGCTCCTCACCTGAACCCTGGCACAGGTCCGGCGGCCGGCCCGCGGGTCAGCCGGGGCGGCGGTCGGCGAACGACAGCCCGAGCTGGGCCAGCGCGGCCTCCAGCCGGTCGAGCGCGATCGGGCCGACCCCGTGCAGGGCGGCCAGGTCGTGCCGGGTCCACGTGCTGACCGCCTGGAGCGTGTGCAGGTCGACCGCGCGCAGCGCCCGGGTGGCCGGGGCGCCGATGGTGCGCGGCAGGGGCGTGCCCTCCCGGCGCGGGGCGCGCTCGCGGGGACCGTCCTCGTGGTCGAGGACCACCTCGCCGCGCGGGGAGAGGCGGTAGCCGATGGCGAGCGACTCGGTCAGTCCGCGCTCCTTGAGCTTGCGCACGTCGCGCTTGAACTCCGCGGTGGGGCGGCCGAGCCGCGCGGCGAGCTCGGGCGCGCGGACCTCCGGGTTGCGGTCGATGAGGCGCAGGGTGTCGCGGGTCCACGGGCCGACCGGCGAGGCGGCGTCGAGGCGGTCCAGGCCCGCGAGGATGGCCACCACCTCCGCTGGGTCGGGCAACTGCCCGCGCAGCGTCTCGCGCGGGTCGACGCCGGCGTAGCGCAGCCCGACCCGGAAGACCGGCCGCTCGGCGCGGGCGGCGAGCACGTCCTTGAGGGCGGCGAGGGAGTGCGCCCCGGCCCGCCGTGCGTCCTCGGCGCGCAGCGAGGACAACGGGACCTGCTCGACGCTGACCACCTCGACGAGGCCGACGGCCGTGCGCAGGCGGGTGCCGACCTTCACCCGCGGGCGGTCCCACCGCCGGAAGGCGAGGTCGACCCGTCCCTCCCGGATGGCCTCGAGCTCCGCCGGTCGCATCAGCACGCAGGGGAGCATAGACCGGTTGACCAACGACGCCGAAGGGTGCTTACATCGCCACATGGCGATGAATCAGCTGGAGCGCGAGGTGGAGCCGCTCGTCGCGGCGGCGTGCCTGCTGCACGCGCTGAGCGACCCGAACCGGCTGGCGATCCTGCAGCACCTGGCCCTCGGTGAGCACCGGGTCGTCGACCTGACCGACCACCTCGGCCTCGCCCAGTCGACCGTGTCGAAGCACCTGGCCTGCCTGCGCGACTGCGGGCTGGTGGTGTCGCGACCGAGCGGCCGCGCGTCGATGTTCTCCCTCGCGCACCCGGCCGCGACCGCGGAGGTTCTGCGCGCGACCGAGCGCCTGCTGGAGGCGACGGGGGAGGCCGTCGTCCTCTGTGAGAACTTCGGGCCCGCCGCGCTGCACGGCGACGAGGCGTCCTGATGGGCGTCGGGCACGGGCACGGCCACCCGCCAGCGGGCGGCCCCGCCGGCCATGCGGGCGGGCGGCACCGGTGGCGGCTCGCGGTCTCGTTCGCGCTGGTCGCGGCCTTCTTCGTCGTCGAGCTGGTCGCCGGCCTGCTCAGCGGCTCGCTGGCCCTGGTGTCCGACGCGGGGCACATGGCCGCCGACGTCGTGGCCCTCGGGGCGGCACTCGTCGCGACGCGGATCGCCACCCGCGCGGACAGCACCGGACGTCGTACCTATGGCTCCTACCGGGCCGAGGTCTTCGCCTCCGGGCTGGCCGTGCTGATCATGCTCGGCGTCGCGGTCTACGTCGTGGTCGCCGCGGTGGGGCGGGTCGGCGAGGAGGTCGAGGTCGAGACCGGCGCGATGCTCGTGGTCGGTGCCCTCGGCCTGGCGGTCAACCTCGTCGCGCTGCTGCTCCTGCGCGCCGGTGCGAAGGAGTCCCTCAACGTCAAGGGCGCCTACCTCGAGGTCGTCGCCGACACGGCCGGCAGCGTCGGCGTGATTGCCGCGGGCGTCCTCGTCGCGGCCACCGGGAGCGGCGTGTGGGACACCGCCGTCGCCTTCCTCATCGGCGCCTTCGTCGCCGTGCGGGCCGTCCTCCTCGGCCGCGAGGTGCTCGCGGTGCTCGGCCAGCACGTGCCCGCCGGGATGGAGATCGACGCGGTCACCGCCTCGCTCGCCGCGGTCCCGGGGGTGTGCGACGTGCACGACCTCCATGTCTGGACCCTGACGTCGGGGATGAACGTCGCCACCGCCCACCTCGTCCTCACCGAGGGCGCCGACGCCGCCGCCACGCTGCGGGCCGGGCAGGCCGCGCTGCGCGAGGACCACGCCATCGAGCACGCCACCCTCCAGGTCGAGGGCCACCGCTCGGACGCGTGCGACGACGTCAGCTGGTGACCCTGCCGGGTCAGGTCCGGGTCAGGTCCGGGTCAGGCGCTGGCGAGGGAGAGCTTGACCGCGAAGCCCAGGAAGACCGCGCCGATCGCGGAGGTGCCGAGGGCCGAGAGCGAACGACGCCGGCGGAAGGTCTCGGCGAGGCGGGCGCCGCCGAAGATCAGGGCGGAGAGGTAGAGCACGCTGGCGAGCTGGGCGAGGGTGCCCAGGGCGAGGAAGGACACCGCCGGCTTGCCGTACGCCGGGTCGACGAACTGCACGAAGAAGGCGACGAAGAACAAGATCGCCTTCGGGTTGAGCAGGCTGATGACGAGCGCCCGCCGGTAGGGGCGCTCGCCGGGGACCGGCGGCGGTGCCCCGTCCTCGACCACCTGCACCGCCCGACGCCGCTCGCGCCACAGGGCGAACGCGCCGCGCAGCATGGTGAAGGCGAGGTAGCCGAGGTAGCCGGCGCCGACGTACTTCACGACCGCGAAGGCGACCTCGTTGGTCTTCAGCAGCGACGCCGCGCCAGCTGCGGAGAGGAACATCAGGACCGCGTCGCCGGTCCACACCCCGGCGGCGGCGCGGTAGCCGTCGGCCACGCCGCGGCGGGCGGCCACGGAGAGGACGTAGAGCGAGTTCGGACCGGGCAGCAGGATGATGAGGACCAGGCCGACGAGGTACGTCGAGAGGTCGGTGATGCCCAGCACGGAGAGATGCTGCCACGGCGCAGGCCGCGGGCGCGCTGAATTCCCGCGGGCGGGACGGTCTGCACGACATGGGCATCGTCACAGCCGACATCTCCACCACCCTCGACGGGTTCGCCTCGGGGCCGCGGCAGCGGCTGGAGCGACCGTTCGGCGACCTCGACGAGCAGCCGCTGCACGCGTGGATGTTCGACCACGGCGACGAGAGCCGGGCCGAGGTCGACGCGATCGTCGACGCGGGCGCGTTCGTCATGGGCCGCAACATGTTCAGCCCCCACCGGGGCGGGTGGGACCTCTCGTGGCGCGGGTGGTGGGGCGAGGACCCGCCGTACCACGCCCCTGTCTTCGTGCTGACCCACCACCCGCGCGACCCGCTCGAGATGCAGGGCGGCACGACCTTCCACTTCGTGACCGACGGCCTCGAGGCCGCGCTGGACCGCGCCCGGGACGCGGCAGGCGGGCGCGACGTCGCCGTCGCCGGCGGCGCGACCACCGTCAACGCCTGCCTGGCCGCCGGCCTGCTCGATGAGCTGCGCTGGCACGTGACGCCGCACGTGTCGGGCTTCTCCGTGGCCGACGGGCACGCCGGCTCCCGCCTCTTCGACGGGGTGCCGGCCGGTGCGATGGAGGCGGTGTCGGTGCGGCACACGCCGCACGTCACCCACCTGGTGCTCCGCCGCACCGGCTGAGCGTCACCCCTGCGGCGGGCAGAGGCAGAACGGGTGGCCGTCGGGGTCGAGCATGACCCGCCAGGTCATCCAGTCGGGCTGGTCGTCCTGCCCCGGGGCCACGGTCGCCCCCAGCGCGGTGGCATGCTCGATGGCGGCGTCTAGGTCGGGCACCCGGAAGTCGAGGTGCGACTGCTGCGGCTGGTCCTGGCCCGGCCACTCCGGGCGCCGGTAGCCCTCGACGGTCTGGAAGTTCAGCGTGGTGCCGAGGACCTCGGCGCTGGCGTAGCCGTACTCCGGGTAGACGCCGGTGACCTTCCCGCCGCACAGGTCGGCGTAGAACTGCGCCAGCCGCGCGGCGTCGGAGGTGTCGAGGCAGACGGCGAGGAGCTCGGTGATGGGGGAGGTGCTGGTGCTCATGGACCCAGCGTGCACCGGCCCACCGACAGTCGGTGCCCGGACGGCTTCAGAGCTCCCGGATGTAGCAGAGCATCCGGTAGTCCTCGCCCGGCTGGATGTTGGTGAAGCCGTGCCGCTCGTAGAACCGCCGGGTGTCGGTGTCGACCTCGTCGACGTTGATGTGCATCTCGATCGCGCCGCGGGCCAGCACCTCGTCGACCGCGCGGGTGAGCAGCGCCGTGCCGATGCCGCCGTCGCGCAGCGCGGGTACGACGTAGAGCTCCTCGAGCTGGGCGAGCGGACCGTCGCCGTACGGGGTCGGGCGCAGGGTCAGGTAGCCGAAGCCGGTCGGTCGCCCGTCCTCCTCGGCGAGCACCACGAGCACGTCGTCGCGGGCCAGCAGGCGTGCGAAGCGCGGCGTGAAGTCCTCGGCGGTCGGCGTGGGCGACTCGAACTCGGTGTTGAAGTCGAAGAGCAGCCGGGCCACGACCCCGGCGTCGGCCGGGGTGGCGAGGCGGACGGTGCGACCGGTCACCTGACCCATGATGCCGCGAGGGAGCGGGCGGTGGCAGTGAGCCGGGCGGCGTCGTAGCGCAGCGGGTCCTCGAGCACGAGCCGGCCGAAGTGCTCGAGCAGCGCGATGATCCCGTGCGCCACCACCTCGGCGTCGACCTCCTCGCCGAGCACGGCGGTGACCAGGCCCTCGACGAACTCGCGCACCTGCTGGCGGTCGCCCTCGATCCGGCTGCGCACCGCGTCGGGCACGTTGGCGGGGGACCGGAGGATCGCGCGCCAGGTCACCGGGTCGTCGAGCAGCATCCGGTGCAGCGCCGGGCAGGCCTGCTCCACCACCTCGACCGGGTCGGTGCTCTCGCCCGACGGCAGCGCGGCGAACAGCTGGCCGACCGCCCGGGCCTGCTGGCGGTCGAGCAGGGTCAGCAGCAGCGCGCCGAGGCCGTCGAAGGCGCCGTAGACCACCGGCCGGGTGACCCCGGCCTCCTTCGCGATCGCGTCGATGGAGACGCCGTCGTACCCGTCGCGGTCGATGACCCGCAGCGCCGCGTCGAGCAGCTGGGTGCGCCGCTCCTCCATGGGCATCCGCGCGGCGTAGGGACGTCGCTTGCGGGGCTGCTGGGACACGCCGCCACCCTAGGGCCTTCCAATTACTACACATGTGTAGCAATATGTCGCCATGCTGAAGCGCACTCGTTCCGAGGTCGAGCCCGCCGCCGACCACGGGTTCTTCGGACCTGACTCGGTGACCTGGCGGGTCTGGGGCTACCCGACGTCGCTGACGATCGGGTTCAGCCGGGCGGTGGTGGTCGAGGAGCTCGACCCGAACCTGGTCGCCTCGGTGGACCGCACCCAGGACATCTACCGGCGGCCGCGGACCCGTTACGACCGGACGATCCGCTACTTCGCCCTCGTCGCCTTCGGTGACAGCCGCACCACGCTGCAGGCCGCCGATGTGCTGGTGAAGGTGCACAGCAAGGCGATCGGCCTCGAGCCCTACGGCGGCGGGCGGTACGACGCCAACGACCCCGACTCGCAGCTGTGGATCCTCGTCACCGGCTGGCACTCGGTGCTCAAGGCGTACGAGATGTACGGCCCCGGCAAGCTGTCCGAGGCCGAGGAGGCGCAGTACTGGGCCGAGTGCGCGGTCGCGGCCGAGATGCAGACCTGCGACCCGGCCGACGTGCCGCGCTCGCGCGCTGAGCTGCACGCCTACTACGAACGGATGCGCCCGGTGATGTCCGGCTCACCGATCGCACGGCGCGCGATGCGCCACCTGATGGACGTCGACCAGCTCGTCGACGCGCCCCTCGTGCTGCGCCCCGCGCAGTGGGTGGTCGGCAGGTTCTTCCGCGCCGGCGTCATCGCGACCCTGCCGCACTGGATGCGCGAGATGGGCGACGTCCAGCAGCCCAGGGTGATGGACCTGGCCGCACGGCCCGTCCTGCGCGCCACCTTCGCCGCGCTGTCGACCAGCAAGCGCCTGCAGCTGCGCGTGCTCGGGATGCTCTCGCCGAGCACGGTGCCGGTGGTGGCCCCGGTCCTCCTGGGCGTGCCCCCGGTCTCCCCGGAGGTGCTCACGCCCGCCGAGGCGCGGGAGCGCCACGGCTTCGAGCGCCCGGCGGAGGCGCACCTCGCGTGGCGCCGCCAGCAGCACGAACGGGTCTTCGGCCGGGGGCAGGCGCCGAGCGACGCCGGGCTCGTCGAGTCGGAGGAGATCCTCGGCCGGCTGGGCTGAGCCGGCTCAGCCGGGCTGGCCCCGGTGGTAGCGCACGTGCAGCGCGCGCACCTGCTCGGCGAGCTCGTCGACCGGGCCGTCGACGGGGATCCCGGGGGCGACCTCCACCGGCACCGGCTCGCCGTGCACGCGCACCGCGACGTCGAGACCGCACGTCGAGCCCAGGGCGGACTCCTCGGCCGCCCGGTGCAGGGCGTCGGCCAGCGCTGCGCCGCCGGCGTCGTCGGCCAGCTCCGCCGGGGCGAGGTCGCGCACCACGCGGCGCACCTCCTCGAGCCCGCCGCGGGCGGTCGCTGCCGCGGTCCGGACGTGCTCCCGCGCGGTCGCGGGCTGCTCCTCCCACGCCTGCTCGGCGGCCTGCAGCAGCAGGTTGATGCTGGAGAGGCCCTGCCCGACCGAGTCGTGGATCTCCCGCGACAGGCGGGTCCGCTCGGCCAGCGCGCCGGTGCGGTGCTGCTCCTCGGCGAGCTGCCCGGCCACGGCCTGACGGGCGCGGGACTCGAGGTCGAGCGCGCGGTAGGCCAGCACGGTCACCAGGCCGACGCCGACCGGACCGGCGACCTGCACCGGGTCGACGCCGTCGGTGATCCGCTGCCAGGCCGCTGTCAGGAGGGCGGTCATCGCGACGACGCAGCCCACCGCCCACGCGAACGGCAGCACCTGCAGCACGGCGAAGGCGACGGGCACCGCGCACCACGCGAAGGACGGCGCGACCGCGGTCAGCACACCCCACGTCCGGGCGGCCCGCCGCGCCGCAGGCTGGAGCCATGAAGCGAACCCACGTCCTCCCGACCCTCCTGCTCACCCTCGCGACCGCCGCCACCGGCACCCTCGCCGGTACGACGACCGCCGCTGCCGACGCCGGCGGCCGCCCGGCGTCGTACCTGCTCCAGGGCGACGCCGACAGCCCGGTCGGCTCGAAGTTCGAGGGCATCGGCGCCGACGAGCGGCGCGGTGTCTTCTACGTCAGCGAGGTGACCGGCGGGGAGATCCACCGCGGCACCGCGCAGTCGGCCACGACCGAGGAGTGGCTGGCTGGTGACGGCACCGACGGCCGGTTCACCGCCCGCGGCATCACCGTCGACGACGCCGGCAACGTCTACGTCGCGGGCGGCCCCAACGGCATCGGCACCGGTCGGCCCGACCTCTGGGTCTACGACCGCCACGGCGAGCTGCTCGCCGCGCTGCGCGTTCCCGGCACCACCGACGCCTTCCTCAACGACGTGACGATCGGCCCCGATGGCGCGGCGTACTTCACCAACTCCAACGACCCCCAGCTCTTCCGCGTCGCGCGCGGCGCGCACGGCTGGGAGGCGACGCTGTGGGCCGACGCGACCGGCACCATCACCCGCGAGGAGGGCTTCAACCTCGGCGGCATCGTGCTCACCGCCGACCGCTCGGCCTTCGTGGTCGCGCAGGGCAGCACCGGCCGGATGTGGCGCTTCGACGCCCGCACCGGCGCGGTCGGCGAGCTCGCCACCGGCACCGACCTCGTCGACGCCGACGGGCTCGTGCGGCAGGGCAACCGGCTCACCGTCGTGCGCAACTTCAGCAAGGCGGTCGCCACCCTGCGGGTCTCCGCCGACGGCCGCAGCCTGGTCGCCCTCGACCAGCAGGCCACCGCCGCCGACCGCGTGCTGACGACGGCCGCCACGTTGCGCGGACGCGTGCTGTACGTCGACAGCAAGTTCGACGAGGCCGTCGCGTCCGGCCCCTACGAGGTCGTCACGGACCCGACGCGATGAAGCCCCTGGGCCTCCCCACGCTCGCCCTGCTCCTCGAACCCGTTGCCGCGCGGCCCGCGACGGGCTAGGACTGCAGGGTGGACATCTCCTTCACCGGCACCGTCGTGGAGTGGCGCGGCCCGGCGCCGTACTGGTTCCTCTCCGTGCCCGAGGACGAGAGCGAGGACATCAAGGACGCCGCCCGCGGCATCGAGTACTGGGGCCAGGTCCCCGTCGTCGTGACCATCGCCGGCCACGAGTTCACCACGGCGCTCTTCCCGAAGGACGGTCGCTACCTGGTGCCGCTGAAGGTGACCGCCCGCCGCGACGCCGGCCTCGACCCGCTCGAGGAGGGCCGGCAGGTCGACGCCTCGCTGCGGGTCGGCCGCCGGTGACGGCGGAGATCCAGGGGTACGGTCGGGAGCATGGCACGCAGCTACCAGACCGTGACCGCTGAGGAGTTCACCGCCGCGGAGGGTCTCGCGGAGTGGCGCGTCGAGGGAGCCCAGGCGACCGTGCGCTTCCGGACCGGGAGCTTCGCGACCGGGCTGGCGCTGGTCAACGAGATCGGGCGGCTGGCCGAGGAGGCCAACCACCACCCCGACGTGACCCTGCGCTACCCCGAGGTCGAGGTGTGGCTCGGGACCCACGACACCGGGACGGTCACCGACGCGGACGTCGCCCTGGCGCAGCAGATCGCTGCCGCCGCGCGGGCGATGGACGTGCCCGTCGCCGTCGAGGGGTGAGGGACCGCCGGCGGGACCCGGGGGTCAGACGAGGCTGCGGTCGTCCAGCTGGGGCGCGGCCTCGCGCAGCTGGCCGCGCCGCCACAGGTGGTGGATGACCAGCGCGGCGGTGAGCGACCCGAGGACGCCGAGGCTGAGGTCGCTGAGCGTGTCCTCGTAGGCGAAGGCACGCTCGGCGTGGCCGCTGATGAACGCGTAGTACTCCGCGACCTCCCAGGCGATGGCAGCCGTCGCACCGACGGCGAGCGCCCGCTCGATGACGCGGCAGCGCGGCGCGCTGCGGTGCAGGGTGAGCAGCACGACGGCCGCCGCGATCAGCCCGGTGTTCGCGAAGTGCATGAGGTCGTCGAACCACACGATCGAGTCGTAGAGGTCCATCCGGTTGCCGAGGACGTCGGTGAAGCAGGTCAGCGTGACGAGCAGGTCGGCCAGCCACGGGAAGGACGCCCGGTCCTTCCACGCCAGCAGCCAGATCAGCGGGATCGTGAACGACAGCAGCGGGTACCCGATCGCCCGCGCCTCGGCGGCCTTGTTGCGCAGGTTGCTGCCCTCGGGGTCGACCACCGCGGCCAGCAGCAGCACCACCAGCAGACCCTTCGCCATGCAGTCCGCAGTCCTGACCAGGGTCGGCGTCGGGTAGCGCACGGCCACGGCCTCGGTCATCCGGGGGCTCCTGTCGTCGGCGAGCGGCCCATCCTGCCACGAGGGCACCGCCCGGACCGAGCCGGGGAAGGCCGGTACGACGGGCGCGGCGCCTGCCACCCCGGCGCCTCCCTGTCAGGCAGGATGTACGAGAATCGCCAGTCCTGGCGCGGCTTTGCTGCCCGCAGGACCGACAACGAGCAAGGGGGAGCCGTGGTCGACACCCGGGTGGAGGTGGCAGCCGGCCCCGCGTCCTACCAGCGCTTCGGGGTGCAGTGGGTGCGGCGCGTGCTGCACAAGGAGCGCATCCTGCGCACCGTGGACGCCGTCCTCGGCGACCAGATCTCGCTCGGGCCGATCGGTGCCGGCCCCGGCCGGGCGTTCGCGAGCGTCAGCTTCACCGGCACCTTCGGGCCGACCACCGGCGAGGAGGTCCCCGCCGAGCTGCTCACCTACGCGCTGAACCTGCCGATCAGCGTCGTCTTCCAGCTCGACCTGCCGCTCGACCAGCTCCACTTCGCCGCCGACGTGCAGGTGCCGCTGGTGCTCGTCGTGCACACCGAGGACCCGCTGCGGCTGCGCCTGGAGCTGCGGACCCCGACCGAGGACCAGATCGGCCTCGAGCTGCGCACCGACACCCGGCGCGGCGCGATCCTGCGCCGGATGACCGGGCTCGACTCCGAGCTGCGCCGGTTCGTGCTCAAGGTCATCGACACCGAGCTGGCCAAGCCCTACGTGCAGCGCGCCACCCACCTCGACATGGAGGAGCTCATCGACCACGCCTGGCCGGTGCTCACCGAGCAGTTCCTGCCGCGCGGCCCCGAGGACCGGCTGGCCTGAGCGAGACGCAGACCGGCGGTCGCGCGGGTGTGTGATGCATCCGACAACCATCGGATGTGAGGACGTCGTGCTCGGTAAAGATCGCCGAATTCGGCCTTGACGGCCGGGTAAAGGCCCCTAGTCTCCGACGCGGGGCCGGCTGCGCGTGGGGCGTGGTCGGTGGGAGGGAGTGCTGGACTGGGTCGCGCCCGATCGGCGAGGCCCTGGTTCGACGCTCCCTCTGTCGGTTTTCGGCCGAACCCGTCACCGGAAGCTCCCGAGGCCGTGCTGCAGCACGGCCGACACCACGACATGGGGACAACAACATGATGAAGTCACCGCGGCCTGTCGGCCGCACCCTCCGCCGCGCGCCCGCGCGGCGCGGCCTGGGGATGCGTGTCGCACTCACGCTCCCGGCCGCCCTCCTGGCCGTCACGGCCCTGACCGCACCCGGCCACGCCGACGACGCCGACACCAGTGGCGCCGCGGCCTCGGCCGAGGTGGAGACCCCGGCGCCCGAGCCCGAGGCCGCGCCGGAGCCGAAGGCCGCCCCCGAGCCCGAGCCGAAGCCGGCCCCGGAGCCCGACCCGGCTCCCGAGCCGGACCCGGCCCCTGCACCGCAGCCCGACCCGGCTCCGGCCGCGCAGGATGCCGAGCCCGACCCCGCCCCCGAGGCCGACGCCCCGCCGGCCGGCGAGGTTGCCGAGCAGGGCGCGCGGCAGGTCGCGGCCGCCGCGGTCCAGGACGACGTCAACGAGAAGAAGGTCGTCGTCTGCAAGTACGTCTCGACGCCGGGCGGTGTGCTCGACCACATCGTGATCGTCAGCATCAACACGCTGACGGGCTGGGACGGCGTGACGCTTCCCTGGCAGTTCCCGGACGCCCACGACTCCCTGGCCCTCCGCTTCGCCAACGTGGGGGAGCAGGCGCGCGACGTGCCGGTCAGCGAGTGCCCGACCGACGCCGAGGGCGAGCCCGACCCGGAGCCCGACCCGGACCCGGACCCGGAGCCGGAGCCCG
>NZ_JAER01000029.1 GCF_000519005.1 Nocardioides sp. J54 | reverse complement strand
CTCGGACAGGGCAGACTGGGGCAAGGCCATCGGTGGATCTCCTTCAGTGTGTCTCTTGGTCGTTTCACACCGAAGATCCCGCCGATGGCCGTCTACGTCAGGCAGCCTCGCCGTGGTCCCTCAAACCCCACCACTCCCGGGGACTCTTACGCCGAAAGAGGCCTTGGAGAGACACCCGCCACGTCGGTAGATCTCTCGAAAGCGTCAGCCAGGACATACCTGCGGTTGCGGCCACATGCCTTCGAAGGTAGCGGTAGCAGCTGACGGTGCGTTGCAGGAGGAGGGCTCACGTCGCCGCCGAGATCCGCTCGCCGAACCGGCAGGACACGGCGCCCAGACCGGTGATCTCGGCCACGGCTTCCATTCCAGCGGCAGCCGGAACCATCGGCCCCAGAGCTCCCGAGAGGATCACCTCTCCGGCGCGCAGCGGCTGGCCGACGTCGCAAGAGATCTGCGCCAACCAGGACAGTGCCGCCAAGGGGTCACCGAGGCACGCTCGCCCAGTTCCAGCCGAGGCTTCCACCCCGTCGACCAGCATGCGCATCTCGCAGTGCACCGGCACGAACACGTCGAGCGAAACCTGTTCCTCCCCGAGGACGTACAGACCGCTGGAGCCGTTGTCGGCGACGGTGTCAGAGAAGGAGATGTCCCACTTGTCGATGCGGCTGTCCACGATCTCCAGCGCTGCGACGGCGTACGCCACGGCGTCGGCGACCTCATCGGTACCGAGATCTCCGTCGGTCAGGTCGTGGGCGAGCACGAAGGCGACCTCCGCTTCCACCCTCGGCGCGATGACGTGGTCCAGCGGGAGGACGCTCGCGTCGGCATAGTTCATGTCGGCGAACAGGACGCCGAAGTCCGGCCGGTCGACGCCCAGTTGCTCTTGGACGGCGCGCGAAGTGAGACCGATCTTCCGACCGGTGACGACCGCCCCGTTCTCGATCCGTCGCTCGTTGACCAGTCGCTGGACGGCGTACGCCGCTCCCACGTCGTCACGACCGATGAGGTCGCGCACCGGTGCGCAGGCGGCCCTAGTCGCCGCGGCTTCGATCAGCCGATCGGCGGCCGCCTCCACGTCGGCGTCGGTCGGGACGTACTGGGGCATCGCATGCTCCGATCGTGAGTGAGAGCGTGGGCGCGGAACGGCCGCGCCCACGCTTCGGTTGGGTCTCAGTACTGCGGCTTGTAGGCGTCGACGTTGTCGGAGGTGATCACGTAGCCGGCGTCCTCCAACGGCTGCATGGACTCCTGGGTCGTCGAGCTGTCGAAGACGGTGTCGGTGTCGCCCTCGATGCACTCCGCGATGCGCTCCATGGCGCGAGCGCCGTCGTCGACGACCGGGAGCGGAACCGTTGCGAACGCCGGGCCGTCGGCCGCGATCATGTCCACGAACGTCTGCTGCCCCCCGAAGCTGCCGACGACGACCTGGTCAGCCAGGTCGGTGGTGGCCAGGTAGTCGGCAACCGTCTCCGCCATGCTGTCTGCGGCGGTGATCACACCGGTGATCTGGTCGCCGTACCGCTGGACGTAGTCCTGCATGACGCTGCGCGCCTTGGCGGGGTCGTAGTCGGCCGGCTGTGCGTCGAGGAACTCGATGTCGGGGTGCTCGGAGGCGAGCTGATCCTCAACGGCCGCTTCGCGGGTCTGCGAGCCAGGGTCGGCGGACGTTCCGCCGATGTAGACGATGCCGCCCTGGTCGCCCATTTCGGTGGCCATCGCATCCACGAGGTTGCGGCCACCCTCGTCGTCGCTGTAGCCGAAGTAGGTCTTGATCCCGGGCGTGATCTCGTTCTCCTCCGTGATGTTGGAGTACGCGATCCCGACGCAGATCCCCTCGTCGACGGCCTGCTTGAGGGCCGGGCGGATCGCGTCGACGCTCAGCGGGATGAGCAGAAGCCCCTTGGCGCCCTTGGAGATGGCGTCCTGGATGTTCGCGAGGTCCTTGGTGGGATCTCCGGCCGACTGGGCCACCTGCAAGTCGATGCCGAGCTCGTCGGCCTTCTGCTGGTAGCCCTCGCCGAGCCCCAGCACCGCGGGCGTCGGAACGGCCTCGATGACCTGGACCAGGGCGCCTTCGGCGGAACCGCCCGACGACGAGGAGTTGTCGGATGCGTTGGTCGATCCGTCGTCGGACGAGCAACCCGTCACCGAGAGGCCGAGGACGGCAGCGGTGGTGAGCCACACGAGCGGGGATCGCAGATACTTGGACATCGGTCCTCCAGTGGAGTGGTGAGTTGACGAGAGCCGACCGGATCAGGCGCGAACCGGGGCGGCGGATGCTCCGACGGAGCCGTCGGAGGGTGCGTGCTCACCCGTGAGCTCGCTCGCAGCCCCCGGAGAGCCGCCGTTCGGGGTCGGCGGACGGTTCCGCCAGAAGGCCTGCAGTGCGGAGTCGACGGCGACGGCCGCGACGAGGATCGCTCCGGTCGCGATGTTCTGGTAGGCCGCGTCGAAGTTGAGCAGGTTCAGGCCGTTGTTGATGATGCCGATGAGCAGGACGCCCAGGACGCCCATCGCGATGGTCCCGCGGCCGCCGGCGATGCTGATGCCGCCGACGACGGCTCCCGCGACGACCTGCAGCGGCCAAGAGGACGCCGCCGTGGGGACACCGCTGCCCAACAGGCCGGTGAGGATGATGCTGGCCACGCCGGCGAAGAGACCGGTCAGGACGAAGGGGATGAAACGGATCAGCTCGACCCGGACCCCGGCGTACCGGGCGGCCTCGGCGTTAGCGCCGACGGCGTAGGTCTGCTGACCGGCGACGGTGATGTGCAGGAACCACGTCGCGAGGAGGATCGCGCCCAAGAAGAAGTAGGCGGGCATCGAGACGCCGAGCATCTTCGTGTTCATGAAGTCGGTCAGAGCCGTGTCAGTGACCGGGATCGGCGTGCTCTCGGACCAGAGCAGGGCGAGTCCGGTGTAGGCAAGGCCGGACCCCAACGTCGCCACGAGCGAGTTGACCTTCAGCTTCGTGACGATGATGCCGTTGATCGCCCCGAGGAGGGCCGCCACACCGATGCCCGCGGCCACGCCGACGGCGAGTCCCTGGTCGTTGATCACCTTGGCGGTGACTACTGTCGCTAGACCGACCATGCCGCCGACCGACAGGTCGAAGTTGGCCGACACGAGCAGGATCGCCATCCCCATCGTGATGATGCCGATCATCGAAACCTGATCGAGGACGTTGGAGACGTTGGCCGCGGTCGAGAACTGCGGGCTCCGGACGGAGAGGTAGACGCAGACTGCGACCAGGACGACGCCGACCGCGTAGTCGCGGATGACGAACCTTCCCGCAGCGGTGAAGCGGGTCAGGACGGTGTTCATGGAGTCACCTCGAGGTCGGAGGACTGGTGTCGGGTGCTGGCACGCACCGCGTGCTCGAGCGCGTCGATGTCGAGGTCGTCGCGCGGGATCTCCTCGAGGGGCCGGCCGCTCGCGAACGGGATCGCCCGGTCGCAGAGCTCGACGACTTCCTCGGGGTCGGTGCTGTGCAGCAGGACGGCGTTGCCACGCGCCGCGAACTCGCGGAGCTGGTCGTAGATAGCGCGGCGACCTCCGACGTCGACGCCGTGGGTCGGCTCGTCGAGGAGCATGCACATCACGGGGGCAGTGCCGATCCAGCGCGCTAGGAGCAGCTTCTGCTGGTTCCCGCCCGAGAGTCCTGCGAAGCGTTGACCTGCGCGGCCCTTGACGCGGAACTCCTGGATGCTCCTCTCGGTCTCGCGACGCATGCTGCGCCGCGGCGCCGGAGCGAGGAGAGGACGCTGGGACAGCCTCGGGAGCGCATGGTTCATCTCGACGCTCCAGGACGCGATGCCGGCGCGCTTGCGATCGCCCGTGACCAGGGTGATGCCGCGGCTGATGGCGTCGCGCGGGTTGGCCTTGACCGAATGCCCCGCCCAGCGGACCGAGCCCGTCCGTGGCCGGAGACCGAACACAGACTCGACGACGTCGCGGGCACCCGAGTCCTCGAGACCGTAGAGGCCCACGATCTCGCCCGGCCGTACCGCGAGGTGCGGAAGGACGACCTCGCCGACATTCAAGTCGTCGAGGACGAGGCCCTGGCCGCCGGCATTGCTCGTTCGGGCAGAGGGTTCACTCGCCGAGCGCAGCGGCTGGACCGTGACGTCGCCGGCTCGCGATGCACCTGTGCCCGACGTCATGTGTGCGAGCAGGGACTCCTCGTCGAGATCGACGGTCGGACCACGGTGCACCAGGCGTCCGTCGCGGAGCACGCTGACCGTGGATGCGACGTCGAGGATGTCGTCGAGGAAGTGGCTCACGTACAGCACGGACAGGCCGTTCGCGGCGAGCGCTCGCACGCGCTCGTGGAGCGCGTTGCGCTCGTCGACCGTGAGACTGGACGTGGGCTCGTCGAGGATGAGCACCCGGGCCGCGTCGGCAGTGGCGCGCACGATGGCGACCATCTGCCACGCGTAGAGGCCGTGGGTCTCGAGGCGGCTCGCCGGAGCCGGAGCGCCCGGGAGTCCGGCGGCCGCCCGCCGGTACGTCGCTTGGTCACGCCGCTTGCGGGCCGGCGCCAGGAGGCGACTGCGCTCGCGTCCGACCACCATGTTCTGGGCCGCGGTCAGGTTCGGCAGCAGGGGCAGCTCTTGGTGCACAACACTGATGCCGAGGCTCTCGGCAGTAGACACACTTGAAATCGACACAGGCTCGCCGTCGATGAGGATGACTCCGGACGACGGCTCCTGGAGACCGGACAGCAGCCGGATCACTGTGCTCTTCCCGGCGCCGTTGGCGCCTACGACACCGTGGATCTCGCCGGGCAGGAGGTCGAGATCCAAGCCGTCGAGCGCGCGCATGCCCGGGTAGTCCTTGGAGAGTCCGCGCGTGGAGAGCACAGGCTGGATCGACGGCATCGACACCGACTCCTCCTCGGGGTTCGAGTCAGCCGGCCGACCGGGTGGTGGACGCTCGGCGACGGACGACTCGTGGGGTGACCCGGCAGGACCGGGCTGTGATGACGGTCACGAGTATTGGAAGGGAGCCGCAAAAGAACCCGAAACCCGGGTGCGGTGGCCGTACGACACGCCTACTGGATCAGCGCGCGCTCGGAGCCTGCTCGCCGCGCAGCTGTTTGGCGAGCGCAACGGTGCCGGGCTCGGGCGTCGCGCCGATATCAGCGAGCGCCTGCACGCATCGGCGGTAGGTGGACGTCACTCGGTCACCATCGCCGACCGCCGACGCAACCCGCATCAGGAGCCGCCACGACCGCTCGCGCAGCGGGTCGCGGTCGAGCACCTGCTGGCCGAGCTCCCCGGCTCGTCGGTAGTCGTCGTCGCGGAAGGCAATGTGGCCGCCCATCTCGAGGACGTCGGTGAGCAGGGTCGCCAAGTGCTCACGGCGGGCCAGGACCCATTCGGAGCGCGAGTGCGGCAGGAACTCCCCCGCCGACAGCCCGGCGATCAGCTTTTCCACCTGATCGCGCTGCTGGGGTGCTGGGAGCTGACTCAGCGCGGCGACGCCGCGTTCGAGGCTTGTCGACGCGCTCGTCAGCGAGGAGCCCTCCCACACGACGTCGTTGTTGTCTAGGCCGAGGGGCGCGTCGGCCGGGAGAACCTTGCGCAGTCCGCTCAGCGCCATCCGGAAGTACGCCGCGGCTGAGTCCGCGGAGGAGTTCTCGAAGAGACTGGCGACCACCGACGTCTTTGCGGCGCGGCCGCCCGCGGCGGCGAGGTAGGCGAGCAGCTCGACGCTCTTCACAAGCTTCGGCACGACTTCGACCCCGTCGACGTCGATCGCCTGCTGTCCGACGTCAAGGACGTTCACCCGGGCGCTCAGGTGGTGCAGCGAGATCGCTTCGTGATCGAGCACGGCGCGGCCGAGCGCATGCCAAGTCGAGTCCGTGGCGCTCTCGGCGTCGAGCCGGCGGGAGGCGACGGCGGGGAACTCCTTGAGGGCCTGGATGAGCAGGTGGCGCGAGCCCTGCCGGTCCGAGGCTTCCACGGCCAGGTTGGCGGCTGCGTCTGCGGCGTCGGGATCGCCTGCGCGCCACTCGGCCTCCGCCAGGTAGACGGCAGCCGTCGGGAGCAGCAGGAGGCGGTCCCAGGCGGTCATCACCTCGACAGCTGCGCGCAGCTCACGGACCGCCGTCTCCTGGTCTTCGTCGAGCAGTGCCGCTAAGCCTCGCCAGAGGTGGAGCTGTTCGACGATGCGGGCGCGGCGCTGGGCGGTCGCCTCCCGTTCGACCTCGTTGAGAGCGGCGCGGGCGAACTGGGTGTCCTTCCGCGCACGCAGCGCGAGGGACGTCTCGAAGAGGAGCGAGAACATCCGGTAGAGGTTCGACCCGGACCGCGCGAGGTTGTCGCGTCCTTGCAGTAGTGCGGTGTAGGCGAGCTCGTGCTGGCCGGTGTCGGCCATCAGCTCCGCTCTGGTCCGAACCGCGGTCCAGGTGGTGGAGGGAGTGTCGTCCAGGAGTTCGGCGGCCTCGGCGGTCCGGCCGAGTGCCCGCAGTGCACCCACTCGCCCCAGGGAGATCGCCGACCATGGGCGCGAGTGGGTGTCGAGGACTCGGTCGAAGCGACCGTGCGCCAGGTCCGCGCGGATCAGCAGCCCGTCCGCCGGCCCGTCGCAGTCGGGTGGGCGGTCCCGGTAGTGGGTGGGGTCGTCGAGGAGCTCGAGGCCGATGCAGAACCGCATCATCCGGACTTCTGGGCCGTCGGGGGATGTGGCGAGCAGGCGTTGGGCGTCCTCGATCCTGCTGACGAGGAAGTAGCACCATGCGATGGTGCTGACCAACGCCGGGGTGAGCACCTCCGTGAGCCGGTCCGGGTCCTCGGCGAGGAGCCGGTCCGCGTGCTCCGCGCCTTCGCCGTACCGCTCCGCCTCGCAGGCGATCTGGACGGCTGCCGCCAGCAGCCGCGGGCGTCGGCGGACCTCGGATGTCCCGATCGCCTCGAGCCACTGTTGCGCGAGCGTGAAGTCGAGGCGGTCGACAACACTGCGGATCGCGATTTCGGCTGCCCCCGCGGCATTCGTCGGTTCGCCGGCGGCCAAGAACTCCTCGACTGCGTCTTCGTGGCGTCGTTCGGCCATCAGCAGGCGGGCGTATGCTCCGTGAACCGAGCGGACCCAGCGGGGATCACGTAGCTGTAGCTGTGTCTGCAGGTACTCCCGGAACCGGGGATGGCACCGCAGCGAGGTGCAGGCGGCGTTGAACTCCACCGGCAGGTGCAGCCGCGACATCGAGTACAACAGCTCGCCGGCCTGACTGACGCCGAGGGCCTCGGCTCGCGATGGTGTCACCTCATCGAGCAAAGAGGTGGCGACGAGGGCTCGCTGCTGCTCCTCCGAGAGGCTGCCCATGATCTCCTGCGACAGGTAGCCGTTGAGCGGGTCGGTCTCGCCGCCGGCGCCCCGTTCGTGGTCGGAGTAGCGCCAGAGCTCGAAGAGGATGCCGGTGATCCAGCCGCGGGTGAGCTCGACGGCCTCGGCGGCATTCACCTCGTGGACGCCGCGAGCGCTCAGCACTTGCTCGGCCTCGTCGGGGGTGAAGGCGAGGTGACGGTCACCGAGGACTAGGGTCGATCCGCGGAGCGGGTCGAGGAAGCGCGACCCGACGTCCTCGCGGCCGATGAGAACGGTGCGCGCAGACAGGGGAAGGTTCATCACGAAGGTGTCGAGCACGGAGCATGCCTCCGCGGACGGCGCGATCTTCTCGGTCTCGTCGATCACCAGTGCGACCTCATGGCCGTCGAGCGCCTCCGCTAGGAACGCGGCGGTGTCCATCAGCGACGCGCCGCGCCGTACCGACTCGGAGACGACGTCGGCGAGGTCGGGGATCGCGACCCGGAGGGCGGCCTCTACATAGATCAGGAGCCGGCCTGGCGCGACGTCCATGGGATCGAGCGTCAGCCACGCGACGGGCAGCGGTGCCGCGGCGTCGTCTCCCGAGGCGAGCACCGCGACGGCCGACGCTACGGCAGTGGTCTTGCCGGAGCCGGCGGTGGCGTTGACGCGCACGTGAGACCCGGCGCGCAGACGCTCGGTGATCAGGTCTATGAGCCGGGCGCGGAGGACGGCGCTGGCCCCGGTGACGGGGATCGTCGTCTTCGATCGGACCAGTCGCATTGCTCGAACCTTCTCCTACGTCCCTTCTACTGTAGGACGCGGCTCGTCATCGTTTGGCCGGGGTGCGCCGGTCCGGAACCCAGCCCGACCCGCGGGCACCCAGGGTGTTCTCGAGCGTGCCGAGTCCGTCGACGCTGAGCGCGACGCGGTCGCCGGCTTCTAGGAACTGGCCGAACTCGACGCCGGAGCCTCCGTTGGCAGTGCCGGTGCCGAGCAGCGACCCGGCCGGGATCACCTCGGCGGCCGATGCCCAGGCGACGATCTCCTCGAGCGACCAGATCATCTCGGCGCTGTGCGTCTCGCAGCGGGTCTCGCCGTTGACGACCGCGCGCATGGCCAGGTCGTCGTCGAGCTCGTCGAGCGTGGCGATCCACGGTCCGGCCGCGGAGGCGAAGTGCTTGCCCTTGCTGGGCCCGAGCCCGGCCGTCATCTCGCGACGCTGGATGTCGCGGGCGCTGACGTCGTTGAGGATGGTGAGGCCGAGGATCGAGCCCCGGGCTGTGTCCGGCGTCAGGCCCGCGGCGGGCCGGCTGAGCACGATGCCGAGCTCGAGTTCGTAGTCGATCTCCTCCGCGTAGTGCGGCCAGGGGATCTCGTCTCCGGACCCGACGAACGAGGCCGGGTTCCCCAGGTAGGAGACAGGCATCTCGTACATGACCTCCGGCGTCTCCAGTCCGCGCCACCGGTAGCCGAAGGAGAAGTGCTCCTCGAAGACCATGAAGTCGCGGTAGACAGGCGGGTCGACCGGGCAGAGGAACCGCTCCGGATGGAGTTGGTCGAGGTCACCCGCGTGGCTCTCGGCGCATCCCCTTGCCTGGTCGAGGAAGAGGTCGCCGTGCTCGAGGGCGCGGGTCAGACTTCCGCCGACCACCTCGGCGGCGACACGGATGGCCGCCGAGGTGGTCGCGCCCTGCCGGACGAGTCCGAGCATGTAGTGGTCGGCGATGTCCCGCCATCCGGAGGCGGGGTCGTCGGTGGCGAGCAGACGCGGCCGACCGTCGGGCGCTGGGGTGCGGGCGAGGAACACCTCACGCCTCCCAGGTCAGCCCGGCGGGCAGCGCGTCGCGGACCTGCGGGAACGGCGCTTGCACAAGCTCCACATGGTTGCCGTCCGGGTCGCGGACGAAGGCCACGTAGACGTCGGCGCGGCCACCGGGGTGGAAGGCCGGCATCTCGATGTCGATGCCTGCGGCGGTCAGTCTCTCCAGCTCCGCGTCGAGGTCGTCAACGAGGAAAGCGACGTGACCGGTTCCGGGGTTGCCGAGCCAGTCGGGGTCCGCGGTCTCTCGGACCGTGAGCTCGAGGGTCGCTCCTCCCTCGGGGTCGCCGAGGTAGAGGGTGCACGGTCCGCCCAGGTCGGCGCAGCCGATCAGGCTGAGCCCGAGTTGCCGGTAGAACCCGACCAACGCAACGGGTTCAACGGTCCGGAAGTTGGCGTGGTGCAGCCTCACTTCTCGGCGTCCCGGAGGTTGACGATGTCGTAGGCGGTGTCCTTCATCGGCCAGTAGCTGTGGCAGGCCCACGACTCGATGGCTTGGCCGAGCATGAGCTCCTTGGTCCAGAGCTCGCGCCAGGGCTGGATGAACAGCGCGCGGGTGAGGCGGCGCTGGATGCGGTCCCGGGTCATGAACAGGTCGGTGGCGAGTTCCCAGGCGCGGTCCAGGAGCTTGTCCTGGGGCAGCACCTCGTTGACGAGGCCGAGGTCCAGGCACTCCTTCGCGTCGAGGGTCTGTCCGGTGTAGAGGAAGTACTTGCCGCGGTTGTGGCCCATCAGCTCACGGAACAGCGTGTGGACGCCGTCGCCGGGAACGATGCCGACGCCGGAGAAGTGGGCGTCCTTGATGGTCGCGGTCTCCGAGGCGAGCACGATGTCGTTGAGCAGGGCGAGTTCGGCGTGGATGAACAGCGGTCCGTTGATCGCGGAGATGATCGGGACCTCCATGTTGAGCAGCGCGAACGGCTCCTTGGTCTGGTCCTGGTAGAAGACGTCGTACCCGTGTCGGTGCTCGAACTCGGTGCGGAAGTCGTTGCGGGTCCAGCTGTCCTCGTCGAAGGTCGAGAGGAAGGTGTCGCCGGTGCCGGTGAGGATGATGCACTCGACGTCGGGGTCGTGGTGGATGTCGGCGAAGACCGGGATGTAGGCCTTGTGGAGCTCGAGGTCCCACCTCGCGGGACCGCCCTCGGAGTGCATCCGGACCTCGAGGACGCCGTTCTCGAGCTTCATGGCGAAGTAGTCCTGCCACTTCTCGGCGTACTCGTCGAAGTGGGTCCGGTACATCTCGTAGCGCGAATAGGCCATGATGAACTCCTGCTCTCTGTCAGTGGTGATGCTGGGATGGATCTGGGTCAGCCCAGGTCGAGGACCAGGACCGACGCGAGGTGTGCGCGCACCAGGTCGTGGGCGCCCCGGTGCGCGTGGTGGTGGTGGTAGGCGCGGCGAGCTTCCGCGTCCTCGAACTCGAACAGCGACACATGGGAGTACGGCGAGGGCTCGCCGCTCACGCAGGACGACGGAGCGACCGCCGACAGACAGCGGACTCCGGGGATCGCGGTGAACGACTCGTGCGCCCGCCGCACGATCGCCGCGTCGTCGTCGCCGTCGATCGCCATGAGCACGATCCGGCGCGGCCTCGGCGCCTCGGTCATCGGGGCTTGGCCATGAAGCCGACCTTCTGCTCCAGGACGTCGAGGTCGAACCCCGCGGTCTGCATGACCGAGTCGCGCGACCGCTCGACGAGCTCGCGGACCTGGCGAAGGTCGTGGTCGACCAGGCTGTGCGCCCATTTGCGGACCTGGCCGTCGACGAAGACCGCCTCGACGTTGCGAGTGTCGGCGGCCGTGACGACCGTGCCGACCGCGTTGTTGAGCGGCAGCGTGTTCCAGTCGTCGGCCGTGACCATGATCAGGTCCGCGCGCTTGCCCGGGGTGAGCGTGCCGGTGCGGTCCAGGGTCCCGTTGAATCTCGCGCCCTCGATGGTGGCCATCTCGAGGACGTCGCGGTTGGTGAGGGGCGCGGGGTGGTCGGTCTCCCCCTCGTGCCGCCGTGCGAAAACCATCATCCGTTGAATGTTCAGCAGGGTCCGCATCTGGGTGAACATGTCGGGGCTGAGCACAGCCTCGACGTCGACGCTGAGGCTCGGTCGGATGCCGACGTCGAGCGCCTTCTGCACGGCGGGCACCGAGTCCCAGATGCCGATGGTCGCGTCCGAGGTGGTCGGGATGGAGACGTTGACCCCGTGGTCAGCGATGGCCTGCCAGGCCTCTGGCTGGATGTCCAGGCAGTGGATGAGAGCGACGTTTTCGTCGAGGAGTCCCGCCTCGGCGAGCTCGAGGACCCGGTTGGACGCCTCGATGCCGGCGATCCCGTCGGAGGTGAGGGAGATGCCCAGCTCACGCGCGTGGCGGACCCGGTCGACGCCGAGAGCGATCTGTGGGTTGGCGAACGCCGCGCCGATCGTGCCCATGCGGAGCGTGAGGAGCTGGTCATCGGAGGAGAAGTACCGGTCGCGCAGCCGCGCGACGTCACCCGGCCAGGATCCGTCGCTTTCGCCGGCGATCGGGCCGCACGACGTGTGTACGGCACGGATGCCGGACGCGGTGAGCGCCTCGATGGCGGCGTCCGAGTGCTCTGGCGTACGCGGGTTGTGGAAGAAGTCGAGCATCGAGGTGATGCCTGCGTCGAGCGCGCCGAGTGACGAGATCAGGTTGCCGACGTAGATGTCGTGCGGCTCGTAGACGGTGCCGAGCCATTCGTTCATCACGACGAGGTAGGCGCTGTTGTTGTCGCAGTCGGGGATCAGGCGGCGCATCTGGCCTTGCCAGCAGTGGCGGTGGGTGTCCTGGAAGCCCGGCAGCACGATCCGGCCGGTGGCGTCGACCACGACGGCGTCGCCGGCCCGGTCGGACAGGTCCGGCCCGACTGCCTCGATCCTCCGACCACGGACGAGGACGTCGCCCTTGGCGAGGTCGCCGATCCTCGGATCGAGCGTGAGGACGGTGCCGCCGGTGAAGAGGATCGCCCGGTCGGCCTCGGGCCGCTCGCGAAGCTGGTCGAGAACCTGCTGGCTGGTGGGTGGCTGGTCGGTCATCTCGCTCCGATCCATCGCTCGTGGGTGGAGGCGGCCGCGGTCACTGGGGCGTGGCCTGCCAGTCGCGCTCGGTCCGCGGAGGCATCCAGCCGCCTGTGTGCGCGCCGACCCGGGAGAAGAGCCGGTCCCGGCTGTCAGCGGCCTTCGACGCCAGGTCGGCGAGGTCGAGGTCGACCAGGCGTCCGTGTCGCTTGACGAAGTTGCCCGCGACCAGGACGTCGGAGACGTTGCCGGGGTGGGCGCCCATCACCACGGAGCCGGCGGCGTAGGTCATGGGCATCAGGTTGGGAGCCAGCGTGTCGATGGCGACGATGTCGGCCTGCTTTCCGACCTCGAGGCTGCCGGTGACGTCGCCCAGCCCGTTGCCGCGTGCGCCGGCGAGCGTGCCGAACTCCAGGACGTCGTGGGTGGTGGTGGGGACCCGGTCGGAGTCGCCACCCTCCTCGATGAGGCGCCGGTGGACGTCGCCACGGACCGACGACAGCGCCGCCCGCATGATCGAGAAGAGGTCACCGCTGACGTTGACGCACGTGTCCACGGACAACGCCGGCACAATCCCGCGCTGGAGGCATCGCTCGATGGCCGGGTGGCCGTGGCCCATGTGCTGCTCCAGCTCGGTGGCGGACGATACGGTGCCGCCGGTGTCGCGGATCAGGTCGAACTCCTCATCGGAGACCGAGTTGCAGTGCACCCACGTCACGGTGGACCCGTCGCAGCCGGCGCCGAGCATCGTCTTGATGGGACCCATGTGGCCCCAGCTGCCGTTGCCGACGTGGACGCAGCTACGCAGGTCCAGCTCGGCGGCGAGCTTCGCCTCCTGTTCCACGATGTTCATGGGCGAGCACTCGGGGCCCCGGGCGGCGAGGCCGAGGGTCAGCAGCTGGTCGGAGCTGGAGTAGTAGGTCTCCTTGAGCCGGTAGATGTCCTCCGACGGCGCCTCGATGCTGGCACCGATCGCCGGGTCGAGGATCTGCGCCCACGTGTGGGAGGACTGGCCATAGCCGAAGATCACTCGGGCTCCCGAGTCACGGTGCGCGGCGACGATCGCGTCGGCGTGCTCCGGGCTGTTGACGTTGTGGTTCCAGTCGTACACCTGGGTGACACCGGCGTCCAGGGCCTCGGCTAGGCCCACCCGCAACGACAGGTAGGTGTCCTCCGGCTCGAACACCGGCCCGAGGATCCGCCACATCGCGTTGGCATAATCGGCGAGGACCCAGTCGGTGCCGGCGTAACGGAAGATCGACTGCCACATGTGCCGGTGCGTGTCGGTGAACCCGGGCACCAGGATGTGTCCGGACATGTCGACTGACTCGGCGTGGATGTCCGAGACGTCCAGCGACGGTCCGATCGCAGCGATCTTCCCGTCCTCGACCAGGATGTCGCCGACGAACTCCGCCGGCAGGTCGCCCTGGACGGGAATGATGGTGCCTCCGCGCAAGACCTTGCGGCTCGACATTGGGTCCTCCTCTGACCGTGCGGTTGTGACGAGAACCATAGGTCCGGGCCACGAAACACAGCCGAAATCGGCCCGTCACAGATCCGCGCTCCTTGCGTTTCGGGTGCGTTTGCAGCGCGTCGCCGACGCTATGCGCACCGAGCAACGGAGGCCCCTTGTCCCCAGAACCCTTCATCCGGCAGCTCAGCGCTCGTCTGAGCGACGAGGCGCTGATGGTGACCGACGTCGACGTGATGGCCGCGTACAGCCGCGACCGGGCGCCGTGGGTCGACAACGGTGTTCCGGCCGTCGTGGCCGTTCCGTCCCACGTGGACGACGTCCGGCGGATTCTCGAGGTCGCTGCCGACCATCAGGTCGCGGTCGTTCCTCGGGGCTCCGGGTCCGGTCTCACCGGTGGCGCCAACGCCCTCGACGGCTGCGTGGTGCTTTCGACGCACCGGCTGCGCAACGAGCCGGTCCTGCGCGCCGCGGACCGCCGCGTACGGGTGGCTGCCGGGGTGCTGACCGCTGAGGTCAAGCAGCACGTGGCCCCCCACGGCTTGCTGTACCCACCAGACCCGGCCAGCTCGGCCTTTTGCACGATCGGCGGCAACGTGGCGACCAACGCCGGTGGGCTGTGCTGCGTCCGGTACGGCGTGACCCGGGACTGGGTCCGGGAGGTCGAGATGGTGCTGCCCGGCGGCGACCTCGTCCGGTTCGGCCACTCCGCTCCAAAGAGCGTCGCGGGGCTCGACCTGACCAGTCTCGTCGTCGGATCCGAGGGCACCCTCGGAGTCGTGACCGGCGCGTCGCTCGGGCTGACTCGATCCCAGCCGGGCCACGCCACAATCGTGGCTTACTTCGCCGACGTCGCCGACGCCGGACGCGCCGTCGTGGCTTGCGTCGACCGGGCTCAGCCGCCCACGCTCCTCGAGATCATGGACCAGACCACGATCCGCGCCGTGGAGGAGTGGCAGTCGATGGATCTGGACACGTCGGCCGCGGCGCTGCTGCTCGTGCAGGTGCCCACGGACGGCCTGGTGGAAAGCGAGGTCGCCGACCTGACCCGAATCTGCGAGGAAACCGGCGCCACCCAGACGTTCGGCAGCACCGACCCGACGGAGGCCGAGATGCTGCTGCACGCACGCCGTGTTGCGTTCGAGGCACTGGAACGCCGTGGAGTGCCTCTGTTGGAGGACGTGGCCGTGAATGTCTCCCGCCTTCCCGAGCTGATCGAGCAGATCCAAGCCATCTCGGCACGACACGCCATCACCATCGCCACCTTCGGTCACGCGGGGGACGGCAACCTGCACCCCATCGTTCTCATCGAGGACCAGGATCCCGAGACCAGGATCCGCGCCCGCGGGGCCTTCGAGGCGATCCTCGACGCCACCCTTGAGCTCGGTGGAACGATCTCGGCCGAGCACGGCATCGGACTGCTCAAGCTTCCTTTCCTCGAGGCCGAGCTCGGCGGTCGCGCTCTCGACCTCATGGCGGGCGTCAAGCAGGTCTTCGACCCGCTGTCGATCATGAACCCCGGCAAGTCCGTACCCCTCCCCCAGCCCGTCGCCCTCAGCTGAATCCTGAATCTGCTCGGCGGACCCCACAGGCTCCGACCAGGCCTCCACACCGACAACCGAGGACTCACAGATGACCTCCGCCCGAACGAAGGTCGCCATCATCGGCTCCGGCAACATCGGCACCGACCTGATGATCAAGGTGCTGCGCACCGCGGAGCACCTCGAGATGGGGGCCATGGTCGGGATCGACCCGGCCTCGGACGGGCTCGCCCGGGCAGCCCGCCTTGGGGTGCCGACCACCGCCGAGGGTGTCGAGGGGCTGATCGCGCTCCCGGGGTTCGAGGAGATCGGCATCGTCTTCGACGCGACCTCGGCCAGGGCGCACGAGCACAACGCCGCCCTGCTCACCCCGCACGGCAAGCGGATGGTCGACCTCACCCCGGCGGCCATCGGGCCGTACGTCGTGCCCTCGGTCAACCTCGACGAGCACCTCGACGCTCCGAACGTGAACATGGTGACCTGTGGCGGGCAGGCCACGATCCCCGTCGTCGCCGCGGTCGCCCGCGTCGTGCCGGTGCGGTATGCGGAGATCGTCGCGTCGATCGCGTCGAAGTCGGCCGGTCCCGGGACCCGCGCCAACATCGACGAGTTCACCGAGACCACCTCGGCGGCGATCGTGTCGGTCGGCGGCGCCGAGCGCGGCAAGGCGATCATCATCCTCAACCCGGCCGAGCCGCCGCTGATCATGCGCGACACCGTGTTCTGCCTGGTCTCCGCACCCGACCCCGACACCCACGACCTCATCCGGCAGAGCGTCGAGAAGATGGTCGCCGACGTCGCGGCCTACGTCCCCGGCTACCGGCTCAAGCAGGACATCCAGATCACCGAGATCCCGGCCGACCAGCCGGTCCACACACTCACCGCCCCCGGCGCGGAGCGGCCGACCCACCAGGTGTCGGTGTTCCTCGAGGTCGAGGGCGCCGCGCACTACCTCCCGGCCTACGCCGGCAACCTCGACATCATGACGTCGGCCGCCCTCCAGGTGGCCGAGCGCGTCGCTGCAGGGAAGGCTCTCTCGTGAAGATCTTCGTCCAGGACGTCACGCTCCGCGACGGCATGCACGCCGTCCGCCACCGGATCGAACCCGACGACGTACGCCGCATCGTGACCGCGCTCGACGCCGCCGGCGTCGACGCGATCGAGGTCGCCCACGGCGACGGCCTCGCCGGCGGCTCGGTCAACTACGGCCCCGGCTCGCACACCGACTGGGCCTGGATCGAGGCCGCGGCCGACGCGATCGACCGCGCCCGACTCACGACGCTGCTGCTGCCCGGCGTCGGCACCATCCACGAGCTCGAGACCGCGTGGGACCTCGGTGTCCGGTCCGTGCGCGTCGCGACGCACTGCACCGAGGCCGACATCTCCGCCCAGCACATTGCGGCGGCCCGCGAGATCGGCATGGACGTGTCCGGCTTCCTCATGCTCTCCCACATGGCCCCGCCCGCCGAGCTCGCCCAGCAGGCCAAGCTGATGGAGTCCTACGGCGCCCACTGCGTCTACGTCACCGACTCCAGCGGCCGCCTCACCATGAACGACGTCCGCGACCGCGTGATCGCCTACCGCGACCTCCTCGACCCCGCCACCGAGATCGGCATCCACGCCCACGAGAACCTCTCCCTCTCGGTCGCGAACTCCGTGGTCGCGGTCGAGCACGGCGTCACCCGCGTCGACGCCTCACTCGCCGGGCACGGCGCAGGCGCCGGCAACTGCCCCATCGAGGCCTTCATCGCGGTCGCCGACCTGTCCGGCTTCGAGCACCGCTGCGACCTCTTCGCCCTTCAAGACGCCGCCGACGACCTCGTCCGACCCCTCCAGGACCGCCCCGTCCGCGTCGACCGCGAGACCCTCACCCTCGGCTACGCAGGCGTCTACTCCTCGTTCCTACGGCACGCTGAGAACGCAGCCGCCCGCTACGAGGTGGACGTCCGCGACATCCTGACCGAGTGCGGCAGCCGAGGACTCGTCGGCGGGCAGGAGGACATGATCATCGACATGGCCCTGACCCTCGCTAGCCGTAGCAAGGACGAGTAGTCCGTTGACGAGGGCTCTTTCTTGTTCCAAGACTCGCCCGGTCATAACGAATCTTGCGCGCTTGGACGCGAGCCGGCAGTCGGGCCCGGTCGGGCCTCATCCTCACACGGGTTTCTGGATCACAAAACCGCGACATAGAAAGAATGGCTCCAAAGACCAGTGTGAATCGCGCTGGGCTTCGTTCCTATGCGTTCCCTTGGCCAGCGAGTGCCGGCCGGGATGATTCTTGGGCAGCGTAGTACGCCGTCTCGACCTCGAGCGGGGTCCTCATGTCGAGCTCCCCGTGCAGGCGTTGGTTGTTCCACCACCACACGTACTCCAGCGTCGCGAGCTCGACCTGCTCGATCGTGCGCCACGGCCCCCGGCGTCGGATGAGCTCGGTCTTGTAGAGCCCGTTGACCGCCTCCGCGAGGGCGTTATCGAAGGAGTCACCGACGGTCCCGGTCGACGGCTCCGCTCCCAGTTCTCCGATCCGGTCGGTGTAGACGATCGAAAGGTAGTTCGACCCGTGGTCGGCGTGGTGGACCAGCCCGGTCAGATCAGCGGCTCCTTCGCGTCGGGCGTCCCAGGCGGCCATGTCGAGTGCCTGCAGCGGGAGAACGTCGGCCTTCACCGTCGCAGCGACGTTCCACCCGACGATCCGCCGGGAGTAGACGTCGGTCACGAACGCCACGTAGGCGAATCCCGACCAGGTCGCGACGTAGGTGATGTCAGCAACCCACAGGCGTCGTGGCGCGGGGGCGTGGAAGCGGCGTTGGACCAGGTCGGCCGGCTTCACCGCCGCCGGGTCCGGCTTGGTCGTGAACACCTTCTTCGACCGCTTCACCCCGCGCACGTCGGCGATCTTCATCAGCCGCGCGGTCTGGTCGCGCCCGATCTCCCAGCCCTGCCGTCGCATCAGGGCGTGCATCTTCCGCACCCCGTAGACGTCGTAGTTCTCCGCGTGCAACCGGACGATCTCGGGCACCAGAAGCTCGTCCTTGAGCTGGCGGGCCGAGGGCGGCCGTGTCTTCGCGGCGCGGTAGCCGCGGGCGGTGATGAACCCACGAACTGCCGGGCGCAGCACCCGGCAGATGGCCTCGACCCCGAACTGATCCTTGTGCTCGTCGATGTAGCGGATCACTTCGTCGTGGGACGGTCGAGCTCCTTGGCGAAAAACACTGAGGCGGACTTCAAGATCTCGTTCGCCCTGCGAAGCTCGGCAACCTCACGCTTGAGGCGCTTGATCTCCTCAGCATCCTCCGAGGTCGTCCCGGGACGAACTCCGGCATCCACCTGAGCGCGGTGAACCCACAGCCGCAGGGTCTCGACGTTCATCCCCAACAACCCCGCGACGTGCCGCAGCGCGGCCGTCTCGTGCGGGTGCTCCGGGCGGACCTCGGCCACCATCCGGACCGCCCGCTCACGCATCTCGTTCGTGTACCTGGCCATCGTTCCCATCCTGACTGATCAAGCGGAACGAAACCCAGTGCAATTCAGATCGCCTCGGTCAGCACCGGTGTGCCGAAGCCACTGGTCGAGATCACCAAGCTGGGCCGCACGTTGAAGAAGCGCGCCGACGACGTGCTGGCCTACTTCGACCGACCCGGCACATCCAACGGACCGACCGAGGCCATCAACGGCCGGCTCGAGCACCTACTTGGCTCCGCGCTCGGCTTCCGCAACCTCACGAACTACATCGCCAGGTCACTGCTCGAGACCGGAGGCTTCAGGCCGCAACTACACCCCCGATTGGGATGAGCCGCTTTGCGGCCCGCGCACGGCCCCCGACCATCTTCATGGGGTGTTTGCGCAGGGACCGGGTGCTCAGTCAGAACTACGACACCTGATCCAGCGTGGCCTGACCGTGCAGGTGCCTCCAACGACCTCTGACACCCGCGCCATCCCGGTGATGCCCGGGTTCGTCGCCATGGAACGCGCCGGCAGTCGAGGCTCATCCTCACGGGTTTCCGGGTCACGAAACCGCGACACAAGCGGGGATGGCTCAAATACCAAGTAGCTTCTGACCTGCATTCCCGCAGGTCAGAAGCTACTTTCTTGTAGCGGGGGCAGGATTTGAACCTGCGACCTCTGGGCATCCGGCGCGAGCGGGCGTCATTGGCCCAGCCCTTGCTGCCCTTTGCGCATTCGAGCGCTGACCTGCGCGAACACCGCACGCGACGGCGACCCTAGGCGCGCACCTCTTGCTGGGATATGACCCGACGAGGCGACCCTTGCTGTGGTTTTCGGTGCCCAAGCGCGACACGGCTCGAATCTCCGTCCTCCTCGCGCGGCCCGGTCTCACTCGGCTCCGCCGAGCGCCGCCTCTGCCTCGTCGAAGAGGCCCCTTGGGTTGCCTTGGGCGTCGGAAGTATCCGCAACCTGAGCTTGTGTACCTGCCAGCCCAAATGGGCGGTGACTATGGGATCGAGGGCTTCTCGACAGACGGCATCGCCTACCAGTGCTATGCCGACCAAGACTCGTTGGGCCTCCGCGCAAGGACCGACAAGCAGAAGAAGAAGCTCTACGACGACACGGTCAAGCTGAAGACGCACGCGGACAAGAGCAAGGTGAAGCGCCCCAGGTTCTCTGCCGCTCCTATGCGGGTTGCGGCCCTCGGTTGACAGTCGCGTAGTAGGCGGCCTCGTGCTCGACCGGGGTCGGCCTTGCGGTGCTTGTCCACCGCGCCGAGTTTGTGGGAGATCTTCAAGCGGCCAAGCACATAACGACATATTGCAACTATCTGACCGACGTTGAATCGAACGCTCCTGAGGAGCGACCTACCCGTCGGCGTGGCCGACCGTCCTGGGCGCAGACCGTGTCGGTCTCGGCACGGCGGACGGCGAAGGGGACCTCGCCCTGTCATGTGCCGCTGACCTCGCCCAGTCCGTTGCACTCCGTCACAAGCTTCAGAGCCTGAGTGGCGCTCAGAGCGAGGCGCCGACGTGGCTGATCAGGTCAGCGAGGCGGTTGGAGTAGCCCCACTCGTTGTCGTACCAGCCCGCGACCTTGACCTGGTTGCCGATCACCTTCGTGAGCGGGGCGTCGAAGATGCACGACGCCGGGTTGGTGACGATGTCCGAGGACACGATCGGGTCGGTCGAGTAGACCAGGAACCGGCCGTCGGCAGCGGCCCTCACGATCTCGTTGACCTCGTCGACGGACGTCTCGCGCGAGGCCTCGAACGACAGGTCGGTCAGGGAGCCGGTGGGGGTGGGCACCCGCAGGGCGTAGCCGTCGAGCTTGCCCTTGAGCTCGGGCAGCACCAGGCCGATCGCCTTCGCGGCGCCCGTCGACGTGGGGATGATGTTCAGCGCGGCGGCGCGGGCGCGGCGCAGGTCCTTGTGGATGTTGTCCTGCAGGTTCTGGTCGGCGGTGTAGGCGTGGACCGTGGTCATCAGGCCCTTGACGATGCCGAGGCCGTCGTTGAGCGCCTTCGCCATCGGGCCGAGGCAGTTGGTCGTGCACGAGGCGTTCGAGATGACGGTGTGGGCGTCCGGCTCGTAGAGCTCGTGGTTGACGCCCATCACGATCGTGATGTCCTCGTTCGAGGCAGGCGCCGAGATGATGACCTTCTTCGCACCGCCGCCGTCGACATGGGCGCGGGCCTTGGTGGCGTCGGTGAAGAAGCCCGTCGACTCGACGACGACGTCCACGCCGAGATCGCCCCAGCCCAGGGCGGCAGGGTCGCGCTCGGCGAAGGCCTTGATCTCCGTGCCGCCGACGATGATTGCGTCGTCGGTCGAGGTGACCTCGGTGCCGAGAGGGCCGAGGATCGAGTCGTACTTCAGCAGGTGCGCGAGCGTCGCGTTGTCGGTCAGGTCGTTGACCCCGACGATCTCGATGCCGGCCCCGCTGGCCTGCACTGCGCGGAAGAAATTGCGGCCGATCCGGCCGAATCCGTTGATGCCTACGCGGACAGTCACTGGGTTGCTCCCTTGTCGAGCTCGTCGTTCTGGTCGTTCTGATCGATCGGGTCGTCGGCGTCCGGCGTCCGGTCGGGCGCGGCGCGGAACAGGCTGCTCCCGCGGACGTCCCCCTCGGCGAGGGTCACCAGGTCGTCGCGGGTGAGGGGCTGGTGGAGCTCCACCAGGCGCTTGGCCTGGCGGAGCCGGCAGCGCTCGACGGCGTTGCGGACGCTGCGGGCGTTGGAGAACCGGGGCTGGCGCATGCGCAGCTCGAGGTAGTCCGAGAAGGCCGCCCGGGCCGCAGGCGCGAAGCGGAAGTTCTCCCGCTCCACCATCAGGTCGGCGATCCGGACCAGCTCCTGGTGCGTGTAGTCGTCGAAGGAGATGTGGTGCGGCACCCGGGAGGAGAGGCCCGGGTTGGCGGAGAAGAAGGTGTCCATGCGGTCCTCGTAACCCGCGAAGATGACCACCATGCTGTCCCGCTCGCTCTCCATCTCCTGGAGCAGGATCTCGATCACCTCCTGCCCGTAGTCGCGCTCGTTCTCGGGCCGGTACAGGTAGTAGGCCTCGTCGATGAAGAGCACCCCACCGGCGGCCCGGGCGATCGCTTCCTTCGTCTTCGGCGCGGTGTGGCCGATGAACTGCCCCACCAAGTCGTCGCGGGTGACGGTGTGCACCCGCGGCGTCCTGATGTAGCCCATGGCGTGGAGGATCTGCGCCATCCGCTGGGCGACCGTCGTCTTGCCCGTCCCCGGACCGCCGGTGAAGCTCATGTGCAGCGTGGGACGCGACGAGCTCAGTCCCAGCTGCTGGCGCGCCCGGTCGACCAGGAGCAGCGCGGCGATCTCTCGCACCCGGTCCTTGACCGCGGCGAGGCCGACCAGGTCGGCCTCCAGCGAGGCGAGGGTCTCCTCGACCTGCCGGCGCGCGTCGTCGGCGTCGAGGTCGAACTCCTCCTCGGCCGGGTTCTCAGCCTCCACTGTGCTCACCCGACGGCGCGACGGTACGCACGCCATACACCTGGGCACGGCCGCCGCCCTCGGCCCTGGCCAGCTCGACGTCCGGCTCCACGGCCGGGCGCTGCACCAGGAAGGAGAGGGCGGTGGTCTGGCGGCCGAGCCGGGCGTCGTACGCCAGGACCCGGACGTAGTGGTTCGGGAAGGTCGACCGGCAGGCGTTGATCTCGACCATCACCCCGTCCGGTTCGACCAGGTCGAACAGCGGGAGGCCCCACATCTCCCAGTAGACGTTGCGCGGGTGGGGGTCGTCGGTGTGCTCGATCGACACCGGCCAGCCGTTGTCGAGTGCGTGGCGGACCTGGAGGGCGATCTCGTCGTCGGTCAGGTCGGGCAGGTAGGAGAAGGCTCCGTGGCGCAGGTACATGGTCTCGCTCCTCAGTAGCTCGGGGTCGGCACCGCGTCGGGCGCATCGGTGGAGGTGTATTCGAAGGTGACATCTCCCCAGGTGGCGAGCGCCGCCTCCAGGGGCCGGCACCGCTCGGCCGCTCGGCGCAGCACGTCGGGGCCCTCCCGGAGCAGGTCGCGCCCCTCGTTGCGCGCCTTCACGACCGCCTCCAGCGCGACCCGGTTCGCCTCCGCCCCCGCGGCGATGCCCATCGGGTGACCGATCGTGCCGCCGCCGAACTGCAGCACCACGTCGTCCCCGAAGAGGTCGAGGAGCTGGTGCATCTGGCCGGCGTGGATGCCGCCGGACGCGACCGGCATGACACCGGGCATGCTCGCCCAGTCCTGGTCGAAGAAGATCCCGTTGGCGGGGTTGGCCGGCACGTGGTCCTCGCGGAGGGTGTCGTAGAAGCCCCTCGTCGTGGCGGGGTCGCCCTCGAGCTTGCCGATCACGGTGCCGGCGTGGATGTGGTCGACGCCGATCAGGCGGCACCACTTGGAGATCACGCGGAAGCTGACGCCGTGCGTCTTCTGGCGGGTGTACGTCGAGTGCCCGGCTCGGTGCAGGTGGAGCAGGACGCCGTTCCTGCGGGCCCAGGTGGCCATCGACTGCATGGCGGTGTAGCCGATGGTCAGGTCGATCATGACGACCACGCTGCCCAGCTCCTTGGCGAGCTCCGCCCGCTCGTACATCTCCTCCATCGAACCGGCGGTGACGTTGAGGTAGTGCCCCTTGATCTCGCCGGTCTCGGCCATCGCCCGGTTGACGCCCTCCATGCAGTAGAGGAAGCGGTCGCGCCACCGCATGAACGGCTGCGAGTTGATGTTCTCGTCGTCCTTGGTGAAGTCCAGCCCGCCTCGGCAGGCCTCGTAGACCACGCGCCCGTAGTTGCGGGCGGACAGGCCGAGCTTCGGCTTGATCGTGGCACCGAGGAGTGGGCGGCCATACTTGTTCAGGTGCTCGCGCTCCATGACGATGCCGTGCGCCGGCCCCTGGAAGGTCTTGACGTAGGCGACGGGAATCCGCATGTCCTCGAGCCGGAGCGCGGTGAGCGGCTTGAAGCCAAACACGTTGCCGATGATCGAGCTGGTGAGGTTGGCGATGGAGCCCTCTTCGAACAGGTCGATGTCGTAGGCGATGTAGGCGAAGTACTCGCCGGGGCGCCCGGGAACGTCCTCTACTCGGTAGGCCTTCGCCTGGTAGTGGGTATTGGCCGTGAGCCGGTCGGTCCACACGACGGTCCACGTCGCGGTGGACGACTCGCCCGCGACGGCTGCGGCCGCCTCGATCGGGTCCACGCCCTTCTGGGGAGTCACCCGGAAGACGGCGAGCACGTCGGTGTCCTTGGGCACGTAGTCGGCGTCGTAGTAGCCCATCGACGCATAGCTGTGGACGCCCGGGTCCCAGCGGTTCTGCTCTTCCTTCTCCGCGACCGCCATGTGGTTGCTCCTTGCCTGCGAGGGTTCTTCGAGTACTCGAACTGTGGCCCGGCGCACCCCTCAGCGACTATGGAAATATTGATGGGCATTCATAATCTCTCAGTTAATGTTTGCCCATGAGGGACGTGACCTGGGCGAGGCTGCGGACCTTTGCGACCGTGGCGGAGACGGGCAGCATCCGTGGCGCGGCCGAGAAGCTGCACGTGACCGAACCGGCCGTGTCCGCGGCAGTCGGGAGCATCGAACGGCAACTGGGTGTCGAGCTGCTGAGCCGCGAGGGACGCGGCATCAGGCTCACGGAAAGCGGGCGGACCTACGCCCGCTACTGCCGCACTCTGCTCGGCCTCGCCGAGGAGGCGGCCGCGGCGGTGCGCACCCCGGCGACCGGCCGCCTGCGGATCGGCGCGGTCGCCACCGCGGGCGAGACCGTGCTCCCCCGCCTGCTCGCCGGCTTCCGGGACCGCTACCCCGAGGTCGACCTGAGCCTGTCCGTGCGCCCCCGCGACGACCTCTTCGCCGAGCTCGAGCAGCACGAGACCGACCTCGCGATCGCCGGGCGCCCGCCCCGCGGCTCCGGCCTGGTGTCGGTCGCCACCCGGCCCAACGGCCTCGTCGTCGTCACCGGAGCCGGGTACGACGTACCGCCGGCATCGGCCACGTGGCTGCTGCGCGGCCAGGGCTCCGGCACGCGATCGACCTGCCTCGCCCTGCTCGAGCAGCGCCAGTGGGAGCCGCCGACGCTCACCCTCGGCACGCTCGGCGCCGTGCTCGCCGCGGCCCGCGAGGGGCTGGGCCTCACCCTCGTGCACGCCGACGCGGTGGCCGGCGCCCTGCGCGAGGGCAGCCTGCGCGTCGTACCCGTCACGGGGACGCCGCTGGACCGTCCCTGGCACCTGGTCACGAACAGCACGCCGCCGCCCGCGACCCGGCTCTTCGTGGAGCACGTGTGCGCCGCGGACGCGGCGGCGGACCTCCGATTCCACCCTCACAACCAACCGCGCGGGTGACGAGGCGGGCGGGGCGCCGCCGCCAGCCTGTGGGCATGCGAACCCTGGCCGACACCGCCCTCGCCCTCGTCAGCTCCGGACGCGGCATCCTCGCCGCGGACGAGAGCGTCCGCACCATGTCCCAGCGCCTCGAGGGCGAGAACATCCCCGCCACCGAGGAGAACCGCCGCCTCTACCGCGAGCTGCTGGTCTCGACGCCCGGCCTGTCCGACCTGGTCAGCGGCGTCATCCTGTGCGACGAGACGCTGCGCCAGCACGCGTCCGTGGGCGACATCGAGATGCCCTTCGCCGAGGCCTGCCACCGCTGGGGCATCCTGCCCGGCATCAAGGTCGACACCGGCACCTCCGCGCTCGCCGGTGCGCCCGGCGCCCTGGTCACCGAGGGCCTCGACGGCCTGCGCGGCCGGCTGGCGGAGTACGCCGCGATGGGCGCCGCCTTCGCGAAGTGGCGCGCGGTCATCGACGTCACCGCCGCGACCGACTACGCGCTGTCCGCCAACGCCCACGCGCTCGCCCGCTACGCGGCGCTGTGCCAGGAGCAGGGCCTGGTCCCGATCGTCGAGCCCGAGGTGCTCTGCTCCGGCGCCCACGACATCGACGTGTGCGCCGCGGTGAGCGACCGCGCGCTCGCCGCGGTCTTCGCCGAACTGGAGGCCCAGCGGGTGGACCTCGGCGGCATCGTCCTCAAGCCCAACCTGGTCACCCCCGGCCTCGACGCGACCCCCGCGTCGGCCGAGGAGGTCGCTGCGGCGACCCTCGCGGTGCTCGACCGGCGCGTGCCGCCGGCCGTACCGGGCATCGCCTTCCTCTCCGGCGGCCACGACAACGACGCCGCCTGCCGGTACCTCGCCGCCCTCAACGTGGAGGCCGGGGAGCCGAGCTGGAACCTGACCTTCTCCTTCGGGCGGGCGCTGGTGAGCGATGCGCTCCACCAGTGGGGAGGTGAGGAGGCCAGCCGCGCGGGGGCGCAGGCCGTGCTCCTCGCCAACTGCACGCGGGCAGTCGGAGCGGTCGCCGGCCGTGCGCCGGCACCGTTGTCCGCGTGACCGCCGGGTGGCCGGCCCGCGGACTGACCATCCGTGGGCCGGCCACCCACCTTTTCGGGGCTCTCGCGGCTGGTTCGTGCGGTGAGGCTCCGGCGCGACCGCGCTGAGGGCTCTCCGCCCGGCTCAGTGCAGCGGGAACTCCACGATCACGGCCGTGCCCCGGCCCTCGATCGAGTCGATGCGCAAGGTGGCGCCGATCAGCGCCGAGCGCTCGACGATCGACTCCAGCCCGAAGTGCTCCGTGGCCGAGGACCGGCCTCGCTCCCGCACCGACTGGACGTCGAAGCCGGCGCCGTCATCGGTGACGCCCAGCACCGCCGCGTCGCCGACCCGGCGCAGCGACAGCACCACCCGGTGGGCCTGGGCGTGCTTGATCGCGTTGTTCAGCGCCTCCTGGGCGATGCGGAACAGGGCGGCCGCGGCGTGGTCGGGTACGACGTCGAAGGCCGTCGGCTCGTCGGAGCGGAACTCCACCTCGAGCTGCGGCAGCGACTGGCACAGCGACTCCAGGGCGGCCACCAGGCCGAGGTCCTCGAGCAGCAGCGAGTGCAGGCCGGTGATCGCGGCACGGGTCTCGTCGTAGGCCAGGCCGGCCAGCCGGCGGGCCGCGGCGATCTCCGCGAGCGTCCCGGTGAGCCGGGGGTCGGCGTCAGCGTCGCCACGCAGTGCCACGGCGAGGCCGGTGTGCGCCGCGCTGAGGTGGAAGGAGAGCGAGGCCAGCGCCTGGGTCACCCCGTCGTGGAGGTCGCCGGCGATCCGGCGCCGCTCCGCCTCCTGGGCGGAGATCGCCTGGGCGATCAGCCGGTCCCGCAGCGAGTGGTGGTCCTCGACGTCGCCGCGCAGCCCCTCGGCGTACAGGCGGATTCCGACGAGGTCGGCGAGGCGCTGGGCCCGGGCGAGCTCCTCGGTCTCGAAGGGGCGGTGGTCGCGGCGGTGCACCGAGATCACCCCGACGATGGTGCCCTCCAGCCCGTGCGCGGGCACGCACAGTCGCGAGACGACCTCGCCCTCGCCGAGGCCGAGCAGGGCGCGGTGGTACGGGTTGCGGGGCGCGTCGTCGACGATGGTCACCGAGTTGCCGCCTTGGGCGACGAGGCCGACGACGCCGTACCCGACGGGGATGCTCAGCTCCCGCGCGGCGTCCTCGTTGCCAGGGTAGGCGCCGCCGACGCGCAGCTCGGCGTCAACAACGACGAAGACGGTCGCCCCGTCCGCCTCGAACAGGTCGGCGAAGGCGCACGACACGTCGCGCAGGTCGAGCTCGCCCGAGGAGACCAGGAGCTCGTGGATCCGGCTCAGGTCCGCCACGAGGCCACGACCTGGACCGTCACTGGTAGAGGCCCTCGCGCAGGGCGACGGCGATCGCGCCGCCCCGGTCGGAGACGGCGAGCTTGCGGTAGAGCCCGCGGATGTGGGTCTTCACCGTGTCCTCGCTGACAACCAGCTTGGCCGCGATGCCCTTGTTGGAGTGGCTCGCCACCAGCAACGCCAGCACCTCGCTCTCGCGCTGGGTCAGGCCCAGCCGCGCGCCCGGCCAGAACTCGCCCGCGTTGACCCGGGCGGCCGACATCGCGATCCGCCCGGCCAGGGTCGGGTCGATCACCACGTCACCGGCCACCACCCGCTGGAGGTGCTCGACGAGCTCGGAGCCGTCCACCCGCTTGAGCACGTAGCCCGAGGCCTCCGCGCGCAGCGCCTGGTAGGCGTACTGCTCGTCGTCGTAGACCGTCAGGAAGACCACGTGGGTCTCCGGCTGGAGCTGCTTGACCCGGCGGCACAGGTCCAGGCCGCTGTCGCGGCCGAGCCGGATGTCGCACAGCACGATGTCGGGCGAGGTCTCGCGGACCACGGAGATCGCGCCTGCCAGGTCGGTGGCCGTGCCGACCACCTCGACCTCGTCGGCGAAGTGGGCGAGCATGGCCTGTACGCCGTGCAGGACCATCTCGTGGTCGTCCGCCATCACGATGCGCGTGGGGCCGCTGCGCGTCGGCACAGCGACTGCCTCCTCCTCGGCCTCCATGACCGCAGCCTAGGCGCTCCGGCAGGCCCCGTCGGCCGCTGCGCGCGAATTCCACCAGCGCGGCCACCCCTGTGGGTGAGTCCCCGCGGGGGTCGGCTTCGGTCTCCTGTGAACATGAGCAGCCCCACGACCACCACCGCGCCGGCGCCCGCCGCCGCCACCGTCGACCAGCTCGCGATCGACACCATCCGGCTGCTCGCGGCCGACATGGTGGAGGCCGCGAACAGCGGGCACCCGGGGATGCCGATGGGCGCCGCGCCGATGGCCTGGACCCTGTTCTCCCGCCACCTGCGCCACGACCCGTCGGCCCCGGAGTGGCCCGACCGGGACCGGTTCGTGCTCTCCGCGGGCCACGGGTCCGCGCTGCAGTACGCCCTGCTGCACCTGTTCGGGTACGACGTCGCGGAGGCCGACCTGCGCGGGTTCCGGCAGCTCGGCTCGCGCACACCCGGCCACCCCGAGCACGGCGACACGCCCGGCGTCGAGGCCACGACCGGACCGCTGGGCCAGGGCATCGCGATGGCCGTCGGCATGGCGCTCGCCGAGCGAATGCTGGCCGCGCGGTTCCCCGAGATCGTGGGGCACCGGACGTGGGCGATCGCCGGCGACGGCTGCCTGATGGAGGGCATCAGCCACGAGGCCGCCTCGCTGGCCGGGCACCTCGGCCTGGGCCGGCTCACGGTGCTGTGGGACGACAACCGGATCACCATCGACGGCGCCGTCGACCGCTCCTCGAGCGACGACCAGCAGGCGCGCTTCCGCGCCTACGGGTGGCACGTCGTGGAGGTCGCCGACGGCACCGACGTCGAGGCGATCGACACCGCGCTCGCCGAGGCGACGGCCGACCCGCGGCCCAGCCTCGTCGCCGTGCGTACCGTCATCGGCCACGGCGCCCCCGACGTCGCCGGCACCTCGGCGGCGCACGGGTCGCCGCTGGGGCCCGAGCGGCTGGCCGAGGCCAAGCGGCGGGTGGGACGGGACGCGGAGGCGGCCTTCGTCGTACCGGAGGAGGTGCGGGCGGAGTGCCGTGCGCTCGCCGCGGCCGGCCACGACGCCCGCACCGAGTGGGAGGGCCAGGTCGTGGCGCTGCGCGAGGCCGAGCCGGCCCGCGCCGCCGCCTGGCAGCGCGCCGAGCGCGGCGACCTGCCCGCCGACCTCGACGACGAGTTCTGGGCCGGCGTCGCGGCGTCCCTCCCGACCACTCCCCTGGCGACCCGGCAGTCTTCCAAGGCCGTGCTGCAGGCGCTCTCCACCGCCCTGCCGGAGCTGGTCGGCGGCTCGGCGGACCTGTCCGGCTCGACCGGTACGGACGTGGGCACGCGGCCGGTGGGACCGGGCGACTACAGCGGCGCGCGGATCGACTTCGGCATTCGCGAGTTCGCGATGGCCGCCGTCCTCAACGGCATCTCCCTGCACGGCGGGCTGCGCTGCTTCGGGAGCACCTTCCTGGTGTTCGCCGACTACCTCCGCCCGGCGCTGCGGCTCTCCGCGCTGATGCGCCAGCCGGTGATCTACGTGCTGACCCACGACTCGGTCGCCGTCGGCGAGGACGGCCCGACCCACCAGCCGGTCGAGCACCTCGACTCCCTGCGCCTCATCCCGAACCTGCGGGTGCTCCGGCCGGCCGACGCCCAGGAGACCGCCGAGGCGTGGCGCAGCGCCCTGGAGCACACCGAAGGGCCGACCGTCCTCGCCCTGTCGCGGCAGGGCCTGCCCGCCCTCCCGGGCAGGCCGACGGCCGGCCACCTCACCCGCGACGGCCACCGCGTCGTCCGGGACGCCTCCGAGCCGGACGTCGACCTGGTCGCCTCCGGCTCGGAGGTCGCCCTCGCCCTGGCCGCCGCGGACGTTCTGGCCGGGGAGGGCCTGGCGGTGCGGGTGGTCTCGGTGCCCTGGCGCGAGCGGTACGAGGCCCGTCGTACCGGGCTCGGGGCGGCGACCGCGACGGTGGCCGTCGAGGCCGGCACCACCCTCGGCTGGCGCCACCTCGCCGACGCGGTCGTCGGGGTGGACCGCTTCGGTGCCTCCGGACCGGGACCCGCCGTCCTCGAGCACGTCGGGCTGACGGTCGACGCGGTGGCCGCGGCGGCACGCTCGGCGCTGCAGGCACGACGCGGCCAGTGATGCTCGAGAAGGTCGTCGCGATGGCGCGGGCGCGGGCCGCCGAGCGGTCCCACCCGGTGATGCTGGCCATCGCCGGGGACTCGGCGTCGGGCAAGACCACGCTGAGCGAGGGGCTCACGGCCGCGCTGGGCGCGGACCAGTGCCTGTCGATCAGCATCGACGACTACCACCGCCACGACCGGGTGGAGCGGGCCGCACTCGCGATCACCCCGCTCCACCCGGACGGCAACCACCTCGACATCGTCGAGCAGCACCTCCAGTTGCTCGCGCTCGGCCGCCCGATCCTCAAGCCCGTCTACGACCACGCCACGGGCACCCTCGGCCGCCCCGAGTACGTCGAGCCTCCGGCCTTCGTGATCGTCGAGGGCCTGCTCCCCCTGCAGACCAAGCTGATGCGCGCCTGCTTCGACGTCACCGTCTATCTCGACCCGCCCGAGGACCTCCGGCAGCGCTGGAAGGTCGCCCGGGACACGACGACGCGCGGGTACAGCCGCACCGACGTCCTGGCCGAGCTCGCCCGCCGGGCGCCGGACTCCGAGGCCTTCGTCCGGCCGCAGCGGCGCGATGCCGACATCGTCGTGCGCTTCGCGCCGGAGGTCGGGCCCGGCGCCGACTCCCCCGACGCCGCGCTCTCTGCCGACATCCTGCTCCGCCCGACCATCCGGCACCCCGCGCTGGACCGGATCCTCACCGAGGACCGGCGCGCGGCGGTGCACCTGCGGATCATCCGCGACGACGACGGCACCCCCACCGACTGCCTGCACGTGCACGGCCACGCGTCGGCGCACGACGCCCGGGAGTTCGGCGACGCGATCTGGGCGAACCTCGGCGTCGGCGCCGAGCCGCCCAGCGGCCTGGGCCTGACCGGCCCCGACACCCGCAGCGAGCCGCTCGCGCTGACCCAGCTGATCCTGCTCCACCACCTGTTGCACGCGAGCAGCCGCCACCCGACGCGCGACGACGGGATGCTCAGCCGGACCTGACCCCGGTCGCTCCCGCGATCCGCGGCGCCATCGCCGCGAGCTGGTGCTCGGTCTGGGCCACCAGCGCCGCCACGTCCGCCTCACCCAGCCGGTCGCAGGCGAAGTCCCAGTGCACGGCGACGTGCTCGCCCACGGCCGGGTCCGGGACGAAGGGACGCCCGTCGACCCGGTAGCCGATGGTGCGCACCTCGTCCGGCCCCAGCTCCAGCCGGGCCGGCACGGCCGGCCCGCCCGCCCCGCCCGATGCGGGCAGGTAGCCGAGCCGCGGCCCGCGCACGACGAGCTCGTCCGGCCGTACCTCCTCCACCACCGCCCAGCCGACCCGGCACGACTCGAGGACGCCCAGCGGCTCGGGGCCGTGGCCGAGCAGGCGGGACCACGGGTAGACCGCCAGGACGTGGAAGGCGTGGCTCGGCGCCGCCTCCACGAGCAGGTCCTCGGTCAGGTGCGCCCAGTAGTGCGCCGCCTGCGGCTTCAACTCGGCGAGCAGCCGCTCGCCGAAGGCGCGCCCGTCGACAGCGGCGGCGAGATCGTTGCCGGTCCAGTAGCCCCGCACCACCCGCGGGTCGAGCGGGTCGTCGATGCCGAGCAGCTCGCCGAGCAGCCGCTGGTAGGGCCAGGCACCCGAGAACCGGCGGGCCACCTCGGCGATCTCGGTGACCGCCGCGACCGGGGGCGAGCCGGTCGCGGCGGCGACCAGTGCTGCGGATCCGGCAGGACCGCAGTAGCCCAGCGCGTTCGGAGCGTGCGCGTACTGGGCGAACAGCCGGTGGCCGGCGGGACGGGTCGCGTCCGGGCCACCGGCGCCGGGATCAGCCAACGGGTGCGCCCTGCCCGACCATGAGCGCGGTCTCGCGGTGCAGCCGCCCGAAGTTGTAGTAGGCGGCGCAGGCGCCCTCGGGCGAGACCATGCAGGTGCCGATCGGGGTCTCCGGCGTGCACGCCGTGCCGAAGACCTTGCACTCCCACGGCTTGATCGCGCCCTTGAGGACCTCGCCGCACTGGCAGGCCTTCGGGTCCGCGACCCGCACGCCGGGCATCGAGAAGCGCACCTCGGCGTCGAAGTCGGCGTAGTCGTCGTGGACCTTGAGCGCGCTCTGCGAGATGAACCCGAGCCCGCGCCACTCGAAGTGCGGGCGCAGCTGGAAGGTCTCGGCCATCAGCTTGAGCGCGGCCGTGTTTCCCTCCGGTCGTACGACGCGCGCGTACTGGTTCTCGACCTCGCACCGCCCGCCGGCGTACTGCTGCAGCAGCATGTGCACCGAGGCGAGGATGTCGAGCGGCTCGAAGCCGGCCACCACCACGGGCTTGCCGTAGACCTCCGGCACGAACCGGTAGGGCCGGATGCCGACGACGGTCGAGACGTGGCCGGGCCCGAGGAAGCCGGACAGCCGCAGGTCCGGGCTCTCCAGGATCGCCTTGATCGGCGGCACGATCGTGACGTGGTTGGAGAAGACACTGAAGTTCTTCACCCCGAGCGTCCTGGCCCGCAGCAGGGTCACCGCGGTCGAGGGCACCGTGGTCTCGAAGCCGACGGCGAAGAAGACGACGTGCTTGTCGGGGTTCTCCACCGCGATCTTGAGCGAGTCGAGCGGCGAGTAGACGAAGCGGACGTCGGCACCGCGCGCCTTGGCGTCGAGCAGCGACCCGCGGGACCCGGGGACCCGCATCATGTCGCCGAAGGTGGTGAACACGACGTCGGGCTGCTCGGCGAGCCACATGGCGTCGTCGATGCGGCCCATCGGGATCACGCAGACCGGGCAGCCGGGGCCGTGGACCAACTCGATGTTCTCGGGCAGCAGGTGCTCGATGCCGTGCCGGTAGATCGTGTGGGTGTGCCCGCCGCACACCTCCATGAACTTCCACTCGGTGTCACCGGCGATCTCGGTGATGGACTTGACCAGGGCGCGGGCTGCGGCCGGGTCGCGGAACTCGTCGACGAACTTCATGCGCTGATCCCATCTCCCACGTCGGTGCTCTTGAACATGTCGATCTCGTCCAGGTAGTCCTGGCCCATCTTCTGGACCTGGTCGAGCGTCAGCTGCGCTTCCCGCTCGTCGATCTTCGCCATCCCGAACCCGACGTGCACCAGCACCCAGTCCCCCGGTACGACGTCCTGCTCGGCGAGCAGCTTGATGCTGATGATGCGCCGGACGCCGCTGACGTCGACGCGGGCCAGGTGCTCGTCGGGATCGACGATCTCGACGACCTGGCCGGGAATTCCCAGGCACATGGTGGGTCTCCAATCTCCCTGCGTGGGTTCGGTGGGTCAGCAGATCCGGGGCAGCGGGTCGCCGACGAGCATGTCGACGATGCGGGTACCGCCGAAGGGCGTCCGCATCGCCACGATCCCGGGTGGGTCGGCGAGGACCTCGCCGATCACGGCGGCCTGCGCGCCGCCGGGCTGCGAGCGCAGCGCGGCCACCGCTACCTCCGCCTCGTCGGCGGGGACGACGGCGACGAACTTGCCCTCGTTGGCGACGTAGACGGGGTCGATGCCGAGCATGTCGCAGCAGCCGAGCACCGTCGGGTCGATCGGCAGCAGGCCCTCGTCGAGGACCACCCCGACCCCGGCGGCCTGGGCCAGCTCGTTGGCGACCGTGCCGAGTCCGCCCCGGGTCGCGTCGCGCATCCAGCGGGTGCCGGGGGCGGCGGCGAGCAGGGCCTCCACGAGCCCGTTGACGGGCGCGGAGTCGGACTCGATGTCGGCCTCGATGTCGAGGTTGCCGCGGGCCAGCATGATCGCCATGCCGTGGTCGGCGATGGTGCCGGACACGATCAGCCGGTCGCCGGCGCGCACCGCCAGCGGCGAGAGCTCGCGCCCGGCCGGGATCACGCCGACCCCGGACGTGGTGATGTAGAGCCCGTCGGCGGCGCCGTTGGGCACGACCTTGGTGTCACCGGTGACGATCTGGACGCCGGCCGCGTCGGCCGCCGCCCGCATCTCGCCCGCCAGCTGCTTGAGCTTGTCGATCGAGAATCCCTCCTCGATGACGAACGCCGCGGAAATCCACTGCGGCCGCGCGCCGCTGACGGCCAGGTCGTTGACGGTCCCGTTGATCGCGAGGTCGGCGATCGACCCGCCCGGGAACTCGTACGGCGCCACGACGTAGGAGTCGGTCGAGAACGCCAGCCGCTCACCGGTGGGGAGGGCGAGGACCGCCCCGTCGCCGAGGTTCTCCAGCTCCGGGTTGCGGAAGGCCTCCACGAAGACGTGGTCGACGAGCGCCGCCGAGGACTTCCCACCGGCGCCGTGGGCCATGGTGACCACCTCGTCGACGAGCCGGGGGCGCCGCTTGCGGAACTCCTCGATCCGGATCCGGGTCCGGTCCTCGGGGTCCGGCACCTCGTGGGCCGACGGGGTCAGCCGTTCGCTGGTCATGACGCATACCCCTTCCGCAGGGTCTCGAGGTGGTGCTGGGCGGTCGCCCAGAGCCGGTAGCCGACGAGCGCCTGGCTCTCCTGGATCCGGTGGATGCTCTGCGACCGGATGGTGAAGCAGTGGTGGACCTCGTCGGCGACGGCCATCCGGCCGCCGTCGTGACCGGAGAAGCCGATCGTCAGCAGGCCCCGGCGCCGGGCCTCCACCAGCGCCGTCATCAGGTCCTCGGAGCTGCCCGAGGTCGACAGCGCGACGGCGATGTCGCCGGGCCGCGCGTGCGCCATCAGCTGGCGGGAGAAGACGACGTCGAAGCCGACGTCGTTGCCGAGCGCCGTGATCACCGCCTGGTCCGCGGCCAGGCAGCGCGCCGCCAGCGGGCGGCCGTGCGCCGGGCGCGCGAACAGCGAGGCCAGCGTCTCGGCGTCGGTGGACGAGCCGCCGTTGCCGAAGGTGTACATCCGCCCGCCCGCGGCGAACCGCTCGGCGATCGCCCGGCCCGCGGCCTCGATCTCGGGGCCCCACTCCTCCAGCGACGCCGCCTGCAGGCGGGCGCTCTCGGTGGCCTTGGCCCGGGCCGAGGACGCGAGGTCGGTCAGCAGTGCCGTCGCGTCGGTCTCCTGCGCCTCGATGAACGGGTAGAGGAAGTCGGTGTTCTCGTCGTTCATGCGCCCGGCTCCTCTCCCAGCCGGGTGAGGGCGGCCCCGCCGTGGATCAGGATCAGGTCGCCGGGAGCCACCTCGCCGACGACCATCGTGTCGACGTACTCCTCGCCGTCGGCGGTGCGCACCAGCGCGCCCGACAGCAGGTCGGCCGGCGGCGCGACGACCTCGCCCAGCCGCCCCTCGTCGGAGCAGGTCACGCACACCTCGTCTGTGCACTCCGGCTCCTCGGGCTTCAGCAGGCCGGGGTGCTCGAAGCAGACGTGGGTGAGCTCCCACAGCAGGTGGTACATCAGCACGAACCGGCCGGTCGCCGGCGTCATCGGGTCGGCCGTGGGTACCCACAGCACGTGGTCCGCGGCGCCGGCGGGCGGACGCTCGCCGTACCCGATCCAGATGGTCTCGGCCCCCCAGGCGGGGGCGCGGCGCATCACGTCGGCGACGGCCGCGTCGGCGGCGTCGGCCACCGCAAGCACGACGTCGCCGGGCCGGGTGGCGATCCGGGTCTCCGCGACCGTGTCCGCGGCGACCAGTGCGACGGACGGCAGGGCCCGCTTGCCCACGACGACCGGGTGCACGAACTCGACCGCGACGTGGTGCGCGTGCGGCTCCCACTGGGGCGAGATCACCCACAGCGTGGCGCCGGCGTGGAAGCGGCGGGCCAGGGCCAGCGCGGCCCCGGCGAGGTCGGCGGAGAGGTCCTCGTCGATCAGGCCCGGCGCGGCCCCGACGTCGTACGTCGTGCTCATGACGACTCCCGCGCCTGGATCGCCGCCACCACGGCGCTGCCGCCGGCGAGCTCGTCGGCGGCCAGCAGCCCGAGGTCGACCATCATCGCGACGGTCTCGCGGGCGGACTCCTCGGTCAGCCGGGTCAGCGCGTAGCCGGCGTGCACGATGACGTAGTCACCGACCACCAGGTCGGGCAGGTAGTCCAGGCACACCTGGCGCACCTCCCCGACGAACTCGGCCAGCGCGACCAGCGCGCCGTCCTCGGTGGACCAGATCCTCTCGATCCGGCCCGGGACTCCCAGACACATTCAGACCACTCCTCTCCGTGACGCCAACCCTCGGGCGGCCAGTGCTCGCCCGATCGCGGCCTGGCCGAGCGCTAGCCCGGCGTCGTTGCAGGGCACCCGCCGGTGGGTGAGCACCTCGAGGCCGGCCCGGGCCAGCCGTTGGCGCAGCGCGGCGGTCAGCTCGCGGTTGGCGAACACGCCACCGGTCAGCCCCACCACGCCGATCTGTCGCTCCCGCGCCTCGGCGACCACGAGCTCCGCGGTGGCCGCGGCCAGCGCGTCGTGGAATCCCCGGGCCACCGAGGCGGGTTCGTTGCCACCCCCCAGCGCGGCAACGACGTCGTGGACCAGCGGCCTCCAGTCGATGACGCCGCCGGCCACCGGCAGGGCCAGCGGTACGCCGTGGCGGGCCTTCCTGGCCAGCACCTCCAGCTCGACGGCGGCCTGTGCCTCGTAGCCGGCACGAGGCCGCACGCCGAGCAGCGCGGCGACGCCGTCGAACAGCCGCCCGACGCTGGTCGTGGAGACGCACGCGGTGCCGGACGCCAGCTGGGAGCGCACCAGCGCCACCTCCGCCGCGGCGACGTCGGCCGGTGCCCAGTCGGTGGCGACCTCCGCGCCGGCCAGGAGGGCCAGGGCCGTCCGGAACGGGTTGCGCACCGCGGCCTCGCCGCCCGGCAGCAGCAGCGGCGCCAGGTGTCCGGCGCGCTCGAAGGTCGCCAGGTCGGCGCCCATCGCGAGGATCTCCCCGCCCCAGACCTGGCGGTCGCAGCCGTAGCCCGTGCCGTCGTACGTGACGCCGAGGACGGGGGTGCCCACCCGCTCGCGGTCCACCAGCAGCGACGCGAGGTGCGCGTGGTGGTGCTGGACCGTCAGCAGGGGGCGGCCGATCCCGGCGGCGTGGTCCTCGGCCCAGCGTCGGGTGGCGTAGCCCGGGTGCAGGTCGGCCACCACCAGCTCGGGCTCGGCGTCGCGCAGCCGCACCAGCTGGTCGACCGAGCGGCCGAACGCGGTCTGGCTCTCCAGGCTGCCCATGTCGCCGATGTGCGCCGAGCAGAACGCGAGATCCTCCCGCACCAGGCAGAAGGTGTTCTTGACCTCGGCGCCGACGGCGAGCACGGTCGGCCCGGTGCCGAGCTCCGCGGGCAGCGCGACGGGCAGCGGGGCGTACCCGCGCGAGCGGCGGACCGGGACCTCCTCCCCGTCCACGACGGTCACCACCGAGTCCTCGCACGGCACCGCGATCTCGCGGTCGTGCATCAGGAAGCCGTCGGCGATCCCGGCCAGGCGGGCCCGCGCGTCGGCGTTGGTGAAGGCGAGCGGCTCGTCGGCGAGGTTGCCGGAGGTCATCACGAGCAGCGGCGGCGCCCCGGTGCCCGGCCACCCCGGGACCGGCTCGAAGAGGAGGTGGTGCAGCGGTGCGTAGGGCAGCATCACGCCGACCTCGTCCAGGTCCCCGGCGACGGACGGCGCCAGCGGACCGTCCGTACGACGGGGGAGCAGCACGATCGGCCGTGACGGCTGGCACAGCGCGGCCTCCGCGGCCGGCGTCAGCTCGACGACCCGGCGGGCCTGCTCGAGGTCGCGCACCATCACCGCGAGCGGCTTGTCCGGGCGGTGCTTGCGCTCGCGCAGCAGGTCGACCGCCTCCGGCGAGGTCGCGTCGCAGGCCAGGTGGAAGCCGCCGACGCCCTTGACCGCGACGATCCGGCCCGCAGACAGCATCCCCTGGGCGAGGACCAGCACGTCGTCGTCACCCAGCACCACGGTGTCGGTGTCCGCGACGGGCTCCCACCACAGTCGCGGCCCGCAGGCCTGGCACGAGACGGGCTGCGCGTGGTGGCGGCGGTCCCCCGGGTCGGCGTACTCCGCGGCGCAGGCGGCACACAGCGGGAAGTCCCGCATCGTCGTGGCCGGCCGGTCGTAGGGCAGGTCGGTGATGATCGTGAACCGCGGGCCGCAGTTGGTGCAGGTGATGAACGGGTGCCGGTAGCGCCGGTCGCCGGGGTCGCGCATCTCGGCGAGGCAGTCGTCGCACACCGCGACGTCCGGCGGCACCAGCGTGCGCGCGCCCACCCGGTGCCGGCTCGGCACGATCCGGAACCCGGAGGCGCCGGACGGCGCCCGGTCGGTCACCCGGACGTCGAGGACGCTCGCCAGCGGCGGCGCCTCCGCGACCAGCGCGCGCACGAAGGCGTCGAGCGCCGCGGCGGTGCCCTCGGCCTCGATGAAGACGCTGAGCTCGTCGTTGCCCACCTCGCCGGCGATGCCGTGCGCGGCGGCCAGCCGCGCGACGTGCGGGCGGAAGCCGACGCCCTGGACCACGCCGCGCACCTCGATGCTGCGGCCGGCGGTCGTGGTCCGCGTCATCCCCGCCTCCAGACCACGACGCGGTTGTTGCCCGAGTCGGCGATGGCGAGCCGGTCGCCGGACGCGGCGAGGCCGTAGGGCCAGCACAGGGTGTCCGGGCCGACCTGCTCCCAGCGGTTCTCGCCGTTCGCGGCGAAGGTCGGCTGGCCCAGGACCCAGGCGGGCACGGTGTGCTGGTCGCGGGGGTCGCCCTCCCACAGCAGCACCCGGTTGTTCGACGTGTCGGCGACCGCCAGCCCGTCAGGGGTGCGGACGGCGGCGTACGGGAAGCGGAGGCCGGTGCCGGTCTGCGGCCGGTAGGGGAACTCGACGCCGGTGCCCATGTCGGGCTGGCCCAGCACGTAGTCGGCGGGCACGTCGCCGTCGGGGTGGCGATGCCACCCGAGCAGCCGGTGGTTGCCGGCGTCGGCGACCACGATGCCGCCGCCGTTGCCGGTGACCATGTGCGGCCAGCGGAAGGAGTCGGGCGCCACCGGACCGTCGCGGTTCTCCCCGCGCGAGGTGGGGTCCGGTTGGCCCAGCACGATGTCGGCGGGGACGTCGGGATCGGTCGGCACCCCGTCCACCCACACCAGCACGCGGCGGTTGTAGGTGTCGGCGACGTAGAAGCGTCCGTCGACCAGCGCGATCCCGAACGGCTGGTAGAAGCTCGTCGCCGACGGCGCGCCGCCGCGGTTGGGCTCGACGTCGCTCGCCGACGGCTGGCCGAGCACCAGGTCCGGCGCCCGGTCCCCCGACGGCACCCGGTCCCAGACCAGGATCCGGTGGTTCCAGGCGTCGGCGACGAGGAAGCGACCGTCAGGCGTGCGGAGCAGCCCGGTCGGCAGGTGCATGCCCTGGTCGGGTCCCCGGCCGCCCGCCTGCGGGCCCTCCGACGTCGCGTCCGGCTGGCCGAGCACGACGTCCGCCGGCTCGCCGTCCGTCGACGGGATCCGGTCGAAGACCAGCACCCGGTGGTTGCCCGTGTCGGCCACCACCAGGAGCTCGTCCTCGAGCCACACCCCGCGCGGCGCGTAGACGTACGACGCCGTCGGCTCCGCCTGCGGCAGGAGCAGGCCACCGGCCGAGGTGGCCCCCACGACCACCTCGGGCCGCCAGCTCCCGTAGGTCTCCGGCGCCGGTCCCGCCGGGGCGAACGGATCCACGCCCAGCCGGGCACCGAGGTGCTCGGAGCCCGTCGGGATCACCCGGACCTTCATGCCGACACCCTCATGCCGACACCCTGATCCAGACCTCGCCGTCCTCGACCCGCAGCGGCAGCTGCTCGAGCTGGGCACCGGGGAAGGTCCGGCACTCGCCGCTCAGCGCGTCGAAGCAGTAGCCGTGGTGGGCGCAGGTGAGCGAGCCGTCGCTGGTGTCCAGCTCGGCGTCGTCGAGGGGCATCGCGAGGTGCGCGCACTCGTTGACGTACGCCGACAGCTGGCCGCCCACGTTGACCACGATGGCGTCGACGGCCGGAGCGCCGTCCGGGACCAGCTCGACGGCCGTGATCGCGTCGAGCGTGAACTCGCCGATCGGCAGGCTGCGCACCCAGCCCCGCTCGGGCGTGGCCGTGCGGATGCCGACCTCCCCGAGCGGGATCAGCGTCGGGCCGGGCTCGTTGGGCAGCACCTCGACTCCCTCGATGCCGGGCACCTGGGCCTTGAGCGCCTCCTCGACCCCGTTGCGCATGGTCACCGCGGACATCGAGCAGCCGTTGCACGCACCCGAGAGGCGCACGAAGGCGGTGCCGCCCTCGATCCGGACCAGCTCCACGTCGCCGCCGTGGGACTGCAGCTGGGGGCGGACCTGCTCAAGGGCCTGCCGGGCGAGCGTCATCGGGTCGGGACGGATGATGCCGTGCATCAGCAGCACCATCCGCACGACCGGCTCGTCGACGATCTCGAACAGCAGCTCCTTGCCGCGTGCGTCGTCCCGCAGGCGTCGTACGACGTGGACGAGGGCGGCCCGGTGCACGTCCTCCAGCGAGGAGCGCAGCGCCTGCGCGACGCGCTGGCCCGAGGGGTCGGTGACCTCGGCGAGCGCGGCGACCGCGTCGTCGAGCGCCTGGGCGAGGACCTCGACGTCGCGGTCCTCGGGCGCCGGTGCGACCGGCCGGTCGGCCAGGCTCGTCATGACTCGACCCCCTGCTCGCGGAGCTCGCGGACCAGCTCCACCTCCTCGCCCTGGGGGACCCCGAACTTCGGTCCCTGGCTGCCGGGCACCACCTGGCGGGCGATCTCGTCGAGCACGCCGCGCACGGCCATCACCGCGTCGACGTCGCCCTGCTCCTCGAAGAGGAAGCGGGCCTCGTGCAGCTTGGACTTCGCGTGGTCGAACACCCCGAGGTGGGCCAGCGCATTGCCCTGGTTGGCCAGGATCCGCGCCCGGCCGAGCGGGTCACCCTGCCGCTGGCGCAGCTCGAGCACCTCCTCGTAGCGCTCGACGGCCTCGACGATGTTGTCGCCCTGGTGGGTCGAGGGCGTGTAGACCAGCGCGTTGGCCAGGTTCATCTGCGCGCTCGCCCACTCCTGCGGGAAGTCCTCCTGGGTGAACACCTCGAGCGAGGCGCGCAGCGCCTGCATCGCGATGCCGGCGCGGAGCTGGTCGCTGGCCTCGACCATCGGCATCGTCAGGTACGCCGTGCCGAGGTTGAGGTTCGCGCTCGCCCACACGTGCGGGGCGCTGGCCTGGCCGACCAGCTGGAGCGCCGAGTAGTACTCGTCGACCGCGTCGGTCAGCGGCCGCCGGCCGGCGGCCGCCAGCTCGTGCAGGCACAGCCCGCGCTGCAGGTGCAGCTCGGCCCGGGCGACCGGGAGGTCGGCGTCCTCCAGCACCTTGAGGACCGCACCGAGCTCGTTGACCGGGTCGGCGTCGGGCAGGCTGTGGTCGTGCGCAATCACCGCGGCGTTGCCGAGCAGGATCGCGGCGAGCGGGACGGAGACCGGCTCGGCCGCCTCCGCCGCGTCGTTCAGCACGCCGACCGCACCGGTCGCGTCGCCCGCCTCGAGGAGGGAGGTCGCCCGCGCGGCCCGCACCAGGGCCAGCACCTCGCCGGTCGCCTCTCCCTCCCCGGGCGGGACGTCGCTGAGGCCGCACGCATAGGCGACCACGTCCACGAGGGGCGCCAGCCCGGCGGGCAGGGACGCGCGCAGGGCGGCGCGGTCGACCCCGGTCGGGTCGATCACGTAGCGGTTGAACGTGCCGGCCCCGTCGTCGCCCACGGCTGCCAGCGCGCCGTCGAGGTCGCCGGCGTGGGCCAGCCGGTGGGCGGCCAGGGCATCGGGCCAGGTCGTGGGGAGGCGGCCCGCCAGCATCGTCGTACGGGCCTCGTCGACGGCGGGATCGTCGCTGGCAGGGATCAGGAGGTAGCCCGCCGGGAGCGGGAACACCCCGAGCGGTTGGGGTCGCGGGAGGTCGCTGAGGCCTTCGCCCATGGAACTCGCCCTTCCATGTCGTGCCCCGGCGTGGTGCCGGGTCATCCGTTGATGGGACCGCCCGGGAGCTCCCGGAGCGCGGTCCGCCTGATCAGGTCGGCACTGATCCGTGCCAGTCGTTCGGTGCGGTAGGTGTCGATGCGGTGGCGGACGACCTCGTCCTCGAAGACGACCACGACGTCGACCGCCCACTGCCCCCTCTCGGGGACGACGACGGTCTCGACCGCGTAGGCCTCGTGCCGACCGCTCGGCGCCTGCGTGCGCCACTCCTTGCGTGCCCTTGCCTTCTCCTCCTCCGTCGGTTCCGTGTCTCGTCGGTGGGCCGGCTCCTCGTCCATCGCGCGCCTCCTCCGCCGCGGGGACGGGACCGGATCAGTCGAACCGCACCGCCAGGGCCCCGCGTTGCACGTCCCAGTCAACGCGCTTCGGGCCCGGAACGGGATCCCTGTCGAAGATCTCGCGCAGCAGCAGCGACCGGTCGCCCCGTGCGTTGCGCTGCTTGAGCAGGTGGCCACCGTTGGCCTGGCTGCGGATCGGCACCAGGTAGATGCCCTCCCCGTCGCGCAGCGCGCCCACCACCCCCGACGGGAAGTAGCGCTCCACCAGCTCCGCGCCCAGGTGCAGGTAGCCGTCGGCCGTCACCTCGACGCTGTCCGCCTCCGGCGCGGGGAAGAACTCCGCGCGCAGCAGCGCGACCACGTCCTCCAGGCCCCGCATCGCCTCCGGCGAGAGGTCCTCGCCGGGTGCGACGTCCTTGACCTCGACCAGCAGCACCGTCACGTCCGTCGGGCACTTCGGCCCGAGCAGCCAGCGCCCGAACGCCAGGGCGTGGTCCCAGCGGAACGAGTGGGTGTGCAGCCCCGATGCCGGCGGCAGCTCGGCCAGCTCCTCCCCGGGCACCCGGTAGAGGGTGCCCGGGGGGTTGCCGGTCATCGCCGCGTCGACGATGACGACGCGTGCTGCTCCCTGCATCTGGAAGGCGACGTCCATCCCCGCCGTGCCCCCGTCGACGAGCCGCACTCCTTGCGGCACGCCCTCGGCGAACAGCCGGCGGATGAGCCGCGGCCCCAGCGCGTCGTCGCCGCGCAGGATGTTGCCACAGCCCATCACCAGCAGCTCGCACGGCGGCGGGGCGAACTCGTCGCTCAGCAGCTCGTGGGGCAGCACGTCGGTCATCGTGTCAGCCGCCCGGCTCAGACCATCCCGTTGACGACGAACTTGTTCAGCTCGCGGCCGGTCTTGCCGTCGTACGCGTGGACGGTGCAGACCAGGCAGGAGTCGAACGAGCGGGCGACGTGGCCGAGCTCGACCGGGTCTTCGATGTCGACGATCGGCGAGCCGATCAGCGCCGACTCGATCGGGCCGTTGGTCGAGTTCGAGTCCCGCGGACCGATGTTCCAGGCCGTCGGCGTGACGACCTGGTAGTTCTCGATCTTGCCGTCCTCGATGACGATCCAGTCCTGGAGCGCACCGCGGGCTGCCTCCGTGGCACCGAAGCCCTTGCCGGACTGCGGCTCCTCGGGCTTGGTGTAGAACGAGCCGTGGAGGTCGATCCGCGACAGCCAGTCCATGACCCACTTGAAGTACTTCGGCCCCTCGTGCATGCGGGCCATCTGGCGCACGAAGACCGACGGGCCGAGCTTGGCCATCATGTCGATGAACAGCGGGTCGTAGTCCTGGTGCTCCGCGCGGTCCGGGTTGCCGGCGGCCATGCGGCGGGCCAGCGGGCCGGCCTCGAGCGGGATCCGGCCGAGGTCCGGCACGTCGTAGCGCGGCGACTTCGCCCAGGAGTACTTGCCGGCCTTGCGCGCCTCCTCGACGTCGAGCGGGATCGTCTCGCCCTCCCACGGGTGCAGCGGCCGGTCCCCCTTGAAGTACGAGTGCGAGACGTCCTCGGAGACCCGCAGGTGGTCGTACTCGAAGTGCTTGCCGCCGACGTAGACGCCCGAACGGCCGATCAGCGCCGCGTTGCGGCCCTCCGACGTCGGGTGGTCGTAGAGCGAGGGCTCGAAGTAGGTGCCGGGGGCGATGTAGTTGCCGACCCCGCCGCCGTACTTGTGCAGGCCCACGTCGAGGCAGTAGCGGATGAAGAAGCCGCAGTCGGAGTTGTACTGCGACTCGTTCTCCTCGACCCACTCGAGCATGTCCTCCCAGGTCTTGATCTCGAGCCACCGGTCGATCGAGCAGCCGAGCCACTCGGCCTCGAGCCAGTTGTCCTTCCAGTGGTTGAGGATCGCGGTGGCCCGGGTGATGTCGGCCAGCGAGGGCGCGCTCATCACGCCGCCGGGGACCATGAACGAGCTGTGCGGCCACTGGCCGCCGAACAGCGCGTAGACCTCGACCGGCTTGTTCGAGAGGACGACGCCCTTCTGGTACGCCGTGCCGACGTACGGCGCGAAGCGGCGCACGCACTCGTCGTACAGCTTGGACTTGGCGTAGTTCTTGTTGACGAGGTCGATCGCGAACAGCGCGTAGAAGTAGCGCGGGATCGACTGGAGGGTCTCGCACGCCTGGGCGATGTTGCGCACCAGGGTGGCGTTCTCCGGGACGTGGGTCTTCCACGCCGTGTCGAGGGCGTAGCAGGCCTTGTAGAGGTGGCTGCCGCCGCAGATGCCGCAGATGCGCGGCGTCACGATGAGGCCCGCCTGCGGATCCTTGCCCTTGAGGATCATCTCGAAGCCGCGGAACATCGCGGCCTCGGTCCAGGCGTCGGTGACGACGCCGTCGGTGATCGTGACGCGGACGTCGAGGTCGCCCTCGACCCGGCCGAGGGGGCTGACGAAAAGGTCGGTGCTGGTCATGTGGAGCGTCTCTTCTCTGTGTCAGATCCGGGCGTCAGACGACGAACATGTCTTCCTTGGACCACTGCGGTGCAGCGATCCGGGCGGCGGAGGCCTGGGCCATGTAGGTGAGGTGGTCGGCGCCCTCCGGCACCTCCTTGGGGATGACTCCCGAGATCTTCTGCGTCTTGAAGACCGTCCCCTTGTTGAGGTCGAAGAACGGGAACTCGGGCTCGGTGCAGCCCAGGCAGGGCATGCCGGCGCGGGTCTTGCTCGACTGCCGGTTCCACAGGATCCGGTTGCACGGGCTGTGGGTCATCGGGCCGCGGCAGCCGAACTCGTAGAAGAGGCAGCCGGTGCGGGTGCCCTCGCCGAAGCTGACCGTCGACTGCTTGTAGTCGAAGAACTGCACGCGGGTGCAGCCGGTCTGGGTGAAGGTCTTGAAGAAGGTCTGCGGCCGGTGCAGGTCGTCGAGCGCGATGTCGGCGGTGCGGCCGGTCGCGAGCGCGACGATGATCTGGGTGATCCAGTCCGGGTGCGACGGGCAGCCGGGGATGTTGATGACCGGCAGGCCGGCCTTCGACTTCCAGTCCGGGCCGAGGAAGCCGCCCTTGTCGCGCTTGTGGAACTGCAGGCCGGTCGACTGCGACGGGTTGGGCTCCATCGCGGGGATGCCGCCCCAGCAGGCGCAGTCGCCGATCGCGACGACGATCGAGGCGGCGTTGGCCAGGTCGGTGACCCAGTCCTTCATCTGCCGCTCGGCGAAGACGTCGTACCCGTCCTTCTCGATGACGGTGCCCTCGAAGACGAAGATGTCGAGCGGCCGGTCACCGCGCGCGCAGTCCCAGAAGATCTTCTGGGCGTTGGCGCCGAGCTCGAGGCCGAGGGAGGGGTGCCAGAGGAGCTCGAGACCGAAGTCGACGATGAGGTCGACGACGTTCGGCTCCTCCGCGTTGAGGAAGGACATGGTGTTGCCGGAGCAAGCACCGCCCTGGAGCCACAGGACTGAGGACATCGGTGTGTTCTGCCTTTCTCTGGGGTCAGCTCTTGCCGAGTTCGACGCCGATGGACTTGGCGACGGCAGCGAAGTAGCTGACCGCCCGCTGGATGTCGGGGTCCTTGAGCAGCTTCATGGCGGAGAAGATGCCGTTGACCTCGATCGGCTGGTCCTTGGCGGCCGCAGCTCCGGCGGTCAGGCCCCGGCCGATCCGCGACACCTCGGTGATCATCGCGGGGTCGGTGATCCCCGAATCGATGACGGTGTCGACCAGGCCGGACTCGATCACCTCGGTGATCACCGGGACCAGCTTCGGCAGCGCCGCGGACAGCGTCGTGAGGCTGGCGACCACGTCGCCGTCACCGTTGCCCGCGATGCCGCGCAGGTCGCTCAGGCCCTCGGCGAGGGCGGCGCCGATCGTCTCGCTGCGCCCGACCAGGCCGTCGAGGCCCACGATCAGGATGGCGAGCAGGTCGGCGTGGTCGAGCAGGTTCGTCAGCGCCGCCGCCACCTGCGGGTCGTCGAGGCGCTCCATCAGGGAGTCGAGCGAGGCCTGCTGATGGACCGTCGGTACTGCGGTCATGCGCGCTCCTCGGAGGGATGTCGTCCCGCCGGTGAACCCGGCCGGATGTGATGAACGTCCCATCACCATAGGAACGGCCGCGGCCGCCTGCTATCGAAACAGCGCAGGCGAAATCCAAAACGCGCAGACCTGTGATGCATGAACGCAACTCTCCTCCGCGCGGAGCCCGAGATGTCAGGGATGCGCACTGACTATCCAATTCGCGCAGAATTGTGGTCGCCAGAGCGCACAAAGGCCGCTCGGTTCGGCCACACTCGGGCTTATGACCCGATTGGCGAAGCTCGGCTTCATCAACACCTCCCGGACGACGATGCCCGTGCGTCGCCGCATCCGGTCACGAGGTGTGCCGACCGCGCTGGCCGGGGCCGAGATCTTCTGCACCGGCGATCGAGAGGAGGCCGAGACGCTCGCGGGCTACCTGCTGGGTCAGCACCGCCTCGCCGTCCTCGACGGCACGACCACCGAGCCCTTCCAGGCCTCGATGCACGCGGTCCGCCTGCGCGACGTGACCCTGGCCCACCTCGACTACCACCACGCCGCACGCCTCGACTTCGCCGCGACCGGCGACCACTACACGGTGCTGATGCCCACCACCGGCCTCATGGAGTGCAAGTACGACGGCACGCCGGTCACCGGCCTGACCTACCAGGCGATCGTGGTGAACCCGCGCACCAACCTCAGGCTCGAGCTGTCCTTCGACACGCCGCTGCTGATCGTGCGGATCGAGGTGCCGGCCCTGCTGCGCCAGCTGGCCCGGATGCTGGGCCGCAGCGTCGACCGGCCGGTCCGTTTCGCGCCCGAGATGCTGCTGACCACCGACCCCGCGGTGCGCTGGCACGGCGCGATCCAGCTGCTCTCCAGCGAGGTGATGACCCCCGATTCGCTGATCCAGCAGGGCATCGGCGCCGGGCCGCTCGAGGAGCTGGTCATCTCCTCGCTGCTGTGGGTGCAGGACTCGAACATGCACCACGACCTCACCGACGTCTCGCACACGGGTGGCCGGGCCGCCGTACGCGCGGCGGTGAACTACATCGAGGAGCACCTCGCCGACCCGATCACGCTGCGCGACATCGCTTTCCACACCGGCCGCAGCGTGCGCTCGATCCAGCAGGCGTTTCACGACGACCTGCGCACCACCCCCATGAACTACGTGCGCGACCGCCGGCTGGAGCGCGCCCGCAACCAGCTCGCCGACGCCCTGCCCAGGGACGGCGTGACTGTCACCGAGGTCGCCGAGAGGTGGGGCTTCAACCACCTCGGCAACTTCTCGGCCGCCTACCGCAAACGGTTCGGCGAGTCGCCGTCCCAGACGTTGCGGCGCTGACCAGCCCGAAGGAGAAACATGCACGAACTGTCCCTGTGCCGCACCATCCACCAGGTCGTCGAGAAGGCCGCGGGCGACCGCAAGGTGGCCGCCGTCCACCTCAAGGTGGGCAAGCTGCGGCAGGTCATCCCCGGCACGCTCACTTACTGCTGGGGGCTGGTCAGCGCCGACGGCCCGCTGGCCGGCTCGCAGCTGGTGGTCGAGTCGGTGTCCGTCGTCGGCAGCTGCCGCTCCTGCGGGCGCGACACCGAGGTGGAGCAGGTGCTCGTGCTGGTGTGCGCGCACTGCGGCGCCGCCGCGCTCGACATCGTCAGCGGCGAGGAGTTCCTGATCACCACCATCGACCTCGACGACCGGACGCCGGCGGCCCGCCGGCCGGTCTCCTAGGAGGGCACCACCATGGGACGCTTCCACCGCCACGACGACGAGACCGGGCACGGTCACGGACATGGTCACGGGCACGACCACGACCACCCGCACGACGAGCACCTCGGCGACCACTCCGGCTACGAGACCGGGGCCGACCGGATCGTGGTGCTCGAGCGGATCTTCGACGAGAACGACCGCCGGGCCGCCGAGAACCGCAGGGTGCTCGACGACGCCGGGGTCCTCACCATCAACCTGATGTCCTCGCCGGGCGCCGGGAAGACCACGCTGCTCGAGCGCACCCTGCGCACGCTGCCCGCGCCCGAGCGGGTGGGCGTCATCGAGGGCGACATCGAGACCAGCATCGACGCCGACCGCCTGGCCGCCGCCGGGGCGCGGGTCTCGCTGCTCAACACCGCCGACGGGTTCGGGGGCGAGTGCCACCTGGACGCGCCGATGGTCGCCGACGCGCTCGGCCGGCTCGACCTCGACGGCCTCGACGTGCTGTTCGTCGAGAACGTCGGCAACCTGGTCTGCCCGGCCGAGTTCGACGTGGGCGCGCACCGCTCGGTGATGATCTACGCGATCACCGAGGGCGAGGAGAAGCCGCTCAAGTACCCCGTCATGTTCCGCGCGGTCGACGTGGTGCTGGTCAACAAGCTGGACCTGCTCCCCCACCTCGACTTCGACCTCGACCTGTTCCGTGCCAACCTGGCCACGGTCAACCCCGGCGCCGAGGTGATCGAGCTGAGCGCCCGCTCAGGCGAGGGCCTCGAGCAGTGGACCCGCTGGATCGACGCCGCCCGGAGCCAGCCGGCGACGAGCGGGGCCTGACGCCCGTGGCACGCCCGCGCATCGTCCAGGACGAGGGACAGGCCGGCTTCTACTGGGCCACCAGTGCCGGTGCCCCGATCTCGCTGCCCGACCTGGTCGCGGTCGACGACGAGCCCGACCGCCTTCTGCCCACCCACCTCGAGGCCCTCGACGACGCGCTGATCATCGCGACCGGCCGGCTCGGCGAGGTGCTCGGGGGCGGCCGACGCCCGGACCCCGGCGAGCAGCGGGCGCTGCGCGAGCTGCACCGGTCCCTGGACCGGCTGTGCCACGAGTACGCTGCCGCGGTGGCCGTCAGCGCCGGCCGGATCGACGTCCGGGCGGGCCAGATCGTAGGCACCGCGACCCTGGTCAGCGTGCTGGCCCGCCAGCCGATCGGGCTGCTCGGCCCGGCCCCGCTCGAGGGCACCCTCGACGACCCGACCCTCGGCGTCGTCGGCGGGTACGGCGACCTGGTGGTCGCCGACCCGGAGCGGCCCTGGACCGGCGCCCGCTGGGTGGTGCGGACGACCGACGGGCGCCGCCTCCCGGCGACCCTCGGCATGCTCCTGCACGACAGCTCCGGGGTGAACAAGGAGGCGGCGGTGGAGGAGCACCGGGCGGCACTGCGGGCGACGATCGCGGCCGCCGACCTGCCGGAGGCCGACCGCCTTGCGGCCGCGTGTGCGCTGGACTGGATGCTCTACGACTTCCTCAACGCCCACCGCGACGGTCCGGACAGCGGGGCGATCGACCTCCACAACCGGACCGAGGACGCGGCGCTGGTGGTCGCGGCGAGCGACGCCTCGGTGCGCTGCCGCGCGGCCTTCGACCCGCTGCTGACCGCACTGCCCGCCTGATCCCACGCGCTGCCGGGGAGGCGGGGGCGAGGCGATCCACCCCTCTTCCCCCCTCGCCGGGCGAGGATACCGGGCGGGCGCGCTCGTAGGTTCCCGGCATGGCCCGCCTCGACCTCACCCTCGGAGCGTTGGCCCGGCCGGGCTTCGGCGTCCTCGTCCTCGATGACTACGCCGACATGGCACTGCGCGATCGCGGGCTGTGCGGGGAGGCGGCCCTCGATCTCGTGGAGTTCGCTGTGCACCCGCCGGGGCCGAGCGCGTCGCTCGGCGGCGTGCTGCTCTCCGCCGGCTACACCGAGCAGCTCCGCCCGCCGGTGGCCCCACCGGCGGGCGACGGCACCGCGCTCGGCGTACACCTCGCCCTCGGGCGCGGCACCGGGGACATCGGGCGCTCGCTCGACGCCGCCCGGGCGGTCGGGGCGAGCTTCGTCGAGGTCCGCGCGAACCGCCGTCCGGGCGAGTTCCCCCGCGGCGAGGCCCATGTCGACGCTCCGGCGGTGGCCGCCGCGGCGGCACTGGCCCAGCAGGCCGGGCTGGTCCCGGTGGTCACCGTCGCCCTGCCGGCGATGCCGGGCAGCGCGGTCGGCGTCACCCGGGCCGTCACCGTCAACGCGGTCCAGGCGGTCTTCCGTGCGGCGGCCGAGGTGCGCTGCGACCCGGCCCGGCTGATCCTGCGGCTGCCGCTCTCGGCGCCGGGCCCGCGGGCGGGCCACACGATCGCGGCCACCGCGGTGGCCCAACACACCCTCGAGGTGCTCGACGAGGCGGTGCCCGCGGAGGTGCCGGCGGTGTGGTTCCTCTCCGCCGGCCACAGGGTGTCCGCGGTCAGCGACCAGCTGGCCGCCCTCGCCGCCCTGGCGCAGGCCCACGGCGAGCAGCGGGCGCTGGGCTTCGCGCTCGGCCGCGCCCTGCTCGAGCCCGCGCTCGACGGGTGGACCACCGGCGGCGCGGCCCGCGCCCACCAGCGGCTGGCGGCCGCGTGCGACGCGGTCCACCGCGCCCTGGTGCCGGCGCTCGCGCGTCCCTGAGCCCGTCGTACCCGGGTGCCGGGCGGCGTGCGCCCGCGCCCGGGGGATGCCCCTCACCCCCGCGGGTGAGGGCGACGGGGGAGCCGATTCCCATCCTTGTGCCTTTGTGAATCGGCGGCGCAGGCTTCAGGCAGACCCGATCGTCTCTCTCGCCGAGGAGCACCGATGACGACACTGCGCACCACCATCGAAGACCACCTGAGCACCCTGCAGGACCGGCTCGGCCAGGCCGTGTCGCGGCTGCCGGGCCAGCGCCCGGGCGACCGGAGGGCCTGCACCGACGACTTCCTCGTCGCGACCACGCAGCACCTCGCCGCCGTGGCCGACATCGTGCTCCCCGCCGCCCGCAAACACGACCCGGAGGCCCGCTCGCTGGCCCGGGAGTACCTCCGCTCCGCGAAGCGCCTGGAGCGGGCGCTGGTGATCGCGAAGGCCAAGCAGTACGGCCAGGCCCAGAACGTCGGCCGCGCCTGGGAGCAGGTGTGGACGATGGTGCGCACCGACCTCGAGTCCGTCGCCGAGCTCGAGCGCGACCTGGTCGCGCGGGTCTCGGAGCGACTCTCCGAGGTCGAGTCGCACCGGCTCGGCGACCGACTGGCGCTCGCCGCGCGCCGCTCCCCCACCCGGCCGCACCCGCACCTGCCGCACAGCGGCGTCGCCGGCAAGGTCGTGCGCACGGTCGCCAGCCGCGCCGACCGCGTGTGGGACGAGTTCGAGGGCCGGGTCATCCAGCCGCTGACGCCGCGCGAGGCGGGCTGACCCGGCGCTCAAGCTCCTCCCACGCGTCCGGGTCGCGGCACAGCTCGCCACCGGCGTCCAGCACCCACCAGGCGAGGGCGACGACCGAGGCAAGCCGGCGCTGGGGATCCGCCGACGGCACCGGCTCGGGCAGCCCGCCTCGGGAGACCACGGCGAGGCCGGAGCGGCCCGGGAGCAGCGGGTGCGGCACCGCCAGCAGACCGCCGAGGTCAGGGGCGGCGAAGCGCGGCCGCTGGGCCGGAGCGGCCAGGGCCAGGTCGCGCAGCGAGGAGACGCCGGACAGGACGAGGACCGAGTCGAGGCCGGCGGCCACCGCGCCGGCGATGTCGGTGTCGAGCCGGTCCCCGCACACGAGGGTACGACGCCGCGAGGTCCCCATCGCGCCACGGGCGAGCTCGAACATGACCCGTCCGGGCTTGCCCATCGCCGACGGCTCGACCCCGCTCGCGGTCCTGACCACCTCGACCAGGGTCCCGTTGCCGGGCAGCGGGCCGCGGGCTCCCGGCAGTAGCAGGTCGGTGTTGGTCACCACCCAGGGCATCCCCTCGCGGACCAGCACGGACGCCGCGGCCAGCTCGGTCCACGACACGTCCGGCCCCAGGCCCTGGACCAGGGCGCCGGCGGCGGAGGCACCGGCGGCGTCCACGCGGACCGGAACCAGGCCGGCGGCGGTCAGCGCCGCGGTGACCCCCGGACCGCCCACCGCCACGACCCGGGCACCGGTGCCGAGCGCGTCGCGCAGGTGGTGCGCCGCGGCCTGCGCGCTGGTCACCACCGACCAGCCCGACCGCTCGAGCCCGAGGGAGCGCAGGTGGTCGGCCACCGCCTCGGGCGGGTGGGACGCGTTGTTGGTCGCGAAGGTCAGCCGCCGGCGGGCACGCAGCGCGCTGTTGAGGGTGCCGACCGCCGCCGGCACGGCGACCCCGCCGCGGTGGACCACCCCGTCGAGGTCGCAGATGAGCCCGTCGTAGCCGGCCAGCAGGGCCGCCTTGGGCAGGGAGCGTCGAAGCCTCACGAGGAGCCGATGCTAGGCCCGCTCGGGCCGGCCGGGGCTCACCCCGGCGGGTGGACCGCACGGGTGACCTCGCCCGCGCACCGCCCCAGGCCCGTCGTACCGTCGCCCGGATCGCGCCGGAACCGTCACCCACCTGCTCACCCCTGCGCTGGATGTGGCCGCCCCGCTCCCGCTGGTTCGCTCGTCCTCCACAGCAACCACCACAGGAGGGGCGACGCGGATGATCACCGACCGTTCGACCTTGGCCAGGTTCCTCATCGAGGAACGGCGCCGCCACCCCGGATCCAGCGGCGAGCTCAACGCACTGATCCTCGACGTCGCGCTGGCGTGCAAGGCGATCTCCCGCCGCATCGCCTCGGGCGCGCTCACCGGGGTGCTCGGGAAGGCCGACGCCGTGAACGTGCAGGGCGAGCAGCAGCAGAAGCTGGACGTCGTCGCGAACGGGATCTTCCTCCGGACCACCGAGTGGGGCGGCCAGGTCGCCGGGATGGCGTCGGAGGAGCTCGAGGAGCCGTACCCGATCCCCTCGGCGTACCCACGGGGCAAGTACCTGCTCGCCTTCGACCCGCTCGACGGCTCGTCGAACATCGACGTCAACGTCTCCGTCGGCAGCATCTTCTCGATCCTCCGCGCCCCGACCCCCGGGGTCGACGCGGCCACCGCCGACTTCCTCCAGCCCGGCTCCCGGCAGGTCGCCGCCGGCTACGCCATCTACGGTCCCTCGACGCTGCTGGTCCTGTCGGTCGGCCGCGGCGTGCACGGCTTCACCCTCGACCCGGACCTGGGCGAGTTCATCCTGACCCACCCCGACATCACGCTGCCGGCCACCACCTCGGAGTTCGCGGTCAACAGCTCCAACCGGCGGTTCTGGGAGCGGCCCGTCGGCCGCTACATTGACGAGTGCCTCGCCGGCGTCGCCGGACCGCGGCGCAAGGACTTCAACATGCGCTGGGTCGCGTCGCTGGTCGCCGAGACGCACCGCATCCTGACCCGCGGCGGGGTGTTCCTCTACCCGCGCGACACCCGCAACCCCGACGTCCAAGGGCGGCTGCGGCTGCTCTACGAGGCCAACCCGATCGCCTTCCTGATCGAGCACGCGGGCGGGCTCGCCTCGACCGGGCGCACCCGGATCCTCGACATCGAGCCCACCGACCTGCACCAGCGGGTGGGGTTCATCTTCGGCTGTCGCGAGGAGGTCGAGCGGATCGTGCGCTACCACGAGGAGCCGAACGACGCCGACGACATCAGCTACCCGCTCTACGGCCTGCGCGGCCTCTACCGCGCGGCGACCTGAGGAGGCCGCCATGTCGACACGTCACCCGATCGTCGCGATCACCGGCTCCTCCGGCGCCGGCACCACCTCCGTGATGCGGACCTTCGAGCAGATCTTCCGGCGCGAGCAGGTCTCGGCCGCGTTCGTCGAGGGCGACAGCTTCCACCGCTTCGACCGGATGGGGATGAAGGAGGAGATGGAGCAGGCCATCGCCGACCAGAATCACACCTTCAGCCACTTCGGCCCGGAGGCCAACCTCTTCGGCGAGCTCGAGGAGCTCTTCCGCGAGTACGGCGATGGGGGCACCGGCAAGGTCCGCAAGTACCTCCACGACGAGGGCGAGGCCGAGCCCTACGGCCAGGAGCCCGGCACCTTCACCGCGTGGGAGGCGCTGCCGGACGACACCGACCTGCTGTTCTACGAGGGCCTGCACGGCGGCGTCGCCACCGACGACGTGGACGTCGCCCGGCACGTCGACCTGCTGATCGGCGTGGTGCCGGTGATCAACCTGGAGTGGATCCAGAAGATCCAGCGGGACAAGGCGAGGCGGGGCTACTCCACCGAGGCGGTCACCGAGACCATCCTGCGCCGGATGCACGACTACGTGACCTACATCTGCCCGCAGTTCTCGCGCACCGACGTGAACTTCCAGCGGGTGCCCGTCGTGGACACGTCGAACCCGTTCATCGCGCGCACCATCCCGACGCCCGACGAGTCGATGCTGGTGATCCGGTTCAAGGACCCTCGCGGCATCGACTTCCCCTATCTGCTCTCGATGCTCCACGACTCCTTCATGTCCCGCCCGAACACGATCGTGTGCCCCGGCGGAAAGATGGACCTGGCGATGCAGCTCATCTTCACCCCGATGCTGTGGCGCCTCATGGAGCGACGGGACCGGGTCCGCGCCGGCTGAGACCCAGCCGCGCCCGGAACCAGTCCACGAGTGCGGGGGCGTCCAGCGCGTCGACGACGAGCGACGCCCCCGCGGTGTCGTGGTCGCGGGTGTAGTCGTTGCGGACCACCACGCAGCGCATGCCCGCGGCCAGCGCCGCCCGCAGCCCGTTCTCCGAGTCCTCGACGGCCACCGCCCGCGCCGGGTCGCAGCCGAGCCGCGCCAGCGCCTCGACGTACGCCGCCGGGCTGGGCTTGAGCTCCGGCACCTCGGTCCCGGTGACGACCACCTCGAAGCGCGGCCCGAAGGCGAGGTCCAGCAGCGGCTCCACCCAGGCCCGGGTGCCGGTCGTGGCGACCGCGATCGTCGTGCCGTGCTCGCGGAGGAGGTCGGTCAGCGCGACCGCGCCCGGCCGGGCCCGGACCTCCCCCGCGGCGACCATGCCGGCCATCAGCGCGGTCTTGCGGGCGTGCACGCGGCCGGCCAGCTCCTGCGCCTCCCCGGCGCTCCTCCCCCGGCTCTCGAACCAGTGGGCCAGGCGCCGCGCGCCGCCGGCGATCGCGAGCAGCTCGCCGTAGGTCCCGACGTCCCAGTGGTCCGGGAGGCCGAGCTCGGCGAGGGCGCGGTTGAACGCCACCCGGTGGCCGTCGCGCTCGCTGTCGACCAGGGTGCCGTCGACGTCGAAGACGACGGTCTCGACCGGGGCGTCCGTCATCGCGCCGGAGCGGCCTCGTCGGCGAGGCGGCGCAGCAGCTCGACGCCCGCGGCCTTCCCAGCGGCGTGGTTGAACAGCCAGGACCCGGAGATGAACACGTCCGCGCCAGCAGCCGCCGCCCCGGCGATCGTGGTGTCGGTAATGCCGCCGTCGACCTCGAGCTCAATCTCGTACCCCGACTCGTCGATCATCCGGCGCAGCTGGGCCACCTTGTGCTCTACGGACGGGATGTAGGCCTGGCCGCCGAAGCCCGGGTTCACGGTCATCGCCAGCACCAGGTCGGTCTCGCTGAGCACGTGGGCGACCGTGTCGGCCGGCGAGTGCGGGTTCAGCGCGACACCGCTGCGAGCGCCGAGGTCGCGGATCGTGGTCAGCGTGCGGTGTAGGTGGGTGCACGCCTCGGCGTGGACGATCACCAGGTCGCAGCCCGCCTCGACGTACCGGTGGAGCAGGCGGTCCGGCTCGACGACCATGAGGTGCGCCTCGAAGGGCACCCGGGACGCGGACACAGCCGCGGCGATCAGGTCAGGGCCGAAGGTCAGGTTTGGCACGAAGACGCCGTCCATCACGTCCCACTGGATCCGGTCGACGCTGGCGTCACAGAGGGCGGACACCTCCTCGCCCACCCGGGCGAGGTCGGCGGGCAGGACGGACGGCACGATCAGGGCACGCCCCGAGGCTTCGGACATCGGAGAGCCTTTCGGTCGGAGAGTCCCATCCCAGCGCTCACCGGCCCGGGCGGCACGCTCCCTGCGGGTGGACTCGAGGGTGAGGTCCGGTCCGGCGGTCACCTGATGAAGTCACCCGCCGCCGTGATCAGGTCGAGCACCGGTCCCGGCACGACGCCCAGCACGAGCGTCGCAGCGAGGCACACCACGATCGTGCCGCTCGTCAGCAGGGACGGCCGGATCACCGCCGCTGCGCCATGATCGTCCTCGGGCGTGAAGAACATCAGCCGGATGTGGCGGGTGTAGACCCATGCCGCCACGATGCTGCTGGCCAGCGCGATCAGCACGATCGGCCAGGCGCCGGCCGACATGGCCGAGGTGAAGACGGCCCACTTGCCGATGAACCCGGCGGTCAGCGGGATGCCGGCCATCGAGAGCAGGAAGAAGGCGAAGGTCCCGGCCACCAGCGGCGAGCGCCGGCCCAGGCCGGCCCAGCGGTCGTAGTGGGTGGCCTCGCCGCCGGCGTCGCGGACCAGGGTCAGCATCGCGAAGGCCGCGACGGTCGCGAAGCCGTAGGTGGTGAGGTAGAAGAGCACGCCTTCGAGCGAGGTGTACTGGCCCTCGGCGAGCTCGCTGGCGCCCTGGGCTCCGAGCACGCCGACGAGCAGGAAGCCGGTGTGGGCGACGGAGGAGTAGGCGAGCATCCGCTTGACGTCGTTCTGTACGACGGCCAGGGCGGCGCCGAGCACCATCGAGGCGATCGCGATGACCCAGAGCATCGGCTGCCAGCTCCAGCGCTCGCCGCCGAAGGCGACGTGGAGGAGCCGCAGGAGGGCGCCGAAGGCGGCGACCTTGGTGCCGGCGGCCATGAAGGCGGTGACCGCGGTCGGGGCGCCCTGGTAGACGTCGGGGGTCCA
>NZ_JAER01000028.1 GCF_000519005.1 Nocardioides sp. J54 | reverse complement strand
GGCGGCGCGGACGCAGTCCGTGCCGACAACCGCGCCGACCAGCCGACCGGCAGGGCCCCGGGGTCAAGGATCGCGAAGCGACCGCGTAGCGGCGGAGCGAAGCAACGTCCTTGACGCCGGGGGCCGGCCGGCTACGGTGCGCGGCCGCCAAACACCAGCCTTCCAACGGACTGACCTAGCGCACGCAGCGGTCGGAGAGGGCGTACCTCAGCAACGCAACATCCCCGATCGCCCGGCTCTCGACGAGCTCGGCGCGGTGCTGCTCGCACCAGGGGAAGGTGCCGTCGCCGACGAAGCGGCGGGCGCGGGAGTCGCCGACGAAGAGCGGGGCGACGACGAGGTGGAGCTCGTCGGCGATGCCGGCGGTGAGGAACTGGGTGTGCACGGTGCCGCCGCCCTCGACCATGAGGCGGCGTACGCCGCGGGTGCCGAGGTCGGTGACGAGGTCGGCCATCCGGACCTCGGGGCCGAGGGAGACGACCTTGGCGCGGGAGCCGACGCGGTCCTCGAGCTCGGGGACGGTGGGGTCGGGGCAGTAGACGAGCTTCTCGCCGTCACCGAGGGTGAAGAAGCGGGCGTCCGGGTCGAGGTCGCCGCGCGAGGTGAGCGTGACCTTGACCGGGCCAGCGGGGCGGCCGTCGGCGAGCCGCCGGCGGCGGCGCTCCTCGGAACGGACGAGGAGGCGGGGGTCGTCGTTGCGGACGGTGGCGGCGCCGACGAGGATCGCGTCGCAGCCGGCGCGCACCTCGTCGACGCGGTCGAAGTCAGCATCGTTGGAGAGCAGCAGGCGCCCCTCCCCCGCACTGTCCAGGTAGCCGTCGAGGGAGACCGAGCAGCTCAGGAGGACGTAGGGCCGTTCACCCATGCGCGGCCTCCCTTCGTGTCCTCGACGGGGCCGGTGGACCGGGCACACGTACCAGCATGCCCGGCAGCGTCGCCACCAGCGACATGACGCCGTAGACGACGGCCACCTCGACGCCGGTGGCGGCGCCCAGTCCGGCGGCGCCGAAGGCCCACGCCGCCGCGCCCTCCCGCGGCCCCCAGCCGGCGATGCTGACGGGGAGTGCGGAGGCGAGCAGGACCAGGAGGGCGAGGGCGAGCAGGCGCGGGGTCGACAGCTCGACGCCGGCGGTGCGGGCGGCGACCAGGAACACGACGGCGTGCCCGGCAGCGGCGAGCGCCGACAGGACGAGCACCTCCGGCCAGCCGCGGCCGAGGGCAGCGACGGCCTCGCGGCGGGCCGCGGAGAGGAGCAGTGCGCCGAGGAGGACGACGGCGCCCAGCACGGCGAGCACCCAGCCGCGGACCGGTTCCGGCAGCAGGGGTACGACGGCGGCCACCATCGCGACCTGCACCGCCTGCCCGCTCGCGCGGTCCCACGCCACCGACCGGAGGCCACGGCCCAGCTCGCCGGTGTCGCGGCCGTGGCGGTAGCCGCGGTGCACGTCGCCGACGACCCCGCCGGGCAGGGTCGCGTTGAGGAGCTGGGAGCGGTAGCAGCGGCGGTAGGCGGTCGCGAAGGGCACGTGCACGTCGAGGCCGGCAGCCACGACGCTCCAGCGGCGAGCGCAGCAGGCGGTCGTGATCGCGGTGACCACGAGCGCGACGAGCAGGGCGAGCGGATCGGTGTGCCGCAGCCCGTCGAGGAAGGGCTCGGCGCCGAGGCGCACGACGATCACGACGAGGATCGCGACGGCCACCGCCAGCCGGATCCTCGCCCACGCCGTCACCTGCCCGGTCCTCATCCGTCCGCTACCCCCGCCCCGTCGGTACGACGCCCCGCGCGACGGGATCGAGGGCAGCGGCCACCTGCTCCACGGTCCCGGCCCAGCTCCCGAGCGCGGAGCGGCGCCGGGCCGCGGCGGACCGCCACCGGTCGCGCAGGGCGGGGTCGGTGAGCCACGACCGCAGCTCGGCGGCGAGGGCAGCGGCGTCCCCCGCAGGCACGAGCGCCCCGGGCGGCTCGTCGTCGACCGACCCGACCGAGCCGAGCGCCTCGGGGTGGCCGCCGACGTCGGTTGCGACGGCGGGCAGGCCGCGGGCGAGGCCCTCGGCGAGCGCCATCCCCCACGACTCGCGCCGGGACGGGGCGACGACCAGGTCGGTGTCGGCACGCAGGGTGTCGAGCCCGGTCGCCGCGACGGGTCCGGTGAGCTCGACCCGGTCGGCGATGCCGAGCCGCGCGGCCTCGGCGCGCAGGTCGGCCACGAAGCCGGGGTCGAGGTCGAGCGCCCCGACCCAGCGGCACCGCCACGGCAGGTGGGCGAGGTCGACCAGGTCGGCGAGTGCGGCCAGCAGGACGTCGTACCCCTTGGCGGGGGTGACCGGGCCGACGCAGAGCAGGCGGGTGCCGCCGGGCGAGCCCGCGACGACGGGGACGTGGTCGACGCCCGGCGCCGCGACGTGCACGCGACCGGCCGGGACGCCGAGGTCGGTGACCCGGTCGCGGGCCCAGCGGCTGGGGACCACGACGGCGTGCACGGCGCGCAGGACCTCGGGCTCGCACGGGCCCGAGCCCGGCATGTGCAGCAGCACGGCGGTGCGCAGCCGACCGCTCTCCGCCACCAGCGCGGGTGTGGTGGAGGCGACGAGGCCGTCGACGAGCACGAGGGCACCGTCGGGCAGCCCGGCCAGCGCGTCGGCGAGCGGCACCCGCCCGACGTGGTGCTCCGCGACCTGCCACCCGGCAGCACCGAGGCCAGCGGCGAGCCGGCGGTCGTAGGTGTTGCCGCCGCTGGGCCGACGCGGATCGGCGATGCCGTCGGGCACCAGCAGGTGCAGCCTCACAGCGTCCGCTCGTAGCTGGCGCGAGCGACGTGCGACTCGTGCAGCGTGACCTCGATCCCGGTGAGGTTGCGGCCGCCGGGGCCGAGGTCGCCGCCGGTCGCCCGGTCGGCAAGCGAGTCGGCCACCCAGCGAGCGAGCACCTCGGTGGAGCTGTTCTGCCCGGCGAGCACGTCCTCGTCGTCGAGGTTGCGGTAGTGCAGCCGGCCGAGCACGCCGCGCACCACCTCGGTGGCGCGACCGATGTCGAGGAGGATGCCGTCGGCGTCGAGCTCGGGTCCGGCGAAGGTCGCGTCGACGACGTAGGTCGCGCCGTGCAGCCGCTGCGCCGGACCGAACACCTCCCCCTGCAGGCTGTGCGCGATCATGATGTGGTCGCGGACGGTCACCCGGAACATCAGTCCTCCTGGCTCTCGTGGGGGTGGTCGGCCGGGTAGTCGATGACGTGGCACAGGCCCGGCATCGCGCCCTCGGCGATCTTCGCGATCACGGCGGGCAGCGCGTCGAAGGGCGAGGACCCGGTGAGCAGCACGTCGAACGCCGGGTCCCGCAGCAGCTCCAGCGCGAGCGCGAGCCGGTCGCGATGGGTGCGCGTGCCGCGGCGGGCGGGTGACACCGCGCCGACCTGGCTGCTGCGCAGGGTGAGCCGGCCGGAGTGGAACGCCTCCCCCAGCGGTACGGCGACCGGCCGGTCGCCGTACCAGGAAAGGTCGAGCACCGTGCCCTCCGGCTGCACCACCTCGAGCGCGCGGCGCAGACCGGCCTCGGTGGCGCTGGCGTGCACGACGAGGTCGCTGCGGCCGAGGTCGTCGCCGGGCGCGGCGAACGAGCAGCCGAGCGCGGCGGCCACCTCGGCCCGCGCCGGGTCGGTGTCGACGAGGGTGACCCGTACCCCCGGGACCCCGGCGGCGAGCCGGGCGACGCAGCAGCCGACCAGCCCGGCACCGATGACGGTGACGTGGTCGCCGAGCAGCGGTGGTGCGTCCCACAGCGCGTTGAGGGCGGTCTCGACGGTGCCGGCCAGGACGGCGCGCTCGGCCGGCACGCCGTCGGGCACCGACACGACGGCGTCGGCCGGCACGACGTACGCGGTCTGGTGCGGGTGCAGGCAGAACACGGTGCGGCCGACGAGCCCGTCCGGCCCGCGCTCGACGACGCCGACGCTGAGGTAGCCGTACTTCACCGGACCCGGGAAGTCGCCCTCCTGGAAGGGCGCGCGCATCACCGCGCGCTGGCTGGCGGGCACCCGGCCCTGGTGGACGATCGTCTCGGTGCCGCGGCTGATCCCCGAGCGCAGCGCGCGCACCAGCACCTCACCGTGCCCCGGGTCCGGGAGCTCGACGGTGCGGACCTCGCCCCGGCCGGGTTCGGCGGTCCAGTACGCCCGAGCCTGAACGACCACCGTGGACTCCTTTCGCGTCCTCGTGACGTACGACACTATCGGGGCGGAGGTGCGATGGATCGGGACCAGCGCCGCGCCGGGCCGGGCCCGGCGGACTGGGTGACCGCGACGCGGGCCGTGCTCGCCGTCGCGGTCGCCGTGCTCGCCGTCCGCGGCCTCGTCGAGCCGCTGGACACCACGCTCACGGCCGTCCTGGTCGCCCTCGCCGCGGTCGCGCTGGTGCTCGACGCCGTCGACGGCTGGGTCGCCCGCCGCACCGCGACCGCCAGCGCGTTCGGCGCGCGCTTCGACATGGAGACCGACGCGTTCCTGATCGCGGCGCTCAGCGTGCACGTCGCGCCGCTGCTGGGCTGGTGGGTGCTCGCGATCGGCGCGATGCGCTACGCCTACGTCCTCGCGCAGCGACCGCTGCCCTGGCTGCGGCGGCCGACGCCGCCGCGCTACTGGGCGAAGGTCGTCGCCGCGGTGCAGGGCGTCGTGCTGGCGGTCGCCGCGTCCGGCCTGCTGCCGGACTCCACGGCCCGCAGCGCCCTCGTGGTCGCCCTGCTGCTGCTCGTCGAGTCGTTCGGCCACGACGTGCTGTGGCAGTGGCGGCACCGCGGTGACCCGGCCGACGCCCCGCTGCCCGCCGGTACGACGGAGCCGCCGCCGCGCCTGGTCACGCTGGCCGCCGTCGCGGTGCTGTGGGTGGCGCTCGCCCCGCCGCGGGTGGTCGACGGCCTGGGGCTCGCCGACGTCGTACGCGTCCCGGTGGAGGGGCTGGTGCTGCTCGCCGTCGCCCTGCTGCTGCCGGCCCGGGGCCGGCTCGTGCTCGCGGGCGCGGTGGGGGTCGGGGCGACCGTCCTGGCGGTGCTGCGCGGGCTGGGCCTGGGCTTCGACCTCTACCTCGACCGGTCCTTCCACGTGCTCGGTGACTGGTCCTACCTGCCGAAGGGCTTCGAGGTGCTGCGCGACACCGAGGGCACGCTGCCCGCCGTGCTCGCTGCCGTGGGCCTGGCTGCGGCCGTCGCCGCGCTGGCGACTGGCCTGACCCGGGCCGCGGTGCGGGTGGCGCGGACGGCGGCCGAGCACCCGCGCACCACGTGGCGCAGCCTCGCCGCGCTGGCCGTGGTGTGGGCGGTGTGTGCTGCCGTCGGTGGCCCCGTCGGCGGGGTGGCGGCTGCCGGCTCCGCCGGCCTGCTGGCCGACACCGTCGAGCAGGTGCGCGCCGACCGCGACGACACCTACGTCTTCACCCGGGTGCTCGAGGACGACGACTACGCCCGCGTGCCCGGCGACGAGCTGCTGCGCGGCCTGCGCGGCAAGGACGTGCTGCTCGTGTGGTTCGAGAGCTACGGCCGGGTCGCGCTGGAGGACAGTTGGTTCGCCCCGTCCGTGGTGGACGTCCTCGAGCGCGGCGACCGGCAGCTGGCCGCCGCCGGCTACCACTCCCGCAGCGCCTTCCTCACCTCGCCGACCTTCGGCGCCGCGAGCTGGCTGGCGCACGGCACCCTGCAGTCGGGTGCGTGGGCGGACAGCGAGCAGCGCTACGCCCAGCTCCTCGACAGCAACCGGGTCAGCCTCACCAGCGCGTTCGCGGACGCGGGGTGGCGCACGGTGTTCGCGGTGCCGGCCAACACCCGCGACTGGCCCGAGGGAGCGGCGTACTACGGCTTCGACGCGCTCCACGACTCGCGGAACGTCGGCTACCGCGGGCCGGAGTTCGGCTACGCCTCGATGCCGGACCAGTACACGCTGGACCACCTGCGCCGCGCCGAGCTGGCCCCGGCCGACCGGGCACCGGTGTTCGCCGAGGTCGACCTCGTCTCGAGCCACCACCCCTGGGCGCCCGTGCCCGAGCTGGTGCCGTGGCCGCAGGTCGGTGACGGTTCGGTCTTCGACGGCATGCCGGAGCGCGGCGCGGAGGCGGTCGACGGCGACGACGAGCCCGAGGCGGTGCAGCGCAACTACGCCACGTCCGTGCGCTACACGTGGCGCACCCTGCTGTCCTTCCTCACGACCTGGCCCGACCCCGACCGCGTCGTCATCGTCGTCGGCGACCACCAGCCGCACTCGTTCGTCAGCGGCCCCTCCCCCGGCCGGGACGTGCCGGTCACCGTGCTCGCCCAGGACCCCGAGGTGATCCGTCGGATCGAGGGCTGGGGCTGGCAGCCGGGGATCCACCCGGACCCGGACGCCCCGGTGTGGCGGATGGACCAGGTCCGGGACCGGTTCCTCGCCGCGTTCGCCCGCTGACGGCACCTGGCACCGCCGCTGCGACCGTGAGCGCGAGGCCGGCGAGCAGGTAGGCGTTGCCGGGCAGGTGCTCGAACCAGCGCCAGTCGTACTCCCGGCCCTCCGCCCAGGGCGGCCAGGTGAACGGCCGGGCCACGAACACCGCCGTCCACGCGAGCGCTGCGAGCCGGGAGCGCCCCCACAGCACGAGCGCCAGCGGCACCGCCCACACCCAGTGGTGCGACCACGACACCGGCGACGCGACGAGCATGGCGATGCCGGCGAGGCAGGCCGCGAGCAGCTCGTCGCCGTCACGCCAGCGCCGCACCGCGACGGCGAGCACGGCGAGCGCGACCGGGCCGGCGACGAGCAGCCACAGCCACACCGGGGCGGGCTCGCCGAGGACGCGGGTCAGCGCCCCGTGGACGGACTGGTTGTGCGCCAGGGCCGGTGGACCGACCCGGCGCGCCTCCAGCAGTCCGTCCGTCCAGTACGACGCCGCGGGTCCCGGCAGCGCGACGAACCCGAGCGCCACCGTCACCGCGAACGTCGCCACCGCGCGCCCGGCGTCGGTGCGCCGGCCGACCAGGACGAGCAGCACGACGAGGACGAGCGGGGTGAGCTTGATGCCCGCCGCCACCCCGACCAGCACGCCTGACCACCTCCGCCGCGGGCCGAGCAGGTCGACGAGCAACGCCAGCACCAGCAGCAGGTTCACCTGCCCGAACGACAGCGTCTGCCACACCGGCTCCAGGCCCAGCGCGGCCACACCGGTCCCGACGAGCAACCACGCCGGCACCGGCCGGTCCTGCGCCCGCAGCACGAGGGCCACCGCGGCGACCAGGGCTGCCGTCGACGTCCCGGTCCACGCTGCGGCCGCCACCCAGCCGGGCACCACGGCCAGCGGCACCATCAGTAGCGCCGCGAAGGGAGGGTAGGTGAACGGGTAGCCGGTCACCGGGTCGTCGGCGTCGTAGAGCCCGCCGCCGTGCAGGACCGTGTCGCCGCCGTACCGGTAGACGTGGAGGTCGGGGAAGCCGCCCGCGAGACCCCCGGCGAGCGCACCGGCCACGAGCGCGACGACAACCGCCAGCCCGGGTCCCCGCCGCACGCGGTCCATGCGTGCACCTTAGGGTTGGCCGGTGCGACTGGCCACCTGGAACGTGAACTCCCTGCGCACGCGGATCGGCCGCGTGGAAGCCTTCCTCGAGCGGCACGACATCGACGTGCTCGCCGTGCAGGAGACGAAGGCACGCGAGGACCAGCTGCCCCTCATGGGCCTGCAGGCGCGCGGCTACGAGGTCGCGGCACACGGGCTCAACCAGTGGAACGGTGTGGCGCTGATCAGCCGCGTCGGCCTCGAGGAGGTGACCGTCGGCTTCCCCGGCCAGCCGGGGTACGGCGACACCGCCGAGGTCGAGGCGCGTGCCCTCGGTGCGACCTGCGGCGGGGTGCGGGTGTGGAGCCTCTACGTGCCGAACGGGCGCAAGCCCGACGACCCGCACTACGTCTACAAGCTCGACTGGCTCGCCCGCCTGCGCGAGGCCGCCGGTGAGTGGCTCGACACCCCCACCGCGCTCGTCGGCGACTGGAACATCTGCCCCACCGACGACGACGTCTTCGACGTCAAGCAGTTCAGGAACTCCACGCACGTCACCCCCGCCGAGCGCGCCGCCTTCCAGGCGTTCCTCGACGGCGGCTGGTCCGAGGTGACCCGCGACCACGCCCCGAGCTACACCTACTGGGACTACTACCGCCAGCGCTTCGAGCGCGACCGCGGCCTCAAGATCGACTTCGTCCTCGGCTCCGCGTCCTTCGCCGAGCGGGTGACCGGGGCGTTCATCGACCGCGAGGAGCGCGACCCGTCGGTGTTCCCGGGAGCGCCGTCCGACCACGCCCCCGTGGTCGTCGACCTCGCCGACTGACCCAACCGACCCGACCGACCCGACCCGGCCGGGGAAATCCGCTGGTCGGGCGCCCTCACGTCCTAGCGTGGAGGGGTGAGCTCCGTCCGCGCCCGTCCCGCCACGCTCTGGGACGCCGGCACCCGCCCCGCCGGCGGGGCGCTGCGCCTCGCGAGCGCGCTCATCATGTCGGCGGCGGTGGTCGACCTGGTCCTCTCCGACGGCCTCGGCCTGTTCCACGACCTCGTCTTCGCGACGGTCTGCGTCGGCCTCGCGCTGCTCGTCCGCCCCCGCGACTTCTTCTCCGTCGGCGTCTTCCCGCCGCTGGCGATGCTGGCCGTCGTGCTGCTGCTCGCCATCGCCGAGCCTGGTGCGGTCGCCGACGAGCGCGACGGCGTGGTGCAGGCGACCGTCTCCGGCCTCTCCTCGCACGGGATCGCCCTGGCCCTCGGCTACGGCGCCTGCCTCGCCCTCCTCGCCGTACGCCGCCAGTACCTCACCACCCACCCGCGCTGACCCTGCTCACCGCAGCCCGCCCCGCAGGCCCGGAGGTTTCGAGGCTCGGCCGCGGGCGGCCTCACACCTCAACCACCGGGAGTCAGGCGAAGCGCACCCAAGGCTTGCCGCCAGACGGACTGTGCCACCTCCCGAAGCCAACCGCGCGCGCCGACCTCGACAGGCGACGCGCTCGCGCAATCAGGCACGAGCGCGGCGCCCGCGGCCTCGCACCTCAACCACCGGGAGCAACGCTCGGACCACCTACGCCGGTCTTGCCGCCAGACGGAGGCTGGACCTACGAAAGGCAACCGCGCGCGCGGCAGCGCGGCGCCCGCGCCGAAGGCGCGTCGGCGGCAAGCGTGGGCCGAGCGGAGCGAGTGCCTGCGCGCAGCCGTCGACAGGCGACGCGCTCGCGCCACCAAGCCAGTCGGCGACGCGCTCGCGCCATCAAAAGCGGTCGGGGTCGCCGGCTCCGCGTCGGATGACCTCGGGGGCGCCGTCGGACCAGTCGACGACGGTGGTCGGCTCGGCCGGGGTCTCCCCGGCCTCGACGACGACGTCGACGTCGTGGTCGAGGTCCTCCTTGACCTCCCAGCCCATGGTCCGCGGCTCGGTCTCGCCGGGGAGGATCAGGGTGGAGCTCAGCAGGGGCTCGCCGTGCTCGGCGAGGAGGGCCTGGACGAAGGTGTGGTCGGGGATGCGGACGCCGACGGTGCGCTTCTTGGGGTGCATCAGGCGGCGGGGCACGTCGGGCATCGCGGGCAGGATGAAGGTGTAGGGCCCGGGGGTCGCGGCGCGGATGGCGCGGAACGCGGAGTTCTCGACGTGGACCATCTGCCCGAGCTGGGAGAAGTCCTTGCAGAGCAGGGTGAAGTGGTGCTTGTCGTCGAGTCCGCGGATCCGCAGGATCCGGTCGCGGCCGTCGCGGTTGCCGATGCGGCAGCCGAGCGCGTAGCCGGAGTCGGTGGGGTAGGCGATGAGGGCGTCGTCGTTGAGCGCGTCGACGATCTGGCCGAGCAGCCGCGGCTGCGGGTTGTCCGGGTGGACGTCGAGGTAGCGGGCCATGGCTCAGGCGCGGCCGGCGGCCTTGAGGTCGCGGTGCAGCTCCTTGGGGAGCGAGAACGCGAGGGTCTCCTCGGCGGTCTGCACCGGCCGGGCGTCGGGGTAGCCGCGCTCGGCGAGGTAGCCCAGCACCTCCTGGACGAGGTGGTCGGGCACCGAGGCGCCGGAGGTGACGCTGACCGAGCGGACGCCCTCGAGCCAGGACTCGTCGAGCTCGGAGACGTCGTCGATGCGGTACGACGCCTTGGCGCCGGCCTCGAGCGCGACCTCGACGAGACGCACGGAGTTCGACGAGTTCGCGGAGCCCACCACGATGACGAGGTCGGCGGCGGCGCCGATCTCCTTGACCGCGACCTGGCGGTTCTGGGTGGCGTAGCAGATGTCGTCGCTCGGCGGGTCCTCGAGCTGCGGGAACTTCGCGCGCAGCCGGCGGACGGTCTCCATCGTCTCGTCGACGCTCAGCGTGGTCTGCGAGAGCCACGCCAGCTTGGCGTCGGCCGGGAACTCGAGCCGGTCGACGTCGTCGGGGTGCTCGACGAGGACGGTCTGCTCGGGGGCCTCACCAGCGGTGCCCTCGACCTCCTCGTGGCCGGCGTGGCCGATGAGCAGGATCGTGTAGCCCTCGCGGGCGAAGCGCACGGCCTCGCGGTGCACCTTGGTGACCAGCGGGCAGGTGGCGTCGATGGTCTTGAGCTCGCGCTCCTCGGCCTGCCGGTGCACGGCCGGCGAGACGCCGTGGGCGGAGAAGACGACGGTCGCACCGGGCGGGACCTCGTCGAGCTCCTCGACGAAGATCGCGCCGCGCGACTCGAGGTTGGCGACGACGTGCTTGTTGTGGACGATCTGCTTGCGCACGTAGACCGGGGCGCCGTAGAGGTCGAGCGCCTGCTCCACGGTCACGACCGCGCGGTCGACGCCGGCGCAGTAGCCGCGGGGGTCGGCGAGCAGCACCTCACGCTCACTGTCCTCGAGCAGGCGCGGCGTCCCCAGGTCGATCGTCATGCCCCCAGTCTACGGACGGAGCACGCACGAGCCGACTTCTCGACGTCCTGCCGCGGAGTCGTGGGAACGGCGACGGCCCGCCACCCCGGCGGGGTGGCGGGCCGTCGTACGACGTGACGCGGGGCGTCAGGCCTTGTCGGCGTCCTCGGCCGGAGCCTCGGTCTCCTCGGCGGTGGTCTCCGCCTCGGCGGTCTCGACGTCGGTCGCGGAGGTGTCGACGACCTCGGCCTCGCCGGTCTCGTCGGTGGCCTCGACCTCGGCCGGGGCGTCCACGGCCGGCTTGGTGACCTCGGCGGCCGGAGCAGCCGGGGCAGCCTTGGGCGCGGACGGGGTGAACGCCTCGGTCACCAGCTCGATGACGGCCATGGGCGCGTTGTCACCGGCACGGTTGCCGATCTTGGTGATGCGGGTGTAGCCGCCCGGGCGGTCGGCGAAGGTCGGCGCGATCTCCGTGAAGAGGGTGTGCACGACACCCTTGTCCCGGATGACCTTGAGGACCTCGCGGCGCTGGTGCAGCGGGTTCTCGCCGGCGTGGGCCTTCTTGGCCTTGGTGATCAGCTTCTCGGCGTAGGGCCGCAGGGTGCGGGCCTTGGCCTCGGTCGTCGTGATCCGGCCGTGCTCGAAGAGCGAGGTGGCGAGGTTCGCGAGGATGAGGCGCTGGTGCGCCGGGCTGCCGCCGAGGCGGGGACCCTTCTTGGGCTTGGGCATGTCGTTCTCTCTTTCCTGCCCGGCCGTACGAGGTACCGGGTGCTAGGTCCGGCCGTGTCAGGTACCGGAGGTGGGAACCGGGCGATTGCCCGGTCCTTCTTCACTTGTCTTGCCGCCAGGCGGGGCCAGGCCCCACCCGACGGCTGCGTCTCTCGTGTCTTGCCGCCAGGCGGAGGCAGGACCTACGGAAGACAACTGCGGCGTGGCAGCGTGTCGCCCGCGGCGAAGCCGCGTCGACGAGGGCCCGCGAGCCGAGCGCAGCGAGCGCCCGTGCGGCCCTCGTCGACAGGCGACACGCTCACGCCATCAGCTCAGAACTGCTCGTCCTCGACGAAGCTCTCGTCGTCGTCCTCGTCGTCGCTGTAGTTGGCGAGGGCGGCGGACGGGTCGAAGCCGGGAGCGCTGTCCTTGAGGGACAGGCCCATCTCGTGCAGCTTGGCCTTGACCTCGTCGATGGACTTCGCGCCGAAGTTGCGGATGTCCAGCAGGTCCTGCTCGGAGCGGCTGATGAGCTCACCCACGGTGTGGATGCCCTCGCGCTTGAGGCAGTTGTAGGACCGGACGGTCAGCTGCAGGTCCTCGACCGGGAGGGCGAGGTCGGCGGCGAGCTGCTCGTCGACGGGCGACGGGCCGATGTCGATGCCCTCGGCCTCGACGTTGAGCTCACGGGCCAGGCCGAAGAGCTCGACCAGCGTCTTGCCGGCCGACGCGATGGCGTCGCGGGGCAGGATCGACGGCTTGGTCTCGACGTCGATGACGAGCTTGTCGAAGTCGGTGCGCTGCTCGACACGGGTGGCCTCGACCTTGTAGGTCACCTTCAGCACGGGGCTGTAGATCGAGTCGACCGGGATGCGGCCGATCTCGTTGTCGGCGCCCTTGTTCTGGACGGCCGAGACGTAGCCGCGGCCGCGCTCCACGACGAGCTCGAGCTCGAGCTTGCCGTTGTCGGAGAGGGTGGCGATCTTCAGGTCGGGGTTGTGGACCTCGACACCGGCCGGTGGGGCGATGTCCGCGGCGGTGACGTCACCGGCACCCGACTTGCGCAGGTACATGGTGACGGGCTCGTCGTGCTCGGAGGAGACGACGAGGCCCTTGAGGTTGAGGATGATCTCCGTGACGTCTTCCTTGACGCCCTCGATGGTCGAGAACTCGTGGAGGACGCCGTCGATCTTGATGCTGGTGACGGCGGCACCGGGGATCGAGGACAGGAGGGTACGACGCAGCGAGTTGCCGAGCGTGTAGCCGAAGCCGGGCTCGAGCGGCTCGATGACGAAGCGCGACCGGAACTGGTCGACGGTCTCCTCCGAGAGGCTGGGGCGCTGTGCGATGAGCACTTGTTTCTTTCCTTTCCGGGCCGACCGCTATATGAGGACCCAGAGTTGGTGCGGAGTAGGGAGAAGAAAGGCGTGTGCGGTCGGGGGCGGCGACGCCCCCGACCGCATGGAGATCACTTCTTGGAGTAGTACTCCACGATGAGCTGCTCCTGGATCGGCATGTCGATCTGCTCGCGCACGGGCAGCGAGTGCACCAGGATCCGCATCCGGTTCGGGAGCGCCTCGAGCCACGCCGGGACGATCCGCTCGCCGTGGGTCTCGCGGGCCACGATGAACGGCGTCATCTCGAGCGACTTCTCGCGCACGTCGATGATGTCGTACTGGGTGACCTGGAAGGACGGGATGTTGACCTTCTTGCCGTTGACCAGGAAGTGACCGTGGGTCACCAGCTGGCGGGCGTGGCGGCGGGTGCGGGCGAAGCCGGCGCGGTAGACCACGTTGTCGAGGCGGCACTCGAGCAGCTGGAGGAGGTTGTCGCCGGTCTTGCCCTGGCGACGGGCGGCCTCCACGTAGTAGCGGTGGAACTGCTTCTCGAGCACGCCGTAGGTGAAGCGGGCCTTCTGCTTCTCCTGCAGCTGGTTGCGGTACTCGCTCTCCTTGATCCGCGCGCGGCCGTGCTGGCCCGGCGGGTAGGGGCGCTTCTCGAAGGCGGCGTCGCCGCCGACGAGGTCGACGCCGAGGCGGCGCGACTTCTTGGTCAGGGGTCCGGTGTAACGGGCCATGTCAGTTCTCCTTCAAGTCCAGATCAGACGCGCCGGCGCTTCGGCGGGCGGCAGCCGTTGTGCGGGGCGGGGGTCACGTCCTGGATGGTGCCGACCTCGAGGCCGATCGCACCCAGCGAGCGGATCGCCGTCTCGCGGCCCGAGCCCGGGCCCTTGACGAAGACGTCGATCTTCTTCATGCCGTGATCCATCGCCCGACGGCCAGCGGCCTCGGCGGCCATCTGAGCGGCGTACGGGGTGGACTTGCGGGAGCCCTTGAAGCCGACGGTGCCGGCAGAGGCCCACGAGATCACCGCACCGGTCGGGTCGGTGATCGTGACGATCGTGTTGTTGAACGTGCTCTTGATGTGGGCCTCGCCCTGAGCGACGTTCTTCTTCTCCTTGCGGCGGACCTTCTTGGCCGCGCCCGCACGAGCCTTGGGAGGCATGCGTTATCTCCTTGAGAAAGCTGGTCTGTGGTGAGAGGCAGTGACGAGCCGGAGGCTCAGGTCACTTGGCCTTCTTCTTGCCGGCAACCGTGCGCTTCGGGCCCTTGCGGGTGCGAGCGTTGGTCTTGGTGCGCTGACCGCGGACCGGGAGGCCCATGCGGTGACGGCGACCCTGGTAGCTGCCGATCTCGATCTTGCGACGGATGTCAGCCTGGACCTCGCGACGGAGGTCACCCTCGATCTTGAAGTTCGCTTCGATCTCGTCACGGAGCTTGACCAGCTCCTCGTCACCCAGCTCGTGGACGCGGAGGTCCGGGCTGACGCCCGTGGCCTTCAGCACCTGCTGGGCGCGGGTACGGCCGATGCCGTAGATGTAGGTGAGAGCGACCTCGATGCGCTTGTCGCGCGGCAGGTCCACTCCGACGAGGCGAGCCATGAATGGCTTCCTTTCAATGGATCACGGTGGTGTGGTCGTGATGCGTCCGGGCGGTGTTGCGGTAGTGCCCAGCTCCGGCCATCCGTCCCGGAGGTGGTTCGCCGTCGGCGGCGCCGGCGGCTAAGCGATCACGTGGATGTCGTGTTCAGTTGTGGCGGGCCGGGGTGGTCCCGACCCGTGCGACTCAGCCCTGGCGCTGCTTGTGGCGCGGGTTGTCGCAGATCACCATGACGCGGCCGTGGCGACGGATCACCTTGCACTTGTCACAGATCGGCTTGACGCTCGGGTTGACCTTCATGTCAGCCCTTTCTCGGTAGTGGCGGAGAGAATCCGTGGCGGGTCGTGGCGCGCGGCGAGCGGGGCAGCGAGCTGCCTGCTCCCACCGGGTCACGCCCGGGCGGGATTCACTTGTAGCGGTAGACGATCCGTCCGCGGGAGAGGTCGTAGGGAGAGAGCTCCACCACCACGCGGTCCTCGGGGAGGATCCGGATGTAGTGCTGGCGCATCTTTCCGCTGATGTGAGCCAGGACCTTGTGGCCGTTGCTCAGCTCCACGCGGAACATGGCGTTCGGAAGGGCCTCCACGACGGAGCCCTCCATCTCGATGACGCCTTCCTTCTTTGCCATGTCTCACAATCTGGTTGGGGATCAGGGTGTCTACCGGTGGTCCGGGAACCTCCTCCCCCCGCGAGCGAGGGGCGGTGGACCTCGTGAAGCCGTGCACCACACACGAACCCACGTTGGACCGACACGCCAGTCTATGACTTGTCACCAATGAACTCCCAATCCGCGAGCCGCAGCCTCGCACTCCGGCCCGGGGGTGAGCCACTTCGCACTCGCCGGGCGTGGTTTCCCGACGCCGCGTTGCTATCTTTGTCGACATGCCGTCGACAACTTCCGGGAGCTGACCGCCCGTGTTCCTCGCCCTCCGTGAGATCGCGTTCGCGCGCGGTCGCTTCGTCCTGATGGGCTCGGTGATCGCACTGATCGCCGTGCTGATGGTCCTGCTGAGCGGCCTCTCCGTCGGCCTGGTCCGCGACGGCGTGTCCGGCCTGCAGCGGATCCCGGCCACGTCGTTCGCCTTCCAGGACGACGTCGCCAAGGACTCGGCCTTCTCCCGCAGCACGGTCTCCACCGAGGCCGTCGCGACGTGGGCCGAGCAGCCCAACGTCGAGGACGCCAGCCCGTTCGGCAACGCGCTGGTCAACGGCCGCACCGACCGCGGGGTGGAGATCGACCTGGCCCTGTTCGGCGTCGAGGTCGACGGGTTCCTCTCCCCCGAGGTCGCCGAGGGCGAGGCCCTGAGCGGCGCCCCGGACGAGGTCGTGCTGAGCGCCACCGCCGCCGACGAGGGCGTGGCCGTGGGCGACGTGGTCGTGCTCGAGCCGAACGGCACCGAGCTGCGGGTCGTCGGGCTGCTGGAGGACCAGCACACCTTCGGCCACGTCGACATCGGCTACCTGCCGCTGAGGACCTGGCAGGAGGTCAACGCCGGCGTGCGCGATGGCGACCAGGTCGCACCGCGCGTGTACGACGAGATCACCGCGGTCGCCGTACGCGGCACGGACGTGGACCTCGCCGCCGGCGACAAGGCGGCCGGCACCACCTCGATGACCGTCGAGGAGTCGTACGACGCCTCGCCGGGCTACAAGGCCGAGACGTCGACGCTCAGCCTCATCCAGGCCTTCCTCTACGCCATCTCGGCCCTGGTCGTCGGCGCGTTCTTCAGCGTCATGACCGTTCAGCGGCGCCAGGAGATCTCGGTGATGCGCGCGATGGGCGCCTCGACCGGCTACCTGCTGCGCGACAGCATCGCGCAGGCCGTGATCCTGCTGGTCGTCTCGGCCGCGGTCGGCGTCGGCATCGGCGTGGGCGCCGGTGCGGCGATCTCGTCGACCCCGATGCCCTTCGCACTCGACGCCGGCCCGATCGCCGGCGCGACCGCCGCGCTGCTCATCCTCGGCGTCGTGGGCGCCGTCGTGTCCGTGCTGCGGATCGTCCGCGTCAACCCGCTGACCGCCCTGGGGGAGAACCGATGACCGAGCAGAGCCTGCACCTCGAGGACGCCCTCCTCGTCCACGGCGACGGCGACGAGACCGTCACCGCCCTCGACCACGTCACCCTCACCGTCGAGCCCGGCGAGATCGTGGCCGTCGTGGGCCCGTCCGGCGCCGGCAAGTCCAGCCTCCTCGCGGTCGCCGGTGGCCTGACCCCGCCGACCAGCGGCAGCGTCCGCGTCGGCGGCACGGAGCTGACCGGGCTGTCCCGGCGCGAGCTGACCTCGTTCCGCCGCCGCAACGTCGGCTTCGTCTTCCAGACCGGCAACCTCGTGCCTGCGCTCACGGCGCTCGACCAGCTGAGGCTGCCGCTCACCTTCGGCAAGGTCGAGGACCCGCGCGACCCGCGCGAGCTGCTCGCCGAGGTCGGCATGGACCACAAGGCCGGACGCCGTCCGCACCAGCTCTCCGGTGGCGAGCGCCAGCGCGTCGGCATCGCCCGCGCGCTGGTCACCCGCCCGGCACTGCTGCTGGTCGACGAGCCGACCGCTGCCCTGGACCGCCAGCGCAGCCAGGACGTCGTCGGACTGCTCGCCCGCGAGACCCGGGCCCACGGGGTGGTGACGGTGATGGTCACCCACGACCGCGACGTGCTCCACCACTGCGACCGGGTGTACGAGATGATCGACGGCAGGCTCGGGGCCGCGGCCGACTCGCCGGCCTGACCGGGACGTCGCGGGAGCCCAGCAGTCGCAGGAGTCGCAGGAGTCGCAGGAGGAGGTGGCCGGTGCCGCGGATCAACGCCCCCACGGTGGCTGCCCACCGCGAGCAGCAGCTGCGGGCGCTGCTCGACGGCGCCCGGGCCATCCTCGGCGAGACCGGGAGGGCACCGACCCTGGCCGCGACCGCCGAGCGGGCGGGCCTGGCGCGGTCGAGCGTCTACCAGTACTTCTCCTCCCCCGACGACCTGCTCGCGGCGGTCGTCGCGGACGTCTTCCCGGCGTGGGCGCAGCAGGTCCGCGACCGGATGGAGGCGGCCGACGGCCCGGGTGAGCGGGTGTGGGCCTACGTCTGCGCCAACCTCGAGCTGTTCACCAGCTCCGAGCAGGCCGTCGCCACCGCGCTGCGCAAGGTGGTGGAGCCCAGCGTGCTGCGGGAACCGGTCGCAGCCTTCCACGCCGAGCTGCACCAGCCCCTGGTCGCGGCCCTCGTCGACCACGGCGAGCCGCACCCGCGCCTGGTCGCCGACACCATCGACGGGATCGTCGTGCGGACCGCACAGGCCCTGGTCGACGGCAGGGAGGACGCACCGCGCGACCACGACGCCGCGCTGGCCCACCTGCGCCGGTTGCTCGTCGGGTACCTCCGCCTGGCCGACTGAGGCCGGCTGAGGCCGGCTGGGGGCGGCTGGAGGCGGCTCAGCCGGCGAGCAGCTCCAGGGTCCGCACCCGGGCGGGGGCGGTGCGCGGGTCGGTGCCGGAGGTGGCACCACCGACCGGGTTGACCATCACCTCGTCGACGCCGTACGACGCCGCGAGGTCCGCGATCTCCTTGCGGGCCGACTCGGCGTCGCCGATGACCCACGTGCGCCGCATCGCGTCGACGAGCGACTGGTGCGCCTCGGGCAGGCCGGCCTCGACGATCGTCTCGGCGTCCTCGATCGTGCGCTGCGCGACGAGCGGCTGGCCGGTGCGCAGCGCGAGCATCTGCAGCAGCTGCGGCAGCGCCTGGCGGTGTGCCTCCTCGGCGGTGTCGGCCACCGAGGCGTTGACCGTGAGGAACGTGCGCGGGGCGTCGCCCTCCGGCGAGGGCTGGAAGGTCGAGCGGTAGAGCTGCAGGGCCTCGGCGGTCCCGGAGCCGGAGAAGTGGTGCGCAAAGACGTAGGGCAGGCCCTTGGCGGCGGCCAGCCGGGCGGAGTAGTCGGAGGAGCCGAGCAGCCACACCTCGGGCACCGACCGCGCGACGGGCGTGGCCTTGAGCACGTGCTGGCCGTTGCGCAGGGCCAGGCCGACGCCGGCCGGCTCCATCATCGCGAGCACGTTGTCGACGTACTCCGGGAAGCGGGCGACGGCGTCGTCCTCCACTCCCCCGGCGCCGTGGCGCAGCGCCCAGCTGGTGACCGGGTCGCTGCCCGGCGCGCGGCCGATGCCGAGGTCGATCCGGCCGGGGAACGCCGCCTCGAGCAGCGCGAACTGCTCGGCGACGACCAGGGGCGCGTGGTTCGGCAGCATGACGCCGCCCGAGCCGACCCGGATCCGCTCGGTCGCGCTCGCGAAGAGGCCGATCAGCACCGGCGGGTTGGTCGCCGCGACGGCCGGCATGTTGTGGTGCTCGGCCACCCAGAAGCGGCGGTAGCCCAGTCGGTCGGCGGTGCGGGCGAGCTCGACCGACGCGGCGACGGCGTCGCCGGTGGTCTGGTCGCTGCGGACGGGGACGAGGTCGAGGACGGAGAGCGCGAGATCAGGCATCGTCGACCCAAGGCTGGTGGGGGCTCGAACATTCCCGCCGCGTGGGGTCGGTCGGCCTGCCTCGGGCGCGCGCTGCAACACGTGGTCTGCCGACCTGGCAGCCCGACGGCTCGTGTAACACGTGGTCTGCCGACCTGGCAGCCGCATGGCCGCTGCAACACGTGGTTCGCCGACCTGGCAGCCCCGCCACTGCTGTTCCAGCCCCACCCAGCGCCTCTCGGGCGCGGTCAGCGGGCGGGTAGAGCCGCGATCAACGTGTTACAGCGGACCGAGCCCCGCCCGAGCCCGGGCCGAGCCCGGCCCGAGCCCCGCCCGAACGGCCTCGGGCCGCCCACCGGCCATGCAACACGTGGTCTGCCGACCTGGCAGCCCCTCCACTGCTGTTCCAGCCCCACCCAGCGCCCCTCGGACGCGGTCAGCGGACGGGGAGAGCCGCGATCAACGTGTTACAGCGGACCGAGCCGGCCCGAACGACCCGCGGACCGAGCCCCCGCACCCCGAGCCCGGCACCAGAGCCGGCCGGCCTCAGTCGTCGGCGGTGGCGCTGCGGCGGACGAGCAGGAGGCCGACGACGTACGACACCAGGCACAGCAGGGCGAGGACGAGCAGGTCCATCACGTAGTGCGCGGCGCCGCCGAGGGCGATCCAGTCCTCCTTGTCGGTGCCCTCGGTCTCGCGGACCAGGTCCATCGCGGACGCAGCCGCGGCGTAGCCCCAGCGGGACGGGGAGAGCCAGGCGACCTGCTCGAGGATCGGGCGGCCGGCGATCTCGAAGAGGGCGCCGGAGAGCACGAGCTGCAGCATCACCAGGCCGACGAGCGCGGGCATGGTCTGCTCGGTGCTGGTGACCAGGGCCGACAGGGCGAGGCCGATGACGACCATCGTGAACGACAGCGCGGCGATCGCGAAACCGACCCGGATCGTGCCGAGCTCGCCGTCCGCACCGGGCAGCCCGACGGTGGCGAGGAAGGTGACGACCAGGCCCTGCAGGAAGGCGGCAGAGCCGAGGACCATGACCTTGCTGGTGAAGTACACGCCGGGCGAGAGGCCGACGGCGTACTCCCGCTTGAAGATCGGCCGCTCCCCCACCAGCTCTCGGATCGCCAGCGCGGTGCCCATCAGGCAGGCGGCGACGATGAGCACGATCAGGCGCTGGGACGCCTCGCCCGTGGCGAAGGACTCCACGACCCCGCCGTCGGGCAGGGTGCGCTCCTTGCGCGACACGTCGAGCGAGAGGCCGTTGCTGCCGGGCACGAGGCGGCTCAGTCCGCCGAGGACCAGCGGCAGCACGAGCAGCATCCCGAGCAGCAGCCGGTCGGCGAGGACGACGGCGAGGTTGCGCTTGACCAGCGTGCTGAGCTGGCGCGCGACCGACTGCCGCGGTGGCGCGGGTACGGCGGCCTGGTGGTGCCGCTGCAGCGAGGAGGTGTCGACGGCCTGCCGCGGCGCGGGGATCCGCTGCCACAGGTCCGGTTCGTCGAGCAGGTCGAAGACCTCGGGGTAGTTGCTCGCCCCGAAGTGGGCGAGCACGCCGTCCGGCGGGCCGAAGTAGGCGATCCGTCCGCCGGGGGCGAGCACCATGACGTTGTCGCAGACGTCGAGGGCGAGCACCGAGTGGGTGACGACCATGACGACGCGGCCGTCGTCGGCGAGCGAGCGCAGCTGCTTCATCACCTCCAGGTCCAGGCCCGGGTCGAGGCCCGAGGTCGGCTCGTCGAGGAAGAGCAGCGGCGGCGCGGTGAGCAGCTCGGTCGCGATCGACACGCGCTTGCGCTGGCCGCCGGAGAGCTGGGTGCCGATCCGGTTGTCCATCCGCTGCACCAGCTGCAGCTGGTGCGCGACGTGGTTCACCCGCGCGTCCCACTCCTGCGCGGTGGTGTCCGGGGGCAGGCGCAGCTGGGCGGCGTAGCGCAGGCCCTGCCGCACCTTCAGCTGCGGGTGCAGGATGTCCTGCTGCGGCACCAGGCCGATCTGGAAGCGCAGCTGGTCGTAGTGCTGGTAGAGGTCGTGGCCCTGCCAGATCACCCGGCCGTGGCTGGCCGGGCGCAGGCCGGTGAGGGCCCCGAGCAGGGTCGACTTGCCGGCACCCGAGGGGCCGATGACCGCGGTGAGGCTCTTCGGTTCGAGCTTGAACGAGATGTTCTCGATCAGCCGCTTGCCGCCGGCGACGACCTGGGTCAGGCCGTCGGCGTACAGGGTGAGCTCGTGCGCGGTCGCGGACGCGATGAGCTGCTGGCCGTCCCACCGGAAGGTCTGGTTGCCGAAGATGACCTCGGAGCCGACCGGCAGCTGCACGGCGCCCTGGACGCGGTGGCCGTTGACGAAGGTGCCGTTGAACGAGCCGAGGTCGTGCAGCACCGCGAGGGTCTGCCCCGTCGGCGGGTCGAGCCGGGCGTGGCGACGGCTGACCAGCGGGTCGTCGAGCACGATGTCGTTGGCGTGGTCGCGACCGATGCCCAGTGAGCGGCCCGCCTGCAGCTGCTGGGGCAGCACGACGGAGTGGCCGTGCGGGAGCTGGCCCGGCGGGAGCACGCCGGCCGGGCGCCACGCGTCGGCGGGGGCGCCGCTCGCCGGCAGCTGCGGCGGAGGCAGGTTCTTCCAGAACTCGCCACCGTCCGCCGGCTGGGCCTGCGGCTGCTGGGGGGCCTGCGGCGAGGGCGTCCCGACCTGCGGGGTGCCCTGCGGCAGCGGGCGCGAGGACTGCGGTGCCGGCTGCTGGTACGGCGGCGGCGCGGCCACGCCTCCCCCGCCGGACTGGCCGACCAGCACGGTCAGCACCACCGGCTCACCGGCCGGGCCACCGAGGTGGATGCTGACGGGTCCGCCGGTCAGCGGGAGCCGGGTGATCCGCTGCCCGGCGACGAAGGTGCCGTTGCTGCTGGAGTCGACGACCACCCAGGTGCCGTCCTCGAGCTGGACCGTCGCGTGGTGGCGCGAGGCCCGGGCGTCGGCGACGGTGACGTCGCAGTCATGCTCCCGGCCGACCACCACGCTGGGCCCGTCGAAGGTCCGGGTGGTCCCCGCCCACTGCACCTGGAGACGGTCCACTGATCATCCTTCGGTCGGGAGCCGCTGACGCGGGAACCCTAACCGATGGAGGCGCCGTCGAAACGGTTCTTCGCCCCTTCCCGCTCCTCCTGCCGTCGCGCCCGCCACAGGCTGGCGACGGCGGTCACGACGAGGGTCACGACGATGACGCCGAGGCTGAGCAACGACGGGACCTCGGGCACGTGGAGCGGCTCACCACCGTTGACGAAGGAGAGCTCGTTCTCGTGCAGTGCGTGCAGCACCAGCTTGACGCCGATGAAGGCGAGGATGACGGCCAGGCCGAGCGAGAGGTAGACCAGCTTCTGCAGCAGCCCACCGAGCAGGAAGTAGAGCTGGCGCAGGCCCATCAGCGCGAAGACGTTGGCGGTGAAGACCAGGTAGGGCTCGCGGGTGACGCCGAAGATGGCGGGGATCGAGTCGAGCGCGAAGAGGATGTCGGTCGCACCCAGCGCCACGATGACGACCACCATCGGGGAGACGAACCGGACGCCGTTCTCGCGGTACCAGAGCCGCAGGCCGTCGTACCGCTCGCCGACGCGGAGGTGGCTGCGGGTGAAAGCGACGATCGCGTTGTCCTCGGGGTGCTCCTCCTCGTGGGTGCGCCGGGACCGGGCCAGCTTGACCGCCGTCCAGACCAGGAAGGCACCGAAGACGTAGAAGACCCAGCTGAAGTTCTCGATCAGCGCGTAGCCCAGGGCGATGAACACTGCGCGGAAGAGCAGGGCGAGCACGATGCCGACCATCAGCGCCTGCTGCTGGAACTGGCGCGGCACCTTCAGCGCTGCCATCAGCAGCAGGAAGACGAAGAGGTTGTCGATCGAGAGCGAGTACTCGGTGAGCCAGCCGGTGTAGAACTGCAGCCCGTACTCCTGGCCGTGGCCCAGCCAGGTCCACGCGCCGAAGGCGAGCGCCGCGCCGATGTAGAAGGTCAGCGCGATCGCGCACTCGCGCATCGTCGGCTCGTGCGGGTTGCGCGCGATGACGGCGACGTCGAAGAGGAGCACGGCGACGGTCGCCGCGATGGTGATGGTCCATTCGAGGGTGGTCACGTCCACGGGACGAGGTCCTTCCAGGGGTCGGTCAATGGTCGACCGAGGTCTCGTCCGCTGTCCGGATGGACAACCTGCGGGTCCGGAGCGGCACGACGACCGCTCGTACTGACGAGCCCGCAGCGGAGGACTACTCCCCTTGGCTGCCTCCATGGTGACAGACGGACCGGCCCCGACCAAGGCGACCGCCCGCCGGACGTGTCAGGAAGCCGGCTCCCCGGGCGGGGCGAAGCCGGTGACGCGCGCCATCGTGGCGAGCTTCGCGCCGGTCTCGCGCACCTCGAGCGCCGGGTCCGAGCCGGCGACGATGCCCGCGCCGGCGAACAGCCGCAGCTTCGGCCCGTCGATCACCGCGGCGCGGATGGTGACGGCGAACTCGCCGTCGCCGTTGCCGTCGACCCAGCCGACGCAGCCGGCGAAGAAGTCGCGCAGGTCGCCCTCGAGGTCGGCGATGACCGCGTTGGCGGCGGCGGTGGGGACGCCGCCGACGGCGGGCGTCGGGTGCAGCAGCTGGGCCAGGCGCAGCGCGCTCAGTCCGTGGTCGTCACCGGCGAGGCGGGCGCGGATCGGGGTCGCGAGGTGCCACACGGTGTCGGTCGAGAGCAGCTCCGGCGTCGCCGGGTGCTCGATCTCGACGCAGACGTCCTTGAGGGCGTGCACGATCGCGTCGACGACGAACGCGTGCTCGGCGAGGTCCTTGGCGGAGGCCTGCAGGCCGGCGGCGCGCCTCGCGTCCTCGTCGGGGTCGTCGGAGCGCGGCACCGACCCTGCGAGCGGGGTGCAGGTGATGGTGCGGCCGTCGCGGCGGACCAGCAGCTCGGGGCTGGCTCCGACGAGGATCGGCCCCTCCGTCGGCGTGCCGTCCTCGGTGCCCGGCACCAGCGGGACGCTGAAGACGTAGCGGCCCGGTCGGGTCGTGAGCAGCCGGTCGATGATCTCGGCCGGCACGAGCGGCGGCGTGCTGACCACGTCGAGGCAGCGGCCGAGGACGACCTTGTGGAGGTCGCCGCCGGCGATCTTCTCCAGCGCGGCCTCGACCATGACGGCGTACTCGGCCGGGGTCGGGAACTCGGTCACGTCGTAGTGGCGGTCGACGGTCGTGTCGGGCTCGACCCGGAGCAGGGCCCGCTCGGCGCCCTCGACCTGGTGGGCGATGCCCGGGGCCCCGGCGGCGAAGGACAGCGCGCACAGCGCCCGCTCGCCGGGGGCGAGGCCGGCGACGACCTCGTCCGCCCAGCCCGGGTCGGCACCGTCCGGCGTCTGCCAGGTGCGCACCACGCGGCTCGCGACGTAGGCCTGCACCCCGGACGCGAACAGCAGCGGTCGCTCGGCCAGCGCCGCCGGGGTGATCGGCTCGCGAGCGTCGTTCTGGCTCACTGGCGGTCTCCTCCGTGGACGTGCTCGTGGTGCAGCGTCACATGCGGGGCGGCGAGGTCCAAGTCGGAGGGCACCTCAGATCGCGCCGTACGGCGCACCGAGCTCCTCGAGCCGGGCCTGCCCACCGTCCTCGGCGGTCAGCACCCACACCCCCGCGTCGGTGAGCGCGAAGGTGTGCTCGTAGTGCGCCGCCCACGACCGGTCGGCGGAGATGACGGTCCACTCGTCGTCCGCGACCACGGTGTCGGCCGTGCCGAGGGTGACCATCGGCTCGACCGCCAGGGCCATGCCCCGCTTCAGGCGAGGGCCACGGCCGCGCCGCCCCTCGTTCGGGACGTCGGGCTCCATGTGCATCGAGGTGCCGATGCCGTGCCCGGTGTAGCCCTCGACGATGCCGAAGTCGCCGGCGGCTCGGACGAAGCTCTCGACGGCGTGCGAGATGTCGCCGACCCGTCCGCCGACGCGCGCCGCCGCGAGACCCCGCCACAGGGCGTCCTCGGTGACCTGCATCAGCCGCCGCACGTCCTCGGGCACGTCGCCGACGGCAACGGTGATGGCCGCGTCGCCGTGCCAGCCGGTGCCGTCCTCGTCCGCGACGATCGCGCCGCAGTCGATGGAGATGATGTCGCCCTCCTGCAGCACCCGCGGGCCGGGGATGCCGTGCACGACCTCGTCGTTGACCGAGGCGCAGATGCTGGCGGGGAACGGGGGCACCCCGTAGCCCAGGAAGGACGGCACCCCGCCCTGCTCCCGGATGCTCGCCTCGGCGAGCGCGTCGAGGTCGGCCGTGCTCACCCCCGGCTGCACCGCGTCACGCAGGCGCGCAAGGGTGCGACCGACCACGAGCCCCGCGGCGCGCATGGAGCGCACCTGCTCGGGGGTCTTGACCTCGATCCGGTGGTCGAACAGCACCGAGGGCAGGTCAGCTCGTGGTGAGGGCGTCCAGCGCGGAGAAGATCCGCTGCTGGACGTCGGCGATGTCGCCCATGCCGTCGACCGAGACGACCAGGCCGCGGCCCGAGTAGACCTCGATGAGTGGCTCGGTCTCCTCGGCGTAGACCTCGAGGCGACGCCGGATGACGTCCTCGGTGTCGTCGGCGCGACCCTCGATCTCGGCGCGCTTGAGGAGCCGCTCGACGACCGCCTCGCGGTCGACTGTCAGCACCAGGACGGCGTCGAGCTTGTGACCGGTCTCCTCGACCATCGAGTCGAGCTCGGTGACCTGGGCCAGGGTGCGGGGGTAGCCGTCGAGCAGGAAGCCGCCCTCGGCGTCCGGCTCTGCGAGCCGGCTGCGCACCATGTTGTTCGTGACCTCGTCCGGCACGTACTCGCCGGCGTCCATGTAGCGCTTGGCCTCGATGCCGAGCGGCGTGCCGCCGCTGACGTTCGCCCGGAAGATGTCACCGGTCGAGATGGCGGGGATGGAGAAGTGGTCGGCGACCGCGGTGGCCTGGGTGCCCTTGCCGGCGCCCGGGGGGCCCATGATCAGAAGCCTCAACGCAGGAATCCTTCGTAGTTGCGCTGCTGGAGCTGGCTCTCGATCTGCTTCACCGTGTCCAGGGCGACGCCGACCATGATCAGGATGGACGTTCCGCCGAACGGGAAGTTCTGGTTGGCGTCGATCAGCACGAACGCGATGAGCGGCACGAGCGAGATCAGACCCAGGTAGAGCGAGCCCGGCAGGGTGATGCGGGAGAGGACGTAGGACAGGTAGTCCTGGGTCGGCTTACCTGCCCGGATCCCGGGGATGAAGCCGCCGTACTTCTTCATGTTGTCGGACACCTCTTGCGGGTTGAAGGTGATCGACACGTAGAAGTAGGTGAAGAAGATGATGAGCGCGAAGTACGCCGCCATGTGGACCGGGTTGCCCTGGTCGACGAGGTACTCGTTGAGGAAGTCGATGAACCAGTTGGTCGACTCGGCGTTCGCGTTGAACTGCACGGCCATGGCCGGCAGGTAGAGCAGCGAGCTCGCGAAGATGACCGGGATGATGCCGGCCTGGTTCACCTTGAGCGGGATGTAGGTCGAGCTGCCGCCGAACATCTTCCGCCCGACCATGCGGCGGGCGTACTGCACCGGGATCCGGCGCTGCGACTGCTCGATGAAGATGACCGCGGCCACCAGTGCGAGACCGATGGCGATGACGATGCCGAAGGTCCACCAGCCCTGGGTGATCTTGACCTGCCACAGCGCCGCCGGGAAGGTCGCGACGACCTGGGTGAAGATCAGGATCGACATGCCGTTGCCGACGCCGCGCTCGGTGATCAGCTCACCCAGCCACATGATCACGGCCGTGCCGGCGGTCATGGTGATGACCATGACCAGGAAGGTCGCGGTGTTGTCGTCGTGCAGCAGGTCGCGGTCACAGCCCTGCAGCAGGTTGCCGGTGCGTGCCAGCGCGACGATGCCCGTCGCCTGCAGCACGGCGAGGCCCAGCGTCAGGTAGCGCGTGTACTGCGTGATCTTGGTCTGCCCGGCCTGGCCCTCCTTCTTCAGGGCCTCCAGGCGCGGGATCACGACGACGAGCAGCTGCAGGATGATGCTCGCGGTGATGTACGGCATGATGCCGAGCGCGAAGACAGTCAGCTGCAGGAGCGCACCGCCGGAGAACAGGTTCACCAGGCTGTACAGCCCGGCGTTCTCGCCGTCCTGGACGATGTCGATGCACCGCTCCACGTTGGAGACGTGCACACCCGGGGCGGGGATCTGCGAACCGGCCCGGAAGATCACGATGATCAACAGGACGAACAGCAGCTTGCGCCGCAGGTCCGGGGTCCGGAAGGCGTTCACGAACGCGCTGAGCACTCGGGTCCTCTTCTCTCATCGCTGGCCTTGTGGCCAGCGGGAAGCCTAACAGGGCGGTCGCAGAAGCCTGGCGGGGTACGGCGACCTGACCGTGGAGACGAGACGAGGGGCGCGGCGAACCCCAGCTGTGGCTGGGTTCGACGCGCCCCTCGCAGCGCCATCACAGGACCGTGACGGTCCCGCCGGCGCCCTCGATCTTCTCCTTGGCCGAGGCCGAGAACGCGTGCGCGCTCACCGCGACCTTGACCGTCAGGTCGCCCTGGCCGAGCACCTTGACGGGCTCGCCCTTGCGGACGGCGCCCTTGGCGACCAGCGTCTCCGGGGTGACGTCGCCGCCCTCGGGGAACAGCGCGCTGATCTTGTCGAGGTTGACGACCTGGAAGGTCACCTTGAAGGGGTTCTTGAAGCCCTTGAGCTTCGGCAGCCGCATGTGCAGCGGCATCTGGCCACCCTCGAACGCGACGGGGACCTGGTAACGGGCCTTCGTGCCCTTGGTACCACGGCCCGCGGTCTTGCCCTTGGAGCCCTCACCGCGACCCACGCGGGTCTTGGCGGTCTTGGCGCCCGGGGCCGGGCGCAGGTGGTGCAGCTTGAGAGTCATGGTCACTCGCCTCCGACGACCTCGACCGTCACCAGGTGACGGACGGTGTGGACCATGCCCCGGATCTCGGGACGGTCCTCCTTGATGACGACGTCGCCGATCCGCTTGAGGCCCAGGGTGCGCAGGGTCTCGCGCTGGTTGGCCTTCGCGCCGATCTTCGACTTGGTCTGCTGGACCTTGAGCTGAGCCATCAGACGTTCACCGCCTCGGGGGCGGCCGACCTGGCGGCGGCCGCAGCGGCCTCGCCCTCGGCCTTGGCCTTCAGCAGCGCCGCCGGGGCGACGTCCTCGACCGGCAGACCACGACGCGCGGCGACCGACTCGGGCTGCTCCAGCATGCGGAGCGCCTCGACGGTGGCGTGCACGATGTTGATCTGGTTCGACGAGCCCAGCGACTTGCTGAGGACGTCGTGGATGCCGGCGCACTCCAGGACGGCGCGCACCGGACCACCGGCGATGACACCGGTACCGGGAGCGGCCGGGCGCAGGAACACCACGCCGGCAGCCTTCTCGCCCTGGACCGGGTGCGGGATCGTGCCCTGGATGCGGGGGACGCGGAAGAAGTTCTTCTTCGCCTCCTCGACACCCTTGGCGATCGCCGCGGGAACTTCCTTGGCCTTGCCGTAGCCGACGCCGACCAGGCCGTCGCCGTCACCGACGACCACGAGGGCGGTGAAGCTGAAGCGACGACCGCCCTTCACGACCTTGGCGACGCGGTTGATCGCGACGACGCGCTCGACGTACTGGCTCTTCTCGGCACCGCGGCCGTCACGGCCGCCACGGCCGCCACGGTCGCCGCCCGAACGCTGTCCGCGCTGGGGTCCGCTCATGATTTCTCCTCAGTCCTGTTCGCGGTCAGAAGGTCAGGCCGCCCTCGCGGGCGCCATCGGCCAGGGCCGCGATGCGACCGTGATACTTGTTGCCGGCGCGGTCGAAGACGACCGACTCCACGCCCAGCTCCTTGGCACGGGCGGCGACGAGCTCGCCGACCTTCTTGGCCTTGGCGGTCTTGTCGCCGTCGAAGGCGCGCAGGTCGCCCTCGAGGGTCGAGGCCGACGCCAGGGTCTTGCCGACCAGGTCGTCGACGACCTGGGCGGTGATGTGCTTGCTCGAGCGGGTGACCACCAGGCGCGGCCGCTCGGCCGTGCCGGAGATCTTCTTGCGACCGCGGATCTGGCGGCGCAGGCGCGAGCTGGCGCGCGCGGACAGGTTCCGCTTGTGCTTGAGAGTGATCGCCATGGTCACTTACCAGCCTTTCCGACCTTGCGGCGGACGTGCTCGCCGGCGTACCGGACACCCTTGCCCTTGTACGGCTCGGGCTTGCGGAGCTTGCGGATGTTGGCGGCGACCTCGCCGACCAGCTGCTTGTCGATACCGACGACGCCGAGCTTGGTCGGGCCATCCACCGTGAAGGTGATGCCCTCGGGGGCGTCGAAGATGATCGGGTGCGAGTAACCGAGCTGGAACTCCAGCTGGGTCGGGCCCTTCGACAGGACGCGGTAACCCACGCCCACGATCTCGAGCTTCTTCTCGTAGCCCTCGGTCACACCCACGACCATGTTGTTGATCAGGGTGCGGGACAGGCCGTGGAGCGAGCGGGAGACCCGCTCGTCGTCGGGACGCTTGACGTCCAGGACGCCCTCGCCCTTCTCCACGGTGATCGGAGCGGCGACGGTGTGGCTCAGGGTGCCCTTGGGGCCCTTCACCGTGACGTCTGCGCCGTTGATCTGGACGTCGACCCCAGCCGGGACCGGGATGGGGAGCTTGCCGATGCGCGACATGTTCTTCTCTCTCCTTCCCTTGTCACCAGACGTAGGCGAGGACTTCCCCACCCACGCCCTTCTGGTTGGCCTGGCGGTCGGTCAGGAGGCCCTGGCTCGTCGAGATGATCGCGACGCCGAGGCCACCGAGGACCTTGGGCAGACCGGTGTGCTTGGCGTACACGCGCAGACCGGGCTTGCTGATGCGGCGGACGCCGGCGATCGAGCGCTCCCGGTTGCGGCCGTACTTGAGGGTGATCGTCAGCAGCTTGCCGACGCCGTTCTCGTTGTCGGCGACCTCGTAGGAGGTGATGTAGCCCTCCTGCTTGAGGATGCCGGCCACGCCCTCCTTCAGCTTGCTGTACGGCATGGTCACCGCGTCGTGGTACGCCTGGTTGGCGTTGCGCAGACGCGTGAGCATGTCTGCGATCGGGTCAGTCATCGTCATGATGTGTGTTCTTTCTCGAAGTGGTTTCGCACCGGTCCCAGCCGGCGCGACCTGCTACGTGGTGGGTTACCAGCTCGACTTGGTGACACCGGGCAGCTCGCCACGGTGCGCCATCTCGCGCAGGCAGATACGGCACAGGCCGAACTTGCGGTACACGGCCTTGGGGCGGCCGCAGCGCTGGCAACGGGTGTAGCCACGCACCGCGAACTTGGGCTTGCGGGCGGCCTTGACCTTGAGGGCAGTCTTCGCCATGTCTTCTCTCCTCGCTGACTCAGCGCTCAGCGAACGGGAAACCGAGCTGCTTCAGCAGCGCGCGCCCCTGCTCGTCGTTGGTCGCCGTGGTGACGATGGTGATGTCCATGCCCCGCTGGCGGTCGACCTTGTCCTGGTCGATCTCGTGGAACATGACCTGCTCGGTCAGACCGAACGTGTAGTTGCCGCGGCCGTCGAACTGCTTCGGCGACAGACCACGGAAGTCGCGGATACGCGGCAGGGCCAGCGTGAGCAGGCGGTCCAGGAACTCCCACATCCGGTCGCCGCGCAGCGTGACGTGCGTGCCGATCGGCATGCCCTCGCGCAGCTTGAACTGCGCGATGGACTTGCGGGCCTTGGTGACCGCCGGCTTCTGGCCGGTGATCGCGGTCAGGTCGCGGATCGCGCCCTCGATCAGCTTCGAGTCACGCGCGGCCTCGCCGACGCCCATGTTGACCACGATCTTGACGAGGCCGGGCACCTGCATGACGTTGGCGATCTCGAACTCGGACTTGAGCGCCGGGAGGATCTCCTCGCGGTACTTGGTCTTGAGCCGGGGCGTGACCTTCTCGATGGTGCTCTCGGTCATCAGATTTCCTTCCCGGTCTTGCGGGAGATGCGGACGCTGCGCGTCGAGGTGTACTCCGAGCCGTCGGGACGGCGCTTGGTGACCTCGACCCGCTTGTGGCCGACGCGGGTGACGCCGTCACCCTCGACCAGCATCACGTTGGACACGTGGATCGGCGCCTCGGTGGTGATGATGCCGCCGGTGTTGCCGGCGCGACCACCCTGGTCGACGACCTTGGTGTGCTTCTTGATCCGGTTGACGCCCTCGACGATCACCCGCTGCTCCTCACGGAGCACCTTGATGATCTTGCCCTCGGCGCCCTTGTCCTTGCCGGCGATGACCTTGACGGTGTCGCCCTTCTTGACGTGGAGGTTGGGACGCTTGCGGTCCTGCTCCGACTTCCTGCGGGCAGCCATCACAGCACCTCCGGCGCGAGCGAGATGATCTTCATGAACTTCTTCTCCCGCAGCTCACGGCCGACGGGGCCGAAGATGCGGGTACCGCGGGGCTCGCCGTCGTTCTTGAGGATCACCGCGGCGTTCTCGTCGAAGCGGATGTACGAGCCGTCGGGACGACGGCGCTCCTTGACGGTGCGCACGACGACCGCCTTGACGACGTCGCCCTTCTTGACGTTGCCGCCGGGGATGGCGTCCTTGACGGTGGCGACGATGACGTCACCGATCCCGGCGTAGCGACGACCGGAGCCGCCGAGCACCCGGATGCAGAGGATCTCCTTCGCACCGGTGTTGTCGGCGACCTTGAGTCGCGACTCCTGCTGAATCATCGATTTCTCCTGGTTGTCGTGCCGGTTCTCGGCCCCTCACCGGGGGCCGAGCCTGGCCGAACGGAATTACTTGGCGCGCTCGAGGATCTCCACCACGCGCCAGCGCTTGGTGGCCGACAGCGGGCGGGTCTCCATGATGAGGACGCGGTCGCCGACGCCGCACTCGTTCTGCTCGTCGTGGGCCTTGAGGCGCGTGTTGCGCCGCATGACCTTGCCGTACAGCGCGTGCTTGACGCGGTCCTCGACGGACACGACCACGGTCTTGTCCATCTTGTCGCTCACGACCAGGCCCTCACGGGTCTTGCGCGCGTTGCGCTGGTTCTCGGTCGTCTCGGCCATCAGTTCTCCTCCTCCGAACCCGGAGCGGTCCGGATGCCGAGCTCGCGCTCACGCACCACGGTGTAGATCCGGGCGATGTCCTTCTTGACCGTGCGGAGCCGGCCGTGGCTCTCCAGCTGGCCAGTGGCCGCCTGGAACCGCAGGTTGAACAGCTCCTCCTTGGCCTCGCGCAGCTTGGCCTCGAGGTCGACGTCGTTGAGCTCGTCGAGCTCGTGCGCGCGGATGACGTTCGCCATCAGAACTCACCAGCCTCTCGCGTGATGAATCGGGCCTTCATGGGCAGCTTGTGGATCGCGCGACGCATGGCCTCGCGAGCCACGTCCTCCGGCACACCCGACAGCTCGAACATGACGCGGCCCGGCTTGACGTTGGCGACCCACCACTCGGGGGAACCCTTACCGGAACCCATGCGGGTCTCGGCAGGCTTCTTGGTGAGGGGGCGGTCCGGGTAGATGTTGATCCAGACCTTTCCGCCACGCTTGATGTGGCGGGTCATGGCGATACGGGCCGACTCGATCTGGCGGTTGGTGACGTAAGCACCCTCGATCGCCTGGATACCGAAGTCACCGAACGCCAGCGACGTACCGCCCTTGGCGGCACCCCGACGCTTCGGGTGGTGCTGCTTGCGGTGCTTGACGCGACGCGGCATCAACATGTCGTCAGCCCTCCTGGGTCTCTGCCGGGGTGGTGGCCTGCGCCGTGTCGCCGCCGGCCGGAGCCTCGGTCACGGCGGGGGCGTCGCCACCACGGTCCGAGCGGTTGGGACGGTCGCCGCGCGAGCCGCGGGTCGGACGGTCGCCACCGCGGTTGGGACGGCCACCGCGGCCGGGGACGCCGGCGCGGGCAGCGGCCTGGGCCTGGCGCTCGGCACGGGTGCCGGCGACCTCGCCCTTGTAGATCCACACCTTCACGCCGATGCGGCCGAAGGTGGTGCGGGCCTCGTAGAAGCCGTAGTCGATGTCGGCGCGCAGCGTGTGCAGCGGGACGCGGCCCTCGCGGTAGAACTCGGTGCGCGACATCTCGGCGCCGTTGAGGCGGCCGGAGCACTGGATCCGGATGCCCTTGGCACCGGAACGCATCGAGGTCTGCATGGCCTTGCGCATCGCGCGGCGGAACTGCACGCGGCCCGAGAGCTGCTCGGCGACACCCTGGGCGACCAGCTGCGCGTCGATCTCGGGGTTCTTGACCTCGAGGATGTTCAGCTGGACCTGCTTGCCCGTGAGCTTCTCGAGCTCGCCACGGATCCGGTCGGCCTCGGCGCCACGGCGACCGATGACGATGCCCGGACGCGCGGTGTGGATGTCGACGCGGACCCGGTCACGGGTGCGCTCGATCTCGACCTTGGCGATGCCGGCCCGCTCCATGCCCTTGCTGAGCAGCTTGCGGATGGCGACGTCCTCGCCGACGTAGGACTTGTACAGCTTGTCGGCGTACCAACGCGACTTGTGGTCGGTCGAGATGCCGAGGCGGAAGCCGTTCGGGTTGATCTTCTGACCCATTACTTCTTGCCCTTCTTCGCGACGACGTCGGCCGGCTGGACCGCGATGGTGATGTGGCTGGTGCGCTTGTTGATCCGGGTGGCCCGGCCCTGCGCACGCGGACGCCAGCGCTTCATCGTCGGGCCCTCGTCGACCCGCGCGACGGAGACGACCAGGTCACCGGAGGCGAGGCCCTCGGTGGTGGTCGCGTTCGCGACGGCGGAGCTGAGGACCTTGTAGACGGTCTCGGCGGCCGACTGGGGCGCGAACTCCAGCAGGGTCAGCGCCTCGTCCGCGGGCAGGCCACGGACCAGGTCGACGACGCGGCGCGCCTTCATCGGGGTGATGCGCACGAAGCGGGCGGTCGCGAAGGCGCCGGGCTCGTCGCCCAGGATCGACTCGCGACGCGCGCTGGTGCGGTGACGCTCAGTGGTGCTCATCGACGGCGTCCCTTCCGGTCTTCCTTGACGTGGCCGCGGTAGGTGCGCGTGGGGGCGAACTCACCGAGCTTGTGGCCGACCATCGAGTCGGAGATGAAGACCGGGACGTGCTTGCGGCCGTCGTGGACGGCGATGGTGTGGCCGATCATCGAGGGGATGATCATCGACCGACGCGACCAGGTCTTGATGACGTTGTGGGTGCCCTTCTCGTTCTCGGCGTCCACCTTCTTGAGGAGGTGGCCGTCGACGAAGGGGCCCTTCTTCAGGCTGCGAGGCATCTCTGACGGTTCCTATCAGCGCTTGTTCTTGCCGGACTTGCGGCGTCGGATGATCTGGGAGTCGCTGGCCTTGCGCTTGCGCGTACGGCCCTCGGGCTTGCCCCACGGCGAGACCGGGTGACGACCACCCGAGGTCTTGCCCTCACCACCACCGTGCGGGTGGTCGACCGGGTTCATGACGACACCGCGGACGGTCGGGCGCTTGCCCTTCCAGCGCATGCGGCCGGCCTTGCCCCAGTTGATGTTCGACTGCTCGGCGTTGCCGACCTCGCCGACGGTGGCGCGGCAGCGCACGTCGACGAAGCGCATCTCGCCCGACGGCAGGCGCAGCGTGGCGCGCGAACCCTCACGGGCGACCAGCTGCGCGCTGTTGCCGGCCGAGCGGGCCAGCTTGGCGCCGCCACCGGGGCGGAGCTCGACGCAGTGGATGGTGGTACCGACCGGGATGTTGCGCAGCGGCAGGTTGTTGCCCGGCTTGATGTCAGCGTTGACACCCGACTCGACCCGCATGCCCTGGACGAGGTCCTTCGGCGCGACGATGTAGCGCTTCTCGCCGTCGGCGTAGTGCAGGAGCGCGATGCGCGCCGTGCGGTTCGGGTCGTACTCGATGTGCGCGACCTTGGCCGGCACGCCGTCCTTGTCGTAGCGACGGAAGTCGATGACGCGGTAGGCACGCTTGTGGCCACCGCCCTGGTGCCGGGTGGTGATCCGGCCCTGGTTGTTGCGACCGCCCTTCTTGGGCAGCGGACGCGTCAGGGACTTCTCCGGGGTGGTCCGGGTGATCTCGGCGAAGTCGGCCACCGAGGAGCCACGACGGCCCGGGGTGGTCGGCTTGTACTTGCGGATAGCCATCAGGCCTGACCTCCGAAGATGTCGATGCGGTGACCCTCGGCCAGGCTCACGATGGCGCGCTTGGTGTCCTTGCGCTTGCCGAGGCCGTGCCGGGTGCGGCGGACCTTGCCCGGACGGTTGAGGGTGTTGACCGAGGTGACCTTGACGCCGAACACCTTCTCGACCGCGATCTTGATCTCGGTCTTGTTGGCGTCGGGGCGCACCAGGAACGTGTACTTGTTGTTGTCGAGGAGGCCGTAGCTCTTCTCGGACACGACCGGCGCGATCAGGACGTCGCGGTGGTCCTTGTGCAGGGTGCTCATCAGTTGCTCTCCTCCTGGGCGTTGCCACCGGCGACGAACAGGTCGAACGCGGCCTTGCTGAACACCACGTCGTCGCTCGCGAGCACGTCGTAGGTGTTGAGCTGGTCGACGGCCACGATGTGCACCTCGGGAGCGTTGCGCAGCGACAGCCAGGTGAGGCTGTCGGTCCGCTCGAGCACCACGAGGAACTTGCGGCGGTCGGACAGCTCGAAGAGCGACGCGAGCGCGGCCTTGGTGGACGGCTTGTCGCCCGACACGAGGCCCTCGACGACGTGGATGCGCTCGTTGCGGGCCCGGTCGGTGAGGGCACCGCGCAGGGCGGCGGCCTTCATCTTCTTCGGGGTCCGCTGCGAGTAGTCACGCGGCTGCGGGCCGTGGACGGTGCCACCGCCGGCGAACTGCGGCGCACGGGTCGAGCCCTGGCGGGCGCGGCCGGTGCCCTTCTGCTTGTAGGGCTTCTTGCCGCCACCGCGGACCTCGCCGCGGGTCTTGGTGGCGTGCGTGCCCTGCCGGGCGGCCGCCTGCTGGGCGACGACGACCTGGTGGATCAGCGGGACGTTGACCTCGACGTCGAAGATCGACGAGGGGAGGTCGACGGAAACGGTCTTGGCCATGGCGATCAGCCCTTCTTCGCGGCCGTGCGCAGGACGACGAGGCCGCCCTTGGGGCCGGGGACGGCGCCCTTGAGGAGGACCAGGCCCTTCTCGACGTCGACGGCGTGGACGGTGACGTTCTGGGTGGTGACGGTGTCGGAACCCATGCGGCCGGCCATGCGCAGGCCCTTGAACACGCGGCCCGGCGTGGCGCAGGCGCCGATCGAGCCCGGCTTGCGGTGGTTGCGGTGGGCACCGTGCGAGGCGCTCACACCGGCGAAGCCGTGACGCTTCATGACACCGGCGAAGCCCTTGCCCTTGCTGGTGCCGGTCACGTCGATGGCCTGGCCGGCCTCGAACGTGTCGACGGCCAGCTCCTGGCCAACGGTGTACTCGGCAGCGTCCGCGGTGCGGATCTCGACGAGGTGACGACGCGGGGTCGTGCCGGCCTTGGCGAAGTGACCCGCCTGCGGCTTGTTGACCTTGCGGCCCTCGATCTCGCCGTAGCCGATCTGGATGGCGTTGTAGCCGTCCGGCTCGGGCTGGCGAACCTGGGTGACCACGTTGGTGCCAGCGGCGACGACGGTCACCGGGACGACGCGGTTGTTCTCGTCCCACAGCTGGGTCATGCCGAGCTTGGTGCCCAGCAGCCCCTTCACGTTGCGCTCAATAGTCATGTCGGCAAACCTCAGAGCTTGATCTCGATGTCGACACCGGCCGGGAGGTCGAGGCGCATCAGGCTGTCGACGGTCTTCGGCGTGGGGTCGATGATGTCGATGAGCCGCTTGTGGGTGCGCATCTCGAAGTGCTCGCGCGAGTCCTTGTACTTGTGCGGCGAGCGGATGACGCAGAAGACGTTCTTCTCGGTCGGCAGCGGGACCGGGCCCGCGACCTTCGCACCCGTACGGGTGACCGTGTCGACGATCTTGCGCGCCGAGGTGTCGATCACCTCGTGGTCATAGGCCTTGAGCCTGATGCGGATCTTCTGTCCCGCCATAGGTCTCTCTCGTCCTTACTCGTCCGTGCCATGTCGGCTCGTTCTGTGGGCCAGCCCCCGACCCCCGAGGTCGGGCGTGTCGCGCCTGTTGAACGCGCACGTCTCCCGTCCTGGGGGAAGTGGAGCTGTTGTTCTCGGCTGCTTCGGGTCTCGGCGCGGTGCGACCAACGTCGACCACCGCGCACGCTCACCGCGGTGCGGGAGTGTCCGGAAACCGGATTCCAGCTCCACGAGGGAGACACGATTCAGTAGTCAAGGTGTGGCACGCACCCCGACGAACCCCGTCGGAGCAACCGGAACATCTTGGCAGAGTTCGGCGCGGCCAACAAATCGACAAGGAGGTCCCCCGGCCAGGCTGTTGCCGCCTGCAAGGATGGGCGCACCCCCAGCGACCGAGGAGAGCCATGACCGACGGCCCGCACGCGTTCCCGCCACCGGGTGCGCCGCCGCCGGAGCAGCCTGCGTCCCAGCCCGCCCAGACCGCCTTCCCGGGGCACCCGGGTCACCCCGGCTACCCGGGCTACCCGGGTACGGCGGCCTTCCCGGCACCGGGCGCTCCCCCGCCGGCCGACGCTCCCCCGCCCGGGTGGGCGACGTACCCCGCCCCCGGGCCGGGCCCGCGGCCCGGCCTGGCGTTGGGCGCCGCCCACAAGCCGGGCGCCTTCCCGCTGCGCCCGCTCGGGCTCGGCGACCTCTACGACGGCGCCTTCCGGATCATCCGGTTCAACCCACGGGCGACGGTCGGCGCGGCGGTGCTGGTGACCGCCGTCGCCATGCTGCTGCCCGTGGTGATCACGACCGTGCTCACCCTCACCGCCGGGCTCGCCGTCGACCTGACTGCGGAGGAGGCCGACCTGACCACCGGCGAGGCGGTCGGGCTGGTCGCGGCGTACGGCTCGCTGGTCGTCTCCTACTTCCTGTCCTTCGTCGGCATCGCCCTGGTCACCGGGATGGTGGTGCACGTGACCCGCGCCGCCGCGGTCGGGCGCCGGCTGGGCCTGGCCGAGGCCTGGGCGGCGACGCACGGGAAGCGCTGGCGGCTGATCGGCCTCGTCACGCTGTCGATCGTCGCCTTCCTGCTCCTGACCACCGCCTACGTCCTGATGTGGGTCGTCGTGGTGGTGGCCGGCCTGCCCGCGGGGCTGGTCGTGCTGTGGGGACTGCTCAGCGTGCCGGCCTTCATCGCACTCTGCTGCTGGCTGTGGATCAAGGCCTACTACCTCGCCGTCCCGGTGCTCATGCTCGAGCCGGTCGGGGTGTTCGGCTCCATCGGCCGGGCATGGCGGCTGACCACCCGGCACTTCTGGCGGACCTTCGGCCTCGCGCTGCTGACCGCCCTCATCGGCGCCATCGGCGGGAGCATCCTGTCGACCCCGTTCTCCCTCATCGGCCAGTTCGGCGTCTTCGTCGTCCCGGAGTACGCCCTGCTGCTGCTCGTGGTGACCCAGGCGCTCGCGATGGTGGTGCAGAACGCGTTCAGCGCTCCCTTCCTCGCCAGCGTCAACTCGATGCAGTACCTCGACCTGCGCATCCGCAAGGAGGCGCTCGACGTCGAGCTGCTGCGGGAGGCGGGGATCATCTCCGCATGACGCCGCTCGCCGCCCTCCTCGCCGGGAGCCTCGAGCCGCCGCTGGACCCCAGCGGCGACGAGGCGCGCCGGAGCCTGCGGCGCGAGCTGGCGGACCCGAAGTACTACGACACCGACCTGCTCCAGCGCCTCCGGGACTGGCTGGAGCGCACCGTCGGCCGGACCATCGAGGGGGTCTCCGGCTCGCGGCCGCTGTCCGCGCTGCTCGCGATCCTCGTCGCGATGGCGCTGGTCGCCGCGGTGATCCTCATCGTGTCCCGCGCCCGGCGCACCGCGCGCGCCGGGCGGCGGCCGGCCGCGGCGCTGACCGACGAGGTGATCACCGCCGCGGAGCTGCGGGCACGGGCGGAGGCGGCGCTCGCGGCCGGCGACTCCTCGGCCGCCCTCGTCGACGCCTTCCGCGCCCTGGCGGTCCGGCAGGTCGAGCGGCACCGCATCGAGGACGTCCCCCAGGCGACCGCGCACGAGCTCGCCCGCGCCCTCGCCGCGGAGTTCCCCGCGCACGCCGGCGCGGTGCACCACGGGGCGGACCTCTTCGACCAGACCCTGTACGGCGAGCGGGAGGCCACCCCCGGCCAGGCCCGCGAGCTGCTCGACCTCGACGACGCGCTCGCGGGACGGGCGGTCCGCCGGTGACCCTCACCCGCCCCCGACGGACCACGGTGCTGGTCGCGCTCGCGCTCGTCGCCGCGCTCCTGGTCGCCGTGTGGTCCACCCGCGGCAGCACCGAGTACCCGACCCCGCTCGACCCGCGCAACCCCGGACCCGACGGCGCCCAGGCGCTCGCCGAGGTGCTCGACGACCAGGGCGTCGCGGTCACCGTCGTCCGCTCGGCCGACGCGCTGGAGGACACCACGGTCGGCGAGGACACCACGGTGCTGGTCACCGCCACCGCCGCGCTCTCACCGCGCACCCTCGACCGGCTCCGCCGGCACGCGGAGCCGGCCCGCCTCGTGCTGGTCGAGCCGTCGTACTCCCTGGTCCGGGAGATCGACGAGGACCTGCGCGCCACCACCGTCTACCCCGACGAGGTCGAGGCCGCGTGCGAGGCCGGGTCCGCCCCGGCCGGCACCGACCTGTCCGACCTGACCATCGAGGTCGACCAGCTCACCGTCTTCACCGGCGGCGACGCGCTCGACGGCGCCCGGTGCTTCCCGACCAGCGGCGGCGTGGTCGTGGCCGAGTCACGCGCCCACGACCTCGTGCTCCTGGGCGCGGGCCAGGCGCTCACCAACGACCAGGTGCTGCGCGCCGACAACGCCGCGCTCGCGCTGCGCGTGGCCGGCGGCAGCAACCGCCTCGTCTGGTACGTCCCGGACCCGACCGACGCCGGCGCGGACGAGGTGGTCTCCCTCGGCTCCCTGCTGCCCCGCTGGGTGGTGCCCGGGCTGTGGCTGACCGCGCTCGCCCTGCTCGGCCTGCTGCTGTGGCGGGTGCGCCGGCTCGGGCCGCTCTCGCGCGAGCCCCTGCCGGTCGTGGTGCGGGCGGTGGAGACCGCACGGAGCCGGGGCCGGATGTACCGCCGCAGCGGCGACCGCCGGCACGCCGCCGGCGTCCTGCGCCGGGCCGCGCGCACCGACGTCGCCGCCCGCCTCGGCCTGGACCGTCGGGCCGGCACCGGCGAGGTCGTCGAGGCGACCGCCCGCCACACCGGCGCACCCCTCGAGCAGGTCGCCGCCCTGCTCGACGACCACGGCCACGTCCCCGCGAGCGACCAGGACCTGGTCGCGCTCGCCCAGGAGCTCGCCCGTCTCAGGAAAGAGGTACGACGAGGATGACCGATCTGACGAAGCACACCCCGCCCCCGCCACCGCCGTACGGCACGGGCGGTCCCGGCGAGGCCGGGGGCCCCGGTGGCCCGAGCGGCGTCGGAGGGTCCGGCTGGTCCGGCGGGTCCGGCGTCCCCGGCTCCGGCGGCGCCGGGGACGCGGCGCTGCGCGAGCGGCTGCTCGCCGTGCGGCAGGAGGTCGCGAAGGCCGTCGTCGGCCAGGACGCCGCGGTGTCCGGCCTGCTCGTCGCGCTGCTGTGCGGCGGCCACGTGCTGATGGAGGGCGTGCCTGGCACGGCGAAGACGCTGCTCGTGCGCACCCTCGCCGCCAGCCTGTCGGTGCAGACCCGGCGCGTGCAGTTCACGCCCGACCTGATGCCGGGCGACATCACCGGCTCGCTGGTGATCGACTCGAAGAACGCCGGCGAGCTGTCGTTCCGCGAGGGCCCGATCTTCACGAACCTGCTGCTCGCCGACGAGATCAACCGGACGCCCCCGAAGACGCAGTCGGCGCTGCTGGAGGCGATGGAGGAGGGCCAGGTGTCCGCCGACGGCGTCACCCGCCAGCTCCCCCGGCCGTTCCTCGTCGCCGCCACGCAGAACCCGGTCGAGTTCGAGGGCACCTACCCGCTGCCCGAGGCCCAGCTGGACCGCTTCCTGCTCAAGGTGGTGCTGCCGGTGCCGCCGCGCGACGACGAGGTCACCATCCTGACCCGCCACGCCTCCGGCTTCGACCCGCGCGACGTGGCGGGCGCCGGGGTCACCGCGGTCGCCAGCGGTGAGGACATCGAGGCCGCCCAGGCAGCCGTGCGCACCGTGCAGGTCTCGCCCGAGGTGGCGGCGTACATCGTCGACGTCGCGCGCGCCACCCGGCAGTCGCCGAGCCTGTCGCTGGGCGTCAGCCCGCGTGGTGCGACCGCGCTGCTGCGCGCCGCCCGCGCGTGGGCGTGGCTCTCGGGCCGCGACTTCGTGACGCCCGACGACGTCAAGGCGCTCGCCCAGGCCACCCTCGTCCACCGGCTCGGGCTGCGGCCCGAGGCCGAGCTCGAGGGTGTCGACGTCGCGCAGGTGCTGGCCTCGGCCATCGCCTCCGTGCCCGTCCCGCGCTGAGCCACCGGGGTCGACATGGCGATCTCCGGGCGCGTGCCGCTGCTGCTCCTGCTGGGGCTGGTGGCGGTCGTGCTGCGCCCCGAGGGCAGCACCGTGTGGCTGTGGCTGCTCGGGGTGCTGCTGCTCGTCGGCATCGACCTCGCCGTCGCACCGGCGCCGGCGTCGGTCACGCTCACCCGCCGCCAGCCGGGCACGGTCCGCCTCGGCGACCCCGCGACCGCCGGGCTGCGGGTCGCCGCCACCCGCAGCGGCCGGGTCCAGGTGCGTGACGCCTGGCAGCCGTCGGCCGGCGCCACCGACAACCGGCACCGCTTCCACCTGCGCGCCGGTGAGTCGCGCCGGCTCACCACCCCGCTCCTCCCCCGCCGCCGCGGCGACCTGCACGCCGCCGGGGTGACGGTGCGGACCTGGGGACCGCTCGGCCTCGCCGCCCGGCAGCGGACCTACGACGTCCCCGGCACCGTGCGGGCGCTGCCGCCCTTCGAGTCCCGCAAGCACCTGCCGTCCCGGCTGGCGCGGCTGCGCGACCTCGACGGGCGCGCCGCCGTACGCGTGCGGGGGCAGGGCACGGAGTTCGACTCGCTGCGGGAGTACGTCCGCGGTGACGACGTCCGCTCCATCGACTGGCGCGCCTCCGCCCGCGCCCCGCACGTGGTCGTGCGCACCTGGCAGCCCGAGCGGGACCGGCGGGTGGTGATCGTCCTCGACACCTCCCGCACCTCCGCCGGCCGCGTCGCCCGCTCCGTCGACGAGGACGTCGCCGACGGCATGCCGCGCCTCGACGCCGCGATGGACGCCGCCCTCCTCCTCGGCGCCCTCGCCTCGCGTGCTGGCGACCGGATCGACTTCCTGGCCGGCGACCGCCGCGTCCGCGCCCGGCAGCGCGTCCACGGCGTCCGCGACGTCGCCGCCCGCCTGCAGGAGCAGATGGCCGACCTCGAGCCCACGCTCGTCGAGGCCGACTGGGACGCACTGGCCGGCGGCGTCCAGGAGTTCGGCCGCCAGCGCGCCCTCGTCGTCCTGCTCACCGCGCTCGAGCCGTCCGCCATCGCCGACGGCCTCCTCCCGGTCCTGCCGGCCCTGACCCGCCACCACCGCGTCGTCCTCGCCTCGGTCCGCGACCCCGAGCTCGGCCACCTCGCCGACGTCTCGGCCACCGACCGGCCGACCGCCGACGCCGTCTACGACGCCGCCGCCGCCGAGCACGAGCTCGAGCGGCGGGCCCGGATGGAGGAGGTGCTCGCCCGCCTCGGGGTGGACGTCGTCGACGCCGACGCCGCCCAGCTCCCCCCGGCGCTGGCCGACCACTACCTGCACCTGAAGGCGCAGGGGTTGCTGTAGGGCGCGGGAGCACCAGCCGTCACAGGAATCACCGCTCCGGCGGCGATTCCCGGACTTGTTGACTCCTGCAGCAGCCAACAAGTCCCAGAAGCGGCCACCAGGTACGCCGCCCGGCCGCGTCCTGCAGCATGGACCCCACCAGCCTCACCCGTCCCGAGAATCACCACCCAGGCGGTGATTCCTGCACTTCCCGACCGTTGCAACGGCCAGGAACCAGCAGGAAAGGGGCAGGAAGCTCAGCCCTGGGTGGCGACCCGGTCCTCGAGCAGCTCGGCCCCCAGGTCCCCGGTCGCTCCGCGCGCCACCGCGGCGCGGCCGACGACGAAGACGTAGGCGAGGAAGACGACCTCGGCGAGGATGCCGATCGCGATGCGGGCCCAGGTCGGCAGCGGGGAGGGAGTCACGAAGGCCTCGATCACCCCGCTGATCGCGAGCACCACGCCGAGGCCGAGGGCCACGGTGACCGCGGTGCGGCCCTCGCGGGCCAGCGAGGCGGCGCGGCTGAGGTCGCGGGGCTCGACCCACGACCAGAACAGGCGCAGGCCGACGCCGCCGGCGACGAAGACGCAGGTGAGCTCGAGCAGGCCGTGCGGGATGATCAGGCCCCAGAACACCTCGCCGCGGTCGTGGCGGATCATCAGCGAGCCGACGATGGCGAGGTTCGCGATGTTCTGGAAGAGGAGCCAGATCACCGGCAGGCCGAGGATGCCGAGCGCGATGCACAGCCCGGACACCCAGGTGTTGTTGAGCCACACGTGGGTGGCGAAGGCGCCGGCGGCGTTCTCGCTGTAGTAGCTCTCGAAGTCGCTGTTGACCAGCTGCTCGACCTGCTGCGGGTCGAGGAGGTTCTGCTCGACCGACGGGTTGCCGACCAGCCAGGCCATCATCACGCCGGTGACGACGACGTTGCCGGCCAGGCACGCCAGCCACCACCAGCGCAGCCGGTAGAGCGCGGCCGGGAACCGGTCGGTGAAGAAGTGCAGCACCCCGCGCCAGCTGGGCACCCGCGCGGCCAGCATCGCGATCCGGGCCCGGCCCAGCAACGACGAGAGGTAGGCGACCAGCTGGGCGTCCGGCGCCGAGGTGCGTACGACGGACAGGTGGGTCGCGACCTGCTGGTAGCGGTCGACGAGCTCGTCGGCCTCCGCGCCGCTCCGCCGGCGCTGGCGCACCAGCTGCTCCAGGCGGGCCCACGAGTGCGAGTGGGCCGCGACGTAGGCGTCGAGGTCGATGCGCGGCACGGGTGCAGCCTACGGTCCCCGGCCACGCGGTCCGCACCATCCACCGGCGCCCACCCGGCATCCACCCGGCGCCACCCGCGGGTCTCCTAGGCTGTGCCCGATGTCCGCACCCGACTTCGCCACCGTCACCGCCGACGACCTCGTCACCGGCGAGGGCGTCGCGCTCGACCTGCCCGCCGCCTCCCTGGGCCTGCGGCTGGCCAGCGGCGTCATCGACGTGCTGGTCACGATCGTGTCGTTCGTCGTGCTCTACATCGTCCTGGTGGTCACCGCACTCCAGCTCCGCGACGAGGCCGCGGTGGGTGCGGCGGTCGTGCTGGCGACCATCGTCGCCCTGCTCGGCGTGCCCACGACCGTCGAGACGCTGACCCGAGGCCGCTCGATCGGCAAGCTGGCGCTCGGCCTGCGCACGGTGCGCGACGACGGCGGGGCGATCTCGTTCCACCACGCGCTGGTGCGCGCGCTGATCGGCGTCGTCGAGATCTACTTCCTCAGCGGCGCCCCGGCGTTCTTCGCGGTCATGCTGAGCAGCCGCGGCAAGCGGCTGGGCGACTACGCCGCCGGCACCTACGTCGTGCGCGACCGCGTCCCGCTGCGGCTCCCGCCGCCCCCGGAGATGCCGCCACCGCTCGCGGCGTGGGCACGTCGGACCGACCTCGCCGCGCTGCCGACCGGCACCGCGCTGGCGGTACGCCAGTTCCTCAACCGGGTCGGCACGCTGGACCCGCTCTCCCGCGACCGGGTCGCCCGCACGCTGCTGGCCGACGTGCTTCCCCACGTCGCACCGGCGCCGCCGCCGGGTGCGCCGCCGGAGATGGTGCTGGTCGCCGTGGTCGCCGAGCGCCGGCGCCGCGACCTGGAGCGGCTGCGCCGCGACGAGGCGCTGCGTACCCGCCTGCTGGAGCGCGCCCCGCAGGTCCCCCGATCTGGCAGGTGATCCCGCACACCTGCTGGGTAGGTTGGGCGGCATGACCGACGTCTTCGAGTCGCCGACCCACCCGAGCGGCAGCACGTTGCGGCGCGCCCACGTCGACTCGACGGTCCCGCTGACCGAGGCAGAGCTGGCCCGCGCCGCCGAGCTCGTCGGCCGCATCTCGGAGGCCTTCTCCAGCCGCGTCGTCGGCCAGCACCGGGTGCGCACCGCCCTGCTGGTCACCCTGCTCGCCGAGGGCCACGCCCTGCTGGAGAGCGTCCCGGGCCTGGCCAAGACGCTCGCCGCGTCGACGCTCGCGCAGGCGGTCAGCGCCCGCTTCGCGCGCATCCAGTGCACCCCCGACCTGCTGCCGAGCGACATCATCGGCACCCAGGTCTACGACCCGCGCCGCCACGAGTTCGAGACCCAGCTCGGCCCGGTGCACGCCAACTTCGTGCTCCTCGACGAGATCAACCGCGCCAGCGCGAAGACCCAGTCCGCGCTGCTCGAGGCGATGCAGGAGCGGCAGACGTCGATCGCCGGCACCATCCACCCGCTGCCGGACCCGTTCCTGGTCCTCGCGACGCAGAACCCCATCGAGGAGGAGGGCACCTACGTCCTCCCCCACGCCCAGATGGACCGCTTCCTGCTCAAGGAGATCGTCGACTACCCCAGCGAGGAGGACGAGCTGATGGTCCTCGAGCGGATCGACGACGGCACGCTGGGCCAGCACATGACCGACGTCGCGCCCGTCGCCACCCCCGCCGAGGTCGTCGAGCTGCAGGGCCTGACCCGCCGGGTGTACGTCGACCCCGCGATCCGCCGCTACGTCGTCTCCCTGATCCGGGCCACCCGCAACGTCACCGCCCTGCTCGGGCCCGAGCTCGGCGGCTACGTCGAGATCGGCGCCAGCCCGCGCGGCTCGATCGCCTTCTTCCAGGCAGCCCGGGCGATGGCGGTCGTGCAGGGCCGCCACTACGTGATCCCCGAGGACGTCCGCGAGCTGCGGCACAGCGTGCTGCGGCACCGGATCCACCTCTCCTTCGAGGCGCTCGCCGACCGGGTGCGCCCCGAGACCGTCATCGACGCGGTCTTCCGCGCCGTCCCCACGCCCTGACCGGAGCCCGCGACCGTGCCCGCCCACCTGCCCCGGATCAAGGCCCGCCTCTCGATCCACGCGCACCGCAAGGTGCGGGGCCTGCTCGAGGGCGAGTACGCCGCGCTCCACGTCGGCCGGGGCATCGACTTCAACGACCTGCGGGAGTACGTCCGCGGCGACGACGTGAAGGACATTGACTGGAAGGCGTCGGCACGCAGCCGACAGCTCCTGGTGAAGCGGTACGTCGCCGAGCGCAAGCACACCGTCCTGCTGTGCGTCTCGACCGGCCGCAGCATGGCTGCGATGAACGACGCGGCGGTCTCCAAGCGCGAGCTCGCCGTCCTGGTCGCCGGCGTGATGGGCCTGCTCGCCGTGCAGCACGGCGACCTGGTCAGCCTCGTGCACGGCGACGAGGCCGGCCGGCACGCGGAACCGCCGAAGGGCGGCGAGCTGCACCTCGAGCGCCTGCTGGGCACGGTGCACGACGCCATCCGCCCCGACGGTGCGCACACCGACCTCGCTGCGCTGCTGCGCTACGTCGTGCGCACCGTGCGCCGCCGCACGATCCTGGTCGTCGTCTGCGACGAGACCACCGTGCCGGACGAGACCGCCGACCTGCTGCGCCGGCTCACGGTCCAGCACGAGGTCCTGCTCCTGACCATCGGTGACCTCGACCCCACCCAGCCGACCGTCGCCGACCGCCGGCTGGTCGACGTCGACTCGGCGGCCGAGGTGCCCGGCTGGCTGCGCCACGACCGGCGGCTGCGCCGCGAGCTGGCGACCCTGGTCCGTGAGGAGGAGCAGCAGCTGCGCCGCCGCCTCGAGCAGCTCGGCGTGGTCCACGAGCGGGTCCACGACACCGAGTCCGCGCTCACCGCCGTCTTCCGCCTGTTGGAGAGGCAGCGCCATGCCCGCCGCCGCTGACGTCCCGGGGATGCCCGAGGAGTTCACCGGCCCGGTCGCCTACAGCGACCGGTGGTTGTGGATCGGCATCGCGCTGCTCGTCCTCGTCCTCGCCTACTACCTCGTGTCCTGGTGGGTCACCCGCCCGCCGCGGGTGCCCACGGTGCCGCGCCGGGCCGTCGACGTGCCCGACGCCCAGCAGCAGCACCTCGCCCTCATCGACGACCTCGCCGCCCGCGTGCGGTCCGGCGACGTGGGCCCGCGCGAGGGGCACCAGCAGCTCAGCGAGCTCGTCAGGTCCTACGTCGCCGCCGTCTCCACGCTGCCCGCCCGCACCATGGCCCTCGCCGACTTCCGCGACCGGGCACCGCGTGAGCTGGTGGAGGCGATCGAGCTCATGTACCCGCCCGAGTTCGCGCCCGACCCGGCCGACCCGCTCGCCACCTTCGAGGACGCGGTCGGCCGGTCCCGCGACCTCGTGAGCACGTGGGGCTGACGGGGTGGACATGGACCTGACCTGGAACGGCGGCGAGACCGGCTTCCGCTGGCCGTGGCTGGTGCCCGTGCTCGCGCTGCTTGTGCTCGTGCTGATGGCGTGGTGGGCCCGGTCCCGGGACCGTCGCTCGTCGACGGGGGCGTCGTACGTCGCCCACGCGGCGCGGTTGCGGGCGCTGCCCCGCTACCAGGCCCTGGTGCGCCGCCAGGTCGCGATCGGCACCTGCCTGACCGTCGCCGCGCTGGTCGCCTGCGCCGGGGCGATCGTGCTCGGCGCACGGGTGCAGGAGCGGCAGTCGCTGGTGCGCGAGGACCGGACCCGCGACATCATCTTGTGCCTCGACGCCTCCGGGTCGATGGCGGAGGTCGACGCCGCGGTGCTGCGCGAGTTCCGCACGATCGTCGACGGCCTGCGCGGCGAGCGGGTGGGGCTGACCATCTGGAGCGGCGTGGCGATCACGATCTTCCCGCTCACCGACGACTACGAGTTCGTCCTCGAGCAGCTCACCGAGGCCGAGTCGGCGTTCGGGTCCGGCGGCATCTACTCCGACGACTACGCCCGCTACACCGCCGGCACCGTGATCGACTGGACCGTGCAGTCGCAGCTCGGCGACGGGCTGGCGTCGTGCGTGCAGCGCTTCGACAACCGCGACCAGGAGCGCAGCCGCGCCATCGTGCTCGCCTCCGACAACGAGCCGATCGGTGAGGGGATCTACGACCTCGAGGGTGCCGCGGAGCTGGCCCGCTCCGAGGACGTTGTGGTGCACGGCATCGCCGCCCCGATGACCGCGGACCGCCCGAGTGCCGCACGGCTGTTCCGGGACGCGGTGACCAGCACCGGCGGCACGTTCTCGCTGCTCGGCCAGGACGGCAGCGCCGCGACCGTCGTCGAGGCGATCGGCCGGCTGGAGGCCAAGGAGATCGAGCGCCCGCCGATCGTCCAGGTCCTCGACCGGCCGCGCCTGGGCACCGTGGTCGCCGCGGTCGGCGTCGGCGGGCTCGGCGTGGTCTGGGCGGTGCAGGGCGCGCTCGCGCTGGCCGCCCGGCGGGAGGACGCGTCATGAGCCCCCGCACCGCCACGCTCCTGCTCGTCGGCCGACGGCTCGCGATCGTGCTCGCCTTCGTGATGGTGCTGCTGCGACCGGGGTTCGGGACCGCGCAGGTGCCGACCCAGCTCGCCGACGTCGACCTGCTCGTCGTCGTCGACCGCACCCGGTCGATGGCGGCGCTCGACCACGGCGGCAGCCGGCCCCGGGTCGAGGGCGTGCGCGCCGACCTCGAGGCGCTGGCCTCGGAGGTGCCGGGGGCGCGCTTCGGGATCGTCATCTTCGGTGCGGAGAGCCGGCTGACGCTGCCGTTCACGACCGACGCGTCGGCGTACCTGTCCGCGGTCGAGACCCTCGACCTCGAGCGCCCGCGCGAGGGCAACGGCTCATCGTCGACCCGGCCTGCGGCCGAGGTCGCCGAGGTCCTCGAGCGCGCAGCGGAACGGCGCCCGGACCGGCGGCGGGTCGTGGTCTACGTGGGCGACGGTGAGGACACCACCAGCCCCGACCCCGGGGAGACCTTCGCGCCGGTGGCCGACCTGGTCGTCGGCGGCGCCGTGCTCGGCTACGGCACGACCGACGGCGCGCGGATGCCGGCGTCGGACGACCTGGACCTCGACGGGGGCTACGTCGAGGACCCGGAGAGCGGTGGCCCTGCGGTCTCCCGTGCCGACCTCGACAACCTGCGCGCGATCGCCGACGAGCTCGAGGTCGGCTTCTGGCACCGCACCAGCACGGCGGGGATCGACGAGGTGGTCGACTCCTTCGGTGCGTCGTACGTCGAGGGCGAGCGCGGCGACGGCCCGCCCGCCGCGCACGACCTGACCTGGGTGTTCGGCCTGCTCCTGCTCGGCCTGGTGCTGATCGAGCTGCGCTCCGGCTGGCGGGCGATGTGGCGCTCGCAGGACGCGTTGAAGGAGGTGCCGTGATGAGGCGCACCCGCCGGCCGAACCCGAACGCGCGGCGCCGCATGGTGCTCCTCGTCGCCGGCGCCCTGCCGGCGCTGGTCGTGGCCGCCTACCTGCTCAAGGTCGTGCTGATGCTGCAGCACAACGCGGCCGGGCGCGACGCCTTCGACCGCGGCGACTACGACGGCGCAGCGGCGGAGTTCTTCGAGACCCGCGACCTCAACTGGTTCGAGCCGTGGGTCGCCCCCTTCGGCCAGGGCGCCTCGCTGCACGCCGACGGCCTGCTGGACGACGCGGTCGCGGCCTACGGGACCGCGCTCGAGGACGTGCCTGAGCGCGACGAGTGCACCGTCCGGATCAACCTGTCGCTGGCCCACGAGGCCATCGGCGACGCCCGGCAGGGCGAGGGCGACCTGGACGGCGCGACGGACGCCTACCAGGAGGGCATCGACGTGCTCGCCGCCGGCGGGTGCCCGACCGACGCCGGGCGCGGCGAGGAGCAGACCGAGGACGCCGAGGACGTCGACGAGCGGCTGCGGGAGAAGCTGCAGCAGGTCGAGGAGCAGCAGCAGCAACAGGGCGGCGGCGACCAGGAGCAGGAGCCCGAGGAGCAGCAGGGCGAGCGTCCGGACCAGGGCGGCGACCCGCGCCAGGACCGGCTCGAGCGCAACAACGAGCTCGGCCGCGAGCAGCGCTCCGAGGAGCAGGACCTGTTCCGCGACGAGGACTACACGCGCCCCGAGACCTGGTAGGCGGCCCGGGACGGCGGCCCTCCGCCCCCGCGAGGCGCTACGAGCGGCGCAGCAGCCGCCGCAGCACCGCCAGCACGAGCAGCGCCCCCACGGCGGCGGCGGCCTGCTTGCCGTAGCTGCGCAGCAGCACGGGCAGCAGTGCCGAGCCGAGGTCGAGCGCGTCGTCGTCCGGGTCGGGCGCCGGGCGCGGGGTCGCGCGCGGCGGCTCCGCGGACGCCTGGGACGTCGCCACCGTCGGTGGCTCGGCGTCCACGGCCGGGGCCGCCCCGGTCGCCCCGGCCGCCTGTGCGCCGGGCGCCGCGGTCGCCTCCGGTGCCGCCGGCTCGTCGTCGGCCGCCGGCTGCTGCTCGCCTGCGAGCCGCTGCTCGAGGCAGGCGACGAACTGGCCGAGCAGCTTGTCGGAGACGTCCTGCATCACGCCCCGGCCGAACTGCGCCGGCTTGCCCGTGATCGCGAGGTCGGTCAGCACCTCCACCTGCGTCGCGCCGGCCTCGGCGGGCGCCATGGTCACCGTGACCGTGGCGCCCGCCGTGCCGTTGCCCCTCTTGTCGCGTCCCTTGGCCTCGACGACGAAGCGGCGTCCGGCCTCGTCGCGCTCGACGAAGGCGCCGGAGCCGGCGTAGACGAGCGCGATCGGACCGAGCTTCACCTTGCAGGTGCCCTCGAAGGTCGGGTTGCCGGCGTCGTCCTCGCCGACCGAGGTGACCTGGGCGCCCGGGAAGCACTCGGCGAGTCCGCCGATGTCCTGGAAGTGCGCCCAGGTCGCGTCGACCCCGGTCGGGACGGTGAAGGCGTGGGTGAGGTCCACGGCGTCCTCAGCTCCTGCCGGCCGCCGACAGCACGGCCCGCCGGGTGAGCACCGTGGCGAGGTGGCGCCGGTAGTCGGCGTCGCCGTTGAGGTCGCTCGGCGGGTTGGTGCCCTCGGCCGCGAGGGCGGCGGCCGCGGCCACGCCCTCCTCGGTCGCCGGCTGACCGACCAGCGCCTGCTCCACCGCGGCGGCGCGCAGCGGCGTCGACCCCATGTTGGTCAGCCCGACCCGAGCCTCGGCGATGGTGTCACCGTCGAGCCGGACCGCGGCGGCGACCGCCACGATCGGCCACTGGTGGGCGATCCGCACGAACTTCTCGTACGACGCCCCCCAGCCCGTGTGCTTGGGCACCCGGACCTCGGTGAGGATCTCGTCGTCGGAGATCGCGGTCTCGAACAGGTCGACGAAGAAGTCGTCGGCCGGCACCTCCCGCGTCCCGCCGGGCCCCTGCACCACGAAGGTCGCACCGAGCGCCCGGGCCGGTGCGCCGAGGTCCCCGGCCGGGTCGGCGTGCGCGAGTGCCCCGCCGAAGGTGCCGCGGTGACGCACCTGCGCGTCGGCGAGATGGGTGATCGCCTTGCTGACGAGCAGCGCGTGCTCGTGCACCAGCGGGTCCTGGCCGACGTCGTGGTGCGTGGTCATCGCGCCGATGACGAGGTGGTCGCCACCGTCGCGCACCCCGCGCAGGCTGTCGATCCGGCCGAGGTCAATCACCCACTCCGGGGCGTTGAGGCGCATCCGGAGCACCGGCAGCAGGCTCTGCCCGCCGGCGATGACCTTGGCGTCGTCACCGTGCTCGGCGAGCGCGGCCAGTGCCTCCTCGACCGAGGTCGGGGCGACGTACTCGAAGGCTGCGGGAATCACTGGACGTCTCCTTCCGCGCGGTCGACGGTCCCTGACATGCCCGTCGACGGATCGAAGTGCGGTGCGGCCGCACCGGTGGTCTCGCCACCGGCCGAGCCCTCGTTGATCGCCCGCCACACCCGCTCGGGCGTGCACGGCATGGCCACGTCGTTGACGCCCAGCGGCCGCAGCGCGTCGACGATCGCGTTCACCACCGCCGGCGTGGACGCGATGGTCCCGGCCTCGCCGACGCCCTTGGTGCCGAGCGAGTTGGTGGTCGACGGCGAGGTGGTGTGGTCGATCTCGAAGCTGATCGTGTCGGCCGCGGTGGGCAGCAGGTAGTCGACGAACGAGCCGGTCACCAGGGTGCCGTTCTCGTCGTACACCGCCTCCTCCCACAGCGCCTGGGCGATGCCCTGCACCAGCCCGCCGTGGACCTGGCCGGCCACGATGAGCGGGTTGATGACCACGCCGATGTCGTCGCAGCAGACGTACTTGCGCAGCTTCACCTGCCCGGTCTCGGTGTCGACCTCCGCCGCACACAGGTGCGTGCCGTGGGGGTAGTTGAAGTTCACCGGGTCGTAGGTCGCCTCGGAGTCGAGCGAGGCCTCCACCCCGTCCGGCAGGTTGTGCGCGGCGAACACGGCGGTCGCGATCTCCGTGATCGCCATGCCCTGGTCGGTGCCGCGGACGGTGAACCTGCCGCCGTTGAACTCGAGGTCGTCGGCGGAGGCCTCGAGCAGGTGCGCCGCGATCGGCTTCGCCTTCTCGATGACCTTGTCGGCGGCCCGGACCAGCGCCTCGCCGCCGACGACGAGGCTGCGCGAGCCGTAGGTGTCGAGGCCCTTGTGCGAGATCTGGGTGTCACCGTGCAGGATCTCGACGTCGTCGAACGGTACGCCGAGGCGGTCGGCCACGATCTGGCTGAACGCCGTCTCGTGCCCCTGCCCGTGGGCGGAGGCGCCGGTGACGACCTCGACCTTGCCGGTGGGGAGCATCCGCACCTCGGCGTGCTCCCAGCCGCCTGCGCCGTAGTTGAGCTGGCCGAGCACCCGCGAGGGGGCCAGGCCGCACATCTCGGTGAAGGTCGAGACGCCGATCCCGAGCTGGACCTTGTCCCCGCGCGCGCGGCGCTCGGCCTGCTCGGCCCGCAGCTCGTCGTACCCGAACATCTCTCTGGCCCGCGCGGTGGCGGCCTCGTAGTTGCCGGAGTCGTACTCGAGCCCGGCGACCGTGGTGAACGGGAACTCCTCGTGCTTGATCCAGTTCATCTCGCGGACCTCGAGGGGGTCCTTGCCGAGCTCGGCGGCGAGCTCGTCCATCAGCCGCTCGATCGCGTACGTCGCCTCGGGCCGGCCGGCGCCGCGGTAGGCGTCGGTCCAGGTCTTGTTGGTCAGCACGTTCGTGGTCTGGAACTGGTAGGCGGGGAACTTGTAGATCGCGTTGAACATGAACGCGCCGAGCACCGGGACTCCGCCGCCGACGATGGCGACGTAGGCGCCGAGGTCGGCGAGCAGGTCGACCTTGAGGCCGGTGACCTTGCCCTCCTTCGTCGCTGCGAGGGTGAGCCGCTGCCACTGGTCGCGGCCGTGGTGCGCGGTGAGCAGGGACTCGCTGCGGGTCTCGGTGAACTTCACCGGCTTGCCGAGCCTGCGCGCGACCGCGAACGCGATCATCTCCTCCGGCGTCTGCTGGAGCTTGCCGCCGAAGCCGCCGCCGACGTCGGGCGCGATCACCCGGATCTTCGACTCGGGCACGCCGGTGGTGGCGGCGAGGGCGAAGCGCAGGATGTGCGGGATCTGGGTGGCCGACCAGATGGTGATCTGCTCGCCGGTCGGGTCCACCACGACGCTGCGCGGCTCCATGAACGCGGGGATCAGCCGCTGCTGGCGGTACTCCCGCTCGATGACGATGCCGTTGGCGCGGGCCTCGCTGATCGCCTGCTCCACGTCGCCGCCGGTGCCGGCCTCGGCGGAGTCGAACTTCCACACCGCGGTGACGTTGGTGCCGAGGTCGGGGTGCGCGAGCGCGCCCCCGGTCTCGTGGGCCGCGGCCGCCTCCTTGAGGTCCAGCGCGGCGGGCAGCTCCTCGTAGTCGACCTCGACCAGCTCGGCCGCGTCACGGGCCTCAGCCGCGCTGCGGGCGACGACGACGGCGACAGTCTCCCCGGCGAACGCGACCCGGTCGGTCGGCATCGGCACGTGCGGCGGGGTGACCTGGTCGGTGGTGACCGGCCACGCGTTGATGCACGCGCCCTGCGCCTCGCCGAGGTCGGCACCGGTGTAGACCGCGACGACGTTGGTCGCCTGCCTGGCGGCCTCGATGTTGATGCCGGTGATCCGCGCGTGCGGGAACGGGCTGCGCACCATCGCCAGGTGCAGCATCCCCGGCAGCGTGATGTTGTCGGTCCACCGCGTCCGGCCGGTGATGAGGCGCTGGTCCTCCTTGCGTCGCCGGTCGCGGCCGATCTCCTGCCCGGTCGTGGGCTCCTGGGTCGCGGTCATGCCGATGCCCCCTCCGTCGTACCCGTGGCCGTGCCGGCGGCGTGCTGCACGGCGCGGACGATGTTGTGGTAGCCGGTGCACCGGCAGAGGTTGCCCTCGAGGCCGAGCCGGATCGCCTCCTCGGAGGGGCTGGGGTTCTCGTTGAGCAGGTCGACGGTCTGCATGATCATCCCGGGCGTGCAGAAGCCGCACTGCAGGCCGTGGCACTCGCGGAAGGCCTCCTGGACCTTGTGCAGCTGGCCGTCCTCGCCGGCCAGCCCCTCGATCGTGGTGACCTCGCCGCCGTCCGCCTGGACGGCCAGCACGTTGCAGGACTTCACGCTCCTGCCGTTGAGGTGGACCGTGCACGCACCGCAGTTGCTGGTGTCGCAACCGACGACCGTGCCGGTCTTGCCGAGCTTCTCGCGGAGGTAGTGCACGAGGAGCATGCGGGGTTCGACGTCGTCGGCGACCTTCTGGCCGTCGACGGTGAGGTTGATCCGGGCCATGACTCTCCCTTGAGCGCGAGGGACCTGTGACGCGACTCACGCTAGGGAGCCAAGGTTGGCCGAAGGTTGCGGCGGGCGCCGGGCGCGAGGGCGCGGCCTGCGGGTCGCTCCGTCGGCTGCGCGTCGGCTACGCGTCGGCGACGGCCAGGCGCGCCTTGAGCAGCGGGATGGAGGGGTGGTCCACGCGTCCGGACCGCTCGAGGTGGGCGAGGCAGGCCTCCAGCACCGCGGTGTCGTACGGCGCCAGCTCGGCGTAGTCGAGGACGGCATCGGGCTGCGGGTCGGCCAGCAGCGCCTCGCGGACGGCGACGGCGACGTACTCCCCCATCTCGACCAGGGCCGGGCTCTCGGTGCCGGGCAGCAGGTCGCCGCCGTAGGCCGCGACGGCTGCGGCCACCTCGCCACGACGGAGCAGGCCGAGCACGTGGTCGACGTCCGTGGTGATCGGCATCAGCAGCCGGTAGGGCCGCGAGGCGAGCTGGCCGGCGAGCGCGTGGCGCAGGTGCGAGACCTCGGCCTTGAGCGTGGAGAGGGTGACGGCGTGGTCGCCGTAGAGCATCGCGTGGAGCTGGTCGAGCGAGAGGCCGTCGGGGTGCAGCGCGAGCAGGGCGAGGATCTCGGTCTGGCGGCGGTTGAGCAGCAGGCGCTGGCCGTCGACGGTGGCCTCGGCCTTGCCGAGCAGGCGCAGCACGAGGCCGGGCTCGGCGACGTCGTCGGCGGCCGCGGCGCGGGCGGCGGGGTCGAGGTAGTGGTTCGAGCGCGGCATCGCCTGCTCGACGAGGCGGGCGAGCACGCGGGCGGTCGCGAGGCCGATCGGGTGGGTGCGGTCCCAGGTCGTGGAGATGTCGAGGACGCCGAGCTTGGCGCCGGTGACGGGGTCGTGCAGCGGCGCCGCCCAGCACACCCAGTTGTGCACCATCGGCGCGTAGTGCTCGGCGCTGAACACCATCGAGGGCCGCTCGAGCCGGTTGGCGAGGTCGAGCGCGTTCGTGCCGACGGACTGGTCGTCCCAGCGGCCGCCGGCCACGAAGTTCACGCTCTCCGCGCGGCGGCGCATCACCCGGCCGCCGTACGTCCACAGCACGCGGGTGTCCGGGTCGGTCACCGCTAGCACCAGGTCGCCGTCCTCGGCCGTGCGACGCAGCTCCTCCTCGACACGGGCGACGCCGACCTGCAGCGGGGAGCCCTCCCAGAAGGAGCGGGTCTCGGACTCGTCCGCCAGCGGGGCCTCGCCGACGTCCTTCGGCACGGCCGGGCGCGAGCGCTCCCAGCTGTCGCGGATCTCGGGGCGGACCAGCGGCGCGGCCCCGTCGCCCAGCTCGACGAAAGTGGTCCAGGCAGAGAGCGCCGCCCTCCGCCGTTCGAGGAGCTCGTCCATGGGCGCACCCTACCCCCGGCGTGTGACGGCAATCACTCCCTTCGGAGGTAGCCGGGAGCCGGGTGCCCGGGCGGCCCTCAGCCGTGGATGCGCCCCTCCCTGACCGCGAGCGGCTTGCCGCTGCCGCCCCACCGGCCGGCGACGACCTCCGCGGCGATGCTGATCGCCGTCTCCTCCGGCGTGCGGGCGCCGAGGTCGAGCCCGATCGGGCTGTGCAGGCGGGCCAGCTCGTCCTCGCCCAGGCCGGCCTCGCGCAGCCGCTCGAGCCGGTCGTCGTGGGTGCGCCGCGAGCCCATCGCGCCGACGTACCCCACCTCCGGCAGGCGCAGCGCCACCTCCAGCAGGGGGACGTCGAACTTGGGGTCGTGCGTGAGCACCGTGATCACCGTGCGCCCGTCGATGCGGCCGGCCTCCTGCTCGGCGGCCAGGTAGCGGTGCGGCCAGTCGACGACGACCTCGTCGGCGCCGGGGAAGCGGCTGGTCGTCGCGAACACCGGCCGCGCGTCGCACACCGTCACCCGGTAGCCCAGGAAGCCGCCGACCCGCGCCACGGCGGCCGCGAAGTCGATCGCACCGAAGACCAGCATCCGCGGTGGCGGCGCGAACGCCCACACGAACACGCGCATCCCCTCGCCGCGACGCTCGCCGTCCGGCCCGTAGGACAGCGTCCCGCTGTGCCCGGCCGCCAGCAGCCCCAGCGCGTCGTCCCGCACCGCGTCGTCGATCCGGGCGCTGCCGAGGGACGGTCCCTGACGAGGAGCACCGTCCGGCGGCGTGTCGCGGTGCTCGTCGCCGTGGACGACCGGCTCGGGGCGGATGGTCGTGCGGCGGCCGACGTACGACGGGTCGGGGTGCTCGACGACGGTGGCGACGGCGACGGGGCGGCCGGCCTCGATGTCGGCGGCGATCTCACCGAGGTCGGGGAAGGTCTCGCGGTCCACCTTCTCGACGAACACGTCGAGGATGCCGCCGCAGGTCAGGCCGACGGCGAACGCGTCGTCGTCGGAGACGCCGTAGCGCTGCAGCACGGGCGTGCCGGAGGACGCGACCTCCTGGGCGAGCTCGTAGACGGCGCCCTCGACGCAGCCGCCGGAGACCGAGCCGACCGCCGAGGCGTCCGGGCCGACCAGCATCGACGCGCCGGGCGGGCGCGGGGCGGAGCGGAACGTCGCGACGACCGTCCCCATGCCGACGGTCTCGCCCGCCTCCCACCAGGCGAGCAGCTGTGGCAGGACCTCACGCACCGGCCAGCACCTCCGTGAGCTCGGCGAACGTCGCCAGCGAATGGCCGGCGAGGAAGTGGTCGACGTGCGGCAGGACGGCGACGATGCCCTGCTGCACCGGGGCGTAGCCCTCCTTGCCGCGGTGCGGGTTGACCCACACGACGGTGTGGGCGAGGCGGTGCAGGCGGGCGGCCTGCTCGCCGAGCAGCTCGACCCCGCCGCGCTCCCAGCCGTCGCTGAGCACGACGACCGCCGCACCGCGCGCCATCCCGCGCTGCCCGTGCCGGTCGAGGAACGCCTGCAGCGTCTCGCCGAGCCGGGTGCCACCCGACCAGTCCGGGACGACGTCGCCTGCTGCGGCGAGCGCGCGGTCGGGGTCGCGCAGCCCGAGCGGGCGGGTGATCCGGGTGAGCCGGGTGCCGAGCGTGAAGGTCTCGACGTCGCCGGCCCGCCCCGCGGCGGTGACCCGGTGCGCGAGGCGCAGCAGCGCGTCGGCGTACCCGCTCATCGAGCCGGACACGTCGACCAGCAGCACCACCCGCCGGGTCCGGCGGGCGCGACGGCGGTGGTGGATCCGCGCCGGCTCCCCCATCCGGCGCAGGCTGGCCCGCAGCGTGCGGGAGGCGTCGACGTCACCCCTGCGGTGCGGGGTACGACGAGGGGTCGGTCGCGCCGGCAGGCGGACCGGCAAGGAGGAGAACATCGACGCGAGCAGCGCCTGCTCCGCCGGGTCGAGCGTCGCGACGTCGCGGTGGCGCAGCACCTCCGCGGCGCTGGCCGCCGCGCGCAGCGGGTCGTCGTCGGCGGCGCCGGCACCCTCGCCGAGGTCGTCGGGCAGCAACCCGGCCCCGGGCCGGGCCTGCGCTGCCCGCGGCTGCAGCGTCGGCTGCGTGTTGTCGCGGTGGAACCACGCGTCGAAGACCCGGTCGTGCCGCTCGACGTCCTCGCGGGTCGCGCACAGCGTGGCCCGGCCGGCGGCGCGGGTGGCGTCGCGGTCGGCGATGCCGACGAGGGCGACGGCGTCGAGGTAGGTGCGGGTGCGGTCCTGGGTCACCGTGACCCCGGCGGCGCGGAGCGCGGTGGTGAAGCCGAGCAGCACCTCGTCGGCGTCACGGAGCAGGACGGTGTCGCTCACTGGACTACCTTCCTCGTGTCGGCGGTCCTGGACGGGCCGCTGATGCACCCCAGGTGCCGTCGGGTCACTGCCCTGCTCGCTCGACCCCTTGAGGTCCACGATGAGTTCTGCAGGGCCCGGCGGTCACCCGGGACGCCGTGATCGTCGACAGGGCTGTGCGCCAAGGCCGACCGGATGGCTGGCTGGGAGCGCCGATCAGTGAGCTGACAGACAGATGCGTCCCGGCACCAAGACGAGGGTGCCTCCCCACTGGGTCTAGCAGCGAGGAGGCTGACATG
>NZ_JAER01000027.1 GCF_000519005.1 Nocardioides sp. J54 | reverse complement strand
AGCGCCGAGCCCTCCGCCGGCGGTTGAGGTGCGAGGCGCCCCAGCGCCGAGCCCTCCGCCGGCGGTTGAGGTGCGAGGCGCCCCAGCGCCGAGCCTCGAAACCACCGGCCATGGTGCACCGGACTGTGCCCACGACAGTCCGCCCGACAGGCCCGGAGGTTTCGAGGCTCCTCGCTGGCGCTCGTCGCACCTCAACCACCGGGGCTCGCTCCTCGCTGGCGCTCGTCGGCCCTCGACCGGGCGCGAGGAGGCGACGCGCTCGCGCTACTCCCAGAACACCCGGTCGACGACGGCGCGGGCGTGGCGGGTGGTGCGGAGGTAGTCGTCGAGCAGGCGGTCGGTCTCGTCGGTCTGGTAGCCGAGGATCCCGGCGACCGACCGGCGCTCGAGGGTGCCGCGCGGGAACTGGTCGCTGCCCCGGCCGCGGGCCAGGACCATCGCGTTGCGCACGCGGGTGACCATCCGCCAGGAGGTGGCGAGGGTCTGGGCGTCCTCGCGGGTGATGAGGTCCGCCTCGGCCGCCGCCTCGAGCGCGGCGAGGGTCTGGGCGGTGCGCAGCCCGGGGACCTCGGCGCCGTGCCGCAGCTGCAGCAGCTGGATGGTCCACTCGATGTCGGCCAGTCCCCCGCGGCCGAGCTTGAGGTGCAGCGCGGGGTCGGCGCCGCGCGGCAGCCGCTCCTTGTCCACGCGCGCCTTGATCCGGCGCACCTCGACGATGTCATCCGCCGACAGCCCGCCCTGCGGGTAGCGCAGCGGGTCGACCATGGCGGTGAACCGCTCCCGCAGGCCGGGGTCACCGACGACGGCGTCGGCGCGGAGCAGGGCCTGTGCCTCCCACACGTGCGACCACTTGGCGTAGTAGGCGGCGTAGGCGTCGAGGGTGCGCACCAGCGGGCCCTGCCGACCCTCCGGACGCAGGTCGGCGTCGACCACGAGCGCCGGGTCCGGGCCGGGGGCACCGAGCACGCGACGCACCTCCTCGGCGACGACGCGGGCGAAGGTGGCGGCCTCGTGGCTGTCGACGCCCTCGACCGGCTCGTGGACGAAGAGCACGTCGGCGTCGCTGCCGTAGGAGAGCTCGAAGCCGCCGTACCGGCCCATCGCGACGATCGCCATCCGGGTCGGCGGCTCGTCGAGCCCGCGGGTGCGGGCCGTCGCCTCGATCGTGCCCTCGAGGGTCGCCGCGAGGGTGGCGTCGGTGAGCCGGGTGAGCGCGAAGCCGACGTCGGCGACGTCGATCAGGCCGAGCACGTCGGCGGCCGCGATCCGCAGCAGCTCGCGGCGCCGGACGGCACGCACCGCGCGGACGCCCTTCTCCAGTCCTTCCTGGCGGCGGCCGGTCGCGAGCATCTCCTCGGTCATCGCCTCGGCCGTCAGCGGGGCGAGGTCGCCGGCGAGCAGCTTGACCCCGGCAGGCTCGCGCTCGAGGAGGTCGGTGCAGTAGCGCGAGGTCGCGAGCAGGTGGGCGAGCCGCTCGGCGACCTCCCCCTCGTCGCGCAGCGTGGAGAGGTACCACGGCGTGCTGCCCAGGGCCTCGCTGATCCGCCGGAAGCCGAACAGGCCCCCGTCGGGGTCGGGGGCCTCGGCGAACCACTGCAGCATCGCGGGCAGCAGCGTGCGCTGGATCGCGGCCGTCCGGCTGACGCCCGTGGTCAGCGCCTGCAGGTTGCGCAGCGCGGCCTGCGGGTCGGCGTACCCGAGCGCGGCGAGCCGGGCGCCGGCAGCCTCCGGGGAGAGGCGCACCTCGTCGGCGCCCATCCGCGCGACGGCGCTGAGCAGCGGCCGGTAGAAGATCTTCTGGTGCAGGCGGCTCACCTCACGGCGGTGGCCCTGCCAGGTCTCGTCGAGCCGCTTCTCCGACTCCTTGAGGAAGCCGAGGCTGCGGCCCAGGCGGCGCAGCGCCGCGTCGTCGGAGGGTACGACGTGCGTGCGCTGCAGCCGGTGGAGCTGGATGCGGTGCTCGAGGGTGCGCAGGAAGGCGTAGGCGCGGTGCAGGGACTCGCCGTCCTCGCGACCGACGTACCCGCCCTCGGTGAGCCGGGCCAGCGCGCTGAGCGTCGTGGGCGGGCGGATCCGCTCGTCGGCGCGTCCGTGCACCAGCTGCAGCAGCTGGACGGCGAACTCGACGTCCCGCAGGCCGCCGGCGCCGAGCTTGAGCTGGCGGTCGGCCTCGCGGGCCGGGATGTGGTCGAGCACCCGGCGCCGCATCGCGCGGGCCGCCTCGACGAAGCCCTCGCGGTCCGCGGCCGACCAGACCATCGGGCTGACCATGTCGACGAAGGCCTGGCCGAGCTCGAGGTCCCCGGCGACGGGCCGCGCCTTGAGCAGCGCCTGGAACTCCCACATCTCCGCCCAGCGCTCGTAGTAGCCCTGGTGGCTGGCCAGCGTGCGGCTGAGCGGACCGTTCTTGCCCTCGGGCCGCAGGTTGGCGTCGACCGGCCAGATCGTGCCCTCGGCGGTGTGGTCGGAGCAGACCTGCATCAGCTGCGCCGCCAGCCGGGCGGCCACCCGCTCGTCGCCCTCGTGCACGAAGACCACGTCGACGTCGGAGACGTAGTTGAGCTCGTGGCCGCCGCACTTGCCCATCGCGATGACCGCCAGGCGGGTGTCGTCGGCGGCCTCGCCGAGCCGGGCGCGGGCCACGGCCAGCGCGGCCTCGAGGACGCCGCCGGCCAGGTCGGAGAGCTCGGCAGCGGCGTCGTCGACACCGAGGTGGTGGGTCAGGTCGCGCGCCGCGAGGCGGAGCAGCTGGCGGCGGTACTCGACCCGCAGGGCGTCGACGGCCTCGCGGTCGGGCTTGCCGGTGACCGCCTCGAGCAGCCCGGCCCGCATCGCCCAGGCGGCCGGGCGCGTGCACCCGAGCCGCGAGTCGGTCAGCTCCCGCCAGTGCTCCGGGTGGGTGGCCAGGTGGTCGGCGAGCGCCGCGCTGGCACCAAGCACGCCGAGCAGCCGCATCGCGGTGCCCTCGTCGTCGGCGAGGGCGGCCAGCAGGTCCTCGGCGTCCTCGGCCGCGTCCACCAGCCGGCACAGGCCGTGCAGTGCGGCGTCCGGGTCGGCCGTGCGCCCGAGGTAGGCCAGCAGGTCGACGCCGATCGCGCCGAGCTCGGCCAGGTGCTCCTGCGCCCGGTCGAGGTCGACGAAGCCGAGCCGCAGCAGCTCGGTGCGCTGGCTGGCGCGGTTCATCGGCTGGCGCCGTTCATCGGCTGGCCCGGGTCATCTCACAGGACAGGCAACATGCTGTCGCGCTCGAAGACGGAGACCTGTCCGCGGTACTCGTCCCACTCGGCCCGCTTGTTGCGGAGGAAGAAGTCGAAGACCTGCTCCCCCAGCGTCTCGGCGAGCAGCTCGGAGTGCTCGGCGATGCCGATGGCCTCGTTGAGGTTGCGCGGCAGCGGCTCGATGCCGAGGCTGCGGCGCTCGCGCTCGGTGAGTGCCCACACGTCGTCCTCGGCCTCGCGGGGCAGCTCGTAGCCCTCCTCGATGCCCTTGAGGCCCGCGGCCAGCACCGCGGCGTACGCGAGGTAGGGGTTGCAGGCGGAGTCGATCGTGCGCAGCTCGACGCGCGTGGACTGGCCCTTCATCGGCTTGTACATCGGCACCCGGACCATCGCCGAGCGGTTGTTGTGGCCCCAGCAGATGTACGACGGCGCCTCGCCGCCGAACATCATCCGCTTGTAGGAGTTGACCCACTGGTTGGTGACGACGCTGATCTCGCTGGCGTGCCTGAGGATGCCCGCGATGAACTGGCGGCCGGTCTTCGACAGCTGGTACTCGGCGCCCGCCTCGTAGAAGGCGTTCTGGTCGCCCTCGAAGAGCGAGAGGTGCGTGTGCATGCCCGACCCGGGGTGGGTCGTGAACGGCTTCGGCATGAAGGTCGCCCACAGGCCCTGGCTCAGCGCGACCTCGCGGATGACCGTGCGGAAGGTCATGATGTTGTCGGCCGTGGTCAGCGCGTCGGCGTAGCGCAGGTCGATCTCCTGCTGGCCCGGGCCGGCCTCGTGGTGGCTGAACTCCACCGAGATGCCCATCGCCTCCAGCATGGTGATCGCCTCGCGGCGGAAGTCCGAGCCGTGCGAGTGCGCCGCGTGGTCGAAGTACCCGCTGCGGTCCATGGGCACCGGCTCCTGGCCGGGCTGAGGCTCGTCCTTGAACAGGTAGAACTCGATCTCGGGGTGCGTGTAGAACGTGAAGCCCTGCTCCGCCGCCTTGCCGAGGGTGCGCTTGAGGACGTTGCGCGGGTCGGCGTACGACGCCGATCCGTCCGGCATCACGATGTCGCAGAACATGCGGGCGGTGGCCGGTCCCTCGGCGCTGCGCCACGGCAGGATCTGGAAGGTCGTGGGGTCCGGGAGGGCGAGCATGTCGGCCTCGTAGACGCGGGCGAAGCCCTCGATGGCGGAGCCGTCGAAGCCGATGCCCTCGGAGAAGGCGCCCTCGAGCTCGGCGGGCGCCACCGCGACCGACTTCAGGAACCCGAGCACGTCGGTGAACCACAGCCGCACGAACCGGACGTCACGCTCCTCGAGCGCCCGGAGAACGAAGTCTTCCTGCTTGCCCATGGCTGCAGCCTAGGGGGCAGCCGCAGCGGCGTGGACGCGGGATTCCCCCGTGGCGCCGATTTGTGTCGGACCCTGCGGCGACGGTGGTGCCCGGTTGCTCCCGCGACCGACCTCCCGGGCCCCCGTGGGCCCCGGCCGGGGACCCGGCCGAGCGAGGTCCCGACACCACCATCGAAGGGGACGACGATGTCCAACTTCTCGAGCCGGGTCGCTGCCGTTGCCGTCGGCAGCGCGATCCTGGTCACCCTGGGCGCCACCGGCGCCACCGCGGCGAAGCTCATCACCTCCGCGCAGATCCAGAACGGCACGATCCGCAGCATCGACGTCAAGGACGGCTCGCTCGTGGGGGGCGACGTCCGCGACGGCAGCATCACCGGCGCCGACCTCCGCAACGGCTCCGTCACCAGCGCCGACATCAAGGACGGCGCCGTCCGGCTGGCCGACCTGAGCCAGGCTGCGAAGGACGCGCTCACCGGCGCCGCCCCGGCTGTGCCCGAGGGCGTCACCGGCGTCGAGGTCGCCACGCTCGACGCGCCCGTGGTCGTGGACAAGATCGGCGGCCCGATCAACGCCAACAACACCGACCTCGACCTGGGCTTCGAGCTGCCGGCCGGCACCTACCTGGTCACGGTCGACGGCGCGTTCCTCAGCGACGTGGCAGCACAGGACCCGGACGTCGACGTCTACCCGCAGCTGTCGCTGTGGCTCGACAAGAGCGGCGACGGCGCCTTCCAGTGGCAGAACGGCGAGGGCTCGATCAGCCCCAACGCACTGATGCCCACGGCGGCCGACCGGCACATCTCGGTCAGCGGCTCGACCGTGATCACGCTGGACGCGCCGACCCGGGTCGGCCTGCTGGCGTTCGGCTACGACGGGCAGCAGGGCACGGCCCGCTCCGGCGAGATCAAGGTGTCCGAGGCGACGCTCACCGCGACGCCGCTCGGCTGACCGGTCGAGGGACCCCGCCGGCGTCGGTCCGGCCGCACCCGCGGTCGGGCCGGCGCTGCTGCGGGTCCCCGGGCAGGGCGAGCTCAGGCCTCCGGCACGTTGGCCAGCTCGGCCAGCCAGGCGGCCGCACTGGCGTCCGACGGCATCCGCCAGTCGCCGCGCGGTGACATGGTGCCGCCGGGGCTGACCTTCGGCCCGTTCGGCAGCGCCGACCGCTTGAACTGGCTGCTGAAGAAGCGCCGCACGAACACCTCGAGCCACCGCCGGATCGTCGCGAGGTCGTACGACGAGCGCCGCTCCTCCGGGAAACCCGGGGGCCATTCCCCCGTCTCCGCGTCCCGCCACGCGTGCCAGGCGAGGAAGGCGATCTTGCTGGGTCGGTAGCCGCGGCGGATGACGTGGTGCAGCGTGAAGTCCTGCAGGGCGTAGGGGCCGACGGAGTCCTCGGTCCGCTGCTCGCCGCCGGGGATCAGCTCGGGGGTGATCTCCTGGTCGAGGATCTCCTGCAGCACCTTGTCCGCATCGTCGTCGTAGTGCCCGTCGTGCAGCTGGTCGGAGTCGATGACCCACCGGATCAGGTGCTGGATCAGCGTCTTCGGCACGCCGGCGTTGACGTTGTAGTGCGACATCTGGTCGCCCACGCCGTAGGTGCACCAGCCCAGCGCCAGCTCGGACAGGTCACCGGTGCCGAGCACGATGCCGCCGCGGTGGTTGGCCAGCCGGAACAGGTAGTCGGTGCGCAGGCCGGCCTGCACGTTCTCGAAGGTGACGTCGTAGACCGGCTCGCCGCCGGAGAACGGGTGCCCGAGGCCCTCGAGCATGGTCCGCGCGGCCGGGCGGATGTCGAGCTCCTCGAAGGTGCAGCCGAGCGCCTGCGAGAGCCGGGTGGCGTAGGACTTCGTGGTCTCGCCGGTCGCGAACCCCGGCATGGTGAAGGCGTGGATGTCGCTGCGCGGGCGGCCGAGCCGGTCCATCGCCTTCGCCGCGACGATCAGGGCGTGCGTGGAGTCCAGTCCACCGCTGACGCCGATGACCACCTTCGGCTGCCCGATCGCGGCGAGCCGCTGCTCCAGCCCGGAGACCTGGATGTTGTAGGCCTCGTAGCAGTCCTGGGCGAGCCGGGCCGGGTCGTCGGGCACGAACGGGTAGCGGTCGATCTTGCGCCGCAGCCCGATGTCGCCTGTCGGCGGCTCGAGGTCGAACTCGACGACGTCGAAGTCACCCTCGGCGATGCCGGCCGCGCGCCGGTTGTCGTCGAAGGTGCCCTGGCGCATCCGCTCCTGGCGCAGCCGGTCGAGGTCGACGTCGACGACCGTGCGGCGCGGCCCGTCCGGGAAGCGCTCGCTCTCGCCGAGCAGGTCACCCATCTCGTAGACCATCGTCTGCCCGTCCCAGGACAGGTCCGTGGTCGACTCGCCCTGCCCGGCAGCGGCGTACACGTAGGCCGCGTTGCAGCGCGCGCTCGCGCTGCGGGCCAGCAGGTGGCGGTCCTCGGCGCGGGCGACGGTGATCGGGCTGCCGGACAGGTTGGCCAGCACGGTCGCGCCGGCGAGCGCGGCGTGGGCGCTCGGCGGGACCGGCACCCACATGTCCTCGCAGATCTCGACGTGCAGCGTCAGCCCCGGCAGGTCGGCGGCACGGAACAGCAGGTCCGGGCCGAAGGGCACCTCGGCGCCGCCGACGACGATCCGCTCCCCACGCTGGTCCTCGCCGGAGGCGAACCAGCGCGCCTCGTAGAACTCGCGGTAGGTCGGCAGGAAGGACTTCGGCGCGACGCCGAGCACCGACCCGCGGTGGATGACGACGCCGCAGTTGAACACCCGGTTGCCCTTGCGCAGCGGCGCGCCGACCACGAGCACCGGCCGCAGCTCGCGCGAGGCCTCGACCAGCTCGCCGAGGGCGGCCTGCACCGCCTCGAGCAGCGTGTCCTGGAGGAAGAGGTCGTCGACGGCGTACCCGGTCAGGCCCAGCTCCGGGAAGACCGCGACCGCGACGCCGTCGTCGTGGCAGGCGCGCGCCTGCTCGAGGGTGCGGGCGGCGTTGGTGGCGGGGTCGGCGATGGCGACCGGCAAGGTCACCGCCGCGACGCGGGCGAAGCCGTGGGCGTAGGCGGAGTAGAAGTCCACGACCGGAGTCTAGGGACCGGTCGCCGGCGGGCTGCGCGATGAGTACGGCGCCCGGGCCCGGTCTCCCCCGGCATGAGCATCGTGAGCACCCGGATCCAGCCCTGCCTCTGGTTCGACGACCAGCTGGAGGAGGCAGTCCGGTTCTACACCTCGATCTTCCCGAGCTCCTCGATCGGTCACCTGACCCCGCTGGTCGGCGAGTTCACGCTCGACGGGCTCACCTTCCGCGCCATCAACGGCGGCCCGGACCTCCGCTTCTCCGAGGCGGTCTCCTTCGCGGTGACCTGCGCCGACCAGACCGAGGTCGACTACTACTGGGACTCCCTGGTCGACGGCGGCGAGGAGTCCGCCTGCGGCTGGCTCCGCGACCGCTACGGCCTCTCCTGGCAGGTGGTCCCCGCCCGCCTCTACGAGCTGGTCACGGACCCGGACCGGGCTCGCCGGGAGGCGGCGACCCGGGCGATGCTGGGGATGCGCCGCCTCGTCGTGCGCGACCTCGAGGCCGCCGCCGACGCCGCGTCCCCCGCCGCCAGCAGTTGACCCCACCGCCGAGCCCACCCGCCGGTGGTGGAGGTGCGAGGCGTCGTTCAGCACGTCCACCGCCGCTGGTTGAGGTGCGAGGCGTCGTTCAGCACGTCCACCGCCGCTGGTTGAGGTGTGAGGCGCCCCAGCGCCGAGCCTCGAAACCAGCAGCGGCCCGCTGCGCCGGACTGTGCCCACCACAACCCGCCCGACAGGCCCGGAGGTTTCGAGGCTCCTCGCTAGCGCTCGTCGCACCTCAACCACCGGGAGTCCGCCACCTACCGGAGGCGACCGCGACGCGCTCGCGCGGACAACGAGGCGCCGTGATGAGGCACACAGCGCGCTCGGAGCATGGTGCGGACTAGCCTCGTGGTTGTCCTTCACGAACGTGGACCCGCAGCGGCGGGCCGCGAGTCACGAATGAACGGAGCTCGACGATGAGCAGCACCCCCGAGGAGACCGCCCCCTACGGTGGCGACACCGCGCCCGCAGCCTCCCCCACCCCGATCAAGCGGGTCCGCACGCACCACCTGCGTGAGATGAAGGAGCGCGGCGAGCGCTTCTCGATGCTCACCAGCTACGACCAGCTGACCGCGCAGGTCTTCGACGAGGCCGGCATCGAGGTGCTGCTCGTCGGCGACAGCGCCTCCAACAACGTGCTCGGCAACAGCACGTCGATCCCGGTGACGGTCGACGAGCTGCTGCCGCTGACCCGGGCGGTCAGCCGCTCCGTGACGCGCGCGCTCGTGGTCGGCGACCTGCCGTTCGGCAGCTACCAGGCCTCGCCCGAGCAGGGCTACCTCACCGCCGCGCGGTTCATGAAGGAGGGCGGCGCGCACTGCGTGAAGCTCGAGGGCGGCGTCGAGATGGTGCCGCAGATCGAGCGGATGACGCGCGGCGGGATCCCCGTCATGGCGCACATCGGCTTCACCCCGCAGTCCGAGCACGCGCTCGGCGGCTACCGGGTGCAGGGCCGTGGCGACGCCGCGGAGCGGGTGCTGCGCGACGCCGAGGCGGTGCAGGAGGCGGGCGCGTTCGCGGTCGTCATGGAGATGGTGCCCGGCGACGTCGCGGCCGAGGTGACCGCGAAGCTCACCATCCCGACCATCGGCATCGGCGCCGGCAACCAGTGCGACGGCCAGGTCCTCGTGTGGCAGGACGCCTTCGGCCTGCGCACCGGCCGCATGCCCCGCTTCGTCAAGCAGTACGCCGACCTGCGCTCGGTGCTCCTCGACGCGGCGCGGACCTACGACGCCGAGGTCAAGGACGGCAGCTTCCCCGCCGCCGAGCACACCTTCTGATCCCCCGCTGATCCCCCCGCCGATCCCCCGCTCATCCGTGACTGCCCCCGGCGGTGCGCCCACCGGCGTACCGTCGGGGCATGCGGACCCGAATCGCCGCCGTCGCGGCCGCCGTCCTGCTGGTCCCGACGGTCGCGTGCGCCGACGCCGGTGACCCGCCGGCACCGGACACCCGCGGCGTCGCCTCGAGCGCCGTCGACCCGGCCACGCCCGGAGCGGGACGTGCGGCGCCGGCGGCCCGGGCTGCGCTGCCGCGGCTGCGGGTGGAGGTCCTGGCCGAGGGCCTCGACCACCCGTGGGAGGTCAAGCAGCTGCCGTCGGGCCACCTGCTGGTCACCCAGCGGGAGCGGCGCACCCTCACCCTGCTGAACCTCTCCGGTGGCAGGCGGAACCTCGCCTTCCCGAGTGCCCGGGTCTGGGCGCAGGGCGAGACCGGCCTGATGGGGCTCGAGGTCGACCCCGCGTTCGCCAGGAACCGGCGCATCTACACCTGCCAGGGCTGGCGCACCGGGTCCGGACGCCACGACATCCGCGTCAGCGCCTGGACCCTCGACGCCGCGCTCACCCGGGCGCGGCTCGTGAAGCACCTCGTGACCGGGCTGCCCTCCAACAGCATCGGCCGCCACGGCGGCTGCCGACTGCTCGTGCCGCGCAACGGCACCCTGATGATCGGCACCGGTGACGCCGCCGTCGGCACCAACCCGCGCAACCTCGACTCGCTGGGCGGCAAGGTGCTGCGCGTCAACCGCTTCACCGGCGCCCCCGCCCGCGGCAACCCGTGGTTCGGCCGCACCGGCAAGCGGCGCCTCGTCGTCACCTTCGGCCACCGCAACGTGCAGGGCCTGGCCCAGCGGGCCGACCGCACGCTGTGGGAGGTCGAGCACGGCTCGTACCGGGACGACGAGGTCAACCGCCTCGGTGGTGGCCGTGACTACGGCTGGCACCCGGTGCCGGGTTACGACGAGAGCGTCCCGATGACCGACCAGCGCCTGCCCGGGCAGCAGACCAACGCCCGGTGGCGCTCCGGGGACCCGACCATCGCCGTGTCGGGCGCGGACTTCGTCGTCGGCGCCGCCTGGGGCGGCTACCGCAACAGCCTCGCCGTCGCGGTGCTGAAGGACCAGCGGCTGATGTTCCTCCAGCTCGACCGCAACGGGGTGCGCCAGTGGGTGCGCTTCCCCGCCGCGCTGCGCACCTGGGGCCGGCTGCGCGACGTCACCACGTCACGCCAGGCCCTGCTGGTCACCACCGACAACGGCGGCGGCCGGGACGTGGTGCTGCGCGTCCGACCGCGCTGAGCACCGCGGGTCCGGCCGGCACCGGCGTCGCTCAGTCCAGCCCTCGGCGGGCCAGCAGCGGCTCGATCGGTGCCGGGCGGCCGCGCCACTCCAGGTAGGACGCCAGCGGGTCGCGGGTGCCGCCGATCCCGATGACGTGGCGCAGGTAGGCCTCGCCGTTCTCCCGCGTCAGGCCGCCGTTGTCGCGGAACCAGGCCACGGTGTCGGCGTCGAGGACCTCGCTCCACACGTAGGAGTAGTAGGCGGCGGCGTACCCGGAGCTGAACGCGTGGGCGAAGTACGGCGTCGAGTAGCGCGGCGGCACCGCCGGGTTGTCGAGGCCGACGGCTGCCAGGACCTCCTGCTCGAAGGCCGGCACCGCCTCCGGGTCGGTCGGCACCTCGTCGGGACCGAGCTCGTGCCAGGCGAGGTCGATGAGCGCGGCGGCCAGGTACTCGCTGGTCGCGAAGCCCTCGTTGAAGGTCTCGGCGGCGCGCAGCCGTTCGACGACCTCGGCCGGGATCGGCGCGCCCGTCTCGTGATGGACCGCGTAGCTGGCGAGCACCTCGGGCCACAGCTGCCACATCTCGTTGACCTGCGAGGGGTACTCCACGAAGTCGCGGAACACCGCGGTGCCGGCCAGCTTCGGGTAGGTCGCCTGCGCGAGGAGCCCGTGCAGCGCGTGGCCGAACTCGTGGAAGAGGGTCCGGGTCTCGTCCCACGTGAGCAGCGTGGCCTCGCCCTCGGCGGGCTTGGGGACGTTCAGGTTGTTGACGACCACCGACGTCCCGGTGCCGAGGAGTCCGCACCGGGTGACGAAGCTGCTCATCCACGCTCCGCCGCGCTTGGAGTCGCGGGTGTAGAGGTCGAGCAGGAAGAGCCCGACCGGGGTGCCGTCGCGGGTGACCTCGAAGACCCGCACGTCCGGGTGGTAGCCCGCCAGGTCGTCGCGCTCGGCGAAGGCCAGCCCGAACAGCCGGCCCGCGGCGAAGAAGACGCCGTCCTGCAGCACCCGCTCGGCCTCGGACCACGGGCGCAGGGCGGCGAGGTCGACGTCGTGCTCGGCGGCGCGGACCCGCTCGGCGTAGAACGGCCAGTCCCACGGCTCGACGTCGAAGCCGGCCTTCGCCGACAGGGCGGCCTGCTCGCGCCGCGCGTTGCGGGCGGCCGGTGCCGCCAGCTGCTCGAGCAGCGCTCGTACGGCGGCCGGCGTGCCGGCGGTGTTGTCCGCGGTCACCAGCGCGGCGTGGTTGTCGAAGCCGAGCAGGCGGGCGCGCTCGGCACGCAACCGGAGGATGTCCAGCGCCAGGGCCCGGGTGTCGTGCTCGCCGCCGCGGCTGCCGCGCGAGCGCTGGGCCACCGACAGCCGCTCGCGCACGGACCGGTCGGTGAGCGCGGCGAGGTGCGGGTGCGCGGTGGGAAGGACGAGGGTGAGCAGGTACCTGTCGTCGAGGCCGCGGGCGGTGGCGGCGGCCGCGGCGGCCGACACCTCCCCCGGCGTCAGGCCGTCGAGCTCGGAGGCGTCGTCCACCACGAGCGCCAGGTCGTTGCTGTCGGCCTGGAGCGCCAGCTCGAAGGCGGTCTCCTTGCTGGAGATCTCGCCGTTGAGCTCGCGCAGCCGGGCCTTGTCGTCCTCGTCGAGGGCGGCGCCGGCGAGGCGGAGCTCGGCGACGTACCGCTCGACGAGGTACGCCGCCTCGGGGTCCAGCCCGCTGGTGTCGGCTGCGACCGCCTGGACCCGCTGCCACAGCGCCGCGTCGAGCTGGATGGCGTCGGCGTGCGCCGCGAGCCGGGGCGCGAGCTCGGCCCGCGCGGCATCGACGGTCGGGGAGGAGTCCGCGCTGGCCTTGTTGTAGAAGACCCGCATCACCCGGGAGAGCGCAGTCCCGCTGAGCTCGAGCGGGACGATCGTGTTCTCGAAGGTCGGCGGCTCGGGGTCGGCGGTGATCGCGGCGACGGCGGCGAGCTGCCGGGCCATCGCCTCCTCGATCGCAGGCGCGTAGTCCTCGTCGCGGATCTCCGCGAAGGGCGGCAGCTGGTGCGGCAGGTCGCTCGGCTCGAGCAGGGCGTGCGTCGTCACTCCGTCACTGTAGTGACGGGCTCCTCGTCGGCGGGTGCGTCCGGCTCGGTCGACGGTTCGGGCTCGCCCGCCTCGTCCTCCGGCGCCTCGTCCTCCGGCTCCTCGGCCTCCGGTGCGGGCTGCTCGGTCGGTGCGGGGCCGGCGGTCGGCTCGGTGGACGGCTCGGGCTCCGGGGTCGGCTCCGGCTCCGGGGTCGGCTCGGGCTCCGTCGACAGCTCGGGCTCCGGGGTGGGCTCCGGCTCCTCGCTCGGGTCCTGCTCCGGGTCGTCCGTCAGCAGCGGGCTCGCGCCGCGGCCACCACCCGGTCGGGCGTCGGCAGGGCCCGAGCGCGGGACCGGCCGGGCCGTGGGCCGGGTCGCGTGCGTCGTGCGTGCGGACCGCGCCACCTCGTCGTCCTTGCGGCCGCAGTCGCACAGCTCGGCGAGGCCACCGTCGGGCACGTAGCTCATCGGCAGGGCGACGGCCAGCGCGTGGCTCTCCATCTCCTCGGCGTAGAGGTCGACGAGGGCGAGCACGGTGTCGGCGTACCCCTTGGCCTGGTTGAAGGACGCCAGCGCCTTGCGCAGCTCCTTCTCTTTCGACAGGTCCGCACGCGAGGAGCAGAGCAGGACGCTCAGGCCGAGCGCGGCGTCGTCGAGGTCGTGGGGGTTGCGGCGGGCGTCGCTGTCGGCGTCGACCGCGACCGCGGACCAGGTCGCCGGCAGCAGGCCCAGCGGACCGACCGGCGCGTCCCAGCGCCGGTTGCGGTCAAGCTTGCCGCCGTCGGTGTCGCTGACCTTGTTGCGCCCACCCCGGCCGTCCTGGGGCGTGCCGATGATCGCGGGACGCACCAGCCCGGTGTCGCTCACCGAGCCGGAGAGGTCCTCGCGCTGGCCGTGGTTGGACTCGATGCGGCCGATGGCGGCCAGGACGAGCCAGTCGATGTTGCAGCCGGCGGCGCCGTCGATGATCGAGGCCGCGCGCTGGTAGGCCAGCAGGGCCGCGGGCGGCGCGTCGAGCACGGCGCCGTCGTAGCCCGCGGCCGCGCCGACGGGCGCACGGACCGCGGTCGGCACGTGGGCGACCTGCTGCGGCGTCCCGGCCGTGGGCGGCACGTCGGCGGGCGCGTCCTCGAGGGCCGGGACCTCCTGCTCGGCGGCACCGGAGTCGGTCGTGGAGGTGGTCGCGGTCGGGATGCCGCGGCCGGTGACACCGGTCAGCGTGAGCACGAGCGCCAGCGCGGCGACGAGCCCGAAGACACCCAGCGTGCGCCACAGCCAGCGACGGGCCGGGCTGGTGGAATCCCCCATCACCACCGCACCTCTCCTGAGGAAGATCGGACTCGTCCCAGTGTTCGCCCTCATCCGGTTCTTTGCAGCACTTTCCGTCGATCTCGCGGCGGGACGTAGGTCACGACGGCGTTCGCACGCGGAGCACGGCGCGTTCTCCATCGCATCCGATGGATGAGAGGATGCCGCCCGTGGCCGAGCTGATCTTCCGTACCGGGACCATGGACGCCGGCAAGTCGACCCTCGCGCTGCAGACCAACCACAACCACGCCGCCCGGGGCCGCTCCGGGCGGCTGTTCACCTCGCACGACCGCGCCGGCCAGGCCCGGGTGTCGTCGCGGCTCGGCCTGACCGCGCTGGCGCAGGAGGTCGAGCCGGGCTTCGACTTCTGGCGCTACACCGTCGACGCCCTCACCCAGGGCGCGCGGATCGACTACTTCATCTGCGACGAGGCGCAGTTCTACACGACCGAGCAGATCGACCAGCTCGCGAAGGTCGTCGACGAGCTGCAGATCGACGTCTTCTGCTTCGGCATCCTCACCGACTTCCGCACCCGGCTCTTCCCGGGGTCGGCACGGCTGGTCGAGCTGGCCGACCGGACCGAGGTCCTCCAGGTCGAGGCGCTGTGCTGGTGCGGCAAGCGGGCCACCCACAACGCCCGCACCGAGAACGGCGTCATGGTCACCGAGGGCGAGGTGATCGTCGTCGGCGACGTCGACTCCGAGCCGGCCGCACCCGCGGACGCGGACGTCGAGGTCGCCTACGAGGTGCTCTGCCGCCAGCACCACCGCCGACGGATGACCGCGGCCCGGGCACGGGCCGTCAGCCTGTCGCCGGAGCCGCTGCCGTTCGCCTGAGCCACCGACCCGGTCGCGGTCCCCGTCGATTCAGTCGACGAGGACCGGGATCAGCATCTCCTCGGGCGTGAGCGAGCCGTGCATGCCGATCAGCTTCGCCTCGTAGGGGAAGCTGTCGGTGGCGAGCACGGCGAAGTCGTCGCGGCAGGCCACGACGACGTCGCCGATCCGTGGCAGCACCGACGGGTCCACGGCGCCGAACCAGCCGCGGCCGATCGCCTCGGCCCGGGTGAGCACCTCGGCGCGCTGGCCGACCACCTCGCGCCAGGTCGCCACGACGTCCGGCACCGCACCACCGGTGCAGTAGAGGTGGCGGAAGCGGGCCTCGCCGCCGACGATCGCGACACCGGAGCGGAGGTCGTCGTGCGCCGACACGTCGATCCGGGAACCGTCGGCGACGTCGACCATGCCGTGGTCGGCGACGACGACCATCCGGCGGTCCGCGGGCAGCGCCTCGCGGAGCTGCTCGGCCTCGTGGTCGATCATCGCGAGCTGCTGGAGCCACTGGGTGGAGGCGACGCCCCAGCGGTGGCCGGTCCAGTCGAGGTCGCCGTCGTAGACGTAGGTGAGGGTCGGCTGGCGCGGCCCCGGGCGGGAGGCTGCGACGACGGCCGCGATCCGCTCCCCCACCTTGTCGACGCCGACGTAGTCCGCGCCGCGGTGCGCGGCGACGGTCAACCCGCTGCCGTTGAACTCCCGCTTGTTGACGACGGTCACCCGCACCCCGGCCGCCTGCAGCGCCGCGAAGGCGGTGGTGTGCGGCTGCCACTGGGCCGGGTCCACGTCGTGGTCCCACAGCAGGGCGTTGAGCAGCTCGTCGGTGCCCGGGATCCGGGTGGTGAAGCCGACCAGGCCGTGCGCGCCGGGCGTGAGCCCGGTGCCGAGCGAGGTCAGGGACGTGGAGGTGGTCGACGGGACCCCGGCCGTCGCCGGGCTCGAGGTGGCCAGCAGCGAGGAGAGGTACGGCGCCGCGTGGGCGTAGCGCTCGAGCAGCCGGGCACCGAGGCCGTCGATGAGGAAGACGACGTACGACGCCGCCTCGGGCAGGACCAGACCGGACGGTGCCGGGCCGAGCGGGGCGCCGAGCGCGTGCGCCGCGGCCGGCACCAGGTCGCCGAGCGAGCGGACGCCGTACGCCGGCTCGCAGAAGGCCGCCGGCCCCGGTTCCGCGCCCGGGTCGGCCACCTGCTCAGCCACGGGTGAGCGCGGACAGGGAGGCGGCGAACGAGAGCAGCCCGCCCACCGCGTCCGAGCCGTCGGCGGCCGCCGAGACCCGCAGCGAGAAGTCGTCGGAGGACAGGGTGCCGGTGTAGCCGTGGTCGGCCTCGCACTGCGGGTCGTCGCACCCGGCCGGCTCGAGGTCGACGCGGCTCACGGCGCCCCAGCCGATGGTCAGCACGGCCTCGGCCGGAGGGCGCGGCCCGGCCGTCGGGTTGGTCGTCATCCGGGTGACCACCACCGACGCCACCGCGCTGAGGCTGACCGCCTCGGTCGACGTCGAGGTGTAGGGCTCGGGCAGCAGGTCGTCGCCGGCGTGCTCGTCGGTGTGGGCGAGGATGAGCCGGGTCGGGGTCAGCACGACCACCGTCTGGTGGCGGCGCACCTCGTCGCGCTCGAACGTCGGCTCGTGGTGGACGTAGAAGGACACCACCGGCTCCCCGCCACAGGCATCGGTCACCGCGTCGGCGACGACCTCGGGGTAGTAGCCGGTGCGGTTGATGGCGGTGTGGAGCTCGGCCATCCGGTCCCGGTGGTCACCAGTGCGCGCACGTGCGTTCGGCATGGGTGGAATCCTCGCACGACCGCCCTGCGCCCCACCGGGACGGGGGCGCACGCCGCTGGTCGCGGTGCGAGGCTCAGTCGGGGATGGTCGTGATCAGGTCGGGCATCCGCCGCACGAACGAGTCCGGGCGGGGGTCCTTGACCGCGGCGACCCGCGCGGTGGCGGTCAGCACCCGGGCCCCGTCGACGCCGGCGAGCACCAGCGAGAGCTCGAGGGAGCTGACCTGCGGCAGGTCGTTCTGGAGCTCGGCGACGCGGGTGATCAGGTCCTCGATCGCGGCGACGTCCACAGCCTCGGCACCGCGGTAGCCGAAGAGCAGCGGCGCGCTCTTCACCTCCCGGATCATCGCCGAGACCTCGTGCTCCCCCAGCGGCGGGATCCGGTAGGACCAGTCCTGAAGCAGCTCGATGACCGGGCCGGAGATGCCGAAGGAGACGACCGGGCCGAACAGCGGGTCCTCGAACGAGCGGACGGCGATCGGGACCCCGGTGGGGGCGTTGCGCTGGACCACGAACCGGCCCGTCGCCGGGTCCACGAGGCGGCACAGGTCGTCCCAGGCCTCACGCATCTCGGCCTCGTCGTCGATGTTGCGCCACACGTGGACCTGGTCGGGCCGCTCGCGGACCGACGGCAGGGTCGACTTGAGCACGACGTTCCAGCCGAGCGTCTCCCCCGCGGCGACCGCGTCGTCGACGTCCCTGACCTGCAGGGTCGGCCACAGCTCGATGCCGTAGGCCGCCAGCAGGCGCGTCACCTGGTCCTGGTCGAGCTCGACCTCGCGGTCGGCGGCGACCACGGCGGGGTCGGACAGGATCCCGTTGACCAGCCGGCGGGCAGCGCGGACGTCGACGTCCTCGGCCTCGGCCACCTTCCCGTCGGGGTTCTTCAGCCACACCGCGTAGTCGACGACCCGGGCCAGGGCCCGCACCGCCGCCTCGACCGCGGGGTACGACGGCACGGAGCCGCGTCCCGCGGAGGAGCCCGCGACGTCGGGCACCCGCAGCAGCTCGGGGATGCCCTCCGCGCCGAGGAAGGACGACACCAGCGGCTTGTCCGACTGCTCGCCGACCGCGGCGAGCACGTTGGCGACCTCCTCGCCGCTGACGTCGAGCGGCGGGATGTAGACGGCGATGACGGAGTCGACGTCCGGGTCGTCGATGGCGTCGTCGAGCGCGTCCTCGAAGTCCTCCGCGGTGGCGTCGGCGCCGAGGGCGACGGACCGGTTGACCACCAGCCCGACGGCCGAGGCGGCGTCGGCGGCGAGCAGGCCGAGCGCGTCGGAGTTGCCGACGATCGCGACCCGGCGCCCGCGCGGCAGCGGCTGGTGCGCGAGCAGCTGGGCGACGTCGAACATGTCGTCGAGGGTGTCGACCTGGATCACGCCGGCCTGGCGGAACATGGCGTCGACGGCGGCCTGCGGGGCACCGATCCGGCGGACCGCGTGGCCCATCGGCACGCCCTGGGTCGTCCGGCCGGACCGGACCGCGACGATCGGCTTGCGCTTGGAGACCCGCCGCGCGATGCGGGAGAACTTGCGCGGGTTACCGATCGACTCGAGGTACATCATGACGACCTCGGTGGCGTCGTCCTCCTCCCAGTACTGCAGGAGGTCGTTGCCGGAGACGTCGGCGCGGTTGCCCGCGCTGACGAAGGTCGAGATGCCCAGGCCACGGTTCTTGACCTTCTCCAGGATCGCGGAGCCGAGGGCACCGGACTGGCAGAAGAAGCCGGCTCGACCGCGGTTGGGCATGACCGAGGAGAGCGAGGCGTTGACCTGCACGGTCGGGTCGGTGTTGATCGCGCCGAGGCAGTTGGGGCCGATCAGGCGCAGGCCGTAGGAGCGGCACAGCCCCGCGAGGTGGCGCTGCCGGCGGCGGCCCTCCTCGCCGGTCTCGGCGAAGCCGGAGGAGATCACGATCAGCCCGTGGACACCCTTGTTGGCACAGTCGAGGACGACGTCGGTCACCGCGTCGGCCGGGACGGCGACGACCGCGACGTCGACGTCGTCGGGGATGTCGTTGACGTTGCGGTAGGCCGGCAGGCCGGAGACGGCGGGCGCGCTGGGGTTGACGACGTAGACGCGCCCGGTGAAGTCGGCCATCACCAGGTTGCGGACGAGGACCTGGCCGATGGTGTCCTGACGGCGGCTGGCACCGATGATCGCGACCGACTTGGGGTGGAAGAAGCGGTGGATGGAGGCGGCCTCGGCGGCGTGCTCGCGGTCGCGCATCACCCCGATCGCGGTGTCGGTCGGGTCGATCGGGAACTCCAGCGTGATCACGCCGTCGTGGTAGCCGCTGGCGACGCGGTAGCCGGCGTCGCGGAAGGTCTGGATCATCCGGGTGTTGTCCGGCAGCACCTCGGCGGTGAACCGCTCGATCCCCCGCTCCCGCCCGGCCTGGGCGAGGTGCTCGAGGAGCAGCTGGGCGATGCCGCGCCCCTGGTGCCCGTCCTCCACGAGGAAGGCCACCTCGGCCTCGCCGTCACCCACGGCGTCGTACCGGCCGACGGCGATCATCTTCTCCTGCAGGATCACGATGAGCGCGACCCGGTCGACGTGGTCGACGTGGGTGAACCGGCGCACGTCCCGCTCGGAGAGGACCGGCATCGGCGAGAAGAAGCGGTAGTACTTCGACTCGTCGGACACGCGGGAGTAGAACTCGACGAGGATCTCGTCGTCCTCGGGCCGGATCGGCCGGATGTGGGCGGTGCGGCCGTCGCGGAGCAGGACGTCGCCCTCCCAGTGCGCCGGGGGCGCGACGATCTCCTGGGTCGGGGTCGCGTCTCCGGCGGTCACAGGGAGAAATCTATCGGGCAGCCCCGCACGCGCCAGAGCCGCGTCCGGTGACAGACCGGACCCTCCTCCGCGGAATCATCGGGGCGACCAGCGAGAATGGGTCCCATGGCACGGCGCACCAGGCAGGAACCCCTCCCGGAGGACTTCGAGGAGCACATCCTCGACACCGACATCCGCGACGAGATGCAGTCGTCGTTCCTGGAGTACGCCTACTCGGTCATCTACTCCCGGGCGCTGCCGGACGCCCGCGACGGCCTCAAGCCGGTGCAGCGCCGGATCCTCTACACGATGAACGACATGCGGCTGCTCCCCGACCGCGGCCACTCCAAGTGTGCGCGCATCGTCGGTGAGGTCATGGGTCGCCTGCACCCGCACGGCGACGGCGCGATCTACGACGCCCTGGTCCGCACCGCCCAGCCGTGGGCGCTGCGGCTGCCGATGGTCGACGGCCACGGCAACTTCGGCTCCCCCGGCGGCGAGGACCCCCCGGCGGCCATGCGTTACACCGAGGCCCGGATGGCCCCGGCCGCGGTCGCCATGACGGAGTCGATCGACGAGGACACCGTCGACTTCAAGCCCAACTACGACAGCCGCGAGTACGAGCCGACCGTGCTGCCCTCGGCGATCCCGAACCTGATCGTCAACGGCACCACCGGCATCGCGGTCGGCATGGCGACCAACATGGCCCCGCACAACCTGGTCGAGGTGGTCCAGGCGCTGCGCCACCTCATCCAGCACCCGAAGACCGACGTCGAGGGCCTGATGCGGTTCATCCCGGGCCCCGACCTGCCGACCGGCGGCAAGATCGTCGGCCTCGACGGCATCCGCGACGCCTACGAGACCGGTCGTGGCTCGTTCAAGATGCGCGCCACGGCCCGGATCGAGACCGTCGGGCGGCGCAAGGGCATCGTGGTGACCGAGCTGCCCTACAACGTCGGGACCGAGAAGGTCATGGAGCGGATCAAGACCCTGGTCCAGTCCAAGAAGATCCAGGGCATCGCGGACATGAAGGACCTCACCGACCGCGAGAGCGGCCTACGCCTGGTCATCGAGGTCAAGAACGGGTTCGTCCCGGAGGCCCTGCTCGAGCAGCTCTACAAGCTGACGCCGATGGAGGACTCCTTCGGGATCAACAACGTGGCCCTGGTCGACGGCCAGCCGCGGACGCTGGGCCTCAAGGAGATGCTGGAGGTCTTCCTCCAGCACCGGTACGACGTGGTGCGCCGCCGCTCCCAGTTCCGCCGCGGCAAGAAGGCCGACCGGCTGCACCTCGTCGACGGCCTGCTCATCGCGCTGCTCGACATCGACGAGGTCATCCAGGTCATCCGGACCAGCGACAACTCCGCGGCCGCGAAGGAGCGGCTGATGAGCGTGTTCGACCTCTCCGAGCTGCAGGCCGAGTACATCCTCGAGATGCAGCTGCGCCGGCTCACCCGCTTCTCCCGCCTCGAGCTGGAGAAGGAGCAGGAGACGCTGCGCAAGGAGATCGAGGAGCTCGACGCGATCCTCGCCGACGAGGGCCTGCTGAAGAAGGTCGTCTCGACCGAGCTGGCCGAGGTCGCCAAGACCTACGGCACCCCGCGTCGTACCGTCCTGCTCGAGTCGGCCGGCACCGCCGTCGCCGCCGCGGCCACCCCGCTCGAGGTCCCCGACGACCCGTGCTTCGCACTGCTGTCGTCGTCCGGGCTGCTGGCCCGCACCTCCGGCGCCGACGAGCTCGGCACCGGCGGAGGACGGGCCAACCACGACGTGGTCGTGTCCGCGGTGCGCACGACGGCCCGAGCCGACATCGGCGTGCTCACCTCCGCCGGCCGGCTCCTGCGGCTCTCGGTGCTCGACCTCCCCGCGATCCCGCCCTCGGCCAACGAGCCGAACCTCCAGGGCGGCCTGCCGCTCAGCGAGATGCTCGAGCTGGCGGCCGGCGAGCGGGCGCTCGCGCTGACCACCCTGGTCGGGGACGGCCCCGGCCTGGCGCTGGGCACGAAGCTGGGCGTGGTGAAGCGGGTCAACCCCGAGGTGCTCAACAAGGACGAGTGGGACGTCATCTCGCTCAAGGACGGCGACGAGGTCGTCGGCGCCGTCCAGCTGACCACCGGCGCCGAGGAGCTGTGCTTCGTCACCTCCGACGCCCAGCTGCTCCACTACACCGCCGACACGGTCCGCCCGCAGGGCCGCTCCGGCGGCGGCATGGCCGGCATCCGGGTCGCCGACGGCGAGCGGGTCGTGTGGTTCGGCGCGCTCGACCTCAACGCGCCGGGCGGCGTGGTGCTGGTGACGGCGTCCGGCTCCTCGACCGCCCTGCCCGGCACCGAGCCCGGCTCGGTGAAGGTGACCGACTTCTGGGAGTACCCCGCCAAGGGCCGGGCCACCGGCGGCGTGCGCTGCCACCGGTTCCTGAAGGGCGAGGACGCCCTGGTCTTCGCGTGGGCCGGTCCGGCCCCGGCCCGGGCGGCCGCTGCCAGCGGCGCACCGGTCGACCTTCCCGAGTCCGGCGGGCGCCGGGACGGCTCCGGCGTGCCCGGCAGCCAGCCGATCGTCGCCGTCGCCGGACCGCTCACGGCGAGCCCGGCCGTCGCCGCGACCTCCCCCGGTGCGGCCTCCACCGATGTGTCAGGGTGACCCCATGACGACCCCCACCCGTGTCGCCGCCGGCCTGCTCACCGGACTCCTCGCCGTCGGCGGGCTCTCCGCCTGCTCCGGCGACGACGGCGGCGGTGGTGGCGGGGGTTCCTCCTGGTCCGAGGCCGGCGCGAAGGCCAAGGAGTTGCTGGACGGCACGAGCGGCATCACGGTGTCGATCTCGACGACCGACGACCCGGGCGTCGACTACCTGTCGTCGGCCACCGGGACGATCGTCGCCGACCCGGCCGCCTTCGAGGGCGAGGTCAGCGGCAAGGTCACCGGGTTCGCGGTCAACGACGTGCCCGTCGTCTCGACCGGCGGCACGCTGTGGATCAACCACCCGCTGCTCGGCGGCTGGAGCGACCGCTTCCAGCCCGACGACCTCTGTGCGCCGGACCCGGCCACGCTGCTGTCGCCCGACTCCGGCGTCTCGAACGTGCTGACGTCCAGCACCGACGTCGAGAAGGGCGAGTCCGAGCGCGGCGGCAAGGACAACAAGGAGGTCTTCACGACCTGGTCCGGCACGGCCACGGGTGACGCGATCCGCGAGATCCTCCCCTGCGCCGAGGGCGACGAGTTCGGCGCGACCTACCGGGTCGACGACGACGGCTACCTGCGCACCGCCCGGCTGACCGGCGTCTTCTTCCCGGACGCCGAGGAGGTCACCTACACGATCGACGTCACCGGCTACGACGTCACCAAGGACATCACCGCACCGGAATGACCGCCATCGACGCGCGGCCGACCGGCCGCGACCGCCTCCTGCTGGTGCTGTGCGGGGTGGCGGTGGCCTTCGCGGCGATCGACACCTACGTCGTCGTCCTCGCCCTGCCGGACATGATGGCCGGCGCCGGGATCCCGGTCGACGAGCTCCAGCGGGCCGCGCCGATCGTGTCCGGCTTCCTGCTGGGGTACGTCGCCATGCTGCCGCTGATCGGCCGCATCGCCGACCTGCGCGGCCAGGTCCCGGTGCTGGCCATGTCGCTGGTGCTCTTCGCCATCGGCTCGCTGGTCACCGCCATCTCCTACGACCTGCCCAGCATGGTGGCCGGCCGCTTCCTCCAGGGGGTCGGCGGCGGTGGCCTGGTGCCGGCGACGATGTCGCTGGTCGCCGCGCTCTACCCCGTCGAGCGCCGCGGCCTGCCGCTCGGCCTGGTGTCGGCGGTGCAGGAGTTCGGGGCCGTCCTCGGTCCGCTCTTCGGGGCGGTCGTGCTGTCGTTCACCACCTGGCGCGGCATCTTCGCCATCAACCTCGCCGGCGGGGCGGCCCTGCTCGTCGCCGTCTCGCTCCTGGCGCGCGGCGGCGCCGTGCGGGCGGTCGCGGCGGGCAGCCCCACCCCGGGGGCCGGTCCGTCGGCGCGGCGCTGGGGCGGTCGCCTCGTCGCCGTCCTCCTGCTCGCGGCGACCGTGGTGACCGGGTTCATCACCTTCGTCCAGCCCTCGGAGCTGCAGCGCGACCTCACCTGGGGCCAGCTGTTCATCCCGTACGTCGACGGCGGGTCCCGCTGGGTGACACCGGTCGGCGTCGCCACGATCGGCTGCAGCGTCGCCCTGCTGCTGTGGTGCTGGTTCGTGCCACGCGCGCTCGTCGACCTGCGCGGCTGGTTCGGCCACCTGGTCGCCGCCGACCTGCTCGGCGCCACCCTGCTCGCTGCGGTCCTCGGCGGGATCGTGCTCGCCTTCGCGACCGCCGACCCCGAGGTCGCGGTGTTCTCGCCGCAGGGCCCGTGGTTCCTGGCCGGCTCCGCCCTCGCGCTGGTCCTGCTGCTGCTCCACCTGCGCCACGCGGAGGACCCGATCGTGCCGCGGGGCGCGCTGCGGGCGACGCCCGCGTGGGGCTCGCTGGTCGTCAGCTTCCTGGTCGGCTGGGCGCTCATCGCGGCCCTGGTCGACATCCCCCTCTTCGCCCGGACCACGACCCAGCAGGACTCCCAGCTCGGCGCGGCGCTCGTGCTGCTGCGCTTCCTCGCCGCGCTCCCGGTCGGCGCGCTCGTCGGTGGCTGGCTGCTGCGCCGGGTGCCGGCCGGTGTGCTCACCGCCGTCGGCATGGCCGCAGCCAGCGCCTCGTTCGTGGCGATGGCGCGCTGGGACGAGACCAGCCTCGACGGCTTCGGCAGCAACGTCCCGCTGGTGCTCTGCGGCCTCGGCTTCGGCCTCGCCCTCGCCCCGGTCAACGCCGCAATCCTCGCCACCACCGACGACGACACCCACGGCCTGGCCAGCGCGCTGGTCGTCGTGGCCCGCATGGTCGGCATGCTCGTCGGCATCTCCGCGCTGACCACGATCGGCCTGCGCCGCCTCTACGCCGCCCAGGCCGAGGACCCCGACCTGGGGATCCGCGAGCTCGGCATCGTGCAGGAGCACGCCGTGTTCGCCGGGGCGGCCGTCGCGGCGCTCGCCGCCGGCCTGCTCGCCCTCCTCGTGTTCGCCCGCGCCGGCACCCGAGGGGTGGACACGGCGGAGGCGCTTCGGGCCGGCGGATAACCTGTCGGCATGGGCGATTTCGATGACCTCCTGAAGGCGAACCAGAACTACGCAGCGTCGTTCGACCAGGGAGGCTTCGACGGCAAGGCCCATGCCGGGGTCGCGATCGTGACCTGCATGGACTCGCGCATCGACCCGCTCAAGATGCTCGGGCTCGACTACGGCGACGCGAAGATCTTCCGCAACCCCGGTGGCCGCGTCACCGAGGCCGCCCTCGAGGCCCTCGTGCTCGGCTCGCACCTGCTCAACGTGGACCGGATCCTGGTGATCCCGCACACCCGCTGCGCGATGGCGTCGAACTCCGAGGCCGCGATCCAGGAGAAGATCGGCGCCGCCGTCGGTCACGACGTCAGCTGGCACACCTTCCACGTCATCGAGGACCAGAAGGTCGCCCTCGCCGAGGACATCCGCAAGGTGCGCTCGCACCCGCTGATCCCGGACACCGTCAAGGTCGGCGGCTTCATCTACGACGTCGACACGGGCCTGCTCTCCCAGGAGGTCTGAGCCCTTCCGGCTCGGTCGAGCAGCTCAGCCGAGCAGCTCGCGCAGCGCCGCGTCGACCAGCGCGCCGGGCAGCTCGTCGAGCCGCTGCCCGAGCGTCGGCAGGTCACCGATCCCGGTGACCACGTCGAGCAGCCGGTCGGTGTCCGCCACCGGGTCGGCCAGCGGCACGTCCAGCAGCAGGGGACAGTCGACCGCTCCCCCGTCCGGCTCGGGCGGCAGCGCGGGCGTCCAGCACCCGACCTCGAGCACCAGGCCGGCCTGGCTGCCGACCCCGGAGGCCCGCGGGTCCACGTACCAGAAAAGCTCGCCCACGGGGATGCGGAGGTGGCCGCGACGCGCCTTCGCGCCCCGCGCCTTCAGCTGCTTCACGACCGCCGCCCGCGCCTGCTTCACCACGGCACCAGCATCGCGGACCGGGCCCTGGTTGCCCACCGGCGTCCCGTCCGCGGACGCCGGCGGCCCGGGCGGTCAGTCGGCCAGGACCGGGACCACGAGCCGCGACGGGGTCGCCCCGCCCAGCTGCACCCGGTAGATCCCGCCGACGAGGTTGAGCAGGTCGCCCGGCAGCGGGAGGTACGCCGGCAGCTCACCCGTGGCGAGCACCAGCCGCAGCCGGTGGCCCGGCGCCAGGGTGTGCACGACCGGCGGCACCATCACGTCGAGGGTGGTCGCCCGGCCCGGCGTCAGCGGCTTCTTCGCCGCGTGGGTGATCGGGTGGTGCGGGTAGAGCACCAGCCCGTCCGGCGAGCGCCACGACTTCTCCTCGTCCACCGCGCGGTGGGAGGCCAGCAGCGCGCCGGTGCTGATCTCGACGGCCTTGCCGGACGGCGCGACGTCGTACACCTTGGCGACGACCTGGGCGTCGCGGGTGGTCGAGGACAGCGTGACCTGGGCGTTGATCGGCCCGGCGATCGTGGTCGCCCTGCTGACCGGCTCGGTGGTGAAAGTGCGCGAGAGCGGGCCGGGCAGCGACGGCTGGAGGGAGGAGTCGGCGCACGGCTGGGAGAAGCCGAGCTTCTTCGCGACCAGCTCGAGCATGCCGAGCGCGTACATCTCGGTGGTGCGCTGGCACGGCAGCGACAGTCCGGTCCACAGCAGCGAGGTGCTGCCGTCCGGGGCGTCGGCGACGAGGCGGCCGCCCGCGGCGAGCTCCCAGGCGCGGGCGGGGGCGTCCGGGACCGGCCACTCCCGCAGGTCGCGGCGGGTGTCGTCGCGCTGGACCACGTGCAGCGGGGTGTCGGTGTCCTCGATGCCGTTGTCGACGCCCTTGAGCCAGCGGTCGAACCACGTCAGGGTGAGCGCCTCGAGATCGACGTGCAAGGTGCCGATGGTGGCGTGGAACCACGGGCCGACCAGCGCCTGGTAGCGCCCGGAGACCCGCTGGCCGGGTTGCATCGCCAGCGTGGTCTCGCGACCGGCCACGGCGTTCTGCAGGCCGACGTAATTGCGGAAGACGCCGGCCTGGAAGATGTCGTCGAAGCCGCCGACCAGGTAGGCCGGGATGCCGTTCTCGACGATGCGCGACAGGGCCCGTTCGGGGCCTCGCGCCCGCCAGTACGCGCCGTCCTCGGCCTTCGCCCCGCCCAGCAGCACGTCGGCGGTGGCGCCGACGTGGAAGTCGAGCAGGCCCGCGGCGTGGTCCAGCAGCGGCGAGAGGATCGTGGCGGGGTCGGCGGCGATGAGCGGGTTGAGGGTGTTGGTGGCCGCGGTCAGCGAGAGGTAGGCCGCGACGCCCTCGAGGTCGAGCAGGCCGCCGGGCAGGACCGCGTCGCGGAAGATGCTGTTGGAGGCGATCATCGGGAAGATCGCCTTCAGCGGGGAGTCGGGGCCGACCTCGGCGGCGGCGAAGAGCTGCGTGATGCCGAGGTACGACGCCCCGGTCATCCCCACCTTGCCGTTGCTGCGCGGCAGCGCGGCGGCCCACTCCACGACCCGCACGCTGTCGCGGGCCTCCTGGGGGTGGTTGAACGACCACTGGCCCTGCGAGGAGCCGGTGCCGCGGACGTCGACGATCGCGGCGATGTAGCCGCGCTTCGTGAAGTAGTCGGGGTTGCCCAGCAGCGCGGTGAACCCGCCGGCGTACCCGGCCAGGTCCTTGCCGTAGGCCGTCTCGATCAGCACGACCGGGAACGGACCTTCGGCGGGCTCGCCGGTGGCCGGGTCGGTCGGGCTGTAGACGTTGCCGCGCAGGACGACGCCGTCCTCCATGGTGATCGGGAGGTTGCGGCGCACGGAGACGCCGTAGACCGGCTCCGAGGCGGTCGCCGCGGGGTCGATGTCGGACCCGCCCGAGCCGGGGCCGCCGCCGGCCGCCACCGCGCCGTCGCCGGAGGCGCTCCCGGAGCCGCCCGGACCGTCCCCGGTCGCGGCGCCTGCCGTCGTGCCGCTGCCGCGCTCAGCTGCGTCGGCCGCACCCGCGGCCCCCGACCTGTCAGCACCGTCGGCCGGGCCTCCGGCCGCAGCAGCACCGTCGGCTGCCGGCTGGTCCGCGTCGCCGCCGGCCAGGGCCACGGCCCCCGGGACCCCCAGGCCGGCCACCAGGGCGGTGGCGGCGGCCCACGCCACCCAGCGTCGCCGGGGTGCCCCGTCCCGAGCACGGCGCGGGAACGCGATGGTCAGCTGCGGCGGTACGGGCATGCTCTCCCCTGGGTCCGGTGACGGGTCCGGGGAGAAAACCGACCGATCGGACGGAAAGTTACGCAGTCCGCGCCGGTGCGACGGCCCTCAGGCGTCGAGCGCCTCCATGTCGACCTCGTAGGCGCCCTGCACGATGAACTCCTTGCGGGGCGCGACGTCGCTGCCCATGAGCAGCTCGAAGACCTCGGCCGAGAGCTCGGCGTCGTCCACCGTCAGCCGGCGGAGGGTGCGACGACGGGGGTCCATCGTCGTCTCGGCCAGCTGATCGGCGTCCATCTCACCGAGGCCCTTGTAGCGCTGGACCGGGTCCTTCCACCTGACGTTCTTCTTCTTCAGCTCCGCCAGCTTCCGCTGCAGCTCGTCGTCGGAGTAGGTGTAGACGTACTTGTCCTGGCCCTTCTTCGGGTTCGAGATCTCGATCCGGTGCAGGGGCGGCACGGCGGAGTAGACCCGGCCGGCCATGATCAGCTCGGGCATGTACTTGAAGAACAGGGTCGCGAGCAGCGTGCGGATGTGCGCGCCGTCGGAGTCGGCGTCGGCCATGAAGATGATCCGGCCGTAGCGGCGGGCCTCGAGGTCGAAGGTGCGGCCCGAGCCGGCGCCGACGACCTGGATGATCGAGGCGCACTCGGCGTTCTTCAGCATGTCGCCGACCGACGCCTTCTGGACGTTGAGGATCTTGCCGCGGATGGGCAGCAACGCCTGGAACTCGGCGTTGCGGGCCAGCTTGGCCGTGCCGAGCGCGGAGTCACCCTCGACGATGAACAGCTCCGTGCGCTCGTTGTCGTTCGCGCGGCAGTCGGCGAGCTTCGCCGGCAGCGTGGACGACTCGAGGGCGCTCTTCCGGCGCTGGGTCTCCTTGTGCTGGCGCGCCGCGATGCGGGTCTTGGAGGCGGAGACGACCTTCTCCATGAGCAGCTTGGCCTGCGCCTTCTCGGCGCGCTTGCTCGAGGTGAGGAACGCCTTGAGCTCCTTGGCCACGACCTTGCGGACGACGGTGCGCGCGGCCGGCGTGCCGAGGATCTCCTTGGTCTGCCCCTCGAACTGCGGCTCGGCCAGGCGGACCGTGACGATGGCCGTCATCCCCTCCAGGATGTCGTCCTTGATCACGTCGTCGTCGTTGACCCGGAGCGCCTTCGACGCCCGCATCGCCTCGTTGAACGTCTTGGTCAGCGCGGCCTCGAAGCCGGAGACGTGCGTGCCGCCCTTGGGGGTAGCGATCACGTTGACGAAGGAGCGCAGCTCGGTGTCGTAGCCGTTGTTCCACCGGACGGCGACGTCGACGGTCAGCTCGCGCTCGACGTCCTGCGGGGTCATGTGCCCCTTGTCGTCGAGCAGCGGGACGGTCTCGGTGAAGGTGTCGCTGCCCTGCAGGCGCAGCACGTCGGTGACCGGCTCGCCGGTGGAGAGGAAGTCGCAGAACTCGCCGATGCCGCCGTCGTGGCGGAACTTCTCCTCGACCCACTCGCTGGCGTCGGCAGCGCGCTGGTCGCGGATGACGAGCTCGAGGCCCGGCACGATGAACGACGTCTGGCGGGCGCGGCCGATCAGGCCGTCGAGCACGAAGCCGGCGTCCTTGGTGAAGATCTGGCGGTCCGGCCAGAACCGGATCCGGGTGCCGGACTTGCCCTTGGCGACCCGCCCGCCCTTGCGGGACAGCCCGGAGGTCGGGGTGAACGGGGCGTCGGGTCCCTCGCCGTCGAAGACCCCCGGCACGCCGCGCTGGAAGCTGATGCCCTGGCGGGCCGGCGAGCGGTCGACGTCGATGTCCATCCGGCTCGACAGCGCGTTGACGACCGACAGGCCGACGCCGTGGAGACCACCGGTCGCGACGTACGAGCCGCCGCCGAACTTGCCACCGGCGTGCAGCTTGGTCGCCACCACCTCGACGCCGGTGAGCCCGGTCTTGGGCTCCTTGTCGGTCGGGATGCCGCGGCCGTCGTCGTGGACCTCGACCGAGCCGTCGCCGTGCAGGGTGACCTCGACGCGGTGCGCGAAGCCCCCCAGGGCCTCGTCGACGCCGTTGTCGATGATCTCCCACAGGCAGTGCATCAGGCCCCGGGTGTCGGTGGAGCCGATGTACATCCCGGGACGCTTCCGCACGGCTTCGAGGCCCTCGAGGACCAGGAGGTGGGCTGCGTTGTAGGCGTTGTCGGCGATGACCGGACTCCTTCTGGAAAAACTGGTGCTGCACGCACGGCGGCTGGGTACTACCAAGCCTGAATCTACCCGCGACACGCCGGAGGCCGGTGCAGGCACACGGTGCGGGCCGGGTGGACGATGACGGACATCGGCGAGGGGACTGACCAGATCAGGTCACAGTGACCGGTCGGAGGATCACAACCTTGTTTCGGGTAGTGGAAAATCAGGAATCCTACGGGGACTTGGTGATGGGATGAACGCATCGGGAACGTGGAATCAGCCACAACCGGTCGGGAATCTTTGTCCTGGTCGCTACGTTGATCCACACGTCACCCGATGAGGGTGTTGTAGCCGGCGAAAGAGAGGCCCGAGATGACGACTGCTGTAGCTCCCAGCGCCCCGCTCACCGCGGAGGACCGCTGCGACCGTTGTGGCGCCCAGGCCTACCTCCGAGTGGAGCTCATCACGGGCGGAGAGCTTCTCTTCTGCGCGCACCACGCCCGCGAGCACGGTGACAAGATCCGCGAGATCGCTGCTCACGTGCACGACGAGACGCACAAGCTGACCGACAAGCCGGCCCCCGCCGCCGACTGACGTCGACCTGCTGGACCGCGGCCCCGGGGCGATCCCGGGGCTGCGGTGTTTTTCGGGGCGTGACCTTCGCCACGCGGCCCGCCGCGAAGGCCCGGAGGTTTCGAGGCTCCTCGCTGGCGCTCGTCGCACCTCAACCACCGGGAGTCCGGCGCAGCCAACCCGAGGCTTGCCGCCAGGCGAACTCAGCCACGCACCGGAGCCAACGGCGCGCGCGGCAGCGCGGCGCCCGCGCCGAAGGCGCGTCGAGGGCAAGTGCGGGCCGAGCTTGCGAGTGCCTGCGCGCCGCCCTCGACAGGCGACGCGCTCGCGCCACCAGCCAGCGAGGCGCCCCAGCGCCGAACGTCGGAGCCAGCGGCCCCGGTCCACCCGACTGTGCCCGCCGCAGCCCGCCTGACAGGCCCGGAGGTTTCGAGGCTCCTCGCTGGCGCTCGTCGCACCTCAACCACCGGGGGGCGCGCACCGACCACCTACGCCCGGCCTGCCGCCAGGCGGAGGCAGGACCTGCGCAAGCCAACCGCGCGCGCGGCAGCGCGGCGCCCAGCGCCGAAGGCGCGTCGACGGATGCCCGCGGGCCGAGCTTGCGAGCGCCCGTGCGGCTTCCGTCGACAGGCGACGCGCTCGCGCTCAGTCCAGGTAGTCCCGGAGCACCTGGGAGCGGGAGGGGTGGCGCAGCTTCGACATGGTCTTCGACTCGATCTGGCGGATCCGCTCGCGGGTGACGCCGTAGACCTTGCCGATCTCGTCGAGGGTCTTCGGCTGGCCGTCGGTCAGGCCGAAGCGCATGCTGACGACGCCCGCCTCGCGCTCGGAGAGCGTGTCGAGGACGGCGTGCAGCTGCTCCTGCAGCAGCGTGAAGCTGACCGCGTCGGCGGGGACGATCGCCTCGGAGTCCTCGATGAGGTCACCGAACTCCGAGTCCCCGTCCTCGCCGAGCGGGGTGTGCAGAGAAATCGGCTCGCGGCCGTACTTCTGGACCTCGACGACCTTCTCGGGGGTCATGTCGAGCTCCTTGGCGAGCTCCTCCGGGGTGGGCTCGCGGCCCAGGTCCTGGAGCATCTGCCGCTGGACGCGGGCGAGCTTGTTGATGACCTCGACCATGTGCACCGGGATGCGGATGGTGCGGGCCTGGTCGGCCATCGCGCGGGTGATGGCCTGGCGGATCCACCAGGTGGCGTAGGTCGAGAACTTGTAGCCCTTGGTGTAGTCGAACTTCTCGACCGCGCGGATGAGGCCCAGGTTGCCCTCCTGGATCAGGTCCAGGAAGAGCATGCCGCGGCCGGTGTAGCGCTTGGCGAGCGAGACGACGAGGCGCAGGTTGGCCTCGAGCAGGTGGTTCTTCGCGCGGCGGCCGTCCTCGGCGATCCACTCGAGCTCCTCCTGGAGCTTCGGCGAGATCTTGCCGCCCTTCGCGAGCTTCTCCTCGGAGAACAGGCCGGCCTCGATCCGCTTGGCGAGCTCGACCTCCATCTCGGCGTTGAGCAGCGGGACCTTGCCGATCTGCTTGAGGTAGTCCTTGACCGGGTCGGCGGTCGCACCGGCGACCATGACCTGCTGGGCCGGCTCGTCGGTGTCGTCGGCGGCGGAGACCACGAACGACGAGGTGGCCGTGGCCTCCTCCTCGTCCTCCTTGATGGTGGGGTCGGCCGCGACGTCCTTCTCGAACTGCTCGTCGGGGAGGTCCGGCAGCACCTTCTTGCCGTCGGGGCCGACGACGGTCACCTCGGCGAGGTCGACGACCTCGGCCTCCGCGGCCGCCTTCTCGCCGCCCTTGGCCGCCTTGGCGGCCTTGGGGGCCGCCGCCTTCGGCGCCGCGGCCTTCTTGGCCGGCGCCGCCGCCTTCTTCGCCGCGGGGGCTGCGGCCTTCTTGGCCGGCGTCTTCTTCGCGGTGGTGGCGGTGCTCGCGGCCGTCTTGCGGGCGGCGGCGACCGCGCGCTGCTCGGCGGGCGCGCCCAGCTCGACGGAGATCCCGAGTCCGGCGAGGTGGGCCATCAACGACTTCAGGTGGGCCGGGGCGACGTCAGCCGCGGCGAACGCCTGGCGAACCTCCTCGGCGGTCACCTTTCCGGCAGGCGTGCCGCGCTCGACGAGCGCGACGATGGACGGGTGGGTGAGCACGGCGGGCGGGACCGAACGGTTCGAGGACACGAACACCTCTCGATACTGGCGGGTCTAGGGCGCGGCGAGGCCCGGAGGCGTCAAGACCGCAGATCTCATTCTGCCACGGGGTCCGAAGCCCTTCGGCATCCGGGCTCTCCCCCGGTGCGTCAGGCCTTCGCGGCGGCCTTCTTCATCTTCTTGTAGTCGCGCACCTTCTGCAGCGAGTCCCGGTCGACGACGTCGGCCACGGAGCGGTAGCCCTCGAGCGCGTAGTCGCCGGCGGCCTTCTCCCAGCCGTCGGGCCGGACGCCGAGCTGCTTGGCGACGAGGGCGACGAAGATCTTCGCCTTCTGGGCACCGAAGCCCGGCAGGGCCTGGAGCCGCTTGGCGAGGTCCTTGCCGTCGGTGGCCTCGGTCCAGATCCGGGAGGCGTCGCCGTCGTACTCGTCGACGACGATGCGGGCGAGCTCCTGCAGGCGGGCCGCCATCGAGCCCGGGAACCGGTGGATCGCCGGCGGCACGCTGCAGAGCTCCTTGAACTCCTCGGGGTCGGCGCCCGCGATCGCGGCCGGGTCGAAGCCGCCCAGCCGACTGACCACCTTCTGCGGACCCATGAAGGCGTGCTCCATCGGGTACTGCTGGTCCAGCATCATCCCGGCGAGCAGGGCGAAGGGGTTGGTCGTCAGCAGCTCGTCGGCAGCCGGGTCGTCGGTGATGTGGATGGCCATGGGTCCATCCTGCCGCAGCCGTTCAGGCGGTCGGCCCGGCGATCCCGCCCGGGGCGCGGTCGGGCACGTCAGGCCGTCCAGTCGAGCAGGATGCCGCCGGCGGTGATGGCGACGAACCACCACGCCCACGAGACGATGCCGAGGGCGAGCACGCGCCGGGGGTGCGGCTTCCACCAGGCGAAGCAGAGCACGAACATCGCCAGCCAGGTCAGCAGCAGGACGACGACCGCCCAGACCGGGGCGAGCAGGCCGGAGAACCCGTAGAGGAAGAGTGACGACAGGACGAGCACCAGGCCGATGAACGGCAGGGGCGAGATCTGCTCGCCGGTGGCAGGGTCGATGGCGACCGGGCGGACCCGGCGTCGGCGACGGAGCAACTACCGCTCCCCTGCGTCGTCGTTCCAGTCCGGGTCCTCGTCCCAGGCCTGGGTGCGCTCGGCCGCCTTCTCGAGGGCCCGCGCCGCCTCCGCGTGGCTCGGGTAGGGACCGAGGCGGTCCTTGTTGGGGCACCCGTCGACGCCCTCGACGGCGTGGTGCTTGAGGCAGAACCAGAACTCGCCTTCATTCGCCATGGCCCGAAACCTACTCCCCCGTGGCCGGCACGTCGCGTCGCGCAACACCCGCGTCACCCACCACGGCTAGTGTCACGACATGAGCACGATGTTCGAGGGCTACGGGACCAGCGGGCCGGCCTACGACGAGATGTTCGACGGCGACCAGCTGCGCCCGCCGTACCTGCGCATGCGCGACTCGCTCGACAAGATGAGCACCCCCGAGCTGATCAGCCGGGTGGAGGCGCTGCAGGCCAGCTACCTCGACCAGGGCATCACCTTCGACATCGGCGGCGAGGAACGGGCGATGCCGCTCGACATCCTGCCGCGGGTCATCGAGATGGACACCTGGACCACGATCGAGAAGGGGCTCCAGCAGCGGGTGAAGGCGCTGGAGATGCTCCTCGCCGACGTGTACGACGCCGGCCGGGTCTTCGAGGACGGCGTGCTCCCCCGCCAGGTGATCACCACCAGCTCGCACTTCCACCGGCAGGCCTCGACGATCCGCCCCGCCAACGGCGTGCGGGTGCACGTGTCGGGCATCGACCTGATCCGCGACAACAACGGCGAGTTCCGAGTGCTCGAGGACAACGTGCGGATCCCGTCCGGGGTGTCGTACGTGATGACCAGCCGGCGCGCGATCTCGGCGGCGCTGCCCGAGGCCATCGCCCAGCACCGGATCCGGCCGGTGGCCAGCTACCCGCAGCGTCTGCTGGCTGCGCTGCGGGCGGCCGCCCCCGCCGGCGTCACCGACCCGACGGTCGTGGTGCTCACCCCGGGCGTCTACAACGGCGCCTACTTCGAGCACACCCTGCTGGCGCGCACGATGGGCGTCGAGCTCGTCGAGGGCCGCGACCTGGTCTGCCGTCGCGGCGAGGTGATGATGCGCACGACGAAGGGGCTGGCCCCGGTGCACGTGATCTACCGCCGCGTCGACGACGACTTCCTCGACCCGGTGCACTTCCGCGCGGACTCGATGCTCGGCTGCCCGGGGCTGATCGACGCGGCGCGGGCCGGCAACGTCACGATCGCGAACGCGGTCGGCAACGGCGTGGCCGACGACAAGCTCGTCTACACCTACATGCCCGACATCATCCGCTACTACCTCGGCGAGGACCCGGTGATCCGCAACGTCGACACCTGGCGCTGCGGGGAGCCGGAGGCGCGCGAGGAGGTGCTCGACCGGCTCGACGAGCTCGTCCTGAAGCCGGTGGACGGATCGGGCGGCAAGGGCATCGTGATCGGCCCGCGCGCCACCCGCGAGGAGCTCGACGAGCTGCGCGGCAAGGTCCTGGCGGACCCGCGGTCGTGGATCGCGCAGCCGGTGGTGCAGCTGTCCACGGTGCCGACCTTCGTGGACGGCGAGCTCGGCCCCCGCCACGTCGACCTGCGCCCGTTCGCGGTCAACGACGGCAACCGGGTGTGGGTGCTGCCGGGTGGGCTGACCCGGGTCGCACTCGGCAAGGGCGAGCTGATCGTGAACTCCTCGCGCGGCGGCGGCACCAAGGACACCTGGGTGCTGGCCGGGCCGGCCGCGGAGCAACGGCAGCACCAGGGCCAGCAAGGCCACGACCAGGGCCAGCACCAGGCCCAGCAGACCGGCACGGAGGCGTCGTGATGCTGAGCCGGATCGCCGAGTCGCTGTTCTGGATCGGGCGCTACATCGAGCGCGCCGACGACACCGCGCGGATCCTCGACGTGCAGACCCAGCTGCTGCTGGAGGACGCCACGGTCGACGAGGCGCAGACCTGCCGCGACCTGCTGTCGTGCATGGGCATCGAGGACGAGCAGGCCGCTGCCGCGGGCGTCGACCTGTACGGCGACGTGACCATCGACCAGGTGCTGCGGCTGCTGGCCTACGACAGCGGGTCGCCGAGCTCGATCGCCGCCATCATCGGCTTCGCCCGCGAGGCCGCGCGCGGCGCCCGGGAGACGCTGACCGTGCCCCTGTGGGAGGTCATCAACACGACCTGGCGCCCGATCCCGTCGGGACACTTCCAGACCCTGCGCCCGCCCTACGTGTTCAGCTGGGTGCGCGAGCGGGCCGCACTGATCAACGGCACCGCGGACGCCACGATGACCCGCGACGAGGGCTGGCAGTTCATCGTGCTCGGCCGCAGCATCGAGCGCGCCGACATGTCCTCCCGGCTCGTCGCCACCACGGCGCTCTCGAGCGGCGCCGGGCAGTGGACCTCGGCGCTGCGCGCGTCGGGCGCCTACGACGCCTTCCTCCGCACCTACCGCGGGATCGAGACCGACCGTGCCGCCGCGGAGTTCCTGCTGCTGGACCGCCTCTTCCCGCGCTCGGTCGTGTTCGCGCTCGACCGCGCCGAGCAGGCACTCACCAACCTCTCCGGCGACCCGCGCCGGGCGGGCTTCCAGGACGAGGCGCAGCGGCTGATCGGCCGGATGCGCGCGGAGCTGGAGTACCGCTCGCTCTCGGACCTCGTCGAGACGCTGCCCGACGAGATGGAGCGGCTGCAACGCACCTGCGCCGCGGCGACCGACGCGATCGGGCGGCGCTACTTCGCCGGGGCCGAGGCCCTCGCCTGGAAGGGGGTCGGCTGACCATGAGCATGCAGCTGCGGATCGTGCACCGCTCGGAGTACGTCTACGACGGACCCGCCATGGCGTCGTACAACCAGGCGCGGATGGCGCCGGCGATCACGCCGGAGCAGATCGTCGTGCACCACCGGCTCGACATCAGCCCGACGCCGTGGACCCACACCTACACCGACTACTTCGGCACGGCGGTCACCGTCTTCGAGGTGGTGGACCCACACGAGCTGATGACCGTGACGGCGAGCTCGACGGTGCAGGTCAGCCGCGACGGCGCCACGCCGGAGCCGTCGGCCGGGTGGGAGGCCTACGTGGCGCGCGAGGTCAGCGACCGGTGGACGGAGTACCTCGTCCTGCCCGACCTGGTCGCCCCGCCTGTCGAGCTGGCGACCTCGGTCGAGGAGGTCGGCGCCCGGTCGGCGCTGCCCGGGGAGGCTGCGCTGGCGGTGTGCCGGCTGGCCGGCGAGCAGGCCGGGGCCTGCCAGGAGGTGGTGCACCTGGCCATCGGCGGGCTGCGCAGCCTCGGCATCCCCGCGCGCTACGTCTCCGGCTACGTCCACCCCGGCGACGCCCCGGTCGTCGGCGAGACCGTCGCCGGCGAGTCGCGGGCGTGGCTGGAGTGGTGGGACGACGGCTGGCGCGGGTGGGACCCGACCGCTGACCGCGCCCCGGACGACCGCTACGTCGCCATCGGCCACGGCCGCGACTACACCGACGTCCCGCCCCTGCGCGGGATCTACGCCGGCGCGCAGACCGCCAACCTCACGGTCGACGTGGAGGTCACCCGCCTGGCGTGATCTGGCCGGCCAGCCGCTCGACCCGCAGCACGTCGTACTCGTGCTCGGGGTCGCCGGTCATGGCAGCGGCGAGGCGCAGGTGAGGCAGGGCCTCGGCGTAGCGGGACTGGCGCTCGAGCGCGCGGCCGAGGGCGTGCCGCGACCAGGCGTCCGAGGGGTCCTCGGCGACCAGCTCGACGAGCTCGTCGTGCGCCTTCTGCAGCTGGGCGCGCATCAGGTAGGCCCACACCCGCAGTGAGCGGAGGCCGCGGTTGGTCGGCTCCTCCTCCAGCGCGGGCTCGATGACCTCGAGCGCCTCCCTGGGCGCACGCCGGCCGAGCAGGTCGTGGGCGGTGCGGTACGCCGTCTCGTGGCGGGAGGTGGCGCCCGGGAAGACGATCGCGGGCGCCTGGATGCGGACCTCGGGCTGCGTCGTCTCTTCCATGCCAGCCTCAACTGTCCGCGCGCGGCGGTTGTTCCCTAGAGTGACCTGCGGACGGGCTGGCCGGGCGACCGCGTGACCCATCGCCGCGAGGCGTCGGGTCCCGAGGAAAGTCCGGGCTCCACAGAGCAGGGTGGTGGGTAACACCCACCCGGGGTGACCCGCGGGACAGTGCCACAGAGAACAGACCGCCTCGCCCCTCGGGGCGCGGCAAGGGTGAAACGGTGGAGTAAGAGCCCACCAGTGCACCGGGTGACCGGTGCAGCTCGGCAAACCCCACCCGGAGCAAGACCAGACAGCACACGCAGGCTCCGGCCGGAAGGGCTGCTCGCCCGAGTGTGCGGGTAGGTCGCTCGAGGCTGTCGGCAACGGCAGCCCCAGATGGATGGTCGCCCCCTGGCAACAGGGACAGAACCCGGCTTACAGGCCAGCCCGTCCCACCTCGACCCGGCCCGTCGCGGCAGGCTCGCCGGTGCGCACGGTCAGCGCAGGGTGATCCAGAGGCCCAGCGCGGTCGTCGCCGGGGCGACCAGCAGCCACACGGTCAGCGGCGTGCGCCGGTGGATGGCACGGGCAGCCACGACGGCGATCGCCATGAACGCACCCGCGATGACGTTGAGCCCGATCCGTGCCGCCTGCGCGGTCTCGGCGGCCTCCATCGCGGCGAGGACGACGCCGGCGGCCAGGTGGGCTGCGGTGAAGACGACCAGCGTGGACATGACGTAGCGCTGGACCTGGGTGAGCGAGCGGTCGTTGACCGGACGCACCGGGTTCGCCGGGTCCATCAGGTGGCGGCGGCGGGGGCGGCTGGCGACTTCTGTCATGGCAAGCTCCTTGGTCACTGTCCAAAGTAGTTGGTGCCCCAACTATTGGTAGACTAACGTCATGACGCGCCCGGTTCATCCCCGCGGGGACAGCAGGCAGGGTGATCTGCCCGACAACCCGCTCGCCCTGGACCAGCAGGTCTGCTTCGCACTGGCGATCGCCTCCCGGAGCGTGGTCGCGCTCTACCGGCCCTTCCTGGAGCCGCTCGGCCTCACCCACCCGCAGTACCTGGTGATGCTGGCGCTCTGGGAGGAGCAGCCGCGCCGGGTCTCCGAGCTCTCGCGCCTCCTCGAGCTCGACCCGGGCACGCTCTCCCCCTTGCTCAAGCGCCTCGAGGCGGCCGGCTACGTCCGGCGGGAGCGCGACCCCAGGGACGAGCGCGCCCTCGCCGTGGTCCTCACCGACCAGGGCCGCGCGCTCCGCACGAAAGCGGAGTCGATACCCGCCGGCATCGTCGAGCGGCTGGGGCTGCCGGTCGAGGACCTGATGGACCTGCACGACCGGCTCACCACCGTCATCGCCGCCGCGAAGGGCTGAGCCCGCCGCGCCCGAGCCGGAAAATGCTTCACGAGTAAAGCACCTGTTAACCTTCTTGGATGTCCGCCCGTCCTCCTGCCAGCCCGTCGGCGGCCCGCGTCCCTGCGACGCTGAGCGTCGCGCCCGTCCTCCGGGTGGCGCGGCTGCCCCACCACCCGTGGCACAAGCCGGCGCTGAGCGTGCTCGTCGCCGGCCTGGTCCCGGCCCTGGTGCTGGCCGCGTTCGACCGGCTCGACCTGACCGCCTGCGCGCTGTCCGGGTCGCTGGTGGCGGTCTACTGCCACGCGGTGCCCTACCGGCGGCGGGCGCTGCTGCACCTGCGCCTGGTCGCGGCCTGGACCGCGGGCGTGGCGGTGAGCCTGGCGGCTGCCGCGTCGACCACGTCGGTGGTGGCGCACATCCTCGTGGTCGCGGTGCTCGCTGCCGTCACCAAGGTCGTGGGCGAGGCGTCGACCGTCGGTCCACCCGGTCCCGTGCTCCCGATCTTCGTCTTCTCCGGCCTCACCTTCTCCCCCGAGCAGTGGGGCCAGGTGCCCGGCCACCTGGGGCTCGCGGCGGGCTCGGCCCTGGTGGGCTGGCTGGTGGTCATGGCTCCGGGCGTGGTGCGCCCCTACGGCCCGGAACGACGCGCGGTCGCCGTCGCGCTGGACGCGGCGGCGGCGTACGTCGACGCGCCGGATGCAGCCACCCGCGGAGCCCTCGTCACCGCGGTGCGCGACGCCGCGCACTGCCTCGCCGCTCCCGGGGCGCACCACCCGATCCGCCGCGCGCTGGCCGCCCACCTCGCGGCCGCCGAGCGGGTCCTCGTCGACCCGGCCGCGGTGGCGGCGGAGCGCCTGCGTGCCGACGCGGTGCTCATCAAGGGCCGCAACGGCGAGCTCCCGCCGCCGGCAGTGCCGACCGCACCGCCCCACGTCCCGGCGGTCACGCGGGCGGTGGCGCCGACCTTCGCGACCCGCCACCCGGTCCTGGCCGCACTCCGGCCGGGCTCGCGCTACACGCCGTACCTCCTGCGCGTGCTCGTCGGTTGCCTCGCCGCCGCGAGCCTGTCCCACCTGCTCGGCGTGGGCCGGCCCTACTGGGCCGTGGTCACCGCGGCGGCGATCATGCTGCCCGACCGGACCCTCACCTGGCAGCGGGCTCCCGCACGGGCGGGCGGCACCGCGCTCGGGGTGCTGCTGTTCGTCGCGCTGGCCCCGCTCGCCCACCGCGACCCGCTGGTCATGGTCGCGCTGGTGCTCACCCTCAACGCCGTCGTCGAGCTCGTGATCCCCCGCAGCTACCTCCTGGGCCAGGTGCTGGTGACGCCGATGGCGCTGCTGATCACGGAGTTCGGCCACGTGCACCCGGCCGGCGAGCTGGTGTCCGACCGGCTGCTCGACACCCTGCTCGGCGTGGCGCTCGGGCTGGTCGCGGCCGTCATCGTGCCGAACCCGCACCTCCACCGCCGGGTCGTCCACCACGTCGGCGCCCTCGAGGACGCCGCCGCCCTGGCGCTGGCCGCCGGTCCCGGGTCGTCACCCGGGCAGGCCGCGCGCCTGCGCCGGCGCATCTACGACGAGCACGCCGCCCTCCGGCAGGCCGCGCTGCACGCGAGCGGCGAGTGGTGGTCCCGCCGCCACGACGAGGCCGCCGCCACGGCCGCGACCGAGCGCGCCCACGAGGCGCTGGTCGCGCTGCGGCAGGATGCGTCGCGATGACCGACAGCGCTCCCCCGCCGGCCCGTCCGGGCGCCACGTCCCGCAACGACGCGGTCGCCCGCGCCCTCGCCCAGTGGCAGGCGGTCGCCCCCGAGCTGGACCTGGCACCGATCGAGGTCATCGGCCGGGTCAACCGGATCGCGACCCTGCTGGCCGCGACCGACCAGCACCTCGACGGCGCCGGCCTCACCCGCGCCGAGTTCGACCTGCTCGGACTGCTCCGCCGCTCCGGCCGCGAGATGTCCCCGACCGAGATCGCGCGCGAGACCTTCGCCTCCGGCGCCGCGATCACGAAGCGGGTCAAGGCCCTGCAGGAGCGCGGCCTCGTCGAGCGCCGCGTCGACGACCGCGACCGCCGCATCGTGCGGATCAGCCTCACCGACGCCGGTGCCCGGCTCCACGCCGACTACCTCCCGGTCCAGCTCGACGCAGACAGGGAGCTGCTCACCGACCTGGCCCCTGAGGACGCCGCGCGGCTCGCCGACCTGCTGTCGGCACTGCTCGTCCAGCTCGAGGGGCGCGCCGGCCCCACCCGCTGAGCGTCGTACGACGGCCCTCCGGTCAGCTGGCCGCCGAGGCTCCGGCGTCGAGGCTGATGTCGACCATGAGCTCGTCGGCGATCGCCTCGAGCAGGGTGCGGACGGTGTCTGCGGCCGCGCCGGGCGGGGCAGCGAGGACGGCCTTCGCCTCGAAGAGGTGGCCACCGGCCATCGGTGCCTCGCGGACGTCGGTCTCGAGCTCCTCGATGCTGACCTGTTGGGCCGCGAGGGCCGACGAGATCTCGGCGACGATGCCCGGCCGGTCGGCGCCGAGCAGCTCGAGGGTCCAGCGGACGGTGGCGCCTGCGTCCTCGACGGCGTCGGTGCGCTCGAGGGTGACGTGCAGGCCCACCGAGTCGAGGGCGGCGAGGTCGGCGAGGAGGGCGTCGGCGGCCGCGTCCGGCACGTCGATCAGGAGGATCCCGGCGAACTTGCCGCCCAGCCGCGCCATCTGGCTGCGGTTCCAGCTGGCGCCGTGGGCGCGGATCGGGCCGGAGAGGTCGGAGACCAGGCCCGCGCGGTCGTCGCCGATGCAGGTGAGGGTGAAAGTCGCCATGGGTGCAGGCTAGGAGAGCCGCCCGCACCCTGTCGCCCGCCGGGCCGGGTGGTGCCGGAGAATGGCGGCATGCCTCCGCACGACGACCCCCGCTACGGCCGGCCCTCCCGGTGGCCGGCGCTCGCCGTCGGCCTGCCGATCGCGGTGTTCATGACGCTGGCGGGCGCCTACCTGACGCTGGTGTCGTGGGGTGTCATCGGCGACGAGCAGTCCAAGGGCCTCAGCATCCTCGGCCCGCTGGTCGCGGGCATCGGGGTGGCGCTCGGCTTCGTCTGCCTGCGCCCGCGCCAGTAGCCGCTCTCCCCCCGGCCGGCACTCAGGGCGTGGCGGGACCCGAGGCGCTGCCTCCGTGCTCGGCCAGCCACCGCGCGGCACGGGTCCGCGACGCCCGCGCGAGCCAGGCCTCCTGCACGACCTCGGCCAGCTCGTCGTGGTCCAGCTCTCCGACCCGGCTGCCCCGGACGAGGACGGACGGGTGGCCGTCGAAGTGCGGCGTGGTGAAGAACGGCGTCGACGGGTCCTGCACGAGGGCTTCCTTCTCACCCAGGTCCGCGACCCACAGGACGATCACGTCGTCGTACCGCTCGCCCGTGCCCGGGTCGAACGCGTCCGGGCGTGGGTTGCGGAAGAAGACGAAGGACCTGCCGCCCACCTGGTAGACCGGGCGTCCCCTGGTGCCCTCGACGACCGCGACGTGCGGCATCGCGAGCGCGAGCCGGTGCACGTCGTCGACTGTCGCCGGCCGTGCCTTCCTCCTGGCCATCCCGCCAGCGTAGGCCGGTGCGCTCGGGGCCGGACCGTAGGCTCGGGGCGAACCGGTCACCGATGGCAGCCCGAGGAGGCGTCGTGTCCCGAACCGCTCGCTACCGGACGATCCTGCCCCGCTCCAGCCGTGCCGCCGTCGGCGCGACGGTCGCGACCGGGTTGCTGGGCGGCATCGCCGCCGCGCCCGACCGCGCGCGCCGGCTGCTGCGTCGCCGGTTCCCGACCGTGGCGGTCACGGGGATGACCGGTGTCGGCAAGAGCCAGCTCGCGGACCGGCTCGCGCGGCGCAGCACCGACAGCAGCGCGGCCGACGTCGGCTCGGCAGTGATGGAGCGTCGGACCCGCCGCTCGCGCCGGCTCTCCGGGTTCCGGTTCCTCGTCGTGCCCGGCGACAACGCCGCCACCCGCCTGGGCGCGCTCGACGAGGTCTTCCACGACGAGCCGGTCGACGGCGTCATCCACGTCGTCGCCAACGGCTACGCCACGCCGCGGCGCCCCGCCGGCACGACGGGGACGGCGGACGCGTCCCGGGACGAGCAGCTGGCCGCCGAGCTCGAGGACTGGACGATCACCGCGCACCGGATCGCATCGATGGCGGTGCGCCGGGACAAGCCCGTGTGGCTGGTGATCGCGGTGACCAAGGCCGACCTCTTCCCCGACCAGCTCGACGAGGTCGTCCGCTACTACGCCCCCGGCAGCGGCAGCCCGTTCGGCGACAAGGTGGACGAGCTGCGCGCCCTCGCGGGCGGCGCTCGGCTGTCGGTCGACGTGCTCCCGGTGTCGAGCCAGGGCGGCGAGAAGGGTTCGGCGCTGCCGCCGAAGCAGGCCGACGCACTGGTCGACGCGCTCGCGAAGCGGCTCGCCCAGCTCAGCGGCCACGTCTGAGCTTTGCCCGCACCTGCGGCGGTTCCTAGACTGGGGCCACGGCCGGAAGGCGGCCGCCGGACGAGGGAGCCGTACCCGGAGCGCGACAAGACGGCCACGAAGGATGTGGCTGTGATGGCCTGGTTCGTCCTGGTCCTGTCGGGCGGTCTCGAGGCAGCGTGGGCGACCGCGCTCTCCCGCTCCGAGGGGTTCACCCGCCTCGGTCCGTCGGTGGTGTTCGCCGTGACCGTGGTCGCGAGCATGCTCGGCCTCGGCTACGCGATGCGCACCCTGCCCGTCGGCACCGCCTACGCGGTGTGGGTCGGCATCGGCGCCGCGCTGACGGTCGCGGTCGCGATGGCCTCAGGCGAGGAGCCGGTCAGCGTCGTGCGGATCCTGCTGATCCTCGGCCTGGTCGGTTGCGTCGTCGGCCTCAAGGTCGTCCACTGACCGTGACGGCCCCAGCGGCCACGACGCGAGGACGCGGCAGTCGCCCTCGGCGTAGTGGTGCAGCTCGAGCCGGTCGGCCCGGCAGCGCACGGGCAGCAGGCCGGCCAGGTCGGCCCGCACCGACTCGACGGTGACGCCGGCGGCGGTGTGGTCCAGCGTCAGGTGCGGTACGACGTCCGCGAACTCGCCCGCATACGGCGGGCACTGCGGGAACAGCTCCCACAGCCGGCCGGTCAGCGACGAGAACGGGCCGGCCGGCTCCGGCAGCAGGTGGATGACCCCGTCCGGGAACACCGCCACCTCGGTGAGCTCGAAGTCGAACGCCGGGACCGACGCCGCGACCTCGGCGAGCACCGCGAGGTCGGCCGCAGCGGGGTCCGGCAGGAACGGCGCCAGCGCCGTGACGTGGGCGTGGGTGAACGCCGGGTCGCGGGAGACCCACCCCGGCTCGTAGTGCTCCCACCGTGCCCGCACGTACGGCTCGAGGGCCGGGACGGGGACGAGCAGGACGGTGTGGGCCACGGCCGGACCCTACCTGCCTGCCTACCTGTCAGCCGGGGTCGAGGATCCGGCGCAGGAACTGCCGGGCCCGCTCGGTGCGGGGCGCCTCGAGCACCTCGCCGGGCGGCCCCGCCTCGACGATCCGGCCGCCGTCGAGGAAGAGCGCCTGGTCGGCGACCTTGCGGGCGAAGTGGATCTCGTGGGTGACGATGACGGTGGTCCAGCCCTGCTCGGCGAGGTCGCGGACCACCGCGAGCACCTCGCCGACGAGCTCGGGGTCCAGCGCGGAGGTCGGCTCGTCGAAGAGCACGACCTCCGGCTTCAGCGCCAGCGCGCGGGCGATGCCCACGCGCTGCTGCTGCCCGCCGGAGAGCTGGAACGGGTAGGCGTCCTCGCGCTGGGCGAGCCCGACCTGCTCGAGCAGCACCCGCGCCTCGGCGACGACCTCCTCCTTCGGCCGGCGCTGGGCGACGACCGGGCCCTCGATGAGGTTCTCCAGCACGGTGCGGTGCGGGAAGAGGTTGTGGGTCTGGAACACGAAGCCGCTCTGCGCCCGCAGCCGGGCCACCTCGCGCTGCCCGGCCTTGCCGTCGGGCAGGCGGGAGAAGTCGACCTCGACGTCGCCGATGCCGACCACGCCCTCGTCGGGGCGCTCGAGCACGGCGAGCGAGCGCAGCACGGTGGTCTTCCCGGAGCCGGACGGCCCGAGCAGCACCGTGGAGGTGCCGCGGGCGGCCGTGAAGTCGACGCCCCTCAGCACGGCGTTGTCGCCGAAGGACTTCGCGAGGCCACGGACCCGGATCTCGGGCGTGGTCGTGCCGTTCGTCGTACCCACGTCGGTCTCGCTCACTTCGCCACGTACCTGTCGAGTCGGGCCTCGAGCCGGGTCTGGCCGGCCGAGAGCAGGGTGCAGATGATCCAGTAGTAGAGGCCTGCGTACGCGTAGAGCAGCAGGAACTCGTTGGTGCGCCCGGCCGCCTCCTGGGCCACGCGGGTGATGTCGGACAGCAGCAGGGGCGCCACCAGCGAGGTGTCCTTGAGCAGCGAGAGCAGCGTGTTCGACAGTGGCGGTACGGCGGTGCGCAGGGCCTGCGGGAACACGATGCGCCGCAGGGTCTGCCGGTAGTCCAGCCCGATGGTCTGCGCCGCCTCGAACTGGCCCTTCGGCACGGCGAGGATCGCGGAACGGACGATCTCGGCGGCGTATCCGGCGACGTTGAGGCCGAAGGCCAGCGCTGCCGCGACGAAGCCGTCGAGCCGGATCCCGACCTGCGGCAGTCCGTAGAAGACGATGAACAGCTGCAGCAGCAGCGGGGTGCCGCGGATCGCGGAGATGAACGCCCGCGCTGCCCCGGCGAGGATCCGGCTGCTGGAGATGCGCGCCAGCGCGACGAGGACCGCGAGGGTGAGACCGCCCGCGAAGGCCACGACAGTCAGCGGGACGGTGATCCGCAGCAGGCCCTTGATCATCGGCCAGGACTCGTCCCGGACGATGTCCCAGTTCGACGAGCGGGCCCGTGCGCCGCTGACGTCGACGTCACCGCCGCCGCCCTCGACGGAGACGTCGGCCTTGAAGTACTTCTCGGAGATCTCGGCCAGCGTGCCGTCGGCGGACAGCTCGGCGAGGGCCTGGTTGGCAGCGGTGAGCAGCTCGGTGTCGTCCTGGCGGAAGGTGAGCACCTGCTCGGTGGACTCGCCCTCGGCGACGCCGGCGATCTTCACCTCCTCCGACCCGGTCTGGGCGAGGTAGTCGAGCACGGCGATGTTGTCGTTGACGATGGCGTCGACGCGGCCCTGCGCGAGCAGCGCGACCGCCTGCGCGAAGCCCTCGACGGTCTCGACCCTCGCGCCGGCGTCACGCGCGACCTGGGCCCAGTTGCTCGTGGCCGACTGCGCGGTCGTGCGGCCGGCGAGGTCCTCGAGCGTGGTGATGGCGTCCTCGTCCGCACGGGTGACGATCACGCCCTCGGAGTAGGTGTAGGGGTCCGAGAGCCCGTAGTCGGCGGCGCGCTCCTCGTTCCACGAGACCTGGTTGGCGATGACGTCGATCCGTCCGGCGTCGAGGGCCGGGAAGATCGCGTCCCACTGCGTCTCGACGAACTCCAGCTCCCACCCGGCGCGCTCCGCGACCGCCTTCACGACGTCGATGTCGTAGCCGGTGACCTCGGCAGAGCCTGCCTCGTGGAAGGAGAACGGCGGGTAGGTGCCCTCGGTGCCGACGCGGACCACCCGGCGTTCGCCGGCGGCACCACCATCGCCGTCGCCGTCGGCGTGCGCAGGGCCGCTGGCTGCCAGCAGGAGCGACCCCAGCACCCCGGCGAGGACTGCCACGATCCGCGCGATCCCACCGAGTCCTGCCGCGCGTCGGGCGGGCCGCAGCTGTCGTCGCAGCTGTCGTCGCGGCTGTCGTCGTCGCATGTCGTCTCCTCACGCCCGGGCGCGGTGCGGCCCCGACGCCGACAGCGAACCACCCGAGATGGCGCGAGGATAGTCGACCAACTCGACTGCCCCACTTCAGTTCGGCTGGGACGTGGCCCGGGACACGTCGGCCCTCGCGATAGCGTCTGGGTCCATGAACGCCGTCGCCGTACCCGATCCCGCCGTCCGTACCGCCGCCGCCGAGCGGCTCGCCGGGCTGGCCACGCCTGCGGGGGCGCTGGGGCGCCTCGGCGAGCTCGGCGTGTGGGTCGCCGCGACGCAGGGCCAGTGCCCGCCCGCGCCGCTCGACAACGTGCGCCTGGTGATCTTCGCCGGCGACCACGGGGTCGCCCAGCACGGCGTCTCCGCCTACCCGCCGGCGATCACGCCGGCGATGGTGCACACCTTCGTCCTCGGCAAGGCCGGCGTCTCCGCGCTCGCCGCCGCGCACGGCGTGCACGTGCGCGTGCTCGACATCGCCGTGGACGACGACCTCGAGGGCGTGCCGGCCGAGGTGCAGGCGCACAAGGTGCGCCGCGGCAGCGGCGCCATCCACGTCGAGGACGCACTCTCCGCGGAGGAGACCGCCGCCGCCATCGAGGTCGGCCGCCAGGTGGCCCGCGACGAGATCGCGGCCGGCGCGCAGCTGCTGATGTCCGGCGACATGGGGATCGGCAACACCACGCCGGCCTCCGCCATGGTCGCCGCGGCCCTCGGCCTGCCGGCCCAGGAGGTCACCGGCCGCGGCACGGGCGTCGACGACGCGGCGCTGCTGTTCAAGCAGCAGGTCGTGCAGCAGGCGCTCGACCGTGCTGGTGACCGGCTGGCGGACCCGGTGCAGACCCTGCAGGCGGTCGGCAGCGCCGACCTCGCCGCGACGGTGGGCTACCTGGTCGAGGCTGCGGAGAGCGGCGTGCCCGTCCTGCTCGACGGCCTGATGTCGGTCGCGTGCGCGCTGACCGCGGACCGGATGGCCCCGGGTGCCGCCGCGTGGTTCGCCGCCGGCCACCGCTCCACCGAGCCCGCCCAGTCGCTCGCGCTGGAGAAGATGGGCCTCGAGCCGGTGCTCGACCTCGGGATGCGACTGGGCGAGGGCTCCGGCGCCGTGGCCGCGGTCCCGGTGCTCCGCTCGGCCGTCGCCGTGCTGCGCGACGTCGCCCTGCTCGCCGACCTCCTGCCGCCCTCGGAGTGAGGTGAGCCCCGCCGTGGTGGGTCGCAGCCTGCGGCTCGCGATCGGGATGCTGACCGCCCTGCGGGTCCCGCCCGTGCTGCGGGTGACCCCCGGCACCGCCACAGGGGCGCTGCTGCTCGCCCCGGTCGCGGTCCTGCCGCTCGGTGCCACCGTCGCGGTGGTGCTCTGGGCCGGCGGACGCCTCGGGCTGCCCGACGTCGCCGTGGCGCTCGTCGCGCTCGCGGCGCTCGCGGTCGGCAGCCGGGCGCTGCACCTCGACGGGCTCTCCGACGTGGTCGACGGCCTGACGTCCTCCTACGACCGTGAGCGGTCGCTGGCGGTGATGAAGTCGGGCACGGCCGGGCCGGCGGGCGTCGCGGCGCTGGTGCTCGTGCTCGGCGCCCAGGCCGCGGCGCTGTCGTGGTTCGTCCCGTTGCCCGGCGAGTGGCGGTACGCCGTCGTCGCCGGCCTGCTGGTCTGCGCGTCGCGGGCCGCGCTGTGGATCACCTGCTGCCGCCTGGCTCCCCCGGCCCGTCAGGACGGTCTCGGCGTCACTTTCACCCGGCGGGTCCCGCTGCCCGTCGCGGTCCTCGGGTGGGCGGCGCTGGCCGGCCTCGCGGCCCTGCTGGACCCGGTGCGCGGCCCGGTGACCGTCCTCGTCGCAGCCGTCGCGGTCGCGCTGCTGGTGCGGCACGCGGTGCGCCGCTTCGGTGGGGTCACGGGCGACGTCTTCGGCGCCTCCATCGAGGTCGCGCTGGCGGTGCTGCTCGTCGGGCTCGCCGGCTACGACCACCTCTGACACCAGCCCTGAACCGGCCCTGGCTCAGAGACGGAGCACCCGTCCGGCCACCACGAGGTGCACCTCGTCGCAGACCTCGGCGACGCGCTGGTTGGCCGTGCCGAGCAGGTCGCGGAACAGCCGCCCCGACCGCTCGACCGGTACGACGCCGAGGCCGACCTCGTTGGTGACCAGCACGACCGGCACGCTCGCTGCGGCGACGGCCTCCACCACGCGGTCGAGCTCGGCGAGGACGTGCGCCTCCACCTCGCCGACCGGCGCCTCCCACAGCCCGGCCTCGTCGATCACGGCGGTGAGCCAGGTGCCGAGGCAGTCGACGAGCACCGCTCCCCCAGCGCCGGTGAGGACACCGGCGACGTCGCGGGTCTCCTCGGTGCGCCAGCCCGCCGGCCGGCGCTCGCGGTGCACGGCGATGCGCGCGGCCCAGTCGGCGTCGTCGTACACGGGGCCGGCGGCGACGTAGGTGACGTCACCGGCGTCGGCGAGCAGGGCCTCGGCGTGGCGCGACTTGCCGGATCGCACGCCACCGGTGACGAGGACCCTCACGGCAGCTCGAAGGCGACCTTGCGGGCGGCCAGGTCGACGGAGGCGAGGCGCACGCGCACGTCCTCGCCGAGCGGGAGCGGGCGTGGCGAGGTCACCGGCGCCTCGACGCCGATCTCGGCCAGCACGACGACACCGACCTCCGGCTCGTCCTCGCGGACGCTGGTGACGACTCCGTCGAAGTCCTCACCCACCCGGTCGGCGAGCACGGCTGCCTCGAGCAGGTCGAGCACGGCGCGCTCGTAGGCCCCGGCCCGACGGGCAGAGTCCTGCAGCTCCTTCGGGAGCGCGGGCAGCGCCTCGCGGACCCAGTCCGGGACCGGCTCACCGGCGCACAGGGCGAGGCACACCTCGCCAGCGTAGCGGTCGCCGAGGCGCCGCAGCGGCGCCGTCACGTGGGCGTACTCGGCGGCGATCGCCGAGTGCAGGGTCTGCTCGGGCAGGTCGCCGTCGAAGGCGGCGTACCCGCTGCCGCGCAGCAGGCGGGTGCAGGCCACGACCATCGCCTGGTGCTGCGACACCGCCGGGTCGAGGGAGCGGATGAACGCCGGGTAGTCGGCGTCGGCCGGCCAGTCGATCCGCAGGCCCTTGGCGACGCGGCGCAACCGCTCGACGTCGCGCGGGTCCGGCGGCGGCAGGGTGCGCAGCAGGCCGACACGGTGCTCGACCATGAGGGCTGCGGCGGCGATGCCGGTGAGCAGCGAGATGTGCGCGTTCCACTGCTCGACGGGCAGCTGCTCGCGCAGCACGAGCTGGAAGCCGGCGTCGGTCTCGTCGACCTCCTGCTCCGGCAGCGGCAGCGAGACGCCGCCCCGGTCGACCTCCTGCTGCTCGCGCAGCCGGCCGACCTCGCGCAGCAGCTGGAGGACCTCCGGCGCGGAGCCGTCGTCGAGCGCCTTCTGGGCCTCGACGTAGGACCAGCGTCCGGTGGAGCGCACGCGCGCCCGCTCGACGTGGACGCCGGTGATCGCGCCGGCGGCGTCGAGGCGGACCGTCCAGAGCAGCGCCGGGCGCACCTGCTCGGTCAGCAGCGAGGCGCCGTCCTCGGACAGCACCGGTGGGTGCAGCGGGATCCGACTGCCCGCGCCGTACAGGGTCTCGCCGCGGCGGTGCGCCTCGAGGTCGACCGGGTCGCCCGGCGTGACGAAGGAGGCGACGTCGGCGATCGCGTAGTGGACGACGAAGCCGTCGCCGTCCCGCTCGATGTGCACGGCCTGGTCGAGGTCCATCGACCCCTCGGGATCGATGGTGACCAGCGGCAGGTCGGTCCGGTCGAGGTCGGGCAGCACGGCGTCGGCGACGGCCCGCTCCGCGGCGGCGGTCACCTCGGCGGGGAACTCGCCCGGGAGCTCGAGATCCTCGACGATCGCCTGCAGGCCCTCCTGGAGCGCCGGCGAGCTCGCGTGGACCCGGACCACGAGGTTGTTCGGCATGGGCTCGACCCTATCCTTGCCCGGTGCTGATCCTGCTGCCCCCGAGCGAGGGGAAGTCCGAGCCGAAGCGGGGCAAGCCCCTCGACCTCGAGGCGCTCTCGTCGCCCGGGCTGACCGCCGCCCGGGCCGAGGTGCTCGACGCCCTGGTCACGCTGTGCCGCGACGACGCCGACAAGGCGGCCGCGGTGCTCGGCCTGTCCGCCGGCCAGCGGGACCTGGTCGCCCGCAACGCCGACCTGACGGACGCCCCGACCGCTCGCGCCGACCGGATCTACACCGGCGTGCTCTACGACGCGCTGGACGTCGAGACCCTGTCCGCCGCGGCGAAGCGGCGGGCGACGTCGCGGGTCGCCGTGGCGTCCAGCCTGTTCGGCATGGTGCGCCTCGGTGACCGCATCCCGTCGTACCGGCTCTCCGGCGACGTCAGCCTTCCCGCCCTCGGCCCTGTCGCCGGCGTGTGGCGCGAGGCGCTGCCCGAAGTGATGGCCGCGGCGATCGGCAAGGGCCTCTTCGTCGACCTGCGCTCGGGGATGTACGCGAGCTTCTGGCGCCCCGGCCCGGAGCTCGCGGCCCGCACCGCGACCGTGCGGGTGCTGCACGAGCACAACGGCACCCGCAAGGTGGTCAGCCACTTCAACAAGGCCACCAAGGGCCGCATCGTCCGTGCCCTGCTCGAGGACGGCGCCGACCCGCGCACCCCCGCCGCGCTCGCCGGGGTGCTGGAGCGGCTCGGCTGGACCGTCGAGGTCGGCGCTGCCGGGAAGAACGGCACGCAGCTGGACGTGGTGGTCAGCGAGCTCTGAGCTGGTGGGGGCGAGGGCTCTACCAGCGCCCGGTGTCGCGCAGCGTCCGCCGCCCGGGTGCCAGGGCGTTGAAGAACCGCAGCGAGCCCTTCTTCTCCCCCGTCCTCGGGTCCGGCCAGAACGAGATCACCGACACCGCGGCCGGGGCGAGCTCGAGGCGGAAGACCGAGTCGAGCGGGGCCTCCATCGCATGGGCGACGAGGGTCTTGATCGGCGTGACGTGGCTGACCACGACGACGGTGCGCCCGGCGTGGGTCTCCAGCAACCGCGCGAGGCCGGCGAGGACCCGCTCGCGGACCTGGACGAAGGACTCACCACCCGGCGGCGGGTAGGACATGTCGGCGAACCACGCCTCCATCCGCTCCTTGTCGCGCTCGGCGACCTCGGTGAAGGTGAGGCCGTCCCACTCGCCGAACTCCATCTCGGCGAACGCCGGCTCCTCCTCGACGGGCAGGCCGAGCGCGCCGGCGACGATCTCGGCCGTCTCGCGGGTACGACGCACGGGCGAGGCCACGACGACGTCGATGCTCTCCTTGAGCTCCTTCAGCCACGCGGCCACCTCGGCGGCCTGGGCACGGCCCTCCTCCGACAGCGGCGGGTTGTCGCCGCCGAGGCCGCCGGAGAAGCGGCGGCCGGTGGTGTGGGCGGTGACGCCGTGGCGGACCAGCACGATGGTCGTCGGCTCGCCGGGTCCGCTGGACGGCGAGGACGCCTCCTCGGCGGCGGAGTCCGGGGCGTCAGGCAGGCCGTCACCGGGGACGCTCACGCCCTCGCGCAGGCCGTCGAGCGCCTCGTTGGCCAGCCGGTCGGCGTGGCTGTTGTCGGCGCGCGGGACCCAGGTGTACGTCGTACCGGCCGGTGCGATGGCGGCGGCCTCGGCCGCGAGCACCTTCATGTCGGCGTGCTTGATCTTCCAGCGGCCCGACATCTGCTCGACGACGAGCTTGGAGTCCATCCGCACCTCGACCGTGGCGCCGGGCGCGTGGTCGCGGGCGAGGGAGAGCCCGGCGACGAGGCCGGAGTACTCCGCGACGTTGTTGGTCGCCACGCCGATGGTGCGGGCGTCCTCGGCGAGGACGGCCCCGGTGTCGGCGTCGCGCAGCACGGCGCCGTAGGCGGCCGGCCCCGGGTTGCCGCGGGAGCCGCCGTCGGCCTCGACGACGACCCGCTGCGGGGACACCATCAGAGGCCGCTCTCCGGCGTCCGGACGAGGATCCGCTGGCACTCCTCGTGGCGCACCACGCGGTCGGCCGGGGTGGCGCGGATCTCCGCGAGCTCACCGGCGTCGAGGGCGAGCTGGCAGCCGCCGCACTGGCGGGCGCGCAGCGCACCGACGGCGACGCCACCCTTGCTGGCGCGCAGCTTCTCGTAGAGCGCGAGCAGGTCGTCGGGGATGTCGGCGACGATCGCGGCGCGGCCGGCGGACACCTCGGCGATCTGGGCGTCGAGCTCGGCCGCCTTCTCGTCGCGGGCGGTGGCGAGCTCGCCGAGCCGGGCGTCGAGCTCGTCGATGGCGGAGGTCAGCTCGGCCAGCGCGGACTGCGCCTCCTCGAGCTGCTCCATCACCTCGAGCTCCTCGTCCTCGAGGGTCGCGATGCGCCGCTCCAGCGACTGCAGCTCCTGCTGCATCCGCTCCAGCGCCTTGGGGTCGGCGATCGCACCGGAGTCCATCCGCTCGCGGTCGCGGGTACGACGTGCCTTGACCTGCTCGACGTCGGCGTCGGCCTTGGCCTGGGCCAGCGCGAGGTCGTCGACGACGATGCGCTGGTCGCGCAGCCGGCCGTCCACGTCGGCGCGCTTGCCGAGCAGGTCCTTGATCTCGGCGGCCTGCGGCGGGTTGGCCCGCACGTGCCTGAGCTGGTCGACCTGGGCGTCGAGGGCCTGGAGGTCGAGCAGGCGGAGCTGGGCGGCGGGGTCGGCGTTCACAGGTGCATTGTCCAAGGATCGGTGACGATGTCGCTCACCCGGGTCTCGAGCGCGTCGCCGAGCGCCTCGCCGAGCCGGTCCCGCAGCACCGGGAGCCAGGTCGACTCGGCGGCCCAGTGGGCGACGTCGACGAGCGCAGGACCGCCCTTCTCGACGAACTCCGCGGCGGGGTGGTGCCGCAGGTCGCTGGTCAGGTAGGCGTCCACGCCGAGGCCCGCGACCCGGTCGAGCAGGAAGTCCCCGGCGCCGCCGCAGACCGCGACGCGTCGTACCGGGCGCTCCGGGTCTCCCGCGACGCGGACGCCGTGGGAGGTCAGCGGCAGGACGGCGGCGACGTGCTCGGCGAACTCGCGCAGGGTGACCTGCGGCAGGGTGCCGATCCGTCCGGTGCCGGTGGGCGCGAGCCCGGCGTCGGCGACCTCGGTGACGTCGTAGGCCGGCTCCTCGTAGGGGTGCGCGGCGAGCATCGCGCGGACGACGGCGCTGCGCAGCGAGCGGTCGAGCACGACCTCGATGCGGACCTCCTCCACGGTCTCGAGCTGACCGACGGTGCCGACCATGGGCTCCGCGCCGTCGAGCGGGCGGAAGCGACCCTCGCCCGGGGCGCTGGTGAAGGAGGCGAAGTCGTAGGCGCCGATCCGCCCGGCGCCGGCCTCGGCGATCGCGGCGCGCACCGGGGCGGCGGCGTCGGCGGGGACGAAGATCGTCAGCTTGTCGCGCGGGCCCGACGGAGCGGGGACGATCGGCTCGAGGTCGGCGAGCCCGACCGCGTGGGCGAGCGCCTCGGACACGCCACCGACCGCCTGGTCGGCGTTGGTGTGCGCGGTGAGCAGCGCGCACCCGGCCTTCGCCAGCGTGTGAAAGGTGCGTCCCTTGGGCGTGGTGGCGGCGAAACCGTGGACCGGCTTGAGGAAGAGCGGGTGGTGGACCACGAGCAGGTCGGCCTTCCAGTCCGCCGCCTGCTCGGCGACCGCCGGGGAGGGGTCGACGGCGAGGAGCACCTTCTTCACCTGCTGCTCCGGGTCCCCCAGGACCAGGCCGACGGCATCCCAGGAGTCGGCGGTCGCGGGTGGGTACCAACCGTGGACGAGGTCGACGACGTCCTTGAGTGCGGGCATGGCCGTCAGGCTACTGGGGTAGGAAGTGCGCCGTGCGTCGACTGCTGGCCCCTGCGGCCCTGCTCCCCCTGCTCCTCCCCGCCCTGGCCGCGTGCAGCGGCACCGACGACGACGGCGACGACGGTGACGGCGACTCGCCGCGGGCGGCGCAGGTGTCCTCCCGCGAGGACTCGTGGTCGCGGATGTTCGCCGAGGTGAACGACGAGCTGCGCGAGGATGAGCGCCGGATCGAGGCCCGGCGACGAGGAGTGCCTGACGGGCGAGCACGGCGCCCGGCTGACGGTCGAGCGCCGCCAGGGCGCCTACGTCTACGGGTTCGGCACCGAGTGCGGCGTCGAGCAGGCCGGGGCGGTCCTGAAGTGGCCCGAGTTCGGGCTGCCCGACGTCGTGCGCGGCGAGAAGGTGCTGCGCACGATCCCCGAGGCCTACGCGCAGGTGCTCGACGACCGCAGCACCCTGGTCATCGAGGACCTGGACAGCCTCGCCGATGCGGCCGGGCAGGAGCGCGCCGCGACCGGCGCCTACCCGGCGACCCTGGACGCCGAGCGGCTCGAGGAGCTGGAGGTCTGGACGAGCTCGGAGCGCATCGACTACCAGCCCGGCGCGGACCGCTCGTCGTTCCGGTTGTGCGTCCAGTCGGTCCCGACCGGACCGTGGATGACCTGGGACTCCACCCGCCCCGGCGGCATCGCCTCCCTCGGCGACTCCGGTCACTGCTCCTTCGACCCGCCACCGGCCGGCAGCCTGCGGGAGGTACGACGGGACCTGCTCGCGCTCTCCTCCGAGGTCCTCGACGATGCGAGCTCCTGCAAGCGGGTCCCGCCGACGCGGCAGCTGCGCGAGCGCGGCGTCCTGAGCCCGGGCAACCAGGTCGCGGGCTGCCAGCGGCACTCGTGGCAGGAGGACGCCGTCCACACCATCAGCGTGTGCGTCCAGCACGGTGCGGACGGCCCGTGGGCGACCTACGACCTGACCGTCGGCACCGTCACCGGCACGTCCGGCCTGTGCGACCTGAAGGTGGAGGAGCCCGTGCGCGGTCCGTGGTACTGACCGGCGCCCTGGCGGGTCAGGCGCCGGGCGCGCCGCCGTCGCTCGTGACCGACACCGCCACCGCGGCGCTGACGGCGGCCGTGGCCGCCTGGCTCGCCGCGACCACGGCCGCCCTGGCCGCCGAGCCTGCCCAGTCGCCCTTCGCGACCTCCTTCGCGCGGCGCACCGCGCCGCGGCGCTCGGGCTGCGCCACCAGCCGCTTGACCACCCCGCCGGCGTGGAGGAGGCCGACCAGCGGACCGGTCACCTCGTCGGGCCCGACGTGACCGAGCAGCACGGCTCGCACCGCGGCCAGGACCCGCTCCCGCCGGGCGACGTCAACGACGTCGTGCCGTGTCACGGGGAAGATCCCCAGGGCCCGCTCCGTCCGCGGGGCGAGCGCCTCCTCGGCGCGGAGCTGGTCGAGCAGCCCAGCCCTGGCCCCCTTGCCGAGCCTCGGCACCAGCGACGACGCCCGCGGCTCCTTGCCGGGGCGCACCAGGGCGAGGGCACGGTCGTGCGGCGCGGAGCCGACCGGGCGGCCGGTCACGAGGCGCACCCGCGCCCGCCTGGGCGGGCCGTCGACCTCGACCCGCTCCGCCAGCACGAGGTCCACCAGCAGCGCCCCGCCCAGGACCGGGCCGGTCTCGTTCGAGCCGAACATGCTGCGGCCCGTGGCCGGGTCGGTGGTGAGGAGCACGAGGTCCGTCGCAAGGCTCATGGCAGGACCCTACGGCTGCTCCCCCGGGCTCGTGGGCGTGCGATCATCGCGTCGATGACCAGCCTGCTCAGCACCCCGCTGCTCCAGTCCCCACGGGCCCGGCTCGCGCGCGTCGCCCGCGCCGTCAGCGGCAGCCCCGGCCCGCTCGCCGGGCGCACCGTGCTGGTCACCGGCGCCAGTTCGGGCATCGGCGAGGCCACTGCCCGCGCCGCCGCGCGGAGGGGCGCGCACGTGCTCCTGGCCGCGCGGCGGGAGGCGGAGCTGGCCCGGGTGCAGCAGGAGATCCGCGACGAGGGCGGCGAGGCGTCGTCGTACGTCGTGGACATGACGGACCCCGACTCCGTCGACGCGCTGGTGGAGCGACTCCTCGCCGAGCACGGCACGGTCGACTACGTCGTCAACAACGCCGGGCACTCGATCCGGCGCTCGCTGGAGCTGACGCACGGGCGGCTGCACGACTTCGACCGGATGATGGCGGTCAACTACTTCGGCCCGGTGCGGCTGACGATGGGGCTGCTGCCGGCGATGCGTGCGCAGCGGTTCGGCCACGTGGTCAACATCGTCACGTGGGGCAACCAGATCCGCGCGCCGAAGTTCGCCCCCTACATCGCCTCCAAGACCGCGCTCGAGGTGTTCGGCCGGATCCTGGGCCGGGAGGCGTTCTTCGACAACGTCACCTGCACCAACATGCGCGTCGCGATCGTGCGCACGCCGATGATCGGCCCGACCGCGGCCTACGAGGGCCGGGGCGAGTCGGCCGAGCACTGCGCGGAGCGCGTGGTGCGGGCGCTGGAGGACCGTCCGATCACCGTCGACGGCGCGTTCGGCACGTTCTACGCGGCGTTCAACGTCGCGGCCCCACGCCTCTCCGACCTCCTCATGGCGCTCGCGCACCGGCACTCGCCGGACTCCGAGGCCGCCCGTCGTACGGCGACCGCCCGCCCCTGACGGGAAGCAACCACCACCCTCGCCGGTTCAACCGGCTGTCAACCACGTCCTGCTGAAAGGTCTCCCCATGTCCCTCGTCGTCACCGGTGCCACCGGCCACCTCGGCCGTCTCGTCGTCGAGTCCCTGCTCGCGCGGGGCGTCCCCGCCGACCAGGTCGTCGCCGTCGGTCGTGACGAGGAGCGCCTCGCCGCACTGGCCGACCTCGGCGTCACCGCGCGGCGTGCCGACTACGACGACCCCGCGGCCGTCGCCGCGGCCGTCGAGGGCGCCGAGAAGGTCCTGCTCGTCTCCGGCAGCGAGGTAGGCCAGCGCGCCGCACAGCACCTGAACGTCATCGACGCGGCCGTCGCCGCCGGCGTGCAGCTGCTCGCCTACACGAGCATCCCGCACGCCGACACCAGCAGGCTGGTCCTTGCTGCCGAGCACCGGGCGACCGAGGAGGCGATCGCCGCCTCCGGCCTGCCGCACACCTTCCTGCGCAACAGCTGGTACCTCGAGAACTACACCGGCCAGCTCGCCACCTACCTCGAGCACGGCACCGTCCTCGGCAGCGCCGGCGACGGCAAGGTCAGCGCCGCCACCCGCGCCGACTTCGCCGAGGCTGCCGCTGCCGCGCTGCTCCTCGACGAGCCGAAGGAGGTCTACGAGCTCGGGGGCGCCGCCTTCACCCTCACCGACCTCGCCGCCACCGTCACCGAGGTCACCGGCACCCCGGTCATCTACACCGACGTCCCGGCCGAGGAGCTGACGAAGGTGCTCGTCGGCGCGGGCCTGCCCGAGCAGTACGCCGCCGTCATCGCCGACGGCGACCTCGGCCTGGCCCGCGGAGAGCTGCACGTCGACACCGCCGACCTCGAGGGCCTCCTCGGTCGCCCGGCGACCAGTCTCGCCGACGCGATCCGCGCCGTCCTCTGACCGGCACGGGGGCGGACCCGTGTGCTCCTCCCCCGTCGCGGGCATCGTCGGACCATGGCGATCGATGAGGACCACACCCGACCCGACGGTGTCGACGACCTGACCGTCGAGGCCCTCGGCAACATCTCCGAGGCGCTGGAGGCGATCGAGATCGCCCGCGGCCACCTCTACACCTTCCACCGCCTCAGCGGCACCGCCGACCTCACCCTCGGCAAGGGCGTCGAGCAGCTGCGCGAGGCCGGCCACGCCGAGCTCGCCGACAAGATCGACCGCGAGCTCGTCGGCCGCAACGTCCTCCAGGGCCGGTGGACCTTCCAGGTCGTCGAGGAGTACGACGACGGCTACTACGCCACCTTCAAACGCCTCGACCGCGAGGCCCGCGAGGCCCTGGTCGAGGGCAAGCGCCACCTCTACGAGGCGGAGATGAAGGAGGACCGCCGCAGCAACGGCCGCCCCGGCCACGAGCGGAAGCCGGGCGCGGAGGACTGACGGGGAGGCTGCTTATGGGCTGCGGTTGGTGAGCCGGCACAGCTCTCAATCGCAGCGGCGAGAAGGCTGGGTGGGTGGTCGGGTCCGGCTGTCGGCTTGCGGTTGGGTAGGCGATCGGGGCGTGGTCCCGGCGAGCTGCGGTCTCGTAGCCGGCACAGACCCGAAAGGCAGCGACGAGGAAGTACGGCGGATGGTCGGGTCCGGCCGGGTGGCTTGCGGTGCGTAGGTGGACTGGTCGGTGTCAGCCGGGCTTCGGTCGCGTAGCCGTCACAGTGCCGAAAGGCAGCGACGGGGAGGCTGGGTGGGTGGTCGGGTCCGCACGTCGGCCTGCGGTCGCGTAGGTGGCTCGGGTTGGTCGCGCCGGGCGCCCGCACTCCCGGTGGTTGAGGTGCGAGGCGCCCCGGCGCCGAGCCTCGAAACCACCGGGCCTTCAAGGCGGGCTGTGGAGGGAGATTTCCCAGTCCACAGGGCTCTTCTGACTGATGTGTGGGCGAGTTTCGTCGTCTTGAGAGGCCGCACGCCGCTTCCTGTCTAAGTTTCTGAGCTGTCGAGGAACAGGAACCAAGCGCAGGAGAACGGCGTGCGTGATCTCAGCCTATGGCGGGCAGTGTTCGGGATCGAGAAGACCGTGATCGAAGACATCGATCACGACCCGGAAGTCGGTGTCGTGGTGAGCGTCCGTGCGGCGGCTCGGGAGCGCGGCAGGTGCG
>NZ_JAER01000026.1 GCF_000519005.1 Nocardioides sp. J54 | reverse complement strand
CCTCACGACTGTTCCAGCCCCACCCAGCGCCCCTCAGCCGCGGCCGACGGGCGGGAAGAGCCGCGATCAACGTGTTACAGCGGACCGGCCGCCCGCGTCCCGTGCCCCAGCGCGCTGCAACACGTGGTCCGCCGACCTGCCAGCCCCCTCACGACTGTTCCAGCCCCACCCAGCGCCCCTCAGCCGCGGCCGACGGGCGGGAAGAGCCGCGATCAACGTGTTACAGCGGACCGGCCCCGCGTGAGGCGGAAAGGGCGAGCGTGGTGCCGGCCCAGCGGCGGCGGAGCCAGCGGTCGTGGGAGGCGACCACGACCGTGCCGGGGCTGCGGCCGATGGCCTCCTCCAGCTCGCTGACCAGCGCGAGGGAGAGGTGGTTGGTCGGCTCGTCGAGGAGCAGCAGGTCGGGGGCGGAGGCGACGGCGACGGCCAGGGCGAGGCGGCGGCGCTGCCCGACGGACAGCAGGACGACCGGCTTGGGGTGCTCGCGCGGGTGGAGCAGGCCGAGGGAGCGCAGCGGGCGGCGTACGGCGAGGTCGGAGCCGACGAGCGCGGCGTAGGTGTCGGCGGCCGAGGCGGTCAGGTCGGGGAACACCGGGTCCTGGGTGAGCTCGACGACGCGCTGCGCGCCGACCTGCACGGTGCCGGCGGTCGGGGCGAGCCGGCCGGACAGCACACCGAGCAGGGTCGACTTCCCCGAGCCGTTCGCGCCCGTGACCAGCAGGTGCTCCCCCGCGGCGACGTCGAGCACCGGCAGCCGCAGCCGGTCGACGACCTCGAGGTCGCGGACGGTGACCACCCGCCCACCAGCACCGCCGCCCGCAGCAGCACCGCCGGTGAGCTCGGTCGACAGCCGTAGCGGCGCCGGGGGCTTGCGCACCTGCGTCCGCTCCGCCTCCTCCAGCCGCCGCTCCGCGTCCTTCTTGCGGCGGGCCAGGGCCCGGTCGACGTTCGCGCCCTTGAAGGCGTGGATGAACTTGTCGTTGTCGCGCGGCCCGCGGTTGTGCGCGATCGCGCCGGCATCGATCCGGGTCGCGGCGCGCAGCCGCTCGAGCTCCTCCTGCTGCTGCGCCCAGGTCTGCTCCCACCGGCGCCGCGCCGCCTCGCGCTCGGCGGCGTAGGCGGACCAGCCGCCGCCGTACCTCCGGCCGCCGCGGCCGTCGGTGCCCATCCCGACCGGGTCGAGGTCGACCAGGTCGGTGCACACCTCGTCGAGCAGGACGCGGTCGTGGCTGGTGAGCAGCACGACGCCCGGCAGGTCGCGCAGGAAGTCGACGAGCAGGGCCACCGCGTCGTCGTCGAGGTGGTTGGTCGGCTCGTCGAGCAGCAGGCAGCCCGGCCGGCGGGTGACCAGGGTGGCGAGCGCCAGCCGGGTGCGCTGGCCACCGGACAGGGAGCCCACCTGCCGGGTGGGCTCGAGCCGGTCGAGGCCGAGCCGTTCGGCGGCGAGGAGGGCCCGGCGGTCGGCGTCCCACGCGTCGTGGGCGAGCGCCAGCTCCAGCGCGGCGGCGTAGTCGTCGGCCACCGCGGGGTCGTCGAGCCGGCTCGCCAGCGCCTCGACCGTCGCGACCGCATCCCGCAGCGGCCGCAGCGCCGTGGCGAGGACGTCCTCGATGGTGGCGGCGTCGCTGAACGGCGGCTCCTGGGTGAGGAAGGCGCGGTCCGCCGGCGCCTCGACGGTCCCGCCGACCTGCGCGGTGCGCGGCAGGGTGCCGTCGATGGCGCGCAGCAGCGTGGACTTGCCGGCGCCGTTCTCGCCGATGAGCCCGATCCGCCGGCCGGGCTGGGCGAGGAGGTCGATGCCGTCGAGGACGGTGCGGCGGCCGAAGGTGACGGTCAGGTCGCGGACGACGACGGGCTGGAGGGTGGGGGTGGCTGGCATGACGGGCCTTCGCGACGAGGGTCGGACTCGCCGGGCACGGGGCCGCGGGCGCGAGTCGGGTCAAGCAGTCAGCCACATGGTGCCGCCACGGTACGACGACCGGCCGGTCCCGCGCCAACGATTAACCGGCGGCACCGGCCCGGGCTCAGAGGTCCTCGAGGATCCGGGCCCGCGCCGCGTCGTACTCCTCGCGGCTGACGAGGTCGCGGCGCAGCAGGTCGTCGAGCTCGGCGAGGCGCTCGGCTGCCGGTCGCTCCGGCTCCGCGGACCCCGCGAGCGCGGTGGGCGAGACCACCTGCGCGGCCTCCCAGTCGATCTCCCACGCGTCGGTCTCGGGGTCGATGAGCACCGGCAGGACGCCGGTGTGCAGCAGCGGCACGTGCACGTCGCGCACGACCGTCCGCGCCTGCGCCTCGAAGGGAGCGATGTCGTCGCCCTCGATCAGGAGGCGGATGACGACCTGCGGCTGGTCGTTGATGCGGACGTTGGTCTGCTCGAAGGAGAGCACCCGCCCGCGGGCCCGCCGGCCGCGGGTGCGCAGCTCCCAGGTCCGCCGCTGCCGGTCGGTGCGGTGGTGGGCGACCATGACCGCGACCAGCACGTCGACCACGGTGATCGCGATGCCGACCGGGAGCAGCCAGGCGTCGTTCGGGTCGTCGGCGGGGAGGCTGAGCCCCACGACGAGGAAGATCGGCCCGACGATGCCGGCGAGCAGGACGAAGGCCAGCGTCGGGACCAGGTTGCGGGCGAAGGAGCGCGGCGGCGGCACGTCCGGGGCGGGAACGCTCACGCGGACAGGCTAGGGCGCCGGGTGGTTCCGGGGAACGGGCGAGGAGGAACTGCACCAGACTCCTCCTCGTCGCCGGCGGCGTCGCGGGTGCCCGCGAGACGGCGGGACCGCGCCCGGACGGCTAGCCTGAGCGATCATGTCGACTCCTCCTGCCGATGACGCCACGGCTCCTGCGACCGCCGAGCGGTGGGACCAGTTCGGTGCGGCCTACGACCTGCCGGAGTTCGAGGGCACGCCACGCACGTGGCTGATGGCCTCGACCGGACGATCCGGCAGCCACTACCTCGGACACCTGCTGACCGAGACCGGCGCGCTCGGGGCACCCCTGGAGTACCTCCACCCCACCCACGGCAAGGAGTGGTGCCGACGGCTCGGGGTGGAGACCTTCGAGGAGGTCCTGGTCCACCTGTACCGGCACCGCACCTCGCCGACGGGCTGGTGGGGCACGAAGGCGCACTGGCCCCAGTTCCGCCGCTTCGCCGAGCAGCCCGCGCTGCTGGACGCGCTGCACTTCGAGCGCTACGTCCAGATCCGCCGGCGGGACGTCGTCGCCCAGGGGATCTCCCTGGCCATCGCCCGCCAGACGAAGGCCTGGATCAGCTTCCAGCGCAGTGACGTCGAGCCGGAGTACGACGCCGGCAAGATCCGGGACGCCATCGCGACGCTGGAGCGGCAGAACGCGCTCTGGGACGACTACTTCGCGCAGAACGGGATCACCCCGCTGCGGGTCGAGTACGAGGACCTGCTGGCGGACACGGTCGGCACCGTCAACCGGGTGCTGGAGTGGTTCGGCGTGGAACGCCAGCCCGGTGCCGAGCCGTTGGTGCAGCCGCCGCAGCGGCAGGCCGACCAGGTCAACGAGGACTGGAAGGCACGCTTCCTCAGCGACGGCGCGTGAGACGCCGGCGCACGCCGGGTCAGGACTGGGTGCGCAGGTAGCGGCCGAAGTGCGGGACGGTGAACGCGATCCGGCCCCGCTCGCCGGAGTAGATCAGGCCCTTCTTGAGCAGCGAGTCGCGCGCCGGGGAGAGGGACTGCGGCTTCTTGCCGAGCACGCCCGCCACGTCCGCGGTGGCGACCGAGCCGACCGGGTCCTCCTCGTCGCCGGCGGCGTCGGCCATGGCGCGCAGGTAGTCGCGCTCGGCCGGGGTGGCCCGCTCGAAGCGCGAGCCGAAGAAGCCGACGGCGAGCTCCTGCTCCGCCTCCGGGCCGGCCACCGCGACGTCGTCCGCGGTGATCGGGGTGCGGGGCGCGAGGTCCCAGACCGCCCGGCCGTAGGCCTGGATGAAGTACGGGTAGCCGCGGGTGGCGTCGTACATCGCGTCCAGCGCCTCGGGGGTGAACTCGGCGTCCTCCTCGGCCGCCGGGGCCGCGAGTGCCCGGTCGGCGGCGTCGCGCGAGAGCCGGTCGATGCGCTGGTAGGAGAACAGCCGCTCCGAGTAGGACTTGCTCGCCGACAGCACGGCCGGCAGGTGCGGGAGGCCGGCCCCGACGACGATGAACGGCAGGCCGTTCTGGCTCAGCTCGTGGCACGCGGCGCAGAGCGCGGACACGTCGGCGGCACCGAGGTCCTGCATCTCGTCGACGAAGACCGCGACGCCCTTGCCGGCGTCCGCGGCGAGCCCGCCGACGTCGGAGAACAGCTCGACGAGGTCGATCTCGATGTCGCCGGAGTCGGCGCGGCCGCGGACGGCCGGGACGTCGATGCCGGGGCTCCACCGGTCGCGCAGCTTCGCGTCCGCCCCGGCGTCACGCTGGGCGAAGGACCGGATGACGCCGAGCACCTGGGTGACGTCGTCGGCCTCGGCAGCGTCGAGCGCCGGCCGCCCGAGCTCGCGCACCGCCTGGTGCAGCGCGGACGACAGCGGCCGGCGCAGGGACTGGTCGGGCCGGGCCTCGAGCTTGCCGGTCCCCCAGCCCTTGCGGACGGCGGCCGAGCGCAGCGCGTTGAGCAGGACCGTCTTGCCGACCCCGCGCAGCCCGGTGAGCACCAGCGAGCGCTCCGGGCGGCCACGGGCGACCCGTTCCAGGACCACGTCGAACGCCGCGAGCTGCTGGTCACGGCCGGCGAGCTCGGGCGGGCGCTGGCCGGCGCCCGGCGCGTACGGGTTGCGGATCGGGTCCATGCTCCGACGCTATCCGGGTCTCTAGCGCCCGCCCTAGATTCACCTAGCGTGTCGGAGAAGCCGGGTCAGCGGTGGCGGACCGGGCCCCGGCTGCCGCGCACCAGCGCACCGCCGGCGACCACGCCGGCCACGCCGAGGCCGAGCAGCCACGGCTCGGCGCCGTTGCCGGTCGCCGGCAGCACGGCCGCCGGGCTGGCCACGGTGGCGATCCCGCCGACCTCGCCCTCCTCCTGGTCGACGACCACGTCGCCGTCGAGCAGGTCGTCACCGGTCGCCTCCTCGTAGTCCTCGTCGTCGTCGACGGCACCGTCCCCGTCGTCGCCCGCGTCATCCGCGTCGTCCGCGTCATCCGCGTCATCCGCGTCGTCTGCGTCATCCGCGTCGTCGACCGGCAGCGGGTCGCTCGGGACCACGTCGTCGTCGGAGTCGTCGGAGCCGTCGGGGTCGTCGCCGCCCTCCCCGATCACCGGCTCGCTCGGGCACGGCGTGCCGGGCACCTCGGGACTGACCAGGACCTGCTCGACCCAGGCCTGCTGGTCGACGCGGTCGTGGGCAGCGACGTCGACGACGGTGACCTCGGAGCCGGCGACCTGCGTCCAGCCCTCGCCCTCCGGGGCGGTGGCCGAGGTGCCGGTGGTCTCCTCGTGGCGGGGCGCGGCGGCGCGGGTGGCGCCGGTGGCGTCGTACCCCGCGGGGGCGGCGACGCCCTCCGGCAGCCACCGCCGGTCGACCTCGGCCGGGACGGTCTCGACGAGCTCGTCGGCGACCCAGCCGTCGCCGTCGGGCTCCTCGCCGTCGGGCAGCTCGACGGTCTCCCAGACACTGCCGGCGACGCGGGTCGCTCCGGTGGCGGTCGCGCCGGCGGGCGGCTCGTCGCCGTCGACCACCCAGGTGGTCTCGTCCCGGCGCTGCTCCGGCACCTCCGGCACGGCCGGCGAGGTGGTCACCCAGACCCGCTCGACCGTCGCCTCGGTGACGACCTCGTCGCGCACCTCGCCGGTCGGGGACCAGCCGATGCCGAGCTCACCGGCGTTCCAGCCCGGCACCTGCCAGCGCAGGGCACCGGTCCGGTGGTGGCGGTACTCCCACAGGGTGCGGACCACCGCGGGCTCGGTGACCTGCTCCTCCCAGTGGCCCTGCTCCTCCCGGCCGGGGACGTGCTCCTGCACGACCACGCTGCGCACGTGCTCGCGCTCGATCGTGTCGACCGCCCGGCCCCAGGTCCGGACGTGCTGCGCCGGGGTGACGACGCGGGCGTGCTCGACCTCGGTCACCGGCACCGTGCGTTCCCAGCGCCACTCGAGGTGGGCCTGCGCCGGCACGTGGGTCACGACAGCGGGGTGCTCGACGAGCTCGTAGCGAGCCGGGACCGTCGGCTGCCCGCACACCTCGGCGCTGGAGGCGGCGGGACCGAGGCCGACGACGGCGACGGTCGCAAGGGCGACGGGCGCGAGGACGAGGCGGGGCAGGTGGCGGCGAGACATGGAGGGGCCTTTCGACAGGGGGGTGGGCCGCGTCCCCGAGCCGCGGCACGCCTCCAACCGGGCGAGGCGCCGTCCGGTCACTGCCCGGGGCCGGAAACAGGACAAAGTCCCAGCGCTGCGCCACCGGCGCGTGACCGGCGCCACGGACCGGCCCTGTCACCGGACGTGTCTAGGCTGTCGACGTGCCCGAGCTCCCCGAAGTCGAGGCGCTGGCCCTGGACCTGCGGGGCCGGCTGGACGGCCGCGCGATCACGCGGGTCCACGTCGCCGCGTTCAGCGCCCTGAAGACCTACGACCCACCGCTGTCCGCGATCGAGGGCACCCTCGTCGACGACGTACGACGCCACGGCAAGTTCCTCGACATCGAGGCCAGTGGCCTGCACCTGGTCCTGCACCTGGCTCGCGCGGGGTGGGTGCGCTGGCGCGACGAACTGCCGTCCCTGCCGCCGCGGCCGAGCCCGAAGTCGACGCTCGCGGTGCGGGTGTTGCTCGACGAGCGCGACGACGCGACCGCCGGCCTCGACGTCACCGAGGCGGGCACGAAGAAGTCGCTCGCCCTCTACCTCGTGCGCGACCCGCAGGACGTGCCGGGCATCGCCAGCCTCGGTCCGGACCCGCTCACCGACGACTTCACCCGGGCGCGGCTGGCGGAGATCCTCGCCGAGGCCGGGCGCAAGCAGATCAAGGGCGTGCTGCGCCACCAGGGCACGGTCGCCGGCATCGGCAACGCCTACTCCGACGAGATCCTGCACGCGGCGCGGATGTCACCGTTCAAGCCGGCCGACAGCCTCGACGAGGCCGAGCTCACCACGCTGTTCTCCGCTATCCGCGACACCCTGGGCGACGCGGTCGAGCGCTCCCGGGGCCTGGCGGCCAGTGAGCTGAAGGCCGAGAAGAAGTCGAACCTCGCCGTGCACGGCCGGACCGGTGAGGCGTGCCCGGTGTGCGGCGACACCGTCCGGGAGGTGTCCTTCGCGGACTCGAGCCTGCAGTACTGCCCCACCTGCCAGACCGGCGGCAAACCGCTCGCCGACCGGCGGACCAGCAAGTTCCTGAAGTAGCGCGGCGTCGTCCTCGTCGGCGGGGGACCGCTACTCCGCGTCCCGGACCAGCGGGCTGGCCTCGGCGGCGGCCGAGTAGGCCTCGCTGGCGTAGAGCAGCCATGCGTGCATGCCGGCCGGGCCGCCGGTCGCCCACCCGCGCAGGTTGGACTCGTACTGCGGGCGCAGCGCCAGGTGCGCCGCCTCGGGCACCACGAGCGACTTCTCGTCGACGCCCTTCGCCGCGAGCAGCAGCCGCTCGGCGGCGCGGGCGACGATGCCGTTGTGGGAGCCGAAGGGGGCGGCGGTGACCAGCTCGGCGTGCACCACCGCCGCCACGGCGAGCGCCGGCGCCTGGGTGGGCGCGGTGACCAGCTCGGCGATGCCGCGCAGCCTCGACGCCGCCTCCCCGTCGCGCGGGCGGCCGAGCAGCTCGTCGGGCAGCACGCCGCGCGCGGCGAGGGTGTGCAGGCGGGCGAAGGCCTGGAGCGGCTGGCGGCGCACGACCGGCACCAGCGACAGCAGCTCGGTGGAGACGCGCACGGCGTCCGCGGCGACCTCGTCGCCCGCCCCGGCGCGGACCTCGGCCAGCGTCGACGACGACCCCTCGAGCACGGCGCTCGCGTGGGCGCCGCGCAGCAGCGACTCCCCGGTCAGCTCGGGGCTGGTGCGGCGCAGGCCGCGGTCGCGCAGCACGACGTCGATGCCGTCGCGGGCACCGGCGAAGCCGGAGGGGATGCCCTCGAGGGAGATCAGCCAGGCGTGCGGGTCGGTCGTCACCGGGCCAACGGTACTGACGGCGGCGGTGTGACCTCGGCCCGGCTCAGGCGTGCCTCCGCCACGCGGGGTCGCTGCCGCCGTACCCTCGCCGTGATGGCTACCGACGACACCACCCCACCTCCGGCCGCGCTCTGCTTCGGCGCCGTGGCCGAGGCCTACGACCGCGGTCGCCCCGGCTACCCGCGCGAGGCGGCGGCGTGGCTCACCGGCGACCAGCCCCTGACCGTCCTCGAGCTGGGCGCCGGCACCGGCAAGCTCACCGAGCACCTGGTCGAGCTCGGGCACGACGTGCACGCGACCGACCCCGACCCGCGGATGCTCGACCGGCTCGCCCTGCGGCTGCCCGAGCTCCGGGTCTCGCAGACCAGCGCCGAGGAGATCCCGGCCGCCGACGCGACCTACGACCTCGTCGTGGCCGCGGACTCCGTCGACCTCTTCGACGCCGAGAAGGCGCTGCCCGAGATCGCCCGCGTGCTCAAGCGCGGCGGCACCTTCGCGGTCATCCGCAACGTCCGCGACGAGCGGATCCCTTGGGTCAAGCGGCTCGGCAACCTGATTGGCCACCACGCCCTCGGCACCGGCATCGGCGAGGCCATCGAGTCCTCCCCCTACTTCGGGCCGGCCGAGGACGCGTCCTTCAAGCAGTGGCAGGTCATCGACCGTGCGTCGGTCCAGGACCTCGTCCGCTCCCTCGCCGAGGTCGCCACCCTCGACCGCACCAGCCAGGAGTCGCGGGTGCGCGAGGTGCTCGCGTTCTACGACGACTTCGGCCGCGGCATGGACGGCATGCAGCTGCCGTGGGTCACCGAGTGCTTCCGCGCCGTGGTGGGCATCCAGCCCAAGACCATCCGGCAGACCCCCGCGCCGCAGGAGCCCGAGGACGCCCGGGCCAGCGCGACCGAGGAGGGGGCGGACGACTACGTCGGCGAGCCGACGGTCCCCGTGGCACTCGCTCCCGCGGTCGAGCCGCCGGCCGACGACGACTCGGGCATGCTGCTCATCGACTTCCGCTGACCTCCCGCCGGCCGCCGGCCGGGACCAGGTCCAGCGCGAGGTGCCGCTCCAGGGCCCGCGCGGCCCGGTAGAGGGTCGGCTCGTCGTGATGGCGACCGACCATCATCATCCCGATGGGCAGGCCGTCACTCACGCCGCAGGGCAGGCTGAGCGCGGGGTGTCCGGTCGCGTCGAAGATCGCCGTGTTCACCAGGGTCTCGTAGGCACGCTGGACGACCAGCTCGACCGGCGCGTCGGGCGCGGGCAACGGGGTCGCCTTCATGGGGGTGGTCGGCATGACGAGCAGGTCGTGGCGCCCCAGCGCGTCGTCGTACGACGCCCGGGCGCGGCGCAGGAGGTTCTGTGCCTTGGCGTAGTACCGCCCCCGGTGCCGGGCGTGCATGTGCTGCCCGAGGAGCAGCACCGAGATCACGTTGGGCGGCATCTCGCCGGTGATCTCCCGCCATCCCCCCAGCCGGTCGAGGAAGTCGATCGGGTAGAAGCCCCGAGCCGCGGTGCCGAAGCCGTTGGTGTGGCAGATGGTGCGGAGCGCGCCCTCGGCCGTGATGGGAAGCCACACGGTCGCGCCGGTCGCCTGGACCGGGACCGACACCTCCTCCACGACCGCGCCGAGTCCGCGGAGCTCGTCGAGAGCCGCCCGCACGGCGGCGTCGACGTCCGCCTCGGACCCGGGCAGGCCGAAGCCCTCCTTGACCACGCCGATGCGGAGGCCCTCCACCCCGTCCTCGATGCCGGAGAGATAGTCCCTGACCTGCGGTGCGTGCTGGCGCGGGTCCAGCCCGTCGGAGCCGGCGAGCACGCCGAGGAGAAGGGCGTTGTCGGTGACGGTCGCCGTCATCGGGCCGGCGTGGTCCATGGTCGGGTCGATCGGCGCGATCCCCGTGTAGGGCACCAGCCCGTGGGTGGGCTTCATGCCGACGATCCCGGAGAAGCTGGCGGGGACCCGGATGGATCCGCCCTGGTCGCCGCCCACCGCCATGTCGACCTCGCCGGCGGCGACCAGCGCAGCACAGCCCGACGACGAGCCTCCGGTCGAGTGGGTCGGCCGGTGAGGGTTGCGCACCGGGCCCCACGCACTGGTGTGGCTGGCGCCGGAGCCGCTCATGAACTCGCAGTGCGCCTTGCCCACGATCCGCCCGCCGGCGTCGAGGACCCGGGTCGCGACGGTCGCGTCGCTGTCGGGCACGAAGCCGTCCATCGAGCGCATGCCGTTGAGCAGCGGGGCACCGGCGAGGCTGATGTTGTCCTTCAGGACGACCGTGCGGCCGGCCAGCGGCCCGTCCGCCGCGCCCGGGACGTCGATCCTCGAGGCCCAGGCGTTGTAGGGGTTCTCCTCGTCCTGCGGTCGGTGCGCCGCCCCGCGGGGGTACGACGGCGCGAGGATCTCGTCCTCGATGGCGTCGAGCTGCCGGTAGACGTCGAGGTTCGGCCCCATCAGTGCCCGGAAGGTCTCGAGCGCGGTGTCGTCGAGGTCGAGGGTCAGCGAGGCGGCATGGGCCCGCAGGTCGGCGAGGGTCGGGTCGGGAATGGTCATCAGCACTCCGTTCTGGGAGGCGGCGGCGCCCAGGCCGGGCGCCACCGTGCGGGTCACTTGGCGGCGCGGCGCCGGGCGACGGTGCCCACCCCGACGCCGATGATCAGCACGAGGCCCTGGAAGAAGTACTGCCAGTAGGTCTCCATCCCGAGCAGGGCGATCGCGTTGAAGCCGACGGCGACGGTGATCACGCCGATGACGGTCCCGATGATGTGGAACTGTCCGTCGCGGAGCACGGCGGAGCCGAAGAACGCTGCGGCGAAGGCCGCCAGGAGGTAGGTGTCCCCCGCGGAGACCGCAGCGCTCCCGGTCCGGGTGGCCAGCAGCACGCCGGTGAGGCCGGCCAGCGCCCCGCAGATCACGAAGCCCACGACGCGGACCCGGTCCACCCGGATGCCGGAGAGCTCGGCCGCGGTGGCGTTCCCGCCGGCGGCCTGCATCGAGCGGCCCAGCACGGTGCGGTTGAGGACCACCCAGGCCAGCAGGGCGAGCCCGGCCATGATGTAGACGGGATACGGGATGCCGAGGAAGCGGCCCAGGCTGATCTCCAGGAAGCCGTCCGGGTCGCTCAGCGAGACGGGAGTGCCCCCGGCGATGGCGTAGTTCACGCCGACGGCGAGGGTGCCGACACCCAGGGTGGCGACCAGGGCGTTGACGCCCAGCACGGTCACCACGAAGCCGTTGAGGAGGCCGATGAGGATGCCGACGAGGATCCCGGACAGGATCGCCACGGGGATCGACAGGTCGTGCCGCACGATGACCGTGCACGCGACGACCCCGGCGAGGCTGGCGGTGTTGCCGATGCTGAGGTCGAACTCCCCGGTGACGAGGGTGAAGGTGAGGCCCATCGCGATCACGGCGGACAGGGCGCTCTGGTTGAGGATGTTGACCACGTTGTTGCCGGTGGCGAAGGTGTCGGGCTTGAGCGCCGACATCACCAGCACCAGGGCGGCGAGCATCATCAGGGCGCCGTACCGGCCGAGGAGGAGCCAGAGCTGTGCCGAGCGTGGCTGCTGCACCAGCGCGGGCTGGATGGTCGTCGCGGTCATGACGTCTCCTGTTCGTCGATGGGGGTGAAGCACAGCTCGGTGAGGCGGTTCTTCGTCGCGGCGGTCCGCTCGACCGATGCGACGACGGTGCCGGCACGCACCACGACCACGCGGTGGCAGATCGCGAGCTCGTCGAAGTCGCTGGAGATGACCAGCACCGAGCAACCGGAGGCAGCGAGGTCGCCGATGATCCGGTAGATGTCGGCACGCGCGCCCACGTCGACGCCCACGGTGGGTTCGTCGAGGATCAGCACACGAGGCTCGGTGCGGACGTACTTCCCCAGCACGACCTTCTGCTGGTTGCCGCCGCTGAGCGAGTGGACCGGGTCCCTGGACGACCTGGCCTTCACGCCGAACCGCTTGATGAGCGACCTCGAGACCCTGCGCGCCGACCGAGGCCGGAAGAGGGCAGCGCCGCGCCGAGCCGCGCCCAGCTCAGCCATCTGGAGGTTGTCCTCGATGCTGTCGGACAGCACGAGCCCCTGGCTGCGGCGCTCCTCCGGGACGAGGCAGATCCCGCGCCGGATGGCCTCGTGGGGACTGCGCACGGCGTAGGGCTCCCCGTCGAGCACGACCGTGCCGCTGGTGGCGGCGTCCGCGCCGATCAGCAGTCGCGCGAGCTCGGTGCGGCCGGATCCGACGAGTCCCGCAATGCCGAGGACTTCGCCCTCGTGCAGGTCGAGGTCGATCCCGTTCACCAGGGGCGCCCGCGACAGGCCGCGCACGGCGAGCCGGACCCGCTCCCCGGGCGGGTGCGTGGGGCCCTGGCTCTCGATGGACTCGACCTCTCGCCCGGCGATGTGGCGGGTCAGGGTGTGGACGTCGAGGGTGTCGGACTCGAAGGTCCCGACCAGTCGCCCGTTGCGCAGGACGCAGATGTCGTCGGTGACCCGCAGCACCTCCTCGAGCCGGTGCGAGATGTAGAGGAGGCCCACCCCGTTACCGGTGAGCTGCTCGATGACCGCGTAGAGCCGTTCTGCCTCCTCCTCGGTGAAGGACGCGGTGGGCTCGTCGAGGGCCACCACCTTCGCCGGCCGCATCAGTCCTCGCGCCAGCGACAGCATCCACCGCTCCGCGACGGGCAGCCGGTCGACAGGCACGTCCAGCACCAGCGGGTGACCGAGCATGTCCGCGACCTCTGCGGCCCGCGCACGCACGCGTCGTTCGTCGACCAGGCCCAGTCGGCTGGCGGAGTGACCGAGCGCGAGGTTCTGCACGCCGGTGAACTTCGGCACCAGGTTGAGCTCCTGGTGGACGAAGCTCAGCCCGAGCGCGGTCGCCGCGCGCGGGCTGTCGATGCGGACCTCCCGTCCGTCGAGCAGGATCCGGCCGGAGTCGGCCTGCTCGACGCCTGCCAGGATCCGCACCAGCGTCGACTTCCCGGCGCCGTTGGCCCCGCACAGCCCGAGCACGGTGCCGGGCCGAAGGCGGACCGAGGCGTCCTCCAGCGCGACCGCGCCGCCGAAGCGCTTGGAGATCCCCTCCATCGCCAGGCTCACCCCGTGCGTCACGGGCGCGTCCGACGCGTGCCCCGGCTCGCGCACGGCGAGGTCGTGCATGCCCACCTCGCTCGTCACTGGACCGCGCCCGGGTACTTCTCGGCGAACGACGTGTAGGTCTCCGAGGTGACCAGCACCGCCGGGATGGGGATCACGCTCGGTTCGGCATCGGTGCCCTGCTCGATCACCTCGGGCGTGCGCTCGGCTGCGGTCCTCCCGGCAGCCGCGACGTCGATGAAGGACACCGCCCGGATGTCACCCGACTCGACGGCGTGCAGTGCCGCCGACGTGCCGTTGATGCCGTAGACGAGGACGTCCTGGCGCCGCTCCTGTCGCAGGGCGCTGACCGCGCCCAGTGCCGCCTCGTCCAGGCAGCCGACGACGGCCAGCGGGCCGCTGCCGGCCGGGTGCTCGGCCAGCCAGGCGTGGGTGAACTGCGTGGCCGCCTCCACGTGGCCCGGGATCGGCACCTCCTTGCGGGTGACCTCGATGCCCGTGCCCGCGACCAGCTCCATGAGCTCGGCCTCCCGTCCCATGCACGGCGGGCCCTGGTTGTTGCCGAAGAACAGCAGGTCGCCCTCTCCGTCGAGGTCCTCGAGGAGCATCTCGAAGATCTCGGTCGCGGTCGGGCGACCGGCGTCCATGTCGACGACGACACCGTCCGCGGGCCCGCCGGCGAAGGAGATGACCGGGATGCCCGCGGCACTCGCGGCACGGATCCCGGCGGTCAGGGACTCGCTGGGGAAGACGGTGGCGACGATGACGTCGACCCCCTTCTGGACGAAGTCGTTCATGGCGCTGATCGCCTTGTCGACCGAGCCCTGCGGGTCGACCTTGGTCACCTCCCAGCCCTGGTCGTCGGCGTGGTCGAGGTAGGCCCGGAGCGCTGTCTCGCTCGTCTCCTCGCTCGAGGAGAACTGGACGACGCCGATCGAGTACGCCGGGTCGTCACCCCCTCCGGTGTCCCCGCAGGCCGACGCGACGGTGGGCACCACCGCCAGCAGCGCCACTCCTCGCGCGATTCTCCGAATGATCATCGGTCCTCCTCAGGACTGGTGACGGCCGGGGCCGGTTGTCGGGTCGGCCCCGCGCAGCGGAGCCGACCGGAGGCACGCCCCGAGCACGCCGCATCGGCGCGGCGAGCACGGCGCGGGCGTCGAGCCGGCGTCGCACGCCTCGCCGTCGAGGCTGGCCGGCTTGATCAGCGGTGGGCCGGCGCTCCCTGCGTCGCCGCCGCGGTTGTGTTTCACCGCACATTAGTTGAGACTGGCGTCAACTTCAAGTAATCCTTGGGGGCATCCGAGACCGATTGCGCCGGGCAGCCAGGCGCACCCACTGACAGGGGTCCGTTGTGCCAGGTGCGCTCGACCACCAGGAGACCGTTCTCGCCGAGCGACGGGGCGCCGTCGCAGTGCTCACCCTCAACCGCCCGGCGCGGCTCAACGCGTGGACCGACGAGCTCGAGCGGCGCTACTTCGGGCTGCTCGACGAGGCGGAGGACGACCCCGACGTCCGGGCTGTCGTGGTCACCGGCGCCGGCCGCGGGTTCTGCGCCGGGGCCGACCTGGCCGACCTCACCACCGTCAGCCGGGACGGCGCGAGCGCACTGCCCGAGCCCGCCGCACCCCGGCACCGTCCCCTGCTCCTGCGCAAGCCGCTCATCGCCGCGATCAACGGCGCCGCCGCCGGCCTGGGCCTGGTCGAGGCGCTCTACTGCGACGTCCGTTTCGCCGCCCCGGACGCCAAGCTCACGACGGCGTTCGCGCGCAGGGGCCTGATCGCCGAGTACGGGATCGCCTGGTTGCTCCCCCGCATCGTCGGGCCGGGCCGCGCGCTCGACCTCCTGCTCTCCGCACGGATCGTGGACGGGCGGGAGGCCGCAGCCATCGGACTGGTCGATCGCCTCGTCGAACCGGCCCACCTGCTCGACGCCGCGGTGGACTACGCGCAGCAGCTCGCGGACCACTGTTCGCCCACCTCGATGCACCTCATCAAGACCCAGGTGCACAGGGCGCTCGACAGCGACTTCGAGTCCGCCGCGACCGAGGCCCACCGACTCATGCTCGACTCCTTCGCCGCACCCGACTGCGAGGAGGGCGTGGCCAGCCACCTCGAAGGACGACCGCCCGTCTTCCCCGGCCTGGCGCCGCTGGGCCGCTAGCACCCACCGACCCGACACCCCCGCAACCGCACGCGGTCCGGCCTCGCCGCCCTCCGCACCCATCCCGTCCCGTCCCGTCGAGGAGAGATCCGATGTCACTGCCCACGTTGCTCGAAGGCCGCCTGTCCGTCCCGGTCGTCGCCTCCCCGCTGTTCATCTGCTCCGGTCCGGAGCTGGTGGTCGCGCAGTGCAAGGCGGGGGTGGTCGGTTCCTTCCCCGCCCTGAACGCGCGCCCGGCCTCGCTGCTGGACGACTGGCTGGACCAGATCGAGGAGGAGCTCGCGGCGTACCAGCGGACCCACCCGGACGCCGTCGTCGCGCCGTACGCCGTCAACCAGATCGTGCACCGCTCCAACGACCGGCTGGAGGAGGACATGGCGCGCATCGTGGAGCACCGGGTGCCGATCGTGATCACCTCGCTCGGGGCGCGCCCGGAGATCAACGACGCCGTGCACTCCTACGGCGGGCTCGTGCTGCACGACGTGATCGACGACCGGTTCGCCCGCAAGGCGGTCGAGAAGGGTGCCGACGGCCTCATCGCCGTGGCCGCCGGCGCCGGCGGGCACGCCGGCACGTTGTCGCCGTTCGCGCTCGTGCAGGAGATCCGGCGCTGGTTCGACGGCCCGTTGCTCCTGTCCGGCGCCATCGCCCACGGCAGCTCCGTCCTCGCCGCGCAGGCGGCCGGAGCCGACCTGGCCTACGTCGGGTCCGCCTTCCTGGCCACCGACGAGGCCAACGCCCGCCCCGAGTACAAGCAGATGATCGTCGAGAGCACCGCCGCCGACATCGTCTACTCCAACCTCTTCACCGGCGTGCACGGCAACTACCTGCGCGGCAGCATCGCAGCCGCGGGCCTGGACCCGGACGACCTGCCGGTCTCCGACCCCTCCACCATGGACTGGGGCTCGGGAGGCACCACCGACGCCAAGGCATGGAAGGACATCTGGGGCTGCGGCCAGGGCATCGGCGCGGTCGACCGGACCGTGCCGGTCGCCCAGCTCGTCGAGCGCCTCGCCCGCGAGTACGACGAGGCGGCCGGCCGGCTCGCGATGCTCAGCGCCTGACCACAGCAGTCGGCGGCGACCCATTGCCCCTCACCGCGCCGCTCTCTAAACTTGGCGTCAACTTCAACTTAGGAGAGCGATGAGCACGACCGACCTCTTCACCGACCCACGACTGGCCGCCCGGCTCGCTGAGGAGCTCGCTGCGGACGCGCGCTGGCGTGCAGACGCTCGGTGGCTCGCCGGCACGATCGAGCTGCGCCACGACCACGGCAGTCTGACCGTCCGATCCATCCCCTGCGAGCCCCCGCAGGTGGCGCAGGGCGCTCCCGAGGGCGGCGCCGACTTCGTCGTCGAGGCCGGTGCCGACACATGGTCGTCGCTGCTGGCCGGCGAGGCCGACTTCCTCTCCGGCGGCCCGGCCGGCACGGTCACCACCCACGGTGATCCCGTCGCGACCATGCACGAGCTGCGCACGCTGCACAACACGCTGCTGGCCCTGCGCCGCCTGGCCGGCACACCGACGCCCGCGCCGTCCCCCGCCCCCGAGCCCACCTCGACCGAGGTCCGCGGCCGCTACGTCGACGTGGACGGCCTGCGGGTCCACGTGGAGGAGACCGGCGACGGCGTACCGGTCCTGTGCCTGCACGCCGCCGGCCAGGACACTGTGATGTACCGCCACGTGCTCACCGGGCTGGCCGACCGCTTCCGGGTGATCGCGGTCGACGCGCCGGGCCACGGCAAGTCCCTCCCCCCTCCGGGTGGGCGATTCACCAGCACCACGGAGCTCGCGGCCTTCGCCGAGCGGCTGATCGAGGTGCTCGAGCTCGATCTGCCGGTCGTCCTCGGCTGCTCGATGGCAGGGAACACCGTGCTGGAGCTGGGCGCTCGTCGCCCTGACGCCTACCGTGCGATCGTCTCGGCCGAGGGCGCGGCCCACACGCCCTCGCTGGACGAGTTCACCCTCGACATGATCACCACCCACGCCGCGGTCGTGCTCGAGCCGTTCGCGCGATCGCTCACCGGTCGCCGGACCCCGCCGGACCGCGCCGAGGAGGTCGTCTGGCAGCTGTGCCGGGCAGCGCCGTGGATCGCGCAGGGAGACCTGACCGGCTACGCCGCCTTCGACCTGCGCGACCGGCTCGCCGACATCGCCGCACCCACCCTGCTCCTGCGAGGCAGCGACGACTGGCTGGTCGATGCCGAGAAGGTGGCCGCCACCGCGGCCGGGATCGGCGACGTCGAGGTCGTCACGCTCGACGGCACCGGTCACTACCCGATGATCGAGAACCCGGTCGAGTTCAACGCGGCCGTGCGCGCCTTCCTCGACCGGGTGCTCGACCGGTGAGCACGGGCCCGCACCCGCCGGCCACCCGCGTCGAGCTGGTCGAGACCAACGGCATCCGGCTCAGCACCCTCGTCGCGGGCACCGGTCCCCCGGTCCTGCTCGCCCACGGCTTCCCGGAGCTCGGCCACTCGTGGCGCCACCAGGTCACGGCCCTCGTCGCGGCCGGCTACCAGGTGGTCGTGCCCGACATGCGCGGGTACGGCGACAGCGACCGTCCTGACGACGAGGCGGCCTACGGCGTCGAGCAGGTCGCAACCGACCTGGCCGGGCTGCTCGACGCCCTCGGGCACGAGCGGGCCGTCCTGGTCGGCCACGACTGGGGTGCCGCCGCAGCGTGGGCCACCGCGGTCCTGCACCCGGACCGGGTCCGCGCGGTCGTGGGACTGAGCGTCCCGCACGGACCGCCGGCCGCCGTACCGCCCACGGAGGTGCTGCGCCGGCGGCTGGGCGACGACTTCTACATGATCTGGTACCAGGAGCCGGGGCGGGCCGAGGGTGCGCTCTCGGCAGACCTGCGCCGCACGTTCACCGGCCTCTTCGCGGAGGCGCCCGGTTGCCTGCACGCGCGAGCCCACGACGCCGCCCTGCCCGAGTGGATCGATCCGGACGACCTCCAGGTCTACCTCGACGCCTACGAGCGCACGGGCTTCGCGGGCGGACTGCGCTACTACCGCAACATCGACCGGAACTGGGAGCTCGCCCGCGCCCGGGGCCACCACGTCCACCAGCCCGCGATGTTCGCCACCGGCGCCGACGACCTGGTCCGCCGGTTCCAGCCGGCCGACCGCCTCGCCGAGAGCTGCACCGACCTACGCGGCCACCACGTCGTCCCGCAGGCGGGGCACTGGCTCCAGCAGCAACGCCCGGACGAGGTCAACGCGCTCCTGCTGCGCTTCCTCGAGGGTCTCGACTGAGGCTGGTCCGACCTGCGCCGCAGGGGCCTGCCGCCCGGGGCGCCGCTCGGTCGACCGACGCCCCGGGGGGCTCACGAGAAGTGCCGGCGCACGTTGGCGACGAGCATCGTCTCGAGCTGGGCCTCGGTCACGCCCTTCTCGAGCAGGGCCGGCAGGACGTCACGCGGGATGTGGACGTAGTTCCAGTTCGGCAGCGCGGCAACCAGCTGGTCCTCCGGCACGAAGTCCATGAAGCAGTGCGCGTCGTGCGAGAGCACGATGCTCTCGGCATAGCCGCGCCTGACCAGCTCGACGATCACGTCGATCCGCCGCTCGGTGTCCATCCACGGGTCCAGCCCGAAGCGGTCCATCCCCAGCAGAGAGCCCGCGTCGGCGAGCTGCACGAGGTAGTCCAGGTCGTCGCTGTCACCGGAGTGACCGACGATGACCTTGCGCAGGTCGACACCCTCGTCGGCGAGCACCTTCTGGGCCACGAGACCGGACTGGGTGGCGGCGTTCGTGTGGACCGTGATCGGCGCCCCCGTCTGCACGCTCGCCTGGCCGACCGCCCGCATCACGCGCTCGACCCCGGGGGTGAGACCCGGTTCGTCGATGGCGCACTTGAGGAAGGCTGCTCGCACGCCGGTGTCCGCGATGCCCACGGTGAGGTCCTTGACGAAGAGCTCGGTCAACGGCTCGGGTCCGTCGAACATCAGGCCCGGACCGCGGTAGTGGAACTGGTGCGGCACGTCGTTGAACGTGTAGAGACCGGTCGCGGCGAGGATCTGCAGCGACGTGCGCTCGGCGATCCGCTGGATGCGAGGGATGTAGCGGCCCAGCCCGAGGACGGTCGGGTCCATGATCGTGTCGAACCCGAGGCCACGAAGCTCCTCGAGGGCGGCGACGGCGCGCTCGACCTGCTCCTCCTCGTCCCAGTCGTCCTGGTAGTTGATCCGGTACTCCTCGCCCAGCACGAACACGTGCTCGTGGACCAGCGTCCGGCCGAGGTCGTCGAGGCCGATCTCCCCGGTGATCGTCGGGATGGTGGTCATGCTTCCTCCTGCGTGGTGTGCGGTGCGCGGGGGCCGCGCCCGGTGTGGTCGTCCTTCGGCACGCCGACGGCGTTCAGCCAGAGCTGGGTGATGGTGGCGGCGACGCCATCGAGGTCCCAGTCCTCCTCCAGGGCCAGGGCCAGGTAGGCCATCCGGCTGGTCATGCCGGCCAGCGCCCGGGCCGTCATCAACGGGTCGAGCGTGGGGTCGGCGTACCCGTGGTCCTGCATCCATGCGATCCGCCGGGCGCTGCGCTCGGCGAAGGCGCGCGAGCGGGCGAGGCGGAGCTCGCGGAAGGCCGGGTCGATCGTGGCCACCTGCTCGAGCAGCTTCATCAGCCTCGCGTTGCGGCCGTAGGCGTCCAGGTAGGCGCGGTTGGCAGCGGCGATGATGGCCGCGGAGTTCCCCGGGTCGGCGTCGACGTGCGGCATGCCCGGATGCATCATGTCGTCCTGGGCCGCATGGAGGACGGCCGTGAGCGCCTCCTCCTTGCTCTCGAAGTAGGTGTAGAAGGTCCCGGTGGAGCACCGCGCCTCGCGGGTGATGTCGGAGAGGCGGGCGTCGATGAAGCCGTCCCGCTCGAAGACCCGCCGCGCGGCCGCGACCAGCGCCTCCCGGGTGCGGACCCCGCGAGCGGTGCTGGGCTGCTCGCCGACCTGGCCGTCGCCGACGAGGGGCGGTACCGCACCCTCGTCGGCGGCGTCGTCGTCGATCGTGGTGACGATCTCGCTCACTTGACCGCTTCGGGATGGGTCGTGGCGAACTCGTCGTAGGTGTCCTCGGTGACCAGGAAGGTCGGCAGCGGGACGTCACGGGCGTCGGCGCCCGGGCCGGCCTCGATCACCGCCGGCGTCTGCTCGGCGAGGTCGCGGCCGACCCCGAAGGCGTCGGCGAACGCGGTCGCCCTCATGTCGCCATCCCGGACGGCCCGCACGGCCGCCGGGGTCCCGTTGATGCCGTAGACGAGGACGTCGTCGCGATCGGCCTGGCGCAGCGCGCTGACCGCGCCGAGCGACGGGTCGTCGAAGCAGCCCCAGACCGCGAGTGGCCCGCTCCCCTTCGGCCGGTCGGCCAGCCAGCCCTGGGCGATGCGCGTGCCGGCCTCGACCTGGCCGGGGATGGGCACCTCCTCGCGGGTGACCTCGATGTCGGTCCCGTCGAGGGCGTCCATGAGCTGCTCCTCGCGGCCGACGCAAGGCAGGCCTGCGGAGTACCCGAGCACGAGGACCTCACCCGAGCCGCCGAGGTCATCGATGAGCAGGTCCGAGATCTCCTCCGCGTTGGGGCGTCCGGCGTCGGCGCTCATCGGGACGCCCTCGGCCGTGCCGCCGACGATCGAGATCACGGGGATGTCCGCAGCGCTCGCCGCCCGGACGCCCGCCGTGAGGGAGTCGCTCGGGAAGACGGAGACCACGATCGCGTCCACGCCCTTCTGCACGAAGTCGTTCATGGCGCTGATCGCCCGGTCGACCGACCCCTGCGGATCGACCTTGCTGTACTCCCAGCCCTGCTCCTCGGCGTACTCCACGTAACCGCGGATCACGGTCTCCGTCGTCTCGTCGCTCGACGAGAACTGGACAATGCCGATGGTGTAGCGCTCGTCGGCACCTTCCTCCGCCGACGATTCGCCGCCGCAGGCGGCGACGACCAGCGAGAGCGCCGTCAACGACAGGCCGGCAGCCAGCCTTCGAGACATCATGGGAACCTCCTTCTCAGCGCACGGGGCGCTGTTGTGCGTCGGGCCGCTCGGGTAGGCCCGATCACGTCGTGGACTCCTGCAGGCCGCGCGAGATCGCGTCGCGATCGATCGCCCGCTTCAGGATCTTTCCGGTGGCGCCGCGGGGCAGCTCCTCGACGAACGAGAAGAGCCGCGGCACCTTGTACGCCGAGAGCCGCTCCTTGGCCCAGGTGCGGATGTCCTCGCCGCTGACCCGCGCACCGTCCGCGCGCACCACCACCGCCGCGATCTCCTCGCCGTAGTGGCGGTCGGGCACGCCCACCACCGCGACCTCGACGATGTCGGGGTGCTCGTAGAGGACCTCCTCGACCTCGCGGGGGTAGACGTTGTAGCCCCCGCGGATGATCAGGTCCTTCGCCCGGTCGACGATCGTCAGGTAGCCGTCGGCGTCGAGGTGCCCGAGGTCGCCGGTGTCGAGCCAGCCGTCGCGGAGGTCCGCCGCCGTCGCCTCGGGCCGGTTCCAGTAGCCCTTCATCAGTGTCGGGCCGGAGAGGAAGACCCGGCCGACCTCGCCCGGCGGCACGGGGGAACCCTCGGTGTCACGCACCTCGACCCGGAGCGACGGCAGCGCGAGGCCGACGGTGCCCGGCCGGTGCGGCAGGTGGATGTCGCTGAAGGTGCCGGCTCCCGTGGTCTCGGTCAGGCCGTAGCCCTCGAGGATCGTGCAGGAGAAGCGGCCCTCGAAGGCCTTGATCACCTCGGCGGGCAGGGAGGCCCCGCCGGACCCGGCGAGGCGCAGGTCGGCGAAGTCCTCGGCACCGAGCTCGTCGCTCGCGTGCAGCATCGCGTTCCACATCGTGGGGACGCCCAGGAGCACGCTCACCCGGTCGTCGCGGGTCAGGCGCAGCATCGCAGCAGGATCGAAGGGGGAGAGCAGTGAGAGCGAGGCGCCGGTCGACAGCGTGCTGTTCATGCAGACCGCCTGCCCGAACACGTGGAACAGCGGCAGCGCGGTCGCGACGCGGTCCGCTGCCGTCAGCCCGAGGGCCGGGACGAACGCCTCGACCGTGGCGACCAGGTTGCCGGCCGTGAGCTCGGCGCCCTTGGGGCGGCCCGTCGTGCCGGAGGTGTAGAGGATCAGCGCGGTGTCGTCGGCCGAGTGCTCGTGGGGGCGGGCGACGGCGGGACCGGCCGGCGGACGGCCGGCGGGGAGCTCCCAGAGCGGCAGGTTCCGCTCGGCAGTGGCCTCCCGCGCCGCTTCCGCGCACTCGTGCCACGCGATCACGAGCGAGGCACCGGAGTCGTCGAGCACGTAGCCGATCTCGTGCCCCGTCGACATGGTGTTCATCGTGATGACGGTGATCCCTGCGGCGTGGAGGCCGTAGTAGGTCGGCACGAACTCCGGCACCGACGGCGCGATCAGGACCACCCGGTCGAGCGGCGCGAGACCCGCCTCACGGACAGCGCCGGCCACACGTGCACTGGCCTCCCGCAGCTGACCATAGGTCTGCGCCACGGGGCTGCGCACCGCCAGCCGATCGGGATCGGTGACGGCGTGGCTCCAGACAGCGGCCGCGATGTTGACCATGGGTCTCCTCCGTGTGACGTGGAACACTGGCTCGCCGCACCGTAGTTGAAACCGGACTCAAGTTCAAGGCCGTGCCTGGAATGGCCCCCGACCAGCGAGCGAGGACGTCGGGAGAAATGCGAGGAGCGCCCGCGCCCCAGCGGGGCACGGGCGCTCGGCAGCGCGACCGCGTCAGTCAGCCGCGCTCGGGCTGCTGGAGCTTCAGCGCGTTGATCCAGATCTGGGTCAGGGTGGTGGCCAGCTCATCGGCGTCCCAGTCCTCGCCGAGCACCCAATTCGTGTAGGCGGCCCGGGCCACCATGCCCGAGAGGGCACCGGCGGCGAGCAGCGGGTTGAGGGTCGGGTCGGCGAGGCCTGCCGCCTGGAGGTCCTGGATCGCCCGCGCGTTGCGGCGCATGAAGGCGTCGGCGCGACGCTTGCGCATCTCGCGGAAGTCGTCGTCGATCGTCGCGACCTGCTCGAGCAGTCGCATCAGCTGGGCGTTGCGCTGGAAGGACTCGAGGTAGGCACGATTGCTGGCCTCGATCGCGCCGATCGGGTCGTGCTCGTTCAGCTCACGCACATGGGGGTGGAGCATCTCGTCCTCGAGCTCCTCGAGCACGGCCCGGAAGATCTCTTCCTTGCTGTCGAAGTAGGTGTAGAACGACCCCGAGGCCGTACCCGCCTCGGACGTGATGTCGGCCAGCCGTGCGTCGAGGTAGCCGTCACGCTCGAACACCGTGCGCGCCGCCTGCACCAGGCGGGCGCGGGTACGCGCCCCACGGGCTGTGCGCGGGGGCACGCGTTCCGGCGCCGCAGGGCCCTTACGGGGCGATGCCTCCCGTGCCATCCGTACTCCTCGTCGGCTCGTCGTTCCCGTCGACACGCGTCTGCCGGACCGGCCCGGCGGCCGCCACTTTATCGCTCGACCAGTGTGCCAAGGCGCCGCGCCTGCGAGCCGTGCGACTCGTGGCCCACTCAGCCGACCGGCACGACCCGGGCCACCGACTCCGCGACGCACACCGGCCGGTCGCCGCCCTCGCGCTCGAAGGTCTGTCGCGACCGCAGCTGGATCCCGCCAGCGACCGCGTCCACCTCGAGCAGGCGCCAGGTCATCCGGACCCGCGACCCGACCGGCAGCGGCGCCGGGAAGCGCACCCGGTCGTAGCCGTAGTTGAGCCCGTGGGCGAAGCCTTCCAGCGAGACCAGCTCGTAGAACAGCGCCGGGCCGAGCGAGAGCGTGAACAGGCCGTGGGCGATGGTCCCGCCGAGCGGGGAGGCCGCGGCGCGCACGGGGTCGACGTGGATCCACTGCCGGTCCTCGGTCACGTCCGCGAACACCGTGACCGCCGCCTGGTCGACCGGACGCCAGCCGGTCGGCCCGATCTCCACGCCCACCAACGCCAGCAGGTCGCTGAGGTTGGCCGGTCGGAGCGGGTACGTGTGCTGCGTCATAGTTGCCTCCAACTTGAAATTGAGATTAACTTCAAGTTAGCAACCTGATCCCGCCGCCACCACCCCTGGAGTGCCGATGTCCTTCTACGAGACCTCCGAGCGCGCGAAGAAGTACCAGGAGGAGCTCCTGGACTTCATGGACGCGCACGTCTACCCCGCCGAGTCCGTCTACGAGGAGCAGATGGCGGCGTCCGGCGACCCGCACCACCACCCCCAGGTCCTGGAGGACCTGAAGGCCGAGGCCCGGCGCCGCGGGCTGTGGAACCTCTTCCACCCGGACCCCGCCTGGGGCCCCGGCCTGACCAACTTCGAGTACGCGCCGCTGGCCGAGATCATGGGGCGCTCGCCCCGTCTGGCGCCGGAGGCGTGCAACAGCAACGCACCCGACACCGGCAACATGGAGGTGCTGACCCGGTTCGGGACGCCCGAGCACCAGGAGCGGTGGCTCAAGCCACTGCTGGCCGGAGAGATCCGGTCGGCCTTCGCCATGACCGAGCCCGCCGTGGCGAGCTCCGACGCGACCAACATCGAGCTGCGCATGGTCCGCGACGGCGACGAGTACGTCCTCAACGGGCGCAAGTGGTTCGCGTCGAACGCCCTGCACAAGAACTGCCGCGTCCTGATCGTCATGGGCAAGACCGATCCCGAGGCCGCGCGCCACCGCCAGCAGTCGATGATGGTGGTGCCCATCGACGCCCCCGGCGTCACGCTGGTCCGCAGCCTGCCCGTGTTCGGCTACCACGACCGGGAGGGCCACGCCGAGATCCTCTTCGAGGACGTGCGCGTTCCGGTGACGGACCTCCTGTCCGGCGAGGGCGAGGGCTTCGCGATCAGCCAGGCCCGCCTCGGTCCCGGACGGATCCACCACTGCATGCGGGCGATCGGCACGGCCGAGCGGGCGCTCGAGCTGCTCTGCCGTCGCGCCCTGAGCCGTTCGACCTTCGGCCAGGCGGTCGCCGAACGGGCCAACATCCAGGACTGGATCGCCGAGGCTCGCATCGACATCGAGAAGTCCCGCCTGCTCACCATGAAGGCGGCGTGGATGATGGACACGGTCGGCAACCAGGCCGCCCGGATGGAGATCGCGGCGATCAAGGTCGACGCGCCGAGCATGGCGCTGCGCGTCGTCGACCGGGCGATCCAGGTCCACGGCGGGGGCGGGGTCAGCAACGACTTCCCCCTGGCGGAGTGGTGGGCGAACCTGCGCACCCTGCGCCTGGCCGACGGGCCCGACGAGGTGCACAAGCGGAGCATCGCCCACCAGGAGCTGGGCAAGCACCGCGACGCCAGCACGACCGCCGTCCGCCGGTGACCGGGCTCCGCGGCCGCGTCGCGGTGGTGACCGGGGCCTCTCGCGGCATCGGCCTGGCCACCGTCCGCGCGCTCGCCGGCGCAGGTGCCGACGTCGTCCTGACCTCCCGGACCGCCGAGACCGCCGAGGCAGCAGCCGCAGCCGTCGCGGCCGACCTGCCTCCGGGCGCCGGGACCGTGCTCGGGGTCGGTGCGCACGCCGCGGACGCCGAGGCAGCCCGAGCCTGCGTCGACCTGGTCCTCGAGAGGTTCGGGCGGCTGGACGTGCTGGTGAACAACGCCGGCACGAACCCGGCCCACGGGGCACTCGTCGGCGTCGACCACCAGCGATTCATGAAGACCGTCGATGTCAACGTCTGGGCACCGATCCTGTGGACCACCCTGGCGGTTCGGGCCTGGATGGGTGAGCACGGGGGCTCGGTCGTGCACACCGGCTCCGTGGGTGGCTTGTCCGTCACCCCCGGCCTCGGCGTCTACAACCTGACCAAGGCGGCCCTGCTCCACCTCACCCGGCAGCAGGCCGTCGAGCTCGCTCCGCGGGTCCGGGTCAACGCCGTGGCCCCCGGCGTGATCCGCACCCGCCTGTCGGAGGCGCTCTGGAAGGAGGACGAGTCCGGTGTCGGCGCCGCGACGCCCCTCGGGCGCATCGGTGAGCCGGAGGAGGTCGCCCAGGCCGTCCTCTTCCTCGCCTCCGACGCCTCGTCCTTCGTGACCGGCGAGACCCTGGTCGTCGACGGAGGCGCGCTGCTGGTCCCGAAGGCGACGGCCGATGACTAGCCGGATCCGTCCGTCCGACCCCGCCGGGGTACGCGCCTGGCTGGCTGACCTCGGCCTGGCGCCCGTCGGCGACGTGACGCTCTCGCCGCTGGGCGTCGGGCAGTCCAACCTCACCGTCCGCGTGCACGACCAGACCGGCCGCCAGTGGGTGCTGCGCATGCCGCCGGCCGGGCCCCACCTGGACTCCGCCCACGACGTCCTGCGCGAGGCGCGGATCATGGCAGCCCTCGGGCCGACCCCGGTGCCCGTGCCCCACGTGCACGGCACCCTCGAGGACCCGCCGGCGTTCCTGATGTCCTGCGTCGAGGGCGTCGTGCTCGACAGCAGGGCTGCTCTCGACGCCACCCCGCACGAGGTCCGCCGGACGATCGGGCTCTCCCTGGTGCGCACCCTGGGCGCGGTTCATGCCGTCGACCTCGACGCCACCGGCTTGAGCACGCTGGCCAGCCACGCGCCGTACGCCGAGCGACAGCTCCGGCGCTGGACACGGCAGTGGGAGGCGTCGCGCACCCGGGACCTGAGGACCCTCGACGCTCTCACCGAACGCCTGCGCGCGGCCGTACCATCCCAGCGGGAGACGACGCTGGTCCACGGCGACGGCCACGTCCTCAACGTCGTGACGGCCCCCGGGACCGGCGAGGTGGTGGCCCTGCTCGACTGGGAGCTGAGCACCCTCGGCGAGCCGCTCGCCGACCTCGGCACCCTGCTGGCCTACTGGCCGCACGCCGGTGAGCCGGCGATGCAGCACCTCGCACCCTCCCAGCACCCCGGCTTCGCGCCCCGTGACGACCTGGTCGAGGCCTATGCGACGGCCACCGGTCGGGACGTGGACGGAGTCGGCTTCTGGCACGTGCTCGGACTCTGGAAGGTCGCGATCATCGCCGAGGGAATCCTGCACCGCGCCCAGGCCGAGCCCGCACCCGCTGCGCACCACGAGTTTCCCCGCGAACGCATCGACGTCCTGGTCGAGCACGCCCACCAGGTGGCCACCGACGCGGGATTCTGAGCCGGCCACACGGGCCGGCCACGACGAAGGGAACACCCCTCATGCCCACCACTGCGCGAGTCGCGATCGTCACCGGCGGAGCCCGGGGCATCGGCGCCGCCATCGCCCGCCGACTCTCGCACGACGGCCACGCGGTCGCCGTGCTCGACCTCGACGCCACGGCGGCCCAACCGCTCGTCGACGAGATCTCCGGGACGGGCGGCAAGGCCCTCGCCGTCGGAGCCGACGTCACCGACGAGGCCGCGGTCGCCGCTGCGGTCGCCCAGGTCACCGCCGATCTCGGCGCCCCGACGGTGCTGGTCAACAACGCCGGCATCCTGCGGGACAACCTGCTGTTCAAGATGACGCTCGACGACTGGGACCAGGTGATGTCGGTCCACCTCCGCGGAGCCTTCCTGGCGACCCGCGCGGTCCAGGGCCACATGGTGGAGGCCGGGTTCGGACGGATCGTCAACCTCTCCAGCACCTCCGCCCTCGGCAACCGCGGCCAGTCCAACTACTCCGCGGCCAAGGCCGGCCTGCAGGGGTTCACCCGCACCCTCGCGATCGAGCTCGGCCGGTACGGCGTCACCGCCAACGCGGTCGCGCCCGGATTCATCGAGACCGACATGACCCGTGCCACCGCGGCCCGGATGGGGCTCGACTTCGAGGAGCTGTCCCGCACCGTCGTCGCGGGCATCCCCGTCGCCCGGGCCGGACGACCCGAGGACGTGGCCGCCGCGGTCGGCTACCTCGCCAGCGAGGAGGCCGGGTTCGTGTCCGGCCAGGTCCTGTACGTCGCCGGCGGACCGACGGCCTGAGGGGAGCCGGGACATGCGAGAAGCAGTGATCGTCTCGACGGCGCGCACCCCCATCGGCAAGGCCTACCGCGGCGCCTTCAACGACACCTCCGCCCAGACGCTCGCCGGGCACGCGATCCGGCACGCCGTCGAGCGCGCCGGCCTCGAGGGGCCCGAGGTGCAGGACGTCGTGCTCGGCGCGGCCATGCAGCAGGGAACGACCGGCTTCAACGTCGCCCGGCAGGCCGCCCTGCGCGCCGGCCTGGGCGTCGGCGTACCCGGCATGAGCGTCGACCGGCAGTGCGCGTCGGGCCTGATGGCGATCGCCACGGCGGCACGGCAGATCGTCCACGACGGCATGGAGGTCGTCGTCGGCGGGGGCGTGGAGTCCATCTCCCTGGTGCAGGACGAGCACATGAACCAGCATCGCGCCGAGGATGCGTGGCTGGTCGAGAACGTGCCCGACGTCTACCTGCCGATGCTCCGCACCGCCGAGGTCGTGGCTCGCAGGTACGCCGTGAGTCGCGAGGCCCAAGATGCCTTTGCCCTGGAGTCGCAGCGCCGCACGGCGGCCGCCCAGCTCGGCGGGCTCTTCGACGAGGAGATCGTCCCCCTTCCGACCGTGCAGCGGGTGCGCGAGGCCGACGGCAGCGTCACGATGCGCGAGGTCACCCTCGTCGCTGACGAGGGCAACCGGCCCACGACCAGCGCCGAGGGCCTGGCCGCCCTGAAGCCGGTGCTCGATGTCGGGGCCGCGTCGGTCACGGCAGGCAACTCCTCGCAGCTGTCCGACGGAGCATCGGCCTCGGTGCTGATGGAGGCCGGGGAGGCGTCGCGCCGCGGGCTGGAGCCGCTCGGTGTCTACCGCGGCATCGCCGTCGCAGGCTGCCGGCCCGACGAGATGGGCATCGGCCCGGTCTTCGCCATCCCGCGGTTGCTCGAGCAGCACGACCTCAAGGTCGACGACATCGACCTGTGGGAGCTGAACGAGGCGTTCGCCTGCCAGGTCGTCCACTGCCGCGACGAGCTCGGCATCGACCCCGACCGGCTCAACGTCAACGGGGGCGCGGTCTCCATCGGGCATCCGTACGGCATGACGGGCGCGCGCCTGGTCGGTCACGCCCTCCTGGAGGGGCGCCGCCGGGGGGCACGGCACGTGGTCGTCACGATGTGCGTCGGGGGCGGCATGGGCGCCGCCGGGCTGTTCTCGCTGCGCTGAACGAAGCCACGCCGGAACGCGGCCGGCACTCCGCTGCAGGAGTGCCGGCCGCGTGCGTCTCACCCGGCGCGCTGACGGCGCGGCTGGTGCTAGTCGACGACGGCGGTCGCCAGGATCTCCACGAGCACGTCGGGCTCGAACAGCGAGACCACCTCGATGAGGGACGCGGGGGGCGCCGTCACCCCGAGCTCCTCGGTGGCGCGGTTGATGCCGGCCATGAGGAGCTCGAACTTCTCCGCCGACCAGTCGACGACGTAGAAGGTCAGCCGGACCACGTCGGCGAAGGTCGCCCCGGCTGCCTCGAGCGCCACGGCGATGTTGCGGTACGCCTGCTCCACCTGGCCGGCGAGGTCACCGGTGGCCACCGGCGCACCCGTCGCGTCGCGAGCGATCTGCCCGGCGACGTACACGTGCCGGGTGCCGCTGGCGATCGCGACGTGGTGGTAGGCGCCGGCCGGCGGCTCGGCCAGGCCGGGCGGGTTGATGAGCGTGACGGGCATGGGATCTCCTCGTTTCAGCGGAACTTTCCTCCACTTTAGTTGAGACCGACGTCAAGTTCGACTATGGTGCAGGTCACACCCGTTCCTCTGACGACAGGAAGCGAAACGATGGTCGACGAGAACCTCCGCGACACCGGCGAGACAGACCTGCCGGTCGTCGTGTGCCTGCACTCCCTCTTCCTCGATGCGTCGTCCTTCGACGACCTGGTCGAGGCCGGTCGCGGCCGGTTCCGGTTCGTCCGGCCGACCTTCCTCGGCCAGGGCGAACGCACCGACGAGGCGACCGCGACCGTGACCATGGACGAAGCGGCCAAGGACGTCGTGGCCACCCTCGAGGCGGCGGGCCTGAGCCGGTACGCACTGCTCGGGCAGTCGATGGGCGGCGACGTCGCGGTCCGCATCGCCGCTGCCCAGCCGGACGCCGTACAGGCCCTCGTCCTCGTCGGCAGCTCCGCCCGCCACGAGCCCGACGACCAGCGCGCGGCGTTCGGCGGCGTCTGCGACCAGATCGAGGCCAGCGGCTTCGACGAGGGCCTGCAGCAGGTCGTGCTCGAGATCATGCTCGGGGCCACCACTCGCGCCGACGCCGCCAAGGCGGACCTGGTGGATGCCTTCCGCCGGCAGATCGCCTCCCTGTCCCCCGGGCTGTGCCACGCGGCACGCGGCGTCGTCGAGCGCGAGGACGCCAGCGACCTGCTCGACGGGCTGCAGGTTCCCGCACTGGTCATCAACGGCACCGACGACGTCGCCCGCCCACCCGCCTGGACGGCGGACGTCGTCCGCCGGCTCCCCGACGTGCGGCACCACCAGCTCGACGGTGTCGGGCACAGCCCCACCCAGGAGGCTCCCGAGGTGGTGCAGTCGCTGCTCTTCGACTTCCTCGACGGAGTGCTGCGCAGCTGAGCACGGACCGCGCGGACGGGCACCCCGGACGACCATCTCTGCCACCTCACGTGCCACGGCCTGCCACCTCGCACGCCGAAGCTTGACACTTCGCGTGCCAGAACCTGCCACGTCGTGCGCTTTGATGGACGGGTGAGCAGGCGGCTGTGGCGACGGGGCCACCTCGGCAGCGACGCGGACCGGGCGACCTTCCGCGCGCTGCACCAGGCCTCCCTCGCCTCGCCGGCCCTGCGTGAGGGGCTCACGACAGCCAGCGCGGAGCGGGCGATCCGGCACCTGCGGGCCCTGCTCGGCACGCCGGCGCTGGCGATCACCGACACCGAGGCGGTGCTGGCCTGGGACGGCCTGGGGTCGCACCACCGGGAGCAGGCGGCGGCCGCGGGGGTGGTGGCGATCGAGCGCGGCAGCACCCGCACCCTGGACCGCGGGCAGCTCGGGTGCACCGAGCCGGGGTGCCCGGTGCGCACCGGCGTGGTCAGCCCGCTCGTCGTGGACGGCCGGGTGCTCGGCACGGTGCAGGCGTTCTCGCCGACCCCGACGGCCGGGCTGGTGCGCGCGACCGAGGAGGTCGCCGAGTGGGTGTCGGGGCAGCTGGAGCTGGCCGAGCTCGACGCCCACCGCAACCGGCTGATCGAGGCCGAGGTGCGGGCGCTGCGGGCGCAGATCAGCCCGCACTTCGTCTACAACTCGCTCAACGCGATCGCCAGCTTCGTGCGCACCGACCCCGACCGGGCCCGCGAGCTGCTGCTGGAGTTCGCCGACTTCACCCGCTACTCCTTCCGGCGCCACGGCGAGTTCACCACGCTCGCCGAGGAGCTGAACTCCATCGAGCGCTACCTGCTGCTGGAGCAGGCCCGCTTCGGCGACCGGCTCCAGGTCACGCTCAACGTCGCGCCCGAGGTGCTGCCGGTCGTCGTACCGTTCCTGTGCATCCAGCCGCTGGTGGAGAACGCCGTGCGGCACGGCCTCGAGGGCGCCGACCAGACCGGGCAGCTGACGATCGACGCCCACGACCGAGGCCACGAGGCGGTGATCGAGGTCGAGGACAACGGCGTCGGCGAGGACCCCGAGAAGGTGCGCCGGGCCCTGGCCGGCGACGCGGCCCTCGACTCGGTGGGCCTGGGCAACGTGGACGCCCGGCTGCGCGCGACCTTCGGCGACGACTACGGTCTCGTCGTGGAGACCGCGCCGGGAGCAGGGACGAAGGTGATCGTGCGGGTGCCGAAGTTCGCGCCCGGCGTCAGCGTCAGCGGTGTCGGCGGGGTGCGCTCGTGAGCGGCCTGCGCGTCCTGGTCGTCGACGACGAACGGCCGGCGCTCGACGAGCTGACCTACCTGCTCGACGCCGACCCCCGCGTCGGCGAGGTGGTCTCCTGCCCGTCTGCGACCGACACGCTGCGCATCCTGCGCGAGCGCGAGGTCGACTGCGTCTTCCTCGACATCCAGATGCCCGGCCTGAGCGGGCTGGAGCTGGCCGAGGTGCTCGGGCGCTTCAAGCAACCGCCACCGGTCGTCTTCGTCACCGCGCACGAGCAGCACGCGGTCGAGGCCTTCGACCTGCGCGCCGTCGACTACGTCCTCAAGCCGGTCCGCCCGGAGCGGCTCGCCGAGGCGGTACGACGCGTGCTCGCGGCCGGCGCCCCGCCCGAGCCGGCTCCGGACACCCAGGTCGCCGTGGAGCGCGGTGGGGTGACCCGCTTCGTCGACCGCGGCGAGATCACCCACGTGGAGGCGCAGGGCGACTACGCCCGGCTGCACACCGCCGCCGGCGAGGCCTACCTGGTGCGCGTGCCGCTCACGACGCTCGAGGAGCAGTGGGCCGAGGCCGGCTTCCACCGGATCCACCGCTCCCTGCTCGTCGCGCTCGCGCACGTCACCGAGGTGCGCAGCGACGCCGGGCGCACGACCGTGATGGTCGGCGACACCGAGCTGCCGGTGAGCCGGCGGCACTCCCGTGCGCTGCGCGACGTGCTGGTGCGCCGTGCCCGGGCCGGGGGCCCGGCGCGATGACCGAGCGGGTCCGGGTCACCGGACCGCCCCGGCACACGGCCGCCGGGCGGGCCGCGAGCCGGCTCGGCGACGTGCACGAGCAGACCGCGCTCGGCGACGTCTACCTGCGCTCGCTGCTGCGTGAGCAGCTCGGCCTGGCGCTCGCCGTCCTGGTGGGGCTGGCGCTCACCCTCGGGCTGCTGCCGCTCGCCTTCCACCTGTGGCCCGAGCTCGACGACGTCGCCGTCGCTGGCGTGCCGCTGGCGTGGCTCCTGCTCGGCGTGGTCGTCTACCCGTTCCTGCTCCTGCTGGGGTGGCGCTACGTGCGCAGCGTGGAGCGCAACGAGCGCGACTTCGCCGACCTCGTCGAGGGCCCGGAGTGAGCCGGTGCTGAGCACCGACGCCCTGCCGGGCCTGCTCGCCGTCCTCGCCGTCACCGTGGCGACGGTGGCCATCGGCACCTGGGGGCTGCGGTTCTCGCGCACCACGAGCGACTTCTTCGTCGCCTCCCGCACCGTCCGTCCGCGGCTCAACGCCTCGGCGATCGGCGGGGAGTACCTGTCGGCCGCGTCCTTCCTGGGCATCGCCGGCCTGCTGCTGGTCGGCGGTGCGGACATGCTCTGGTACCCCGTCGGGTGGACCGCGGGCTACCTCGTGCTGCTCGTCCTCGTCGCCGCACCGCTGCGCCGCTCCGGCGCCTACACGCTGCCCGACTTCGCGGAGGCGCGGCTCGGGTCGCGGTGGGTGCGCGCCGCGTCGTCCCTGCTCGTCGTCGGTGTCGGCTGGCTCTACCTCGTGCCGCAGTTCAAGGGCGCCGGGATCACCCTGGAGTCGGCGATCGGCGCGCCGGAGTGGGTGGGCCCGGTCATCGTCGGCCTGGTCGTGGTGGTCAACGTGATGTCCGGCGGGATGCGCTCGATCACGTTCGTGCAGGCCTTCCAGTACTGGCTGAAGCTCACCGCGCTGCTGGTGCCGGCGATGGTGCTGCTGGTCGTGTGGTGGGGCGACGGGCGACCCGCGGGGCACGGGCTCGGCGGCGGGTGGTCCGACCCGGTCGCCGGCGACGGCGCGATCGGCCTCTACTCCACCTACTCGCTGATCATCGCGCTCTTCCTCGGCACGATGGGCCTGCCGCACGTGGTGGTCCGCTTCTACACCAACCCCGACGGCCGCGGCGCGCGACGCACGACGCTCGCGGTGCTGGCCCTGCTCGGGCTGTTCTACCTCTGGCCGCCGGTCTACGCCGCACTCGGCCGGGTGTACGGCGACCCGCTGGTCCGCGACGGCCGGGCGGACGTGCTCGTCCTGGAGCTGCCGCGGCTGATGCTGCAGGGCATCGGTGGCGAGCTGCTGACCGGCCTGGCCACGGCTGGCGCGTTCGCGGCCTTCCTGTCGACCGCGTCCGGGCTGGTGATCGCGGTCTCCGGGGTGCTGACCCAGGACGTGACCAGCCGCTGGGTCGGCGAGCACTCCGGTGCGGGCGGCTCCACCGGCTCCGTCGCGACGGCGTTCCGGCTCGCGGCGGCGGTGGCGGTCGTCGTACCGCTGCTGGTGACGCTGCTGGTCGGCCGGGTCGGGGTGGCCCAGTCGGTCGGCCTGGCGTTCGCGGTGGCAGCGTCGACCTTCTGCCCCCTGCTGGTGCTGGGGATCTGGTGGCGCGGGCTCACCGACGCCGGCGCGATCGCCGGCCTCGCGGCCGGTGGCCTGGGCGCCGGCGGCGCCGCGGTGCTGAACCTCTTCGGGTTCCAGGCCGACGGCTGGGCCGGCGCCCTGCTCACCCAGCCCGCCGCGTGGAGCGTGCCGCTGGCGTTCGCGGTGATGGCAGGCGTCTCGCTGGCGACCGCCGGGCGTGCGCCTGCGCACGCCCGGCGGTTCCTGGTCCGGCTGCACACGCCGGAGACCCTCGGGAGGGGGCCGCTCACTCGAGCGGAGTGACCACCCAGTCGACGTCGATGGTGGTGGAGCCGTCCTTGTGCCAGCTACCCGTGATCTCGCGCTTCGTGCGGTCCCACGGCAGGGTGTCCGGCCCGCCGTTGCTGGCTGCCCAGGCCTGGAAGTACTCGTCGGGAGTCGTCACCGTCCCGGCGCCGCAGCTCTTCGAGTAGGTGCCGAGCCCGCCGGCCACGACGTCGAGCCAGCAGAGGTCGGCGGACGGCACCAGGCCGAGGTCGCCGGTGAAGTCCGCGCCGCCGAACGACCCGACGTGCGTCCAGGCGCAGTTCTCGTCGCTGCCCTTGACGTCGAAGGAGCCGGTGACGCTCTCCTCGCGCCAGAAGGTGGTCGTCGCCGGGTCGCCTGCCCGCTTGAGCACCATCTTCACCGTCCAGCTGCGGACCTCGTACCTCGTGGTCTCGTGGCCGTGCAGCGTGGCCAGCCACCGCTCGGGCAGCTCGTCGCCCCGGCACGAGCGGGTCACCTCGGCAGTGCAGGTGTCCGGGTCGGTCGGCGAGTTCCCGGGCCCGCCGGGCGCACCGCCGTGGCAGTTGTCGGTGCCCGGGCCGCCGTCGCAGGTGTCGGTGCCGAAGCCGCCCTTGAGGTCGACGTCGTCCCCACCACCCGCGGAGATCATGTCGTTGCCGTCCCCGCCGGAGATGACGTCGGCGTACGCACCGCCGTGCAGGCGGTCGTGCCCGGGACCGCCGTCGAGCAGGGTGCCCTCCCACGACGTCTTCATCAGGTCGTTGCCCGGGCCGCCGTAGAGCGCCTGGCCGTCGTCGCCGGTGACGATCGTGTCGTTGCCGGCCTCGCCGAAGGCGAAGCCGCCCCGACCGGGCCCCGGGGTGATCTGGTCGTCGCCCCCGCCGCCGCGCAGGACGTCCGTGCCGGGACCGCCGTAGATCCGGTCGTTGCCGACACCGCCGGTGACGAAGCGGTCGGCGCCGCCGTTGGCCAGGACGTGGTCGTTGCCGGGCCCGCCGTCGATCACGTCGGGGAACCTGCTCCCCTCGATCCGGTCGTTGCCGCGGCCGCCGTCCAGCAGGGTGTCGCTCCTGCTGGTGCGCAGCACGTCGTCGCCGTCGCCGCCGTAGACCCCGATGTCGGGCGCCTGGGCGATGACCAGGTCGTGCCCGGCCTCGCCGTGGAGGAGGCCGCCGGCCCCGGCGCCCGAGCGGATGGTGTCGTTGCCGGCGCTGCCGCAGATGACGTCGGGTCCGCCCCGGCCGTCGACGACGTCGTTGCCACCGCGGGCGACGATGACGTCGCGGCCGCTGGTCCCGTTGATCTTGTCGGCCGCGTCGGTGCCGACGATGGTCGCCTTGAGGCCCGCACACCTGGGCGTGGCGGCGTCGGCGCCCTCGGCGAGGCCGACGCTCACCGGGCCGAGCAGCGCGGCGGCGAGGAGGAGGGAAAGCCTCCTGTTCACCCTCCGAGGGTCGGCGTCCCCGCTTGCAGCCGGCTTGGGACCGGCTTGCGGCTCCCCGTGCGGCCCGCTCGCGACACCCGGGACGTTGGTCCCGATGCCGGCCCGGCTGTCGTGACCCGCAACCCCGGCGCCCGTTGGACGGGCGGCCTGCCCGACCAGCACCCGGAGACCGTACACATATGTACGGTTTTGGGCTAGGGTGCGGCAGGGTCACGCAGGCGGCCGGCGATGGCAGGAGGCACGATGTCCGGAGGGGCAGCATGAGCGCGGCTGCGCGCACGGCCGTGCTGACCCGTCCCCTGGTCCCGGTCGGTGAGCTGCTCGTCTTCGCCCTCGAGGTGCTGCGCGGGATGTTCCGGCGTCCGTTCGCGTGGCGCGAGCTCTCCGACCAGGCGTGGTTCGCCACCCGGGTCTCCCTGCTCCCGGCCTGCGCGATCACGATCCCGTTCGGCGCGGTCCTGGCCCTGCAGATCGGCTCCCTCTTCGACCAGCTCGGCGCGCGGTCGTTCACCGGCGCCGTCGCCGTGGTCGGCATCGTGCAGCAGGCCGCCCCGATCGCGACGGTGGTGATCGTGGCAGGTGCCGCCGGAACAGCCGTCGCTGCCGACCTCGGCTCCCGCAAGATCCGCGAGGAGCTGGACGCGCTGGAGGTCCTCGGCCTCAACGTCGTCGACCGGCTCGTCGTGCCCCGCGTGCTGGCGATGGGCGTGGTCGCCGCGCTGCTCAACGCGATCGCCACCAGCGTCGGCATCATCGGCGCCTACGCCTTCAACGTGCTGGTGCAAGGCGGCTCCCCCGGCGCCTACCTCGCCAGCTTCAGCGCCCTCGCCCAGCTGCCCGACCTCTACGTCGGCGAGCTCAAGGCGTTCCTCTTCGGCATCCTCGCCGGCATCGTCGCGACCTACCAGGGCGTGCGCGCCAAGGGCGGCGCCCGCGGCGTGGGCGACGGCGTCAACCAGTCGGTCGTCATCGCGTTCGTCGTGCTCTTCCTCGCGAACGCGCTGCTGACGGCGCTCTACTACGAGCTCGTCCCGCCGAAGGGGCTCTGAGGTGGCACCCACGACCCGCAGCGCCGAGCGGCGCCCGCTTCCCGGCTACGCCGTCCTCGCCGACCTCGGTCGCCAGGTCGCCTTCTACGGCCAGGTCCTGCGCGGCGTCCCGCACGCCGTGCGCCACCACCGCGGCGAGGTGCTGCGCCTGCTCACCGAGGTCTCCTTCGGCCGCGGCGCCCTCGTGCTGGTCGCCGGCACCGTCGGCATCCTCGTCTTCGAGGTGGTCGCCGTCGGCAGCGTGGTCGGCCTCGTCGGCTACCAGGGCCTGCAGCAGGTCGGGATCGAGCCGTACGTCGGCTTCCTGTCGGCGTACTTCAACACCCGCGAGGTCGCGCCCCTGATCGCCGGCAACGCGCTCGTCGCCACCGTCGGCGCCGGGTTCACCGCACAGATCGGCGCGATGCGGATCAGCGAGGAGATCGACGCCCTCGAGGTGATGTCGATCCGCTCGGTCCCCTACCTGGTCACCACCCGGATGATCGCCGCGTTCGTCGCCGTCATCCCGCTCTACCTGATCGCGCTGGTCGGTACCTACGCCTCCACGCAGGCGGTCTCGGTGCACTACTACGGCCTCACCGGCGGCACCTACGACCACTACTTCAGCCTGTTCCTGCCGCCCGTCGACGTCGCCTACTCCTTCGGGAAGGTGCTCGTCTTCGCGGTCATCCTGACCCTCGTCTGCTGCTACTACGGCTACTCCGCGAGCGGCGGCCCCGCCGGCGTGGGGGTCGCGGTGGGCCGCGCGGTCCGGCTCTCCATCGTGATGATCATCGTGGCGGACTTCTTCCTCAGCCTCGCGCTGTGGGGGTCCACGACGACCGTCAGGCTGGCGGGTTAGCGACGTGCCCGCCCCCACCGCCTGGCAGCAGCACCGGCACGCCCTCCTGGGTGTCGGCTACCTCGTCGTCCTCGCGCTGCTCGTCTCGGTCAGCATCGCGGCCTACAACAAGGACCTGCCCTGGCAGCGCACCGCGCACGTCGAGGTCCTCACCACGCGCGCCGGCCTCGAGCTCAACAAGTACGCCGACGTGAAGCTGCAGGGGCGCGTCGTCGGGGAGGTCCGCGACATCCGCTCCCGCGACGGCCGCACGGTGATCGAGCTCGGCATCCAGCCCGACGAGCTGGAGCGGATCCCCGCCGACGTCGACGCGGCCATCGTGCCGAAGACCCTGTTCGGCCAGAAGTACGTCGACCTGCTCCCCCGGACCACCGGCCCCGCCGGACGGGGCGCCAGCGGCACGGCCGCCGCCAGCGCGTCCGGTCCCCGGCTCACCGACGGGGCGACGATCGAGCAGACCGCGACCGCGACCGAGATCGGCGACGTCTACGACAAGCTCGTGCCGGTGCTGCGCGCGATCGACCCCGCCCGCCTCTCGACGGTCCTGACCACGCTCGCGGCCACGCTCGAGGGCCGCGGCGGCCAGGTGCGCGACACCCTCGACAACCTCGACACCTTCCTCGCCGAGCTCGACCCCCACCTCGACACCCTCGACACCGACCTGCGGCTGCTCGCCCGCACCCTCGACGGGTACGACGCCGCCGCACCCGACGTGCTGACCAACCTCGCCAACGTCACCGCCCTCACCGAGGACCTGCTGGTGCCGGCCGAGAAACGGCTCGGCCGGTTCCTCGCCACCCTGACCGACCTGTCCGACACCGCCCGCGAGGTGCTGGCGGAGAACCGCGACGACCTGGTCCGGCTCGTGGTCCGCGGCGAGCCCCTCACCGCGCTCCTCGCGGAGTACTCCCCCATGCTCGCCTGCTCCATCGACGGCCTGCGCCGCGTCGACCTCCACGGCAACCAGACCACCGGCGCCCGCGGGCCCTACGTGCTGCTGAGCATCGACATGTTCATCGTGCGCCAGCCCTACTCCGCGCCCGCCGACCTGCCGTCCAACCCGGAGAGCGACGCCGCGCTCGACACCCTGCCGGCACCGATCCGGTCGTGGGAGCCGCACTGCCCCCGCTTCGGCCAGCAGGTCCACGAGGCCGTCGACGCGCTGCCCCGCAGCCTGCCGGCGCTGCCCAACCAGGTCATCACCAGCGAGCACGGCGACGAGCGCACCCCGCAGCCGCAGGCGGGCTCGTCGGCCCGCAGCCGCGCCGTCGACGTCGAGGGTCGTCGCCTCGCGGTCGCGACGGCACTGGCGCGCGACCTGCTCGCCCGCCTGGACGGCTCGGCCGGCGAAGACGGCGAGGGCGAGGAGCGCGGCGACGCCGAGCTCGGCGGCCTGCTCATCGCCCCGCTGCTGGGCGGCGACCCGCTGGAGGTGCCCTGATGGCTGACGTCCGCATCCCCGCGCCCGAGGTGAAGAGGCAGCCGCGGATCCCCACCTCCGCCTACAAGATGCTCGTCTTCGCGACGGTGACCATCGCGCTGTTCGGCCTGCTCGCGACGATCGTCGGCAACATCTCCTTCGCCCCGACCCGGACCTTCCACGCGAACTTCACCGACGCCACCGGCGTGACCGTGGGCGACAAGGTCCGGCTGTCCGGCGTCGAGGTCGGCCGGGTCACCGGGGTCGAGCTCGACGGCGAGCTGGACGCCCGGCACGCCCGGATCACCTTCACCGTCGACGAGGACGTGCCGCTCCACGACTCGGCGACACTGGCGCTGCGCTACGAGAACATCGTCGGCCGGCGCTACCTGGCGATCAGCCAGGAGCCCGGGGCCACCCAGCTCGAGGCCGGCACGACCATCGACGTCGGCCGGACCTCGCCGGCGCTCAACCTGACCGTGCTCTTCAACGGCTTCCAGCCGCTCTTCCGCGCGCTCGACCCCGAGCAGACCAACCGCCTCGCCGACCTGATGGTCCGCACGCTGCAGGGCGAGGGCACGACGTACGCCTCGCTGCTGCGCAGCACCGCTAGCCTCACCTCCGAGCTCGCCGACCGCGACCAGGTCATCGGCAACGTCGTCGACAACCTCGGCGCCGTCCTGTCGACGATCGCGGACCGCGACGCCCGCCTGACCCGGCTGATCGTCACCTTCCGGGACCTCATGCAGGGCCTCGCGAAGGACCGCGACGCCATCTCCACCGCCCTGCCGGACCTCTCGGACCTGCTCACCGTCTCCACCGGGCTGATCCGCGACGTGCGCGGACCGCTGCGCAAGGACGTCGCGCACCTGTCCGACATCGTCGCGGTGCTCGACAAGGACCGACCCCTGATCGAGGAGTCCCTCCAGCGCCTGCCGCGGCGCAACCGGGCCCAGACCCGCACCGGCTCCTACGGCTCGCAGTTCAACTTCTACATGTGCGGCATCGAGCTCAACGTGCGCCTCCTGGGCGGGGAGTACCTGCTGTCCTCGCCGGGGATCTCGGCCAACGAGCGCTCGACGATCTGCGCCGGCACCGAGGAGGGGAACCTGCAGTGAAGGTCCCCTCGCTCATCCGCTTCGGGCGCCGCTACCCGGTGCTGCTGGCCCTGCAGGGCATCGTGCTGTTCGTCGCCGCGACCCTGCTCGTGTTCAACCTCGACCGGGTGCCGCTGTTCGCCGGCACGCCCTACCGCGTGGTCTTCAGCGACGCGTCCGGACTCCAGGGCGGCGAGGAGGTGCGCATCTCGGGCATCAAGGTCGGCAAGGTGACCGACATCGAGCTGGTCCGCGACACCGTCGTGGTCGACCTCGAGCTCGACGACGTCGAGATCGGCGACCGCACCTCCGCGAGCATCGAGATCCGGACCCTGCTCGGGCAGCACTACGTCGCGCTCACCCCCGCCGGCACCGAGCCGCTGCGGGCCGGCGCCACCATCCCGCTCGAGCGCACCACCACGCCGATGAACATCGTGCCGACCCTCCAGCAGGCCACCGGCACGCTCGCCGGGATCGACACCGACCGGCTGGCCGAGGCGTTCGACTCGCTCGCCGAGGTGGTCGAGGCGGCCGCCCCCGAGGCGCAGGGCGCGCTGGACGGGCTCAGCCGGCTCTCCACGACGCTGGCCAGCCGGGACGCCCAGGTCCGCCGGCTGTTCCGCGACGCCGAGCAGGTCACCGAGGTGCTGGCCGCGCGCGACTCCGAGCTCGCCGAGCTGCTGGGCGACACCTCCGCGGTGCTGGAGATGCTGGACCGGCGCAAGGAGGTGGTCTCCGCGATCATCAAGGACACCAGCGCCTTCGCCACCCAGCTGCGCAGCCTGGTGACCGACAACAAGGCGGCGCTGGAGCCGACGCTCACCAGGCTGGACCGGGTGCTCGACGTGCTCCGCGAGCACGAGGAGCAGCTCGGCGAGTCCATCGAGGGCACCGTGCGCTACGGCAAGACCTTCACCAACGTCGGTGGCACCGGGCCGTGGTTCGACGGCACGATCAAGCTGCCCGCCGGGTACGCCGTGTGCGCCTCCGACGAGCGCACCATCGTCAACCAGCTGCTCGACCCGGTGCTCTCCCAGCTCAACGAGGCCCTCAACGGCAGCACCTCGCCGTGCCTGCCGCTGGGACCGGCCGCGACCTCGGCCGTGGAGGCGAAGCAGTGATGGCAGCGACGAGGCGGTCGAAGGCGGCCCGGGTGGTCCTGGGGCTCGCCGTGGTGCTCGCGGTGGTGGCCGGCGTGCTCGCGTGGGACCGCGCCAGCACCCCGCCGGACCGCACCCTGGTCGCCACCTTCCCGCGCACCACCAGCCTCTACGAGGGCGCCCCGGTCAAGGTCCTCGGCGTCCGGGTCGGCACCGTCACCGACATCGAGGTGAAGGGCACGGCGGTCGAGGTGACCATGACCTACGACCCCGACGTGCGGCTGCGCCCCGACGTGACCGCCGCGATCGTCCCGCCGTCGATCGTGGGCGACCGCTTCGTCCAGCTCGCCCCGGCCTGGGCCGGCGGCGAGGTGCTCGCCGACGGCGCCCGCATCGGCCAGGACCGCACCGCCGTGCCCCTCGAGCTCGACGAGACCTTCCAGCAGCTCGACGACCTCGCCGTGGCACTCGGCCCGGACGGTGCCGACCGGGACGGCGCCCTGTCCCGGCTCACCGCCGCCGGCGCGAAGGCACTGGAGGGCAACGGCCGTCGGCTCAACACCACCCTGCACCAGCTCTCCCGCGCGCTCGGCACGCTCGCCGAGGTCGACGGGGACGCCCAGGACGTCGTCGCCGACGCCGCCCGGCTGACCCGCACCCTCGCCGAGAACGACGACCAGGTCCGGCGCCTGGTGCTGAGCCTCGCCGAGGTCAGCGCGCAGCTCTCGGCCCAGCGCACCGACCTCACCCGCGCGGTCGAGGGACTCTCCGAGGCCCTCGGCGAGGTCCGGGAGTTCACCCGCACCAACCGCGCCACCATCACCTCCAGCATCAAGGGGCTGACCGTCGTCTCGCAGACGCTGGACGACCACCTCGACGACCTGACCGATCTGCTCGACCTGGTCCCGGTCGGCTTCGCCAACGCGATGGCGATCTACGCGCCGAACAACTGGGACCCCGAGCACCCCGAGGACAGCGTCGTCGGTGGCCGCACCGGCTCGCTGGCCCTGCGCGGCAACTTCACCGAGGACCTCGGCGTGCAGCTGTCCTACACGCTCGGTGCGGTGTGCACCCAGGCCACCGGCGCCGAGGCCGCCCGGCTGCTGCCCTTCTGCGCGGCCCTGCGCGCCGCCGGCAACAGCATCGGCACTTTGCTCACCGCCATCGCGAAGGGGCAGCAGACCGGCAGTCTCGACGGCCCGCTCGGTGACATCGTGGCCGCGGTCCAGGCGGCCCTGCGGGCGGCAGGGGGCGGGCAGTGAACCGGCGGACGTCCCCGGCCGCCGGACTGCTCGGGCTCGCGCTGGTCGCCACCGCCTGCGGCTACGAGGGCCCCCAGAGCATCCCGCTGCCCGGCGGCGCCGGTGCCGGCGGCTACGAGGTGGTGGTGACCCTCGAGGACGCCACCAACCTCGTCGCCAAGGCGACCTGCCGCTCGGGCGACACCGTCGTCGGCAGCATCGCCTCGGTCGAGCTCGACGAGAACCTCGACGCGCGCGTGGTGTGCCGCATCGACCAGGACGTCGAGCTGCCTGCGAACGCGGTCGCCACCCTGCGCGAGACCAGCCTCCTCGGCGAGCGGTACGTCGCCCTCGACCCGCCGACCGACGAGGAGCCCACCGGGCGCCTGGCCCCCGGCGCGGAGATCACCGCCAGCCGGACGGCCGCGCAGCCCGACACCGAGATGGTGCTCGGCGCGCTGTCCCTCGTGCTCAACGGCGGCTCGCTCGGCAGCATCGAGACCATCTCCCGCGAGCTCAGCACCGCCCTCGAGCAGCCCGGCGACGTCCGCACCACCACCCGGCGGCTCGAGGCGCTGGTGAGCACCCTCGACGGCCGGCGCGACAGCCTCGTGCAGGCGCTCGAGTCCCTCAGCCGGCTCAGCGCCACGCTCGCCGACCAGCGCTCGGTGATCGGTCAGGCGCTGGACGCCGTGCCCGACGGCCTGGCCGCCCTCGACCGGCAGCGGCCCGCGCTGACCCGCACCCTGCGCCGGCTCTCGCGGCTCTCGCGCACCGCCGTCCCGCTGATCCGGGACACCCGGGCGGCCACGGTGCGGGACCTGGAGAACCTCGAGCCGGTGCTCGCCCAGCTCAACCTCGCCAAGCGGGACCTGTCGCAGACCGTGGAGCGGCTGGCCTCCTTCCCGTTCTCGCGCAACGCACTGTCGACGATCAAGGGTGACTACGCCGGCATGTACGGCCAGGTGCTGATCGACGTCGACACCGTCAACGCCCTGCTTGCCTCGCTGGCCGAGCTGGCGCCCGGCGGGGCCGGCAGCCGCGGGCAGTCCCCGGCCCGCACCGGCGGCGACGCGGGCAGCCCGGCCGGCGCGGGGACGACGGACGGCGGGCGGAGGAAGCCCGCGACGGTGGCCGAGCTGCTCGAGTCGCTGGACCTGTCCACGATCGTCGGCGAGGTCACCGAGGGGCTGACCGGCGCCCTCGACCTCTCCTCCCTGCTCAAGCCGACCGGAAGCGCCGCGAAGGGTGCCCCGCCGAAGGACCTCGGCGAGCTGCTCACCGGGGGTGGCCGATGACCTCCACCATTCGGCTCAAGCTGGTCGCCTTCCTCGGCGTGATCGCGGTGACGCTCGCCTACGGCACCACCCAGTTCTTCGACGTCACGAGCCTGCTCCACGGCCCCGACCGGGTCGAGATCCAGTTCAGCGACCCGGGCGGGATCTACCGGCGCGCCGACGTCGAGCTGCTCGGCACCCGCGTCGGCTCGGTCGTCGAGGTGCTCCCCGGCCCCGGCACCGCGTCGACGGTCGTCGTCGAGCTGCGCCACGACGCCGAGGTCCCCGTCGACGTCGCCGCGGTGGTGAGCAGCAAGTCCGCCATCGGTGAGCAGTACGTCGCCCTCACGCCCGGCTCCGCCGGCGGGCCGCGGCTCGACGACGGTGACGTCGTCCCCCTCGAGCGCACCAGCGCGCCACCCGACCTGGCCGCGCTGGTCAGCAACCTCGACGCGCTCGCGGGATCGGTCGACCCCGACGACCTCGACGTCATCCTCACCGAGGCAGCTGCAGGCCTCGAGGGCGTCGGCCCCACGCTGCAGTCCGTGCTCGACGACGCCGACCAGCTCACCCGCAGCGCGGTCGAGAGCGCCGACGACCTGACCGCCCTGATCGACGGTGCCCAGCGGGTGCTGGACACCCAGGTCGACCTGCTCGGCGAGACGCGCGCCGGGCAGTCCGACCTCGCCGCGCTGACCACCCGCCTGCGCGAGCTCGACGACACCTTCGACGACGTCTTCCGCCAGGGCATCGCGGCCGGGGGCGACCTCAGCGGCCTGCTGCGCGACAACCAGGACGCCCTCCCCGTGCTGCTCGGCAACCTGGTCGCGATCACCGACATCGCGGCCGACCGGCTCCCGCACCTGCGCAAGGGGCTGGTGATCTTCCCGCACATCCTCGAGCAGAACATCCAGACGCTGCGGCACTGCGACAGCCTCGACCCCGTCACCGGCAAGGCGATCGAGTCGACCTGCCACTACGACGAGGACGGCAACCCGATCTACAGCGCACACATCGCGATCGTCCTGCCGACGGTCCCCCTCGCGCCGCCGTGCACGAAGGGCTACGAGTCGAAGAAGCGCTACAACCCCGACGGCACGCCGGTCGACGGCAAGGGCCCGAACCAGCCCGACGACGCCCCGGTCCCCGAGGACATCACGTGCACCTCGTCGCCGTACGACCCGACCGGGCCGAACGTTCGCGGCTTCCAGAACGTGCCGAGGGGCGGTGCGCCGCTCCACCGGGCCGCACCACAGTGGGGCCGTGCGATCTACAACCCGACGAGCGGCATCATGGTGACGCCCGACGGCCGCTCGACGCAGGTCACCAGCCCGACGGCGCCGACCGGGTCGGACGGGCTCGGCTGGCTCCTGACCCGCAACCTCGAGGACTGACGTGGAAGAGGACCTTCAGGAGGGCGGGACGGACCGCCGCGAGCAGCGCGACAAGGTGGTCTCCCTCGGCCTGGCCGTGGTGCTGGCCGCGCTGCTCGTCGCCGCCGGCTGGCTGTGGTGGTCGCAGCGCGACGACGGGTCCCCGGCCGGTGCGCTGAGCAGTGCCCGCACGGCCGTCACGACGTTCTTCGACATGGACCACGAGACCATCGAGGAGGACCTCGACGCGATGGCCGCGCTGAGCACCGGCGAGTTCGCGAAGGCGTACGGCGCCGAGCGCGAGAAGCTCGCCGAGCAGGTGACCACGAAGGAGCTGGTCATCACCTCGACCATCGTCGAGCAGGGCACGGCCGTGGAGTACCTCCACGAGGACCACGCGCAGGTCCTCGTCGCCGTCGACGCCACGACCGAGGACAGCGGGGGCGCGGCCGAGACGGCGCACTACCGGATGCGGGTCGTGCTCGACCGCACCGACGACACCTGGCTGGTCTCGGGCCTGGAGCAGGTCGGATGAGCCGCCGCGTCGTCGCCCTGCTCGTCGCGGTCGCCCTCGCCGCCGGCCTGGTCGGCTGGCTGGCGACCCGCCCCGACCCGCGGCCCCAGCGCCCGTCGCTGGCCGAGGACGCGTCGTACACCGCCGGCACGGTGCCGACAGCGCCCGAGGGCTCGCTGCAGGCCGTGGCGGACCTGCTCCCCACGGCGCTGTCCTACGACCACGGCGACCTCGACGCCTCCCTCGCCGCGGCCACCGCCACGATGACCTCCGCCTTCGCGAAGGACTACACGACGACCTTCGAGGCCACCGTGCGCCCGCTGGCGACGTCGAAGGGCGCCGTCTCCGAGGCGCACGTGCGGGCCGCCGGGCTGGTCCGCTCCGCCGACGACGACCAGGCGGTGGCGCTCGCCTTCGTCGACCAGGTCCTGGTCTCGAGCAAGGGCCAGGCGGCCGACCAGCCGGTCAAGGTCAGCCAGGTCCGCGTCCTCGTCGGCGTGCGCAAGGTCGACGGCGAGTGGCGCATCGACAGCGTCGACCCGGTCTGAGCCCCGTCCGGCCTGAGCCGGGCCCGGCGCCCGTCAGCGGGTGACCAGGCGGAGCAGCTCCTCGATCTCCTCGGCCGTCGGCTTGGGCAGGCCCGACTGGCCGTGGGCGAAGCCGATGCCGGCGTAGACGAGCAGGCCGGCGAGGACGCGGGCCTCTGCGGCGTCACCGCGCAGCTCGAGCAGGGCGCCCTCGACGAGCGAGAAGACGAAGCTGTCGCCCTCGGCGATCATCTCCGCGACCCGCGGCTCCGAGCGCGCCCACTCCCGCAGCGCCCGCTCCACGCCCCAGTTGGAGTCGTCGACCAGGTGCATGGTCATCGCGTGCAGCCGCTCCCGGGCAGGCAGCTGGTCGAGCTCGGCGAGCTGCTCGAGGACGGTGCGGGTCTCGGCGATCCAGCGCTCGGCCATCGCGGCGTGCAGGGCACCGAGGTCGGAGAAGTGCCAGTAGAAGCTGCCGCGGGTGACGCCGGCGTGCTTGCACACCGTGTTGATGTCGACGCCGGCGATGCCCTCGGCGACCAGCACCTCGAGCGCGGCCGCGGCCCAGTCGTCGGCGGTGAGCCGGCTGCCGCGGGAGCGGCGTACCGAGGTCGTCACGACCGCTCCTTCCTTCGTCCGTGCTGCGGTCACCGCAGCGCCGCCCGGACGAGGCCCTGGACCACGGGGTCGCGCGGCAGCGCGAAGTGGGAGGACCGGGCAGCCGGGTCGTGCTCCTGCACCACCAGCGTAGACACGCCGTCGCGCACCCCCGACGTCCAGGGCACGACCAGGCCGTCCGTGCGCGAGACGACGTCGACCTGCTGGAGGCCGGCCGGGCGCAGCCCTGCGGCCTGCAGGCCGCGCAGGAAGTCCGAGCCCTTGATGAGCTCGCGGCACGACGCGCAGGCGCCATCCATCAGCAGCTTCTCGACGCCGAGCACGAGGTCGTAGGTGCCCGCGTCGCGGCTGAGCTGCTCGAGGTCGCCGAGCCCGGCGAGGTTGGTGCCGTCCCACAGGGAGCCGACGGAGACCAGCCGGCGCACCGGCAGGCCCGGCGTGAGCTGGACCGAGCGCAGCGCGAGCAGCGACCCGGCACCGACCGCGACCACGTCGACCTCCCGCGCGGGGGCGGTGGCAGCGGTCGCGGCCACCCGGCGGGACAGGGCGGGGGCGGCCTGCTCCATCGAGGCGAGCCCGCCGGGCAGGTTCGAGACCACGGCGGGGAGCAGGTTCGAGAGCAGCGGCAGCACGGGGGCGAGGGCCGGTGCCGGACCCCACGCCTCGGCGACCACGCAGCGCCCGTCTGCGGCGAGGACCGCGGCCAGGCCCGACACCGACGCCGGGGTGCCCAGCAGGTCGTGCACCAGCACGACGGGCGGAGCGGTCGTCGTACCGCGGCAGGGGGTGGTGTCCGCGCGGGCCGCCGGCCCCGGCAGGCCGAGCACCAGCGCGGCCGCGAGCAGCACCGCCAGCAGCACCGTGAGCGGGGCCCGGGACGGGGCGCGAAGTCGGGGCACGGGAAGAAACCGTACACAAATGTACGGTTTTGGGATAGTGTCCCGGTCGTGACCTCCCTCGGCCGCCGCGCCTTCATCACCGGTGCCGGCATCGTGGGCGCCAGCTCCGTGCTGCGCTCGGCGACCGCCCGCCCGAGCGCCGCCGAGGTGTCGGCGCTGAAGTCTCCCCTCCTCTTCCACTCGCCGAAGGTCCAGCCCTTCCGCGACGTGCTGCCGGTGCCGCCCGTCATCGACAGCACGGACGTGACCCTGTCCGCGCGCACGACGCTGCACCGCTTCCACCGCGACTGGGACGCGGTGCCGAGCTTCGGGTACGGCGACCAGACCTACCTCGGGCCGACCCTGGTCAGCCACCGCGACCAGCCGTGGACCCTGCGCACGCGCAACGAGCTCGGGCTGCACCCGTTCGCCAGGGACGTCGACCACTCGCTGCATGACGTGGCGGCCGACTTCGGCACCCGTCCGCGCACGACCACCCACCTGCACGGCGGCATCACCCCGGCCTCGCAGGACGGCCACCCGCTCGACTTCGTCGTCCCGGGCGAGGAGCTGGTCTACCGGTTCCCGACCCGCCAGGAGGCGACCCACCTCTGGTACCACGACCACTCGATGGCGACGACCCGCCTCAACGTGGCCGCCGGCCTCGCCGGGATGAACATCGTCCGCGACGAGTTCGACACCGGGCGACCCGACAACCCGCTCGGCCTGCCGGCCGGCGACTTCGAGGTCCCGCTGGTGCTGCAGGAGAAGATCTTCGGCGCCGGCGGCCGGCAGAACATCCGCTCGACCTGGATCGTCCCGCAGGGCAAGTGGGAGGGCGGTGCCGTCGGCGACGTCGGCCTCGTCAACGGCGTGGTCTGGCCGGAGATGCAGGTGGCCCGCGGGCTCTACCGGTTCCGGGTGATCAACGCCGGGTCGTTCAGCGTGTGGCGGCTGTTCTTCTCCAACCAGATGAAGTTCTGGGTGATCGGCAACGACGGCGGCCTGCTCGACGCCCCCGTGCAGACCACCAGCGTGCGGCTCTCGCCCGCCGAGCGCGTCGACATCCTCGTCGACTTCGCGGGCCTGGCCGCGGGCGAGACCGTCGAGCTGCGCAACGACGAGAAGCCGCCCGGCCAGGCCGCCGTCCTGGGCGAGGTCACCATGCCGCTGTTCTGCCGGTTCCGGGCGACCGCCGCACGCGGTTTCGCCGGTCCGGTGCCGACCCGGCTGCGCGGCGGCCGCGGACTGCCCGAGGCGCTCCCACCGGTCCTCCGGCCGACCCGCCGGCGCGTCGTGAGCATCCTGCAGGACACCGACCTGCGCATCCCGCCGGCCCTGATGAGCCTCAACAACCTCGGGTTCACCACGACCGACGTCGAGAAGCCGGTCCAGGGAACCACCGAGGTCTGGGACATGGTCAACGTGACCCCGGACCCGCACGCCATGCACGTCCACCTCGTGCACATGCGGATCCTGGACCGCCAGCGGATCAACAACGCCGCGCTGCGTGCCGCCAACCCGCGGCCGCGCCACGGCAGGCGCTGGACCCCCTCGCCCGACCGCTACCTCCAGGGCGCGCCCACCGGGCCCGCGCCGTGGGAGGCCGGGCTCAAGGACACCGTCCTCGCCCACGGCCACTCCGTCACCCGCGTCGTGGTGCGCTGGCCCACCGCCGAGGAGCTCGGCTTCGACCCCGACCTCGCCTACGTCCCGCAGGGCGCCACGGCCCGCGCGGCGCTGGCCGGCCACGGCGGTCATGGCGGTCATGACGGTCATGGCAGCCACGACGGGCACAACGGCCACGACGCCCCCGCGGCCGGTACGACGACCGCCGCCACCGGCGAGCACGGTCCCGGCGGCGGGTCCACCACGGCCGACGGCAAGGTCCGCGGCTACGTGTGGCACTGCCACATGCTCGACCACGAGGACCACGACATGATGCTGCCGCTGCACGTGGTGGCCCCCTGACCCCCGACCCGACCCTTCCCGAGGAGCACCCGTGAGCACCGACGTCAGCACCGCCCCCGCCCCCACCGGCGCGCCGGGCGAGGTCTGCCCGACCCGGTTCAAGTACTGGGAGCGCAAGGACCTGCCGCACTGGCAGCGTCGCCGCCGCATCTTCCAGAAGCTGACCGGCCACGACCTGTTCCCCACCGACGAGCAGGCCCGGATGCTGTGCGAGGACCAGTTCGCCGGCGACCCGCTCGCCGAGGAGTTCGTGGCCGAGGTGTTCTTCGGCAAGGAGTACGGCCACGCCAGGGGCCGCAAGCTGCTCGACCAGGCGCTCGACCACGGGATCGAGTCGATCCCGGACGCCCCGGAGTCGATGAAGGCGCTGTTCGCCGACATGGAGACCGTGCCGGACTGGGTGGACCGCGAGCTGGTGGAGCTCGGCGCCGCCACCTGGCGCCGCTGGGGCACGATGCTGTTCAGCGTCGCCGGCGCCATCACCCTCGAGATCTACACCGAGGGGGCGGTCGCGATGCCGCTGTCGCTGGCCGGTGGGTACGCCGGCGACAACGCCCTGCGCCGGTTCCTGGAGACCAACAAGTTCTGGATCGACGTCTCCCAGCCGGGCCAGCTCTTCGAGAAGAACTCCCAGGCCCGCAAGACCGCCATGCAGGTGCGGGTCATGCACGTCGCGGTCCGCAAGCGGGTCAAGGACCACCCGGAGTGGAACTTCGAGGGCTGGGGCCTGCCGATCAGCCAGACCTACGAGCAGATGACCCAGATCGGCGGCGCCGTCGCGCCGGCGCTCAGCCTGTGGCTGGCGGGCGTGCAGACCACGCCGAAGGAAATGCGGGCACTCATCCACTTCAACCGCTACATGGGGCACCTGCTCGGCGTGAAGCCGCGCTGGGCGCCGGACACCATCATCGAGCAGGTCCAGACGCTGATGATGACGACCGCGGCCCGCAGCTACGACTCGGGCAAGGCCGGCAAGGAGCTCATCGAGTCCTTCCCTGCGGCCTTCGCCCCGCGACCGGGCCAGACGGGCCTCAAGCGGCTGCGTGCGGCGTACAACTACCGCATCTACTCGGCGTACTGCGCACTGTGGATGGCACCGGAGACCCGCCGGCTCTACGACATGCCGTCGGCGTTCCCGTGGATCCTGCTGGTGTTCGCCCGCTGGCCGCTGATGACGGTCGTCGAGCTGCTGCGCCGGCTGCCGGTGCTCAAGCAGCTGCACGGCGACGTCATGGACTGGCACCGCAAGTCCTGGTGGGAGGCCCAGATGGAGGGGCGTCGCGCCGAGTTCGACGCCAGCAGCGCGCTGCGCCGCTGACGTCCTGCACCAGAGCCAACCCACTCCATCCCGCTCCCCACCCGACTGCACCCGCAGCACCAACGCACCGACCGCACCGACCGCACCGACAGGCAAGGACAACCCGTGGCCATCACGATCACCGAGGGCTGGAACGGCCCCGGCAGCAAGGACGGCAAGCTCACCGTCGTCGAGCCCAGGGACAACGCGCTCCACCCGAGCGACTCGAAGTGGTCCTTCGAGCACTGGTACTTCGACGCCCGCCTCGACACCGGCCACACGGTCGTGGTGTTCCTGCAGAAGCGCCGCCCCGAGGAGCCGCCGAACAGCAAGCCGGTCGTGGAGGTCGTCGTCTACTTCCCCGACGGCACCCGGCGCCAGATCATCAAGCACTACCCGCGGATGGCGTTCGAGGCGTCGGCCGAGAAGTGCCAGGCGCGCGTCGCGCACAACACCTGCGAGCTGGTCAGCACCGACCCGCTGCCGGTGCACCGGGTCCAGGTCGCCGAGGACGGCGTCGAGTTCGACTTCACCTTCACCAACGAGCTCCCCTCGTGGATGCCGGGCGAGGGCTACACGAAGTACGGCGACACCGACTTCTTCGCGTGGGTCGTCCCCGCGCCGCGGGCGAAGGTCACCGGCACCCTGTCGATCGACGGCCAGGACATCCCCGTCGACGGCCTGGGCTACGCCGACCACAACTGGGGCGTCGGCAACATGACCCGCGTCATCGAGCGCTGGCACTGGGGCCGGCTCTACACCGACCGGTTCTCCCTGATCTACGCGATGGTCGGCACCCAGAAGCGCTTCGACCACCACCAGTCGCAGCCGCTCATGCTGGCCAAGGACGGCGAGATCATCCTGTCGACCGGCGAGCTCACCCTCACCGAGGGCCCGACGGCCTACAACGCCGACGCCCGGCGCAGCTACCCCACCTGGATCCGGATGGAGACCGAGGCCTCCGCCGACGGCGTCACCGACGCCCAGGTGACGCTGCAGATGAACGTCCGGGACGTCATCCACGGCCACGACCTGCTCAACGACATCCCGGTCGTCGGCACGAAGATCGGCGGGGCGCTCCTCAAGCCGATCATCCACAAGGTCGTCGGCCAGCCCGGCTACTTCCGGTTCCTCTCCGACTTCGAGCTCACGGTGACCGTCGACGGCGAGACCATCGTCGAGACCGGCACCACGCTGCACGAGCTCGTCGCGCTGACGTAGGCCACCACGGCTCCCACCGGCCCCGGACGCCGTACTTGTCGGCCGGTTCCCGGACTTGTTGGCTGCTGCAGCGGCCAACAAGTTCGGGAATCGCCGCCTAGGCGGTGATTCCCGGGCCGCGGCGACGTGCCTGCCCCCGGGCCGCCAGCACGCCACTACCAGACTCCAAGCGAACTCCAAGCGCGGCTTCCTAGCGTCCTCGGCGAACCGGCCGGCGGCGCCTTGTGGGGGTGCCGCCCGCCGGGCAGACCACCGATCCGCACGCCGACCGCGGCGGGTCCGTCCGACGAGGAGCAATCCGTGCACCACCCTGCCCGCTTCGCCGCACCTGCCGTGCTGGTGCTCGCCCTGGGCATCGCCGCCTGCGGCGGCGACGATCCCGGTCCGCGCAAGGTCGCCAGCCCGTCCGTGCTGTCCGAGGTCCCCGACGCCACCCCCGACGTCGAGGAGACCCCGACCGACCAGCCGACCGACCAGCCGACCGACCAGCCGAGCGACGAGGGCGACGCGACGACGCTCGTCGACTACTTCGCCGCCGAGGGCATCGGGCAGACCGCGCTCGGTCCCGACGACGACGGCCCGGTCATCGACCTGCCGCAGCCGGAGGGCTGGAGCCCGAGCGACGACTACAGCGCCGAGGCGCCGTACGGCGCGCTGGTCTACGACGCCGCCACCGAGCCGACCGACCCGCCGCGGGTGCTGGCCCTGCTGGTGCGCATCGAGGGCGAGGCCGACCCGGGCAAGATCCTGGAGCTGGCGCCCGGCGAGCTGGAGCAGCTCGAGCACTTCACGCCGAACGGTCCCGGCACGCCCAGCACCCTCGGCGCCTACGACGCCGTGCAGGTCAGCGGCAGCTACTCCAACGGCGGCCACGAGCTCGTCATCGCCCAGAAGACCGTGGTGATCCCGGACGGCGACGACCTCTACGTCCTGCAGCTCAACGCCTACGCCTTCCCCGAGGAGGCCGACCAGCTGGCCGTGGCGCTGCGCGCGATCGACGCCAGCACGACCATCCAGGTCTGAGGACGGGCGTCCCCCGCGATTCCTAGCCCGCCAGGAGGCGGCCGCGCCCCGTCCCGACCAGGGCGGTGGCGCGGGCGCAGACCAGGTCGACGAGGCGCGGGTGCGGCCCGATGACGTCCGCGACGACCGATGCACCGGCGGCGAGGCTGTCGTGGCGCGCCTTGCGGTGGAAGTGCCCGGTCGCGAGGAGGTACGGCGAGACCGCGTCCCCCGGCCGGACGACGTGCTCGGGACGCGTGCCGAGCGCGGAGAGGGTGGCGAGCCGCACCGGTGCCCCCCACGCAGCAGCGAGGAGCGCCGCGGCCGCCTCCAGGTCGTCGGTGGCCAGCGGGTCGGAGGACCCGGCCGCGACCATCACCACCGGCTGGCCCGGCGTGGCGCCGGCCTCGCGCAGCCGGTCGACCTGCGCCGCGGCGAGCAGTGGGTCGGGGCCGAGCGCGCCGCCGAGGCGCACGAGCTCGGGCCGCTGCGCAGCGGCGACCGACCCGGGCAGGTCGTGGCGCAGGTGGTAGCCGGTCGACAGCAGGAGCGGCACGACCACGGTCGGCCGGTCGGTGGTCGCGACCACGTCGGTGAGGAGCGGCTCGCACAGCTCGACGTACGACGTCGTGGCCTCGACGCCGAGGCGCTCCCCCGCGGCAGCGGTCAGCTCGGCGGCGACCAGGTTGCCGGCGGTGGTGCGGGTGCCGTGCGCGACGGTGACCAGCCGGAGCCCCTCGAGCGGGGCGGTCACGGGGTCACCGCCAGCCGGTAGCCGCGCTTGACCACGGTCTGGATGCAGCGGGTGCCGAGTGCGGCGCGGAGCCGGGCGACGGCCATCTCGACGGCGTGCTCGGAGCCGGCGGTGCCGGACGGCAGCGCGCCGAGCAGGTCGTGGCGCGACACGACGGTGCCCGGGTTGACGAGCAGCGCCTGGAGCACGGCGTAGGGGGCGGGCGAGAGCTTCACCTCGACCCCGTCGAGCAGCACGTCGTCGCCGTGCAGGAGGAGGGTGTGGCCGGCGACCTCGAGCGAGGTGCCGGCGGCCCGGGACGGGAGCTCGACCTCGAGCTGCTTGACCATCGCGGCCAGCCGCGAGCGCTCGGGGTAGATCGAGGGCACGCCCCACATCTCGAAGGCGGCCGCGGTGACCGGTCCGACGCAGGAGGCGACGACGTCGGCCTGGAAGGCGGTGACCACCTCGTCGCGGTGCCCGGTCGATGCGGCGGCCTGCATGACCGCGGCGACGGCCGGTGCGGCGGTGAAGGTGACGGCGTGCACCCGGCGGGCGGCGATCTCCTCGATCAGGCCGAAGAGCGGCTCGGGGTCGGCGGCGCCCTCGACGCGGTAGACGGCGACCGTCGTCACCTCGGCGCCGAGGCGGCGCAGCGCGTGCGCGGCCATCGACAGCGACTGCCCGTGCTCCTGCACGACGATCCGCAGGCCCTGCAGGTCGCGGCCGCGCAGGTGGCCGAGCACGTCCTCGAACTCCTCGGACTCCGGCGCCCACAGCTCGCGCAGGCCGAACCGGCGCAGCGCACCGACGCTCTTGGGGCCGCGGGCGAGGATCTCGGCGCGGCCGAGGTGGCCGGTGAGCTCCTCGAGCATCCCCCACCGCTCGGCGGCGGAGAACCAGGACTTGAGCCCGATGCCGGTGGTGGCGACGAAGATGTCGACCGGCCGGGACAGCACGTCCTTGGTCGCGTCGAGCAGGGCGACCTCGTCGATCCGGTTGGGGTCGACTGACAGCGCCGGGGCGTGCAGCACCTCCGCGCCGCGCCGCTCCAGGAGCGCGACCTGCTCCTCGGCACGGCGCGCAGCCGTCACCCCGATCCGGAAGCCCGAGAGCGGCTGGTCGCTGGTCACCACGCTCACAGTGTCTCTCGTCGGCCACCCACGACGACAATCCCGTCGACGACGTGGACGTCCCAGGTCGGTACGGCGACCGCCGGGTCGTCGAGGCACACGCCTGTGCGCAGGTCGAACGCCTGCTTGAGCAGCGGGCTGGCGACGAACGGCACCTCCTCCTCGCCGGCGGCGGTGCGCACCGTGCGCGAGCCGACGATGCCGCGGGCCAGGACCGAGGCCTTGCCGAACGGGTCGAAGTTCGACAGCGCGAACACCTCGTCGTCGTACGTGCGGAAGACGGCGACGGCCTCGCCGTCGACGAGGGCGGCGACGCCGGCCTCGCGGCGGACCTGGTCGAGCCGGCACACGGCCGTGCCGACACCGGTCTGGGTCTCGATCGTCATCGGGCGCCTCCGACCGGGATCGTGGACCCGAGCGACACGGGTCCGTCGTTGGCGGCGGCCTGGACCTGGCCGCGCTCCTCGCGGAAGGTGATGTTGGGGTCCGGGGTGTCCGGGGCGTTGACGAAGGACACGAAGCGGGCGAGCTTCTCCGGGTCCTCCAGGGTCGCCTTCCACTCGTCGAAGTAGGAGTCGACGTGGCGCGCCATCGCCGCCTCCAGCTCCGCTCCGAGCCCCAGGCTGTCGTCGACGACGACCTCGCGGATCCGGTCCAGGCCGCCGATCGCGTCCATCCAGTACGACGTGCGCTGCAGCCGGTCGGCGGTGCGGATGTAGTACATGAGGAACCGGTCGAGGTAGCGGATCAGCGTCTCCCGGTCGAGGTCGCCGGCGAGCAGCTGGGCGTGGGCCGGGATGGCGCCGCCGTTGCCGCAGACGTAGAGGTTCCAGCCCCTCTCGGTGGCGATGATGCCGAAGTCCTTCGACCGCGCCTCCGCGCACTCGCGGGCGCAGCCCGAGACGCCGCCCTTGAGCTTGTGCGGCGAGCGGAGGCCGCGGTAGCGCATCTCCAGCTCGATCGCGAGGCCGACGGAGTCCTGCACGCCGTACCGGCACCAGGTGGAGCCGACGCAGGACTTCACGGTGCGCAGCGACTTGCCGTAGGCGTGGCCGGACTCCATGCCGGCGTCCACCAGCTTCTTCCAGATCTTCGGCAGGTCCTCCATCCGGGCGCCGAAGAGGTCGATCCGCTGGCCGCCGGTGATCTTCGTGTAGAGGCCGAACTCCCTGGCGACCTCGCCGATCACGATCAGCTTGTCCGGGGTGATCTCGCCGCCCGGGATGCGCGGGACGACCGAGTAGGTGCCGTTCTTCTGCAGGTTCGCGAGGTAGGCGTCGTTGGTGTCCTGCAGCGTCGCGTTGCTGCCGTCGAGCACGTGGTGGTTGAGCAGGCTGGCGAGGATGGAGGCGACCGTGGGCTTGCAGATGTCGCAGCCGCGACCGCGGCCGTGGCCCTCGATGATGTCGTCGAAGCGGTTGTAGCCGTGCACGGCGACGACCTCGAAGAGCTCCTGGCGGGGCATCGCGAAGTGCTCGCACAGCGACTTGTCGACGGTCTTGCCGGTGGCGGCGAAGTGGTCCTCCACGATCTTCTTCACGACCGTCTTGCAGGAGCCGCAGGTGGAGCCGGCCTTCGTGCAGCGGGTGACGCAGCCGGCGTCGGTGCAGGGGCCGCCGTCGTTGAGGGTGGCGTCGTCGGAGACCGCAGCCTTGATCTGCGCCTTGGTGACGTCGTTGCAGGAGCAGACCTGCGCCTCGTCGGGGAGACCGAGCTCGACGCCGCCACCGCGACCGGCGGGGAGGATCAGCTCCTCCGGGTTCTCCGGCAGCGCCATGCCCGAGCCGACCATCGGCCGGAGCACGCCGTAGGCCGAGGCGTCGCCGACGAGGATGCCGCCGAGCAGCTCGAAGCCGCCGTCCGCGTTCTCGGTGACGACCAGCTTCTTGTAGATCCCGGCGACCGCGTCGGCGAAGACCAGCTCGAGGCAGTCGTCGGCGGTGCCGAACGCGTCGCCGAAGGAGGCGACGTCGACGCCGAGCAGCTTGAGCTTGGTCGACATGTCCGCGCCGGTGAAGGCGCCGGCCCCGCCACCGAGCAGGGTGTCGACGACGACCTCCGCCATCGTGTAGCCCGGCGCCACCAGGCCGTACATCCGCCCGCCCGGCGCGGCGCACTCGCCGATCGCCCAGACGTGCTCGTCGGAGCTGCGGCACTGCTCGTCGACCAGGACCCCGCCGCGCTCGGCGACCTCGAGCCCGGCCTCGCGGGCCAGCGCGTCCCGGGGCCGGATGCCGGCGGAGAAGATGACGATGTCGAGCGGCATCGTCTCCTCGTCCTTGAACTTGATCCCGGAGACCTTGCCGTCGTCGTCGCCGTCGATGAGCTCGGTCATCACGCCGGTGTGGACGGTGAGGCCGAGCTCCTCGATGTGGCGCTTGAGCACCGCGCCACCGGCGTCGTCGACCTGGACCGCCATCAGCCGCGGCGCCATCTCCACGACGTGGGTCTGCACGCCCAGCTGGTGCAGCGCGTTCGCGGCCTCGAGGCCGAGCAGGCCACCACCGATCACCGCACCGGCACGGGCGCCCCTGCTGGCCTCGCGGATCGCCTCGAGGTCCTCGATGGTGCGGTAGACGAAGACGTTGTCGAGGTCCTTGCCCGGCACCGGCGGCACGAAGGGTGCCGCGCCGGTCGCCAGCACCAGCTCGTCGTAGTGGACGACCTCGCCGCCCGCCAGCGCGACCTGCCGGGCCTCCCGGTCGATGCCGGTGACCACGGCGCCGGTGCGCAGCGTGACCCGCGGGTCGTCGTACGCGCCCTCGGGGAGGAAGGAGAGGGCCTCGGCACCGACCTCGAAGAAGGACGTCAGCGCGACCCGGTCGTACGCCGGGCGCGGCTCCTCGCCGAGCACGACCACGTCGTAGGTCTCGGTGAGGCCGCGCTCGATGGCGGCCTGCACGAAGCGGTGGCCGACCATGCCGTGGCCGACGACCACCAGCTGCTTGCGGAGGTGCGGTGCCATGTCAGGACCCCTTCCTGGAGGTCGCCAGGTCAGCGCTGCTCGTGGTCGCGAGCAGCTCCCTGACGGTGGAGGCGCAACCACCGCAGCCGGTGGTCGCACGGGTGGTGTCGCGGACCTGCTCGAGGGACGAGCAGGCGCGGATCCGGCCGGCGGTGACGCCCGCGCAGGCGCACACCTCGGCGTCGTCGGGGAGCGCCCGGGCGACGTTGCCCGCGCTGTCCTCCTCGGTGCGCTCCGGCATGAGGAGGTTCCCCGGCTCGCGTGCGCCGAGGACCGTCTGCCGGTCGAAGTGCTGGGTGATCAGGCCGACCCGGGACAGGTCGCCGACCAGGGCGGCCGCCACGATCCGGCCGTCGCGGACGACGAGCCGGCGGTGCGAGCCGGAGATCGGGTTCGACACCTCGACGACCTCGCCACCGGCCGCGACCTCGCGCTCCGCGTCGCCGAGCACGGCGACGTCGAGGTCGGTGGCCCGCAGCCGGGCGACGACCCGCGCTCCGTCGTACCTCGCCGGCTCGCCACACAGGGCGGCGGCGAGGATGCCGGCCTGCTCCCAGGCCGGCGGGACGAATCCGGTGGTCCGCCCGGCGTGCTCGACGCAGTCGCCGAGCGCGTGGACCGACGGGTCGGTGACGCTGGCGAGCCGGTCGTCGACGACGATGCCGCGCCGGACCTCGAGGCCGGCCCCACGGGCGAGCGCGGTGGAGGGGCGCCCGCCGGCGGTGAGCACGACCAGGTCGGTGTCGAGGGTGAAGCCGTTGTCCAGGCGCAGCGCGACCCGGCCCGGGTTGCGCGGCAGCGGGTCGAGCACCCGCACCTGGCCCTGGCCGAGGACGCCGCCGGGGGCGTCGGCGGCAGGAGCGCCGTCCCTGGCGGGGTCGTGGACGTGGGCGTGGTCGTGGGTGTGCAGCCGGATCGCGCGGGCGCCGGTGTAGACGGCGACGCCGAGCTTCTTCAGGTCGCGGGCGAGAATCCGTCCGGCGGCCGTGCTGATCTGCTGGTGCAGCAGGTGCTCGGCGCCCTCGACGATCTCGGTGTCGAGGCCGCGGGTGCCCAGCGCCCGCGCGACCTGCAGGCCGAGCAGGCCACCGCCGACGACGACCGCGCGTCGGTTGGCCGGCCGGCCGTCCGCGTCGGTGGCCCCGAGCGCGTCGAGCAGCCGCTCGCAGTCGGCGAGGCCCCGGAAGGCGTGCACCGCATCGTGCATCGAGCCGTCCATCCGGACCAGGCCGCGGATCGGCGGGAGCGTGGGGATGCTGCCGGTGGCGAGCACGAGCACGTCGTACTCGACGAGGGTGCCGTCGACGAGCATCACGTCGCGGTGGTCGCGGTCGACCCCGAGCACGCGGGCGCCCAGGCGCAGGTCGATGCCGTGCTCGGCGTACCACCCGGGCGAGCGCAGGGTGATCGACTCGACCCGGTGGGTGCCCTCGAGGACGGCGGAGAGCAGGATCCGGTTGTACGGCGCCACCGGCTCGTCGCCGAGCACCGTGATCGCGTAGCGCTCGGTCGCCCGGCGGGCCACCAGCTCCTCCACCAGGCGGGTCGCCGCCATGCCGGAGCCGACGACGACGAGCCGCTCCAGCGGCTGGTCGGGGCGGTGGCTCTCGGTCATGTCTCCATCGTGGAGTCGTGAGATTTCGCCTCCGCCGCGCGTCGTGGACCTCGACGTCAACTACTCCTCACAACCTCACCGGCCTCACGGGATCACCGTGTGGCCACGGTCACGGACGGGTTAGCGCGACCGGCTTCAAGCCGCCGGTGGTTGAGGTGCGAGGCCGCCCGCGGCCGAGCCTCGAAACCACCGGCACCGGCGCACCGGACTGTGCCCACCGCAGTCCGCCCAGAAGGCCCGGAGGTTTCGAGGCTCCTCGCTGGCGCTCGTCGCACCTCAACCACCGGGAGTCCGGCGAAGAGCCCAGGCCTGCCGCCAGGCGGACTGAGCCACCCTCCGGAGGCAACCGCGGCGCGGCAGCGTGGCGCCCGCGCCGGAGGCGCGTCGAGGGCAAGTGCGGGCCGAGCGCCAGCGAGTGCCTGCGCGCAGCCCTCGACAGGCGAC
>NZ_JAER01000025.1 GCF_000519005.1 Nocardioides sp. J54 | reverse complement strand
GGCGCCCCGGCGCTGCCCTCCCGCCGGTGGTTGAGGTGCGAGGCGCCCCGGCGCTGCCCTCCCGCCGGTGGTTGAGGTGCGAGGCGCCCCGGCGCCGAGCCTCGAAACCTCCGGCCCCGCTGCACCGGACTGTGTGGACCGCAGTCCGCCTGTCAGGTCCGGTGGCCTCGAGGCTCCTCGCTGATGCTCGTCGCACCTCGATCACCGGGTGTCCTGACATCCCCGGGAGGCGGCTCAGCCAGGGGCAGCGGACATCCGCCCGAGCCGGGCGGCCAGGGCGGCGCCGGTCCACGCCTCGTCGTCGCTGACGTCCTCGACCACGTCGAGCCAGTCGGGCACGACTCCCGGTGGTCCGTCCCCGTCGTCGACCTCGGCGATGAGGCTGCCGTCGACGTGCTGGTCGACGACCACGAGGCCGTCGCGGCGGACCGTGTGCCGGTGCTTGGTCAGCTCGTAGGCAGGAAGCGACTGCAGCAGCGTCCACTCGTCGTCGTCGAGGTAGCAGCTGGTGGAGGCGACCTCGGCCGGGCCGTCGCCGAGGCGCACCTTGTGGTTGAGCTTGCGCAGGACCGAACCGTCGCGCGACCGCACCTCCCGCAAGCGGAGCCGGGTGCCGACGACGTACCGGTCGAGGATGACCCGCATCTCCTGCGTGCCGGCGGGCATCGACGCCAGCAGGTAGCGCCGCTCGCGCTCGACCACGGCGTACTTCAGGGACATGGCCACGTCGCCACCCTAGGCGGTTGCCGCTGGCAGACTCGGGGCGTGCCCGCGGTCCTCGTCGCCATCGTCGGCATCGACGGGTCCGGGAAGACGACCGCCGCCAGGGAGCTCGCTCGTCGGCTCCAGGCGTCCGGGCAGCGGGCGAGGTACTTCGAGAACGCCGGCGGCCGTCCGCCGATGAACTGGCTGGCGCGTCGGCGCGGCCACGCCGACGCCGCCGACTGGCTGGGTGCCGAGCGGCTGCAGGCGGTCGAGCAGCGGGTCCGGCACGTCCTGATGCGGCTCGCGTCCGGGTGGGCCGCCCTTCCGGGCAGGCGCGTCGCGGTGCTGGACCGCTGGACCTTGTGCCAGTACGTCGCCCAGCGAGCCCGCCGCAGTGGGGGTGAGGCCGCTGCGCGGCGGCGCTACCGGCGGCTGCCGGTGCCCGACCTGCTGGTCTTCCTCGACGTCGCGCCGGCGGTCGCGCGCGAGCGGCTGGAGCTGCGGGGCAAGGACGTCGACGAGCTCGCGTGGCTCGAGGCGTGCGACGCGGCGTACCGCTCCCTGCCGGAGTGGACGTCCATGACGGTCGTGGACGCGGACCGCCCGGCCGACCGGGTCGTGGACGACCTCGTGTCCCTGCTGGAGGCACGCGGTCGCTGAGCCCCGGGCCGCGGCTCTGGCGGGCTACGGTCGAGGCGTGGCTGGAGGCTGGGCGACGTCGACCCCGGGGATACTCGTGCTGCCGAGCGGGCGAGCGGTGCGCGGTCGGTCCCTGCGGGCCGCCGTTCCGGTGTCGGAGCAGCCGGACCTGGGCGTCTACCTGTCCGCCACGCCGCCGGACTCCACGCCGTGGCCGGCGCGATGGGTGCGGTGGCGAGACTTCCGCACGCCGTCGGACCCGGTCGCCGCCCGCGAGGTGCTCGTCGAGGTGTGGGAGCGGTCAGCACAGGAACGGGTCGAGGTCGCCTGCCACGGCGGCCGCGGCCGCACCGGGACCGCGCTCGCGTGCCTGGCCGTCCTCGACGGTGTACCGCCGGACGGAGCCGTCGCCTTCGTGCGGCAGCACTACGACCGGCGTGCGGTGGAGATGCCGTGGCAGCGCAGGACGTCGCGCGGTTCGGTCGCTGACGCGAGGATGGCGTCGTGGCGGTGGACCCGGAGGAGTACTTCGACCTGTCGGTCGACGAGTCGTTGCGGGCGAGGTGACGGTCCGGCCGACGGTGTACCTGGTGGCCGGTTCCCGGACTTGTTGGCCGCTGCAGCAGTCAACAACCTCGGGAATCACCGCCTGGGCGGTGATTCCCGGCACGGTCCCGGCCCGGTCCCGGCACGGCTCCGACGCCGTACTTCCTGACCGTTCCTGCTGCTTCCTGACCGTTGCACCGGTCAGGAAGCGAGGGAATCGCCTCTGGAGCGGTGATTCCCGCGCCCGCTCAGCCCTCCCCGCCGGCACGCCCCACGGGGTCGCCGAGGCGGTGCACCTTGAGCGTGTTGGTGGAGCCGGGGGTGCCGGGCGGGGTGCCGGCGATGATCACGACGACGTCGCCCTTCTGCACCTTGCCGCTGTCCATCAGCGCGCGGTCGACCTGGCGGACCATCTCGTCGGTGTGGTCGGCGTGCGGGACGACGTGGGTCTGCACGCCCCAGGTGAGGCTGAGCTGGTCGCGGACGAGCGGGACCGGGGTGAAGCCGAGGACCGGGACCGCGCTGCGGTGGCGCGAGACGCGGCGGGCGGTGTCGCCGGAGGTGGTGAAGGCGACGAGGTAGCGGGCGTCGAGGCGGTTGGCGACCTCGACGGCGACCTTGGCGATGACGCCGCCGTTGGTGCGCGGCTGCCAGTCGATCGGCGCCATCCGGTCGAGGCCGTTGTCCTCGGTGGACTCGACGATCCGCGCCATCGTGCGCACCGCCACGACGGGGTGGGCGCCGACGCTGGTCTCGCCGGAGAGCATCACCGCGTCCGCGCCGTCGAGGACGGCGTTGGCGACGTCGGAGGCCTCGGCGCGGGTGGGGGCCGGGTTGGTGATCATCGACTCGAGCATCTGGGTGGCGACGATGACCGGCTTGCTGTTGAGGCGGGCGGCGTCGATGACCTTCTTCTGCAGGAAGGGCACGTCCTCGAGCGGGCACTCCACGCCGAGGTCACCGCGGGCGACCATGAAGGCGTCGAAGGCGTAGATGACGGCGTCGAGGTTCTGCATCGCCTGCGGCTTCTCGATCTTCGCCACGACCGGGCGGTGGATGCCCTCCTCGCGCATGATCGCGCGCACCTCGTCGGCGTCCGCCGCGTCGCGCACGAACGACAGCGCGACCAGGTCGACACCGAGGTGCAGCGCGAAGCGCAGGTCCTCGCGGTCCTTCTCCGACAGCGCCGGCACGGACACCGCGACGCCGGGCAGGTTGATGCCCTTGTGGTCGCTGACCTTGCCGGGGACGACGACGCGGGTGTGCACCTCGGTGCCCTCGACGCCGGTCACCTCGAGCACCACGCGCCCGTCGTCGATGAGGACGCGGTCGCCGGCGGCGACGTCGCCCGGCAGGCCCTGGTACGTCGTCGAGCAGCGTCGCGCGTCACCGGGGACGTCCTCGGTGGTGATCGTGAAGTCGGCGCCCTCCTCGAGCGGCAGCGGGCCGCCGGGCACCTTGCCGAGCCGGATCTTCGGCCCCTGCAGGTCGGCGAGGATGCCGACCCCGCGGCCGGCGTCACGCGCCGCGTCGCGCACGAGTTGGTAGGTCTTGGCGTGGTCGTCGTGGTTGCCGTGGCTCATGTTGAGCCGGGCGACGTCCATGCCCGCGGCCACGAGGTCGGCGATCACGTCCGCCGAGGACGTAGCCGGGCCGAGGGTCGCGACGATCTTTGCTCTGCGCACCCGGTCACTCTAGCAGATTCCGGGATGTGGAAGAACAGTTCCTCATCGCGGATGAGTGGGTGGGCGGGAACCACCGCCTGGGCGGTGATTCCCGAACTTGTTGACTCTTGCAGCGGCCACCAACCTCGGGAAGCGGCCACCAGGTCCACGGAGTACGCCGGCGGGCGGGTCAGCCGACGACGACGCCGTCCGGCCCCGGTCGCACCCGCAGGGCCTGCCCGGCGCCGACGACCTGCACCTGGCCGTCACGCACGACGAGTGCGGTGTGCTCGTCGACCGCGCGGGCCTCGGGCACCAGGCCGGCGCCCACCGCGGCGACCGCGCGGGGGAGCGTGCCCCACTGGGCGGCGTGCACGTCGACGGCGAAGGGGACCCGGCCCAGGCCGTCCACCACGGTGACGTCGCCGAGGTCCTCCGCAGCGTCCTCCGGGCAGACGGCGACGCCGTCGACCAGGAAGCCGCCCACGATCGCGCGCTCCGAGGCGATCGCCGCGCCCGCCGAGAAGCCGGCGTAGGGGAGTGTGGCGAGCAGGTCACGCTGCGGGACCACCAGCTCGGCGTACAGCGGCGTGAGGCCGCCCGCGACGAACACGCCGGCCACCCCGTCGAGGTCGGCGGGCTCCAGCGGCCGGCCTGCCGAGAGCACGACGTCGCGCACGCCGGTGGCGTCGGCGAGCAGGCCACGCCAGCGGGCCAGGTCGACGCCCTCGCCGTCGTCGACCACGACCGCGGCGACCTCGCCCGTGCCGGCGGCCTCGAGGAACGGGGTGAGCAGGCGGCGTACCTGCTCCTCGTCGCGCCCGCCGCCGACCAGCACGGTCAGCCCCGTCATGCCGGTCATGCCGGTCGTGCCGGTCGCTGCGTCGCTCATGCCCGGACCCTAGGCCACCGGTGGACCCCTGCGCGGGCGATCACCGCAGACCCGGCACACTGGGGGGACCGCGCCGTCCGGGCCCGCCCGCCGGCAGCGCCACCGCACGAGCCAGCACGACAGCCAGCACGACAGCCAGACCGCCGCCCGCGACCGACAGGGAGCCCGATGACCGCCGTCAGCCCGCTGCCGGACGAGGCGCGCGCCAACGAGATCGGGCAGTTCCTGCTGACCTACAAGTTCGGCCTCGACGAGATGCTGACGAAGATCAACATCCTGCGCGAGGAGCTGTCCTTCCGCGGCACCGGCAACCCGATCGAGCACGTCAGCTCGCGGCTGAAGACGATCGAGAGCCTGCGGGAGAAGGCGGAGCGGATCGGCTGCCCGCTGGAGCTGGAGGCGATCGCCGAGCAGATCACCGACATCGCCGGCGTGCGCATCGTGTGCGCGTTCATCTCCGACGCCTACCAGGTGCTCGACATGCTCACGACCCAGCCCGACGTGACGGTGCGGACGATCAAGGACTACGTCGCCCGCCCCAAGCCCAACGGCTACCGCAGCCTCCACGCGATCGTGGAGATCCCGGTGTTCCTGTCCGACGACGTGCGCCAGGTGCCGATCGAGCTGCAGATCCGCACGGTCGCGATGGACTTCTGGGCCAGCGTCGAGCACAAGATCTACTACAAGTACGACAAGGACGTGCCCAGCGACCTGCTCGCCGAGCTCGAGGCGGCCGCCCACGTCGCGCAGGACCTCGACGAGCGGATGGGTGAGCTCCACCGCATCGTGCACGGGGGAGCCCACCCGTCCTGAGCCCCCCGGCGGGCCGGCTCGGCCCGGGCGGGCCGGTTCAGTCGGCCAGGACGGGCGGCTCGGTCTTCTCGCGCACCTCGTCGAGGGTGACCTCGGGCGCGAGCTCGACGAGCCGCAGCCCCTCGGGGGTGACGTCGAGGACGCACAGGTCGGTGATGATGCGCTGCACGACGCCGCGGCCGGTGTAGGGCAGCGAGCACTCGTCGACGATCTTGTAGGAGCCGTCGCGCGCGACGTGCTCCATGAGCACGACGACCTTCTTCGCGCCGTGGACCAGGTCCATCGCTCCGCCCATGCCCTTGACCATCTTGCCGGGGATCATCCAGTTGGCGATGTCGCCGCCGGCGGAGACCTGCATCGCGCCGAGGATCGCGGCGTCGATCTTGCCGGCGCGGATCATCCCGAAGCTCGTGGCGGAGTCGAAGAAGCTCGCGCCCTTGCGGACGGTCACGGTCTCCTTGCCGGCGTTGATGAGGTCGGGGTCGACCTCGTCCTCGGTCGGGTAGGCGCCGGTGCCGAGGATGCCGTTCTCGCTCTGCAGCACCAGCTCGACGTCGTCGGGCACGTAGTTGGGCACCAGCGTCGGCAGGCCGATGCCGAGGTTGACGTAGTCGCCGTCGACGAGCTCCGCCGCGGCGCGTGCCGCCATCTGCTCACGGTCCCAGGCCATCTCAGCGCACCGTCCTCTTCTCGATCCTCTTGTCCGCGGCCTGCTCCGGGGTGAGCGGTACGACGCGGTGGACGTACACCCCCGGCAGGTGCACGTGGTTGGGGTCGATCTCGCCGGGCTCGACGAGCTCCTCGACCTCCGCGATGGTGACCCGGCCGGCCATCGCGGCCAGCGGGTTGAAGTTGCGGGCCGAGTCGCGGAAGAGCAGGTTGCCGTGCCGGTCGCCCTTCCAGGCGCGGACCAGGCCGAAGTCGGAGACGATCGCCTCCTCGAGCACGAACTCCTGCTCCCCGTCGCGGGTCTCGAACACCATCACCGGCTTCTCCGGGGAGGTCTTCACGACGTTGCCGGCGGAGTCGTACTTCCACGGCAGCCCGCCCTCGGCGACCTGGGTGCCCACGCCGGTGCGGGTGTAGAACGCCGCGATGCCGGAGCCGCCGGCGCGCATCCGCTCGGCGAGCGTGCCCTGCGGCGTCAGCTCGACCTCGAGCTCGCCGGAGAGGTACTGCCGCGCGAACTCCTTGTTCTCGCCGACGTACGACGCCACCACGCGCCGCAGCCGGCCGGCGGTCAGCAGGAGGCCGAGCCCCCAGTCGTCGACGCCGGCGTTGTTGGAGACGACCTCGAGGTCGGTCGTGCCGGCCTCGAGGAGCGCGTTGATGAGCACCGAGGGGATGCCGCACAGGCCGAAGCCGCCGACCGTGAGGGTCGCTCCGCTCGGGATGTCGGCGACCGCTTCGGCGGCCGAGGAGATCACCTTGTCCATGTCCGCGAGGTTCGGCCAGGTGCCCGATCGTGGTCAACAGGTGAGCGCGACTTTCCGCCTGATTTCTCGTTGCCCGGGCAGTAGCGGGGAGAAGCGTCCACTCAGTGGACGCAGGCTAGGCTGCCGGGCGTGGACAACGGTGCGAGCGTGGTCGGACGAGTCGGGACCCTGCTGCGCGCCCTCGCCGCCCGCGAGCCCGACGGCGCCAGCACCACCGGCCTCGCCCAGGCCACCGGCCTGCCACGGCCCACCGCGCACCGGCTGCTCGTCGCGCTGCGCGAGGAGGGCATGGTCGAGCGCGACGAGGAGACCGCCGACTGGCACCTCGGGCCTGAGTGCTTCCTGCTCGGTGCCGCAGCCACCACCCGCCACGACATTGCGCCGGCGGCGCGCGAGGCAGTGCTGCGCATCGCCGCCGAGACCGGCGAGAGCGCCTACTTCTCGGTGCGCCGCGGCAACGAGACCGTCTGCCTGCTCCGCGAGGACGGCAGCTTCCCCATCCGCTCCCACGTCCTGCACGAGGGCATCCGGTTCCCCCTCGGCGTCGCCTCCGCGGGCCTGGTGATCCTCGCGTTCCTGCCCGAGCGCGAGCGGGAGTCCTGGCTCGCCCGGGCCGACCTGGCCGCCAGCCACGGTGGGCAGCACACGGCAGCCGCCCTGCGCGAGCGGGTCGCCGAGACCCGGCGTCGCGGCTACGCCGTCAACCCTGGCCTCATCGTCACCGGCAGCTGGGGCCTGGGCGCGGCGGTCTTCGACGCCCACGAGGAGCCGCGCTGGGCGCTGAGCATCAACGGCATCGAGTCGCGGCTCGCGCCGCCGCGCCAGCGCGAGCTCGGGGAGCTGCTGCTGCGCGAGGCCCACCAGCTCGGCGCCCGGATGGGCAGCCGCCGCTGACGTACGACGTCAGGTCGGTCGGGCGACGTCAGGCCGGTCGGGCGAGCTCTGCGAGCCGGGCCAGCAGCCGCTCCGTCTCGTCCGGGCTGAGGCCGACCTGCAGCGCGTCGAGCCACTCGACCAGCTCGCCGTCGGCGAGCTCGCGGTGCTCGGTCGGCTCGCCCGGGCGTCGTACCGTCAGGGTGGAGGCGGTCAGCGCGACGTGACGGCCCTCCTCGTGCCGGGTGACCATCAGGCTGTTGCGGAAGTGCGAGGTCGGGAAGGTGCTCGTGTAGTGGTGGCCGATCACGACGTCGACCGGCAGCACCGCCAGCTCGTCGGTCGTGTGCGCGAGCTCCCACCCGGCCTCGCGCAGCCGCCACAGGCCCCACCCGCCGGCAGCGTCGCGCACGACCCGGTAGGGCCAGCCGGCCTGGTCGGACTCCGTGCCGTCGACGAGCGGCACCGGGTGCAGCAGGCTCATCCCGAAGCCGGGGTCGCACAGCAACCGCTCACCGTCGAGCCGCACCTCCACCGTCATGTGCGTGCGACCCTGCACGGTGCCCGCCGCCGGGTCGCCGACGCGGCCCAGGTGCCGGCGCACGTCGTAGTCCAGCTGCTCCAGGGCGGCCGCGAAGACGCTCGCGTGCTCGAAGCAGTAGCCGCCCCGGCCGCGGCCCACGAACTTCGCGTCGAGCGCCGCCAGGCCGACGCCGGGGTGCTGGTCGAGCACGACGTCGACGTTGTCGAAGGGGAAGGTCCGCACGTGCGCCCGGTGCAGGGTGTCGAGCAGCGCCCGGTCCGGCGCCGCGCGCGCGACGCCCAGCCGGGCGAGGTAGCCGTCGAGGTCGAGCCGGTCGGACTCCCAGCCGTCGGTCATGGGGAGATCGTAGGGAGACAAGAAGTAGAACGCGTTCTATTGTGGGGCCTCCCGTACCGAGGAGGACCCATGACCACCGCCCCTGCCCGCGCCCAGCGGTTCACCGACCGTCGCGTCGTCGTCACCGGAGCTGCCGGGGGTGTCGGCCAGGTGGTGGCCGACCTGTTCCGCGAGGAAGGTGCGCGCGTCGTCGCCACCGACGTGGCTGCCGCCGACGGTGTCGTGCCGTGCGACCTGGCCGACGACGCGGCGCGCGAGTCCTTCGTCGCCGCCGCCCTCGACGAGCTCGGCGGCCTCGACGTGCTGTGCAACGTCGCGGGCATCCAGCAGTTCGCCGAGGTCGGGAAGATCAGCGCCGCCGGCCTGCGCCGCCACTTCGACGTCAACGCGCTCGCGCCGCTGCTGCTCGCCCAGTCCTTCGCCGACGCGCTCGCCGAGAGCGGCGGCAACATCGTGTCCGTCGCGTCCATCTCGGCCGTGATGGGCCAGCCCTACAACGCGCAGTACTGCGCCTCGAAGGCCGCCCTGCTGCTGGGGATGCGCTCGCTGGCGGTCGAGCTCGGCACGCGCGGGGTGCGGGTCAACTGCGTCTCGCCCGGTGGCATCGCCACCCCCATGATCGAGGCGGCCGCGGCCGGCCTGCCGAAGGACGCGAACTGGGAGCTGGTCGCCAAGAGCCAGTCGGTCATCCCCGGCTTCATGCCGCCCGCGGACGTTGCCGAGTCGCTGCTCTTCCTGGCCTCCGACGCGGCCGCGTCGATCACCGGCGCCAACCTCGTCGTCGACCGCGGCGTGGTCTGGTGAGCGCGATGCAGGTCGGCATGACGCTGCCGGTCATGGAGCCGGACGTCGACCCCGCCCTGCTGCGGGAGTGGGCGACCCGCATCGACGCCGGGCCGTGGAGCACGCTCAGCTTCGGCGAGCGGATCGCCTTCGACAACCCCGACATCCTCACCCTGCTCGGCGCCGTGTCGGCGTGGACCTCGCGGGTGGGCATCGCCGCCACCGTGGTGGTGCCGCAGCTGCACGACCCGGTCCACCTGGCCAAGGCGCTCGCCACCGCCGACCGGTTGTGCGACGGCCGGCTCTCGATCGGCCTGGGCGTCGGTGGTCGCGAGGAGGACTACCGCGCCGTCGGCGCCGACTGGGGCACCCGCACCATGGCCCAGCTCGCCGAGCGCGCTGACGTGCTGCGCCGGGTGTGGGCCGGCGAGAACACCACCGGCGCGACCCGCCCGGTCGGCCCCCGACCGGCCACGGAGGGTGGCCCCGAGCTGCTCGTCGGGACCCTCGGTCGTCGTACGACGGAGCACGCGGCGCGCTGGGCCGACGGGCTCGCCGGCATGACGCTGACCGCCGACGTGGACGAGACCGCTGCCCTCTTCGACGTGGCGCGCAAGGCCTGGGCGGATGAAGGCCGTCCGGCGCCGCGGCTGACCACGTCCTTCTGGTTCGCCCTGGCCGAGGCCACCGACGACCCGCGCGGGCAGGTGCACGCGCACCTGCGGCACTACATGAACTGGCTGCCGGTCGAGATCGTCGACGCCCTCGCCCCCAGCGCGGGGTTCGCCGGCACGCTCGGGGAGCTCCGGGCGCTGCTCGACCGGTTCGCCGAGATCGGCACGGACGAGGTGCAGCTCATCCCGACCGGCGGGGACCCGCGCCAGGTCGACCTGGTCGCCGGGATCCTCTGAGGTCCCGCCTCACTCGGCGGGGCGAATGCCCTCGCGGTGCCGGCGGGCGAGGTCGGCGTAGTAGGGCGCGTTGGTCTCGACCCACACCGACGCCCCGGTGCCCTCGATCGGCTTCTTGACCTTCGCCGGGCTGCCGGCGGCGAGCACCCCGTCGGGGATCTCCGTGCCGGGCGCCACGAGCGAGCCGGCGGCAACCAGGCTGCCGGACCCGACGCGGGCGCCGTCGAGGACGGTGCTGTCGTTGCCGAGCAGCGCCTTCTCGCCGAGGGAGTCGCCGTGGAAGACGCAGGCGTGGGCGACGGTGGAGTGGGCGCCGATCTCGACGACGACGTCGGGCGCACCGTGCACCACGGAGTTGTCCTGGATGTTCGCGCCCTCGCGCACGATGATCGTGCAGATGTCGGCGCGCAGGACGGCGCCGTACCAGACGCTCGCGCCCTTCTCGATCCGCACGTCGCCGATCAGCGTGGCGGTCGGCGCGACGAACGCCTCGGGGTGGACCTGCGGGGAACGGCCTTCGAACTCGTACGCGAACACCCCTGCACGCTAGAGCACGCTCAGGAGCCGACGCCCTCGAGGGCACCGAGTGCGGCGAGGTAGCCGATGGTCACCCTCAGCATCGACAGCACCGTCTCCACGAATGCATCGTGCTCCGCGGGTCCGAATCGGAGCTCCCACGCTGACGTGAGCACGGGCAGGTCGACGACTGCTGCGCGTACCGCGGCGTGCTCGCGCCGGGTCAGGTGGTAGTCCCGGCTGATCGCCTCGAGGACGTCCCGCACCTCCGAGCGCCCCCGCTCGTCGGCGTCCGCGGCGGCCATCGCGGCGGCCTGGAGCCAGAGCGTGTCGCCGGGCTCGCAGTCCTCCAGGGTGTCGACCACCAGGTCGAAGAACTGCATGTGGGCGACCGTGGCAGCCGGGTGGGATTCCTCGTGGCGGTCGTAGGCCAGTCGGCATGCCCGGTCGGCGAACCGCCGCGCCCGGTCCATGTCGCCGGTGAGCAGGCCGCGCGTGGCCTTGTCCAGCAGGTTCGTGGCGGCCTCCTGGCCGGCGCGGCTGATCGGCTGCAGGCTGCGTCCGGAGGCGCCGAGCACGTCTCCCAGGGCAGCGCCCGGCTGCTGGGCGGCGAACCGGGCCAGTGCCTCGTCAGGGTTGTCCACCCTGCGAGGCTAGCCGGGACGGCTCAGAGCGTGAACCAGGTGACGAGCAGGCCCTCGGCGCACCGCTGGCAGCTGGCGACCGTCCCGCCACAGTGGCGGATGTGGGTGATCAGCTGCTGCAGGTCGTCGCGGGTCGTCGTCGAGGTGTGCCACGTCATGACCCCCCCTCCCTTCGGCGTCGTGGTGCCCGTCATCGAGCACCCTCCGAGGGTGCGCCTGCGAAGCCGCGGTCCACAGCCTCCCCTGGGATGGATGTCGTAGCCCGTTGGGGGGATGCCGGCCCGGTCCGTGGGGGTCAGCTGGCGGTCGAGCGGGACTGCGCGGTGTGCCAGCGGGCCACGGCCTCGGCCCGGTTCGCCGCGCCGAGCTTGCGCAGGATGCGCTTCACGTGGGACTTCACCGTGCCCTCCGAGATCGTGAGCCGCCGCGCGATCCGCTGGTTGGTGTCGCCCTGGGCCATCAGCTCGAGCACCTCGAGCTCACGCCGGGTGAGCTCGACACCGTCGGCCCGAGGGGCGGCGCCGGTCAGCGGGCCGGTGCCGCTGCTCCACCTCGCCGGCGCCGTCGGCACGGACAGCAGGCTCGGCGACGCGTCGCCGTCGGCGAAGCCCTGCAGGCCGAGGCCCACCTGGCGCACCGCGGCCCGGACCTGGGCGAGCTCGTCGGCGAGGATCGCCCGCTCCAGGGCGAACGCGAAACCCTGCGAGAAGACCCCGATCAGCTCGGCGTCGTGCTCGGACACGTCACCGCGCCGGAAGAACCGGTCGCCGTGGACGAACCCGAGCAACCGCCGGCCGGGCATGACCGGCGCTGCGACGTACGAGCGCGACTGCGACGCCTCGGCGACGGCCTGGCGGACTGCCTCGCGCTCCTGCACGCGGGTCACCAGCACCGGCACCGCCCGTCGTCGCGCCTCGTCCTCCGGCAGGCCGTGGACCAGCGGCACCGGGTGCGCCCGGCCGGCGGCGAGGATCGCGGCGGCCCACTCGGGGTCGTCGTCGACCAGGTGGACCGCCTCGGTCAACCAGGTGTTCTGCTCGACGCGGGAGACGAGGGCTCGGTCGAACCCGAGCCGGCACAACGCCTCCGCTCCGGCGCTCATCAAGCCGTCCACGCTGTCGATGTCGCGCAGCTCGATGAGGGTCTCGCGGACCTGGGCCAGGGCGGACTCGCGGTGGCGCACCTGCGCCGTGCGGACGAGCCGCTCGCTCCGGATGGTCCGCGCCATGAGGTCGTCGACCGTGCTGCCGCTGACGGGGGCCAGGGCCAGGTGCCCGCCGACGAGCGCGGTGCGGACCGCGCTCCACCCGGTCTCGAGCGCGGCGATGGCAGCCTCGAAGTCGGTGATGTCGTCGATCGCCGGCACCGAGTCGGGACCGAGCAGGCGCTGGGCCTCGTCGAGCACGGCCTCGACCTCCTCGACCGTGTCCGCCCCGATGTGCTGGGCCCAGATGCCCGGCCGGCTGGCGAACAGGTGGGTCCGTACGACGTCCCCCCATGTCTCGCCTCCTCGGCGCGCGACGTTGCGCTCGTGCCAGCGTAGGTCGGCTCGCGGGCGTTGGGAACGCTCCAGCCCGGGTGGGTGCCAGGTCGTACCCCCGAAGGAGGTACGACCTCACCCCCCGAGGGGCACGCGCCGGGGGGCTCCTGCGACCTATCGTCGACGACATGATCCAGGTGCAGACCGGCCGGCCGCAGGTCGTCCCGGACGTCCGGGGGTGGGCCGCCAGCGCAACGGTCGCCACCGGCTAGGTCCAGGCGGCCGGCCTGCTGCTCGTCGGCCTGGCCGCGGTCGTCCCCGCCGCGCGCGGGACCGTCGGCCTCGACGACACCGGGATCGTCAGCGAGGGCATCCTCCTGGGGACCCTGGGCCTCGCGTCGATGGTGGCCTGCGTCGCCCTCTGGCTCGGTCACTCCCCGGCGCTGCTCCCGCTGGTGGTGGTCGGGGCGGCGGGCACCGTGGTGCTCATGGCCGTCGGGTCGTGGATGGCGTTCGTCGTGTCGTCCTCGGTCGCCGCCCTGCTCCTGCTCGACCTCCTCGTCCCCGGTGGTCGGCGGGAGCAGGTGCGACCGGGGGAAGCAGACTGACCGCCCGCTGACGGTCGGCGACCGTCAGCGGGCGGACAGCCCCAGCTCGCGGTCGCCGAGCGGCTCGAAGAGCGCTGCCACGGCGGCGTCGTCGACGTCACGCACGTGCGGCGGCTCCCAGCGCGGGTTGCGGTCCTTGTCGACGACCTGGGCCCGCACGCCCTCGACGAAGTCGTGGGAGTGGTGCAGCCGCACGGCGAGGCGGAACTCCATGTCGAGCGCCTGCGGCAGGTCCGTCATCCGCGCAGCCTCGCGCAGGGCGCGCAAGGTCACCTTGACCGAGGTCGGCGACTTCGCCTCGATGGTCGCGGCGGCGCGCTCGGCCTCCTCGTGGCCGAGCGCGCGCAACCGCCGGAGGACCTCGACGACGTCGTCGCCGGCGTAGGCCTCGTCCAGCCAGGCCCGCGCCCCGGTGAGCGGGGACGGCGGCGCGGGCTGCTCGGCGTCCGCGAGCGCCTCGTCGGCGTCGCGGGTGGCGAGCTCCTCGAGCAGGCGCGGGACCCGTTCGGTCGGGACGTAGTGGTCGGCGAAGCCGGTGGCGATCGCGTCGCCGGCGCCGATGGAACCGGCGGTGAGGCCGAGGTGGGTGCCGGTCTCCCCGGGTGCCCGCGACAGCAGGAAGGTCCCGCCCACGTCGGGCAGGAACCCGATGCCGGCCTCGGGCATGCCGATGGAGGAGCGCTCGGTCACGACGCGCTGCGGGGCGTGGGCCGACAGCCCGATCCCGCCGCCGAGCACGATGCCGTCCATGATGGCGACGTACGGCTTGGGGTAGGCGGCGATGGTGGCGTTGAGGCGGTACTCGTCCGCCCAGAACGCCGCCGACTCGGAGCCGCCCGCCTTCGCGTCGTGCCACATCGCGACGATGTCGCCGCCCGCGCACAGCCCGCGTTCGCCGGCCCCGGTGAGCACGACCGTGCGGACGCTGTCGTCGTGGCGCCACTCCTCGAGGGCCGCGGTGATGATGCCGACCATCTCGTGGGTGAGCGCGTTGATGGCCCGCGGCCGGTTGAGCACGACGTGCGCGGCGTGCCCCTCGCGGCGCAGGAGGACCGGGGACTCGCCGTCGCTGTTCACGGCCGCCATTGTGCCGGGCAGCTCGTGCGCCGGACCGGGCGGCATCGCCCGCACGGGTGCCGATCGGCCGTCCGTACGATGGGCGACCCCAGCCACACCGACGACGGGCCGGCCCGTCGGGACAGGAGCAGCGCGACGTGACGCAGATGCTTGCCCGGGGAGGCAACACCGGACTCGGCCAGGCAGGACTGCCTGCGTGCGTCGTGGTCACCCTGACCTGGGAGGCCCGTCCCGGCGTCGACGCGGACCTGTCCGCCTTCCTCTGCGCCGCCACCGGCAAGGTGCGCTCGGACGAGGACTTCGTCTTCTACAACCAGCCGCAGGGCGCTGCTGGTGCCGTCACGCACCTCGGCAAGGGCGCGCGGGGTGCCACCACCATCGACCGGGTGCGGATCGACACCGCTGTCCTGCCCGCCGACGTCGACAAGGTCGTCATCGGCGCCTCGCTCGACGGCAGCGGCAGCTTCGGCGCCCTGCCCGGGCTGGGCGTCGAGGTCGCGGCCGACGAGCACGGCCCGGCCGCCGTGCGCTGCGAGATCCCCGCGACCACCGAGACCGCGATGGTCTTCGCCGAGGTCTACCGCCGCAACGGCGAGTGGAAGGTGCGCGCCGTCGGCCAGGGCTACACCGACGGGCTCGCGGCGCTCGCCCGCGACGTCGGCGTGGACGTCGAGGACGAGCCGGCGGCTCCGGCGGCACCGGCTGCCCCGCCCGCGCCCACGGCAGGGACTGCCGCCCCTCCGCCGCCACCGCCCGGGCCGGGATCGGCGACCCCTCCTCCGCCTCCGCCAACGGCACCGGCTGCCACACCCCCTCCGCCTCCGCCGCCTCCGCCGCCTGCTGCTCCGGCACCGGCGGCACCGGCGGTCAGCCTGGGGAAGCGCCGCGTCGTCGACCTGGAGAAGAAGCTCACCGGCGCCGGGGACACCGCCATGCTGTCGCTGGTCAAGACCGCCGGGGTCTCCCTGGAGAAGAAGGGCCTGTCCGAGCACACCGCCCGGGTGGCGCTGGTGCTCGACATCTCTGGCTCCATGGCCTCGCGCTACAAGAAGGGGCTGGTGCAGCGTCTTGCCGAGCGGGTGCTCGCCCTCGGCCTCCGCTTCGACGATGACGGCGCGGTCGACGTGTTCCTCTTCGGCAACCGCGTGCACCAGCCCGAGCCGCTCACCCTCGACGGCTACCAGGCCTACGTCAAGGGCATCACGCGGAAGTACAAGCTCGAGTACGCCACGAAGTACGGCGCCGCCATGGCCGCCGTGCGCACCCACTACCTCGGCCACGCCGGCGAGCGGGGCGAGCCCGTCGCCGACACGACCCCGGTCTACGTGATGTTCCTGACCGACGGGGCGCCCAGCGACAAGAACGACGCGACGCGGCAGGTCCGGGCGGCGTCGTACGAGCCGATCTTCTGGCAGTTCGTCGGCATCGGCTCGGACCGGTTCGAGTTCCTGCAGCGCCTCGACGACCTCGACCAGCGCTACACCGACAACGCCGACTTCTTCGCCGTCAGCGACGACGAGATCCTCGGTCGCAACCCGATCAGCGACGACGCGCTGTTCGAGCGGCTGATGACCGAGTACCCCGACTGGCTGCGCCGCTCGCGCGGCAACGGGCTGCTGCGCGGCTGACGCCGGGCCGGTAGACCCGGGTCGGTGTGCGGGTCAGCGCCCCGCGAGCAGCTCGGCGAGGTGCTTCGGCTGGGTGCCGGGCGCCAGCTCGTCGATCTGGGTGCGGCAGGAGAAGCCGTCGGCGAGCACGACCCGGTTGGCGGCAGGCGTGCGCAGCGCGGGCAGCAGGTTGGCCTCCGCGATCGCGACCGACACCTCGTAGTGGCCCTGCTCGACGCCGAAGTTGCCGGCCATGCCGCAGCAGCCGGCGACCGACTGCACGCGCGCGCCCGCCTTCTCCAGCAGCGCCCGGTCGGTCTCCCAGCCCATCACCGCGTGGTGGTGGCAGTGCGGCTGCGCCACCACGGTCACCTCCGACAGGTCGGGCGCCTGCCAGCCCTCGGTGCGGGTCAGCAGCTCGGCCAGTGTCACCGTGGCCGCGGCGACCCGGGCGGCGTCCTCGCCCTCGACGAGCTCGGTGAGCTCGTGGCGCAGCACCGCGGTGCAGCTGGGCTCGAGGCCGACGACCGGCAGCCCGGCGCGGGCGTCCTCGGCGAGCGCGTCGACCATCGACCGCAGCCGCTTCGCCGCACCGTCGAGCTGCCCGGTGCTGATCCACGGCAGCCCACAGCACTCCTGCTGGCGGGTGATCTTCGGCGCGTAGCCCGCGTCGCGCAGCACCTGTGCCGCTGCGTCCGCGACCTGCGGCGCGAAGTGGTTGGTGAACGAGTCGACGAAGAGCACGACGGGCGTGCCGGTGCCACCGCCGGCGAAGGTACGCCGGAAGGTGCGCCGTGCGAACGCCGGCATCCGCCGCCGCGTGTCCACGCCGGCCGCCTTGAGCGCGACCTTGCGAAGGGGACCGACGTCCATCGACTTGTTGGCGAAGCGCGGCATCGCCGAGCCGACCTTGGCCCAGCGCGGCAGCCAGCCGACGGAGTAGTGGCTGCGCGGACGCAGCCTGCGCTTGTAGGTCTGGTGCAGCACCTCGGCCTTGTAGCTGGCCATGTCGGTGCCGGTGGGGCAGTCCGACGCGCACCCCTTGCACGCCAGGCACAGGTCGAGCGCCTCGTGCACGGCCGGTGAGCCCCACGAGATGTCGCTCTCGCCGTTGACGATCTCCTGCAGCAGCCGGGCGCGGCCGCGGGTGGAGTGGATCTCCTCGCCGGTCGCCTGGTACGACGGGCACATCACGCCGCCCGACGAGCTGTTGTCGGCGCGGCACTTGCCGACGCCGGTGCAGCGGTGCACGGCCTGGCCGAAGTCGCCGCCGTCGCTGGCGTAGGCCATCGCGAGGCCCTTGCGCAGGCTCGTCCGCGCCCCGTAGCGCAGGTCGGCGGTCAGCGGCGCCGCGTCCACGATCACGCCGGGATTGAGCAGGCCGTCGGGGTCGAAGGCCTGCTTCACGCCGGCGATCAGGGAGAGCGCGCGGGGGGAGTACATCCGCGGCAGGAGCTCGCTGCGCGCCCGGCCGTCGCCGTGCTCACCGGACAGCGAGCCGCCGAGCGAGGAGACCAGGTCGGCCGCGTCCTCGACGAACGAGCGGTAGCGGTCCGGCCCGTCCGGCGCGTCGAACGCGAAGTCCATCCGCACGTGCACGCAGCCCTCGCCGAAGTGGCCGAAGGGCATCGCGGTCAGCCCGTGCGTGGTCAGCAGCTCGTCGAAGCGGGTGAGGTAGTCACCCAGCCGGTCCGGCGGCACGGCCGCGTCCTCCCAGCCGGCCCACGCGGGGCGGCCCGAGGGCGCCCGGCCCGCCAGCCCGGCCCCGTCGGCCCGGATCCGCCAGAGCCGCTCGGTCGCGACAGGGTTGTCGACCACCAGCGCGGAGACGCCGAGGCCGGCCGCGGCCAGCAGGTCGGCCTTGCGTCGTACGTCGTCGGGGTCGGTGCCGGACAGCTCGACGAACATCCACGCGTCGCCCGCCGGCAGGTCCGGGACGGCGGAGGGGCCGCGACGCTCGAGGATCACGTCGATGATGCGGCGGTCGATGCCCTCGCACGCGGACGGCTCGAACTTCAGCACCTCGGGCGTCGCGTGGCCGGCGGTCGGGAAGTCGGGGAAGCCGAGGACGACGAGCAGCTTCGCCGGCGGCGTGCTGACGAGGCGGACCGTGGCCTCGTGGATGACCGCGAGCGTGCCCTCGGAGCCGACCAGGGCGCGGGTGACGTCGAAGCCCTTCTCCGGGAGCAGGTGCTCGACGGCGAGCCCGGAGACGTGGCGGCCGAAGGTGCCGAACTCGGTGCGCGCGGTCGCGAGGTCGGCGGCGACGACGTCGCGCACCCGGTCGAGCACGCCGTTGGCGGCCTCGGCGGTCGGGGTGCCGTCCGCGTCGCGACCGGTGACGAGGTCGGTGCCGTCGGCGAGCAGGGCACGCAGGCCGAGGGTGTTGTGGGACGTGCGGCCGAACGCCAGCGATCGGGCGCCGCAGGCGTCGTTGCCGATCATCCCGCCGATCGTGCAGCGGGTGCTGGTCGACGGGTCGGGGCCGAAGCGCAGGCCGTGCGGCGCCGCGGCGGCCTGCAGGGCGGCCTGCACCACGCCGGGCTGGACCACGGCGGTGCCGGCGTCCGCGTCCACCGACAGCACCTGGTTCATGTGCCGGCTGAAATCGACGACGATCCCGGGGCCGATGGCGTTGCCGGCCACCGACGTACCGGCGCCGCGCGCGGTGACGCTCAGCCCCAGCTCGCGGGCGGCCGCGAGGGTGGCGCGCACGTCGTCGGCGCTGTGCGGGAAGACGACGGCCGCGGGCGGCACGCGGTAGAGCGAGGCGTCGGAGGAGTAGGCGCCGAGGACGGCGGCGTCGTCGCTGACGTCGGGGACCCCGAGACGCCTGATCTCCGCCCCGATCCCGGGCCGGGACACAGGACGAGCAGCAGGACCGGGCACGAGGCGAAATCTATCGGGTCCCCTCGGCACTAGGCTCCGCAGCATGACTGACGCGAAGCGCTTCACCGTCACCCGCGACGGCCACGTCGCCACGGTCGGCCTCGCGGGACCCGGCGGGAAGGCCGTCATGGACGAGCAGTTCTTCTCCGAGCTCGCCGAGACCTTCACCGCGCTGGACGCCGACGAGGCGGTCCGCGCGATCGTCGTCACCGGCTCCGGCCCGCACTTCTCCTTCGGCCTCGACCTCGGCTCCGCGGCCGCCACGTTCGCCCCGCTGCGCTCGGCCACCGACGCCGGCGCCCGCCAGGAGCTGCTCGCGCTCATCCGCCGCTGGCAGCGCGCCGTCGACGTCGTCGCGAACGTGCGCAAGCCCACGGTCGCCGCGGTCACCGGCTGGTGTGTCGGCGGCGGCGTCGACCTCGCGGTCGCCTGCGACGTCCGGGTCGCCTCGGCCGACGCGAGCTTCAGCGTCCGCGAGGCGAAGGTCGGCATCGTCGCGGACCTCGGTAGCCTCCAGCGCCTCGTCGGCGTCATCGGCGACGGCCACCTGCGCGAGCTCGCCCTCACCGGTGACGACATCACCGCCGAGCGTGCCGCGGAGATCGGCCTGGTCAACCACGTCCACCCCGACGCTGACGCCGCCCGTACCGCCGCCGCCGACCTCGCCGCGCGCATGGCCGCCAACTCCCCGCTCGTGCTGCGCGGCATCAAGGACGTCCTCGACGCCGAGCGCGGCCCCCGCGTCGAGGCCGGCCTGCGCTACACCGCCGTCTGGAACGCCGCCTTCCTGCTCAGCAACGACCTCGACGAGGCGATGGCCTCCTTCGTCGAGCGCCGCCCTCCCGAGTACACCGGCCGCTGACCCCGCCCCGACGAAGTGCGCCTCGTGGTGGCGCGAGGTGTGCTTTGTGGTTGCGCGAGGTGCGTGTTGTGGCTGCGCGAGGTGCGCGTTGTGGTGGTCCGAGGCGTGCTCTGTGGTGACGACCAGGTCGCCACAACCCGCACCTCGAACGACCACAACCCGCACTTCGTGGCGCCAGGAGGCGCACTTCGTCGTGGTCGGGGTCAGGTGGGGTCGGGGGACGTGGCGCGTTTGGCCATGGTGATGCGGGCGACCTCGCGGCCGTAGCGCACGGGGGTGGCCCCGAGGGCGAGGGCGCGCTGGCGGGTGGGCTCGGTGACGTCGAAGTGCTCGGTCGGGGTGCCCTCGTTCTGGATCCAGCGCGGGTCGATGCCCAGGCGCTCGGCGAAGGCGACCAGCTCGGCGCGGCCCGCCGCTCCCGGCAGGTCGGAGAGCAGGTGGGACCAGACGCCGTCGACGGGGCCGACCCGGGCGGCGAGCTGCATGTCGTCGACGTAGATGACCACGCCCCGATGATCCCGCACGCCGGAAGGGGTACGACGCCCGCCGGGCCTCAGCGGACCCGGCCGTAGAAGACCGAGCGCGTCCAGATCCGCTCCTTCGCGACCGGGTGGCCCGGTCGCGAGGCGTGCCAGACCTTGCGCTTCCCGGCGTAGATGCCGACGTGGTAGACGCGGCCGCCGCTGTGGAAGAACACGAGGTCGCCGCGGCGTGGCTTGCCGACCCGGCGCACGGCGCCGGCCTGGGCGCCCGACGTGCGGGGCAGGCGCTTGCCGAGCTTCTTGTAGACCCACTGGGTCAGGCCGGAGCAGTCGAAGGCGCGCGGGCCGTTGGCGCCGTAGCGGTAGGGGCTGCCGGCGCGGCTGCGCGCCTTGGCGACCGCGCGCTCGCCGAGGGCGACGCGCGTGACCTTGCGCTGGACCCGGGCGGCCGTCGGGCTGCCCGCGGTGAGGGTGGTCGTCGCGACCGCCCGGTCGACGGCGTGGCTCGCCGGGGCGGGCGCGGCCAGGAAGACCGAGGTGGCGACGGGCACGACGAGCAGGCGCGCGGCAGCGCGCACGAAGGTGGTGGACATCCGGAGGTTCTCCGCAGCGACGCCTGCGAGAGGGGACCTGTCGGGCTGGGGCTGCTGGTGCCCCGGAACGATTCCTTCGCCCCGAGCCGTCGCACGGGGCGAAACCCCTGCGGCCGGCGTACTGCTGGCTCTCCCGTGCCCGCGACTACCTCATCGTCGATCGATGTCGCACCACGTCGTCGCGGGCCTCGGCGCGCGTGGGCGGCCTCCCCGGGACCGGGGAGGGCTGACGTTCCATTGCGCCACGCACCCGGGCGGTGGCGCAGTGGTCGTGGTCACCATCGACCCGTGTCGCTGCTCACGCCCCGGATCCGGTCATCCCTCGTCCGGTGCCGGTGGGTCGACGTGCGGGTCGGCCAGCAGGTACTGCGTCAGCCGGCCCTCGCGCGAGCGGTGCGGGTGCACCGGCTCGGGGACCATCCGGCCCTCGGCGGTGTCCCAGAACCGGTCGACGCGCATCGCGACCTGGCGTGCCACCCGGCCCGGCACCCCCTGGTGGGGGAGGTAGGGGTGCGGCCGGGTGGGCACGTGCTGCTCGGCGTGGAAGAGCCGCTCGGCGAGCCGCTCGCGCTCGTCGGCCGGCGCGGCCGCGGCGATGTCGTCGACCAGCGCCCGTTCGAGGCGCCACCACGCGTCGAACTCCGCGGTCACCTCGTCCCACACCGACGTCCACGGGCGGCGTACGGCGAAAGTCGAGCCGTAGAGCTTCGACTTGGTCTGGAAGAGGGCGGCCTCGAGGAGCCGGCTCTGGTGGACGAGCTCGTGTGCCCGCTGCCGGCCGTCCGGGAGGTGGCGGCGGGCGGCCGGGCCCAGCACGGCGTTGACCGCCGCGACGTGGCGGCTGGTGCTCGCCAGGAACGGGTCGGTCGCGCGCACGCGGTCGCGTGGCCGGTCCCGGGTGGGGCGGCACGCTCCTGCTTCGGCGAGCCGCTTGCTGAGCACGTCGTGGGTCTCGGCGACGGTGTCGGCGAGGGTGTCGACGCCGGTGCCGATGTCGTCATCGGTCATGGTTCGCGTCCTTCCCCGAGGGACCCCCACCGTCCAGTGTGCGCCGGCGAGCGACGGACCTCAAGGGCAGGCCGCAGGTGGCCTGGGAGGTGCCGCCGGGAGTGCTCAGGCCGCGGCGCGGGCGGCCGCGAGGACCTGCTGCAGCGCCCAGTAGAGGCGCTCGCCGTCCTGGCCCTCGGCGAGCATCTCGAAGCCGACGAGGGTGCTCATCGCCCAGGCGGCGTACTGCGGCGCCCGCTCCTCGCCGACGATCTCGACGAGCGCGGCGTGCGCCACCTCGTAGCGCCGTTGGTCGACGTCGCGCTGGAAGGCGGCCACCCGCTCGTCGACGCCCGCCCACACCCGGATCGCCGCCTCGGCACGGTGCAGCAGCTGCGAGCTGGCCTCGGCGAGCATCATCAGCCGGGTGACCGGGTCGTCGTGCTGGTTGACGATGTCGACGGTCTGCTGGGTCCGCTCGTCCAGCCACGCCTCGAGCAGCGCGTCGGTGAAGTCCTGCCAGTTGTCGAAGGAGTGGTAGAACGACCCCGTCGTGACGCCGAGCCGGCGGCACAGCGGGGCGAGCTTCAGCGCGCCGTAGCCCTCGGTCGCGAGGATCTCGTTGGCTGCGGTGAACCACGCCTCACGCAGCGCGTTGCTGCGTCGCACCTGGCGCTCGCTCATGGTCTGCTCCTCGGGACGGGTCCTCGCGACGGTCCTCGCGACGGGCTCCACAGGGCTCCACATGCTAGGACCTGCCCGGGGCCACCGAATCCTTGGCAGGATTCGGGCATGCCGCTCACCATCGTCACCGGAGGGACCCGGGGGATCGGGGCGGCCGTCGCCGCCCGGCTGGCCCAGGCCGGGCACGACCTCGTCCTCGGCCACCGCGCCGACACCGACAGCGCCAGGGCGGTGGTGGCCTCGCTGGAGGCGACCGGCGTGCGGTGCGTGGCGGTCGCCGGCGACGTCACGACGGACGCCGGCATCGACGCGCTGCTCGACGCGGCGGACCGGATGGGCGGGCTCACCGGCCTGATCAACAACGCTGGCGCGACCTACCGGTTCGCGCCGCTGGTGGACACCCCGGCCGACGAGGTGCGGCGCACGGTCGAGGTGAACCTGACCGCGCCGATGCTCGTCGCCCGCGCTGCCGTGGAGCGGATGGGAGCAGGCGGCGTGGTCGTCAACGTCACCTCCGGTGCCGCGACCCTCGGCTCGCCGGGGGAGTACGTCCACTACGCCGCGGCGAAGGCGGGCCTCGACCTGTTCACCCGCGGGCTGGGCCTCGAGGTCGCCGGCCGCGGCATCCGCGTCGTGGCGGTCGCGCCCGGGCTCGTCGAGACCGAGCTGCACGCCACCACCGGCGACCCCGGGCGGCTCACCCGGATGGCGCCGCAGGTGCCGCTGGGCCGGGCGGGGCAGCCGGAGGAGATCGCCGAGGCGGTGGCGTGGCTGATGAGCGACGCGGCGTCGTACGTCACCGCGACGACGCTGCGCGTGGCCGGCGGACGCTGACCGGACCGGGGGCCCGGCTGCGGCAGGATGGTCCGGCACTGCCCCCCACCGAGAGGAGCGCGCCCATGCGCCTGGGAATGATCATCGACTACGCGGGCGGGTTCGCCGAGACCGTCGAGCTGCTGCAGGAGTACGAGCGCAACGGCCTCGAGCTGGTCGCCATCCCGGAGGCCTACTCCTTCGACGCCGTCAGCCAGCTCGGCTACATCGCCGCGCGCACCGAGCGGCTGGAGCTGATGTCGGCGATCCTGCAGGTCTACACGCGCACCCCGTCCCTGACCGCGATGACCGCGGCCGGCATCGACTACGTCTCCGGGGGGCGGTTCACGCTCGGCCTCGGCGCGTCCGGCCCGCAGGTGGTCGAGGGCTTCCACGGCGTGCGGTACGACGCCCCGCTGGGTCGCACCCGTGAGGTGATCGAGATCTGCCGCCGGGTGTGGCAGCGCGAGCCCGTGCAGTTCCGCGGCCAGCACTACACGATCCCCCTCACGAAGGAGGACGGCGGCTCGGGCCTCGGCAAGCCGCTCAAGATCATCAACCACCCGGTGCGCAGCGAGATCCCGATCTCGGTCGCGGCGCTGGGGCCGAGGAACGTGGCGCTCGTGGCGGAGCTCGCCAACGGCTGGCAGCCGCTGTTCTTCCACCCGCACAAGGCGCAGCAGGCGTGGGGCGAGTCGCTCGAGGAGGGCTTCAGCCGCCGCGACCCGGCGCTGGGCGAGCTCGACATCCAGCTGCAGATCGCCTTCCAGCTGGGCGAGACCACCCCGGAGGCCCTGCAGGCGATCCGCAACCAGCTGGCGCTCTACATCGGCGGCATGGGGGCGCGGGACAAGAACTTCTACAACCAGCTCGCCCGCCGCTACGGCTACGAGGCCGAGGCCGCGGAGATCCAGGACCTCTACCTCGCGGGCCGCAAGGCGGACGCGGCTGCGGCCGTACCCGACGAGCTGGTGGACGCCGTCAGCCTGCTCGGCGACGAGGACGCGGTGCGACGGCACGTGGCCGACCTGCACGCGGCCGGCGTGCGCACGCTGCTGCTCAACCCGCTGGCGGCCACCGACGAGGAGAAGGTCGCTCAGGTGCGCCGGCTCTCCGAGATCGTCGCCGAGGCGGGGGGCTGACCGGACCCTCCGGACGGGTGACAGCGCCCCGGAAGACGCACTGACCCCGGGCCGTCCGGCCCGGGGTCAGCTCACGTCAGCAGGCGCTCAGGCCCGCGGGAAGGTCGGGTACTCGACGCCCGAGATGTACTGCACGGTGCGCAGCACCTGGCAGGAGTAGCCGAACTCGTTGTCGTACCAGACGTAGAGGATCGCGCTGTCGCCGTCGACGATCGAGGCGTTGCCGTCGACGATCGAGGCCGCACGAGCGCCGATGAAGTCGGTCGACACGGCGTCGGTGGCGACGGTGTAGTCGAGGTTGCGGGCCATCGGACCGACCAGCGAGGTCTGGCGCAGGTGGGCGTTGACCTCCTCGCGGGTGGTCTCGCGCTTGAGCTGCAGGCTCAGGATCGCGATCGACACGTCCGGGGTGGGGACGCGGATCGAGTTGCCGGTGATCTTGGCGTCGAGGTCCGGGAGGACCTTGGCGACGGCCGAGGCGGCGCCGGTCTCGGTGATGACGAGGTTGAGCGGCGCGGAGCGGCCGCGGCGGTCGGCCTTGTGGTAGTTGTCCAGCAGGTTCTGGTCGTTGGTGAACGAGTGGACCGTCTCCACGTGGCCGCGGGTGATGCCGAACTCGTCGTCCATCGCCTTGAGCGGCGGGACGATCGCGTTGGTGGTGCAGGACGCGCACGACAGCACGCGCTCGTCGAGGTCGACGCCGAGGTGGTTGACGCCGTGCACGATGTTCGGGACGTCGCCCTTGCCCGGCGCGGTCAGCAGCACCTTGGCGATGCCCGGGCGCAGGTGCTGCGAGAGGCCCTCGCGGTCGCGCCAGATGCCGGTGTTGTCGATGAGGATGGCGTCCTTGATGCCGTACTCGGTGTAGTCGACCTCGCTCGGCGCGTTCGAGTAGATCACCTGGATCACGTTGCCGTTGGCGATGATCTGGTTCTTCTCCTCGTCCACCGTGATCGAGCCCTTGAAGGCCCCGTGGATCGAGTCGCGGCGCAGCAGCGAGGCGCGCTTCTTGAGGTCGTCGCCCTTGCCCTTGCGGACGACGACGGCGCGCAGGCGCAGGCCGTTGCCGGAGCCGGACTTCTCGACGAGCAGGCGGGCGACGAGGCGGCCGATGCGGCCGAAGCCGTAGAGGACGACGTCCTGCGAGCCGGGCGCGGAGGGCTTGTTCTCACCGGTCGCGTCGGCCAGGGCCTGCGCGGTGAACTCGGCGACGGAGGAGCCCTCGCCCGAGGAGCGGTAGGCGCGCACCAGCAGCGCGAGGTCGATCTTCGAGGCGCCCAGGTCGAGGTCGGCGATCGCCTCGAGGAAGGGGAAGGTGTCGGTGACCGACAGCTCGACGCCGTCGATCTGGCGCGCGTAGCGGTGGGTCTTGAGGATGTCGATGACCGACTTGTTCACCAGCGAGCGGCTGTGGAGCAGGATCGTGACGTCCTTCTCGCGGTGCAGCTTGCCGACGACCGGGATCATCGCCTCCGCGAGCTCCTCGTGGTGCTTCCAGCGGTCGAACTTCTCCTCGATGACGCTCACGCAAATCCCCTACTAGCAGTCGACAGGCCGCGGTGATCGTAGGCCGGTCCACGGGTGGGGTGACCAATCCACCCGCGTTCTTGGACGAGTGGGGTTGGTCACACGGCGCGACGCCGTGGCCGGGTCAGAGGACCTTGGTGCCGTACATCTCGCCGAGCGGGTCGGCGAGCAGCTCGAGCCGCTCGCCGTCGGGGCCGGCGAAGTAGAGCGACACCTTCGACTCGAGGTGGTAGTCGACACCAGCGTCGTCGAGCCTGGCCCGCAGGTGGTCCCACTTCTCCCGGGTGACCGAGATGGCGATGTGGTGGTGCCCGCCCAGGACCTCCCGGTAGGGCCCGAGGTCGAGGCCGGGCAGGGTGAAGAAGGCGAGCAGGTTGCCGGCGCCGACGTCGAAGAAGAAGTGGTCGGAGCCCGCGTAGTCGCGGTTCTCGAAGATCTCGGTCAGCGGGAACTCCAGCAGGCCTTGGTAGAACTCGATGGTCCGTCGTACGTCCGACGACAGCAGCGCGGCGTGGTGGATCCCGCGGGCGCTGCTCTCCGGCCGCTCGCCCTCGGGGGGGAGGTACTCCCGCTTGATCCGCTCGCGGTCCTTCGTGATCGCGTCGAGGTCGATGGTTGCCATGTCAACAACCCTCCTCCGAGGTCGTGGATGTGTCAACATCCTCCGCTAGAATCGCCCGGATGGGTACGTCGAACTGGCTGGACGACAACCAGCAGCGCACGTGGCGCAGCTGGCTCGACCTCCACGCCCAGCTCAACGCCCGGATCAACCGCCAGCTCCAGGCCGCGACCGGCCTCTCGCTGTCCGACTACGCGATCCTCGTCGAGCTCACCCCCGAGGAGGCCGAGGGCTCGCTGCGGATGTTCGAGCTCGGCGAGCGGCTGCAGTGGGAGAAGAGCCGGGTGTCCAAGCAGGTCTCCCGGATGGAGGCCCGCAACCTCGTCGTGCGCCGCCACTGCGCCGACGACCGCCGCGGCGCCTTCGTCGACCTGACGCCCGAGGGGCGCGTCGCGATCGAGGCGGCTGCGCCCGGGCACGTCGAGCTCGTGCGGGAGCTCTTCTTCGCCGGGCTCAGCGACGAGCAGGTGCGCCAGCTCGGTGACTTCGCCGAGGGCGTGCTCGCCCGGCTCGCCGCGACCGACTGACCGACTGACCGTCGTACCGCGGTGCCCGGGTGGCGAGCCTGGTGACTTCTTCTTGCGGTTAGTGGCCGTTGCAAACGTCGACAAGCGCAGGAATCCCCGGCTGAGCGGGGATTCCTGCACCGCTCAGCCCGCCATGTCCTCCACCGCCAGCGACGCGAACACCATCGCCGCGCCGAGCGGGGCGCCGGGGCCGGGGTAGGCGGAGCCGAACACGGACGCCGTGGAGTTGCTCGCGGCGTAGAGGCCCGGAATCGGGTCGCCGGCGGTGTCGAGCACGCGACCGGCGGCGTCGGTGACCAGGCCGCCCTTGGTGCCGAGGTCGGAGAGCACGAAGGTCGCGGCGTAGAAGGGCGGCTGGTCGAGCGGGACCAGTGCCTTGTTGGGGCTGCCGGCGGAGGCGAAGAAGGTGTCGTACTCGTCCTCGCCGCGACCGAAGTCCTCGTCGACGCCGCGCTCGGTGAAGGCGTTGAACCGCGCGACGGTCTCCGCCAGCACGTCCGGGTCGAGGCCGGTCGCCCCGGCCAGTCCCTCGACGGTGTCGGCCTGCTTCCACGTGCCGGCGGCGAGGTGCTCGGCCGGGTCGCCCTCGGGCATCGCGATCGCGGGGAGACGGCCGCCCTCCCGGGAGTCGAAGAGGAACCACGACGGGGTGCGCTCCGGCGCGGCGGCCATCGCCCGGCCGAAGCGGTCGTAGGGCAGGCACTCGTTGGCGTAGCGGCGCCCGGCCTGGTCGACCATGAGGCCGCTGCGGAAGCCGAGGGTGAAGGTGCCGCTGCCGTCGGGCTGCAGCAGGCCGGGGCAGAACCAGCCCTCGCCCGACCAGTCGGTCGCCGCGCCGACCGCGGCGGCCGCGTCGATGACCTCGCCGGTGTTGGTGCCCCGTGGCGCCATCGTCCACTCGGCCCGGCCGGGCGTGCCGTGCGCCGCGCGGCGCTCCGGGCTGCCCTCGAACCCGCCGGCCGCGACCAGCACGCCGCGGGCCGCGCGCACCTCGACCGGCCCGTCGGGGCCGTCGGCGAGCACGGTCGTGAGCCGGCCGTCGTCGTCGCGCCGGAAGCCGGTGACGTGGTGGTGGGTGGCGATCGTGCCGCCGTCGCGCAGCAGCATCGCGGCGAGCCGGCCGATGAGTGCCTGCCCGCCCGACAGGGTCGACCGGCCGCGCTGCCCGGCCCGGTCGCGCTCGACCGGCGGGCGCAGCAGCTCGCCGACCCGCGGGTCGAGCTCGTCGCGGCGGATCGCCGACGGCTGGACGGAGCGGCCCATCGGGACCCGGCCCGGTGCGTCGTAGTACTCCGAGAACGGGATCCACTCGAAGTCCATGAGTGGGTCCGCCTCGAGCGCCGCGACCAGCCGCGGAGCCTGGCGCAGCAGCGCCTCCACCCGCTCGTGGTCGGGCTTGTCGAGGACCGCCTCCAGGTACGCGCGGGCGCCCTCGGTCGAGTCCGGCAGGCCGGCCCGCTGCTGCACGTCGGTGCCCGGCAACCAGCACGCGCCGCCGGAGTAGGCCGACGTGCCGCCGATCAGCGGCGTGCGCTCGAGCACCAGGGTCCGCAGCCCGGCCCGCGCGGCCAGCGCCGCGCCGGTCATGGCCCCGCCGCCGGAGCCGACCACGACAACGTCGTACTCGGGCAGGAGGGGGGTGGTCGCGGCCGCGGTCTCGCTCATGGCCGAACGATAACGTGTTCTAGTTCTGCCGAGGAGGGTCAGCGGGCGAGCAGGCGCAGCCGGCGCAGGCCGGACGGGTCGGGGCCGTCGGCCGGGCGCAGCGCCCCCTCCAGCGCGGGTACGACGACCGCCGGGTCGAGGTCGAGCCCGATGGCCACGAGCGTGCTGGTGGCCGGGGGCGGGCACGGCGCGACGTCGACCTGCCGCCCGACGACGTGCACCACGAACCCGCGCCGGCGCCCACCGTCGTGGACCGCGACCCTGCCCTTCACCCGGTAGGCGCCAGCGGGCGGGTTCGCGAGCAGGTCGACCAGCGGCGCCGGCTCGACCGGACCGGCCACCGAGGCGTCGGCGGACGCGGCGTGCACGTGGCCCTCCGCTGCGGGGGGATCCGCACGCAGGAGTGCGGCGATCGGCAGCTCGTCCTCCGGCTCCTCGAGCGAGGCGACGTCGTACACGAGCGCGGGGTCCACCTTCCCCGCCGTGGTGCGCACGACGTGCGCGCCGGGGTTGATCTCCCGCACCCGGCCCTCGATCCGCTGCAGCGTGGCCTCGTCGACGAGGTCGCACTTGTTCAGCACGACCAGGGTCGCGACCGCGAAGCGGGCCGGTGGCATGCCGCCCCCGTCGACGGTGTCGAAGTAGTGGGCCGCGTCCACGACGTCGACGACGCCACCGGGCCGGACGTGGGGCGCGGTGCTGGCGCGGATCATCTGGGCGAGCGCGCCGGGCTCGGCGATCCCGCTGGCCTCGACCACGATGACGTCGAGGCCGCGCCGGGGCTGGGCCAGCTTCTCCAGCGCGTCGTCGAGGCCACCGGCGTCCTCGAGGCAGCACAGGCAGCCGCCGGCGATCGAGGCCGGCTCGTCGACCTGGCCGCTGACGAGCGCGGCGTCGACGTTGATCGCACCGAAGTCGTTGACCACCACGCCGACCCGGGCGCCGGGCTGGCGCAGCAGGTGGTTGAGCAGGGTCGTCTTGCCGGCACCGAGGTGGCCGGTGAGGGCGACGACGGGGACGCGACGGGGCACGGGGCGCATCGTAGGTTCCGGCTGGGAGGCTGGTGCCCATGGGTCACGGACACTCCCACCGGGCGAGCAGCGGCGTCGACGACGAGATCCGGGTCGGCAGCACCGCCCGGACCGTGCTGCTGGCCGGGCTCGGCGTCTCGCTGCTGCTCACCCTGGTCGGCCTGGTCGTGTGGTTCCCGCCCGGGGACGCCGTCGAGCGCGCCGCGCGCGAGGGCGGGGAGGCGGCGCAGTTCGCCGCCCCGGGTGTCACCTTCCCGAGCGGCGAGATCACCTCCGTCGGCCCGCGCTGCCCCGGGCAGGGCCTGCCGGACGGGTCCGGCTGCAGCACCCTGCAGGTGCAGGTCGACGGCGAGGACGGCCCGGTCGAGGTCTCGGTCCCGCCGGAGGTGCTCGACTCCGGCCTCAGCGAGGGCGACACCGTCCAGCTGCTCCGCCGACCGCCCGCCGCCGACGACACGAGCGGCGCGGCGTCGTACTCCTTCTTCGGGATCGACCGGGACGGCACGCTGCGCTGGCTCGCGGTGTTCTTCGTCGTGGTCGTGCTCGCGATCGCCCGCTGGCGCGGGCTGTTCTCGCTCCTCGGCCTCGCGTTCGGCGGCGCCGTGGTGTGGTGGTGGATGCTGCCCGCGCTGCTCGACGGCTCGCCCGGCGTCGGCGTCGCGCTGACCAGCGCGGCAGCGATCATGTTCGTCGTCCTCTACACGACCCACGGCTTCTCGCTGCGCACCAGCACGGCGCTCGCCGGCACGCTGGTCGGCATCGTGCTGACCGCCGGCCTGGGTGTGCTCGCGATCAGCGACGCGCACCTGACCGGCATCAGCGACGAGAGCGGCGCGATCATCGCGACCTTCGCCGCCCTCGACTTCCAGGCGCTGCTGGGCTGCGCGCTGGTCATCGCCGGCCTCGGCGTCCTCAACGACGTCACCATCACGCAGGCCTCGGCGGTCTGGGAGCTGCGGGCCGCGAGCCCCGGGGCCTCGCGGGCCGAGGTCTTCGCCAGCGCGATGCGCATCGGTCGCGACCACATCGCCTCGACGATCTACACGATCGTGTTCGCCTACGTCGGCACCGCGCTGATCCTGCTGATGCTGCTCAAGGTGTACGACCGGCCGCTGCTCGAGCTGCTCTCCACCGAGCAGCTCGCGGAGGAGGTCGTGCGCACCCTGGTCACCTCGATCGGCCTCGTGCTCGCCGTCCCGATCACCACGGGCCTGGCTGCCCTCGTCGCCGCGCCCCGCGGTGACGACGCTGGTGGGACCGCCGCGGCCACCACCGCGGACGACGCGACGAGCCGCTCAGAGTGAGGGGTCGGTCCACGCCAGCTGGACGACCTCGGTGCCCTGGTCGCGGGTGACCAGGCGGCCGCGGCCGGGCGGCGCCGGCTCCGGGCGCACGGTGCCGAGCAGCACGCCCTCGTCGCGGCTGCCGGACAGCACCAGGCCGGGCATCGCCAGGTCGCGCAGGGTCTGCACGACCGGTTCGTAGAGCGCCCGTGAGGCGCCGCCGGAGCGGCGGGCCACCACGAGGTGCAGCCCGACGTCGCGGGCCTGGGCCAGCAGCGGCTGCAGCAGCGCGACCGGCGAGCTCTGCTGGGTGGCGACCAGGTCGTAGTCGTCGACCACGACGAAGACCTCCGCGCCCGACCACCACGACCGGTTGCGCAGCTGGTCCGGCGTCACGTCCGGCCCGGGCAGGCGGTTGTGCAGGTAGGTCGCGAGGTCGTTCAGCGCCGGCTGCGCCTGGGTGGACGAGGTGAGGTAGTTGAGGAGGTACTCCTCCGGCACCTCGCCGAGCAGCGAGCGGCGGTAGTCGAGCAGCACCACCTGCGCCTCGGCCGGCGTGCGGGTGCGCATCACCTCGTGGCAGTAGGTGCGCAGGAAGGCGGACTTGCCCGAGCCCCCGTCGCCGAAGAGCAACAGGTGCGGCTCGGCGTCGACGTCGAGCGCGACCGGGGCCAGGTCCTTCTCGTCGACAGCCAGCAGCAGCGACCGCTCGGGCGGCGGACCGGCCAGTCGTCGTACGTCGTCGAGGGTGATGCGGTCCGGCAGCAGCCGCAGCTTCGGGCCCGCCGGACCGCGCCAGGCCCCCGCCACGGCGCCGACGAGCCGTTCCACGCCGTCGCCGAGCGTCTGTGCCGAGGAGTCGCCGTCGGTGCGCGGCAGCGCGGCGAGGAAGTGCAGCTTGCCGGGCACCAGCCCGCGCCCGGGGCGGTCGGCCGGCACCAGCGCCGCAACCTTCCTGTCGATCTCGGAGTCGATGGGGTCGCCGAGGCGCAGCTCGAGGCGGGTGCCGAGCAGGTCGCGCATCGCGGCGCGGAAGTCGGGCCAGCGGGTCGAGGCGGTGACGACGTGCAGGCCGAAGGTCAGGCCGCGCCCGGCGAGCTGCTGGATCTCGAGCTCGAGGTCGTCGAACTCCGCCCGCAGCGTGCTCCACCCGTCGACGACGAGGAACACGTCGCCGTACCCGTCGTCCGCGCGGCCCTGGGCGCGGCGCCTGCGGTAGGTCTCGATCGAGTCGATGCCGTGCTGGCGGAACCACGCCTCGCGCCGGTCGACGACGCCCTTGACCTCCGCGACGATGCGGCGCACCACCTCCGGCTCCGAGCGGGTGCCGACGCCGGCGACGTGCGGCAGGCCCGCCAGCGGTGCGAACGCGCCGCCTCCGAAGTCGAGGACGTAGAACTGCGACTCCAGCGGCGTCGTGGTCAGCGCGAGGCTGGTGACGATGGTGCGCAGCAGCGTGGACTTGCCGCTGCGCGGGCCGCCGACGACCGCGACGTGCCCGGCGGCGCCGCTGAGGTCGACGGTGAGCGTGTCGCGCCGCTGCTCGCGTGGCCGGTCGACCGTGCCGAGGGGGACGGTGAGGGTGCCGGCCTGCCGCCACCGCGCCGACACCAGGCCGAGGTCGCGGTGCGCGGCCAGGTCCGGCATGAGGGAGTCGAGCGTGTCCGGGGTGTCCAGGGGCGGGAGCCACACCTGGTGGGCTGCCGGGCCGCGCCCGGCCATCCGGGCGACCGCGACGTCGAGCAGGGACGCGGACTCCTCGCCCGTCGGCGCCGCGACCTCCTCCGGCACCTCGTCCGCGCGCGGGTCGTCGAAGGTCTGCACCTCCGAGATGGTGAACGGCAGGATGCCGATGGCCCGCCCGCCGCCGTCGCGGGTGCCACGCCGGCGCCCGGTCTCCGGCGGTCCCGAGACGTAGGCCGCCTTGAACCGGGTCAGCGCGGTCGGGTCGGGCTTGAGGTAGCCCAACCCGGGCACCGCCGGCAGCTCGTAGGCGTCGGGGACGCCGAGCACCGCGCGTGACTCCTGCGCGCTGAAGGTGCGCAGCCCGATCCGGTACGACAGGTGCGACTCGAGCCCGCGCAGCCGGCCCTCCTCGAGCCGCTGCGAGGCCAGCAGCAGGTGAAGTCCCAGGGAGCGGCCGAGCCGGCCGATCGCGACGAAGAGGTCGATGAACTCGGGCTTGGCGGCGAGCATCTCGCTGAACTCGTCGACGACGATGAACAGCGAGGGCAGCGGCGCGAGTCCGGCCCCGGCGGGGTCGCCGGAGAGCCGGGCCTTCTCGTAGTCGCGGACCGAGGCGAAATTGCCGGACCCGCGGAGCAGCTCCTGGCGACGCACCATCTCCCCGGACAGCGCGTCCTGCATGCGGTCGACGAGGGTCAGCTCCTGCGACAGGTTGGTGATCACCGCCGAGACGTGCGGCATCGCGGACATCCCGGCGAAGGTCGCGCCGCCCTTGAAGTCGACGAGCACCATGTTCAGCTGCTCGGGGGAGTGGGTCATCGCCAGGCCGAGCACGAGGGTGCGCAGCAGCTCGGACTTGCCGGACCCGGTCGCGCCGATGACCAGGCCGTGCGGACCCATCCCCTGCTGGGCGGACTCCTTGATGTCGAGGTGGATCGGTGCCGCCGCGTCGCCGACACCGATCGGCACGCGCAGCCGGTCGCGGGCCGGTCGCGACCGCCAGGCGCTGGCCGGGTCGAAGGCGTGGACGTCGCCCAGGCCGAGCAGGTCCATGAAGTCGGTCGGCGCCGAGATGTCGGCGGCGTCGTCGCCGACGGCCGCGCCGCTGGTGGGGGTGAACAGCGGTGTCAACCGGCGGGCGAGCGCCTCCGCCGAGGCCAGGCCGCACTGGTCCCCGCGGGCCGGCACCGGCTCGCTGCGCACCCGGAGCGCGGTCAGCGGCACCCGGCCGTCCTCGGCGCTGCGGTCGTCGCGCCCGCCGAGCTCGAGCCGCAGCGCCGTGGGGTGCTCGAGCTCCCCCCAGCGTGCGGACAGGTCCAGGACGGTGACGCCGTGCAGGCCGTCCTCCGGGACCAGGTGGTTGCCGGGCGGCAGCTGTGCGCCGTCGGTGACCAGCAGGATGTGGGGGAGCGCGGCGCGCTCGTCGGTGCCGAACCGCGGCCGCTCGCCGAGGTCCGGCGGCAGCATCGCCGCGAGGTCGCCCAGCGACGTCGAGACCATCCGGGCCGGCCCGACCGCGTCGGTCTGGTGCCGGCTGTGGGCGTGCGGCAGCCACTTCACCCAGTCCCAGTGGGCCAGCGTCGCGTCGGTCGCGAGGACGGCGACGAGCAGGTTCTCCGGGGACTGGAAGGTCGTGGCCGAGGCGATCAGCGCCCGGGCCAGGCCGCGCGCCTCCTCCTCGCCGCCGCACACCTCGACCCGGTCGAAGGCGCGCAGGTCGACCGACGCGGGCAGGTCCGGCTGCGTCCGGTGCACGGCGAGCAGCCGGTGCAGGGCCGACGCGGAGGCGGGGTCGGCGTCGAGGGGGACGTCCCGGGGCGGCACCAGCTCGAGGGCGAGCGGCTGGGCGCACACGCCGTACCTCACCTCGAGGAAGGCGGGGTCGGCGGACGACCGCTCCCACACCCGCGAGCGGTCCTCGGCGAGGGCCGCCAGGGCGGTCGGCTCGGGGTGCGTCCAGGCCAGGGCGCTGCGCTGCTGCCCGGCGGCGGCGCGGGCCGCCTCGCGGACGGTGGACAGGTAGTGGAGGTACTCGGTGCGGGAGCCGGTCACCTGCTGGTGGCGCTGGCGGCGCTGCCGGTCGACCTGCACGAGGATGAAGCCGACCGTGGCGAGCAGGAACATGCCGGCCGCGACGAGGCGCAGCACCAGGCCCTGCCCCGTGCCGCCGACGCCCGCGACCAGCACGATCGCACCGAGGCTGCCGAGCATCGGGATCGCGTTCATGGCCATCCCGGCGGCGCCCTCGCCGGGCCGGACGCGCGGGGGTGGCTCGACCTGGAGCCGGCCCGAGGGGAGGTCCGGGCGCTCGCCACGACGGCCCCGCTGGGTCAGCGCACCGGCCGGGGCCGGGCGGTCCGCGCCCTCCGGGCTGCTGCCGGTCCTGTCCTGCGTCACGGTCACGCCGTGGTCCCCTGTCGTCGACGCCCGATCGTCGCGATGCGACGCCCACGATGATAGGCCGGTCGCCGGGCGGTTAGGTGGGGCCGCATGAGGTCGAGGACTACCCTGCGGGCACAGCCACCAATCCCGGGAGCCACGATGTCGCGTCCGTCGTCCCGGCCGTCCTCGGCTGGGACGGTCACCGCCGTGACCGTGCACGGACCGGGTGGGGTGCTCGACCTGACCGTTCCCGCCGGCGCGACCCTCGCCGACGTCGCCCGCGTGTACGCCGCCGAGGCGCACCTGCCGGCGCCGCTGCCGCTCGTCACGCCCACCGGTGCCCCGCTCCGGATGACCGACCGGGTCGGTGCAGCCGGCCTGCAGCCCGGTGCCCTGCTCGTCGCCGTCGAGCCCGCGGATCGTGCCGCGCCGCGCCGGACCGCGACCGCCACGGGCCGGCGCGACCCCGGGCTCGTGCCCGGCACGGGGCCGGCGGCGTGGCTCTGCGCCGCCGTCGCCGCCGCCCTCCTCGCCGGGCTGTGCACCGCGTCGTTGCCGGAGGACGAGCGCTGGCCCGGGGTCGTCGTGCTCGGGCTGGCTGCGCTCGCCGGCTGCCTCCCGTACGGCGCCCGCGCCGCCCAGCGCGTCGTGGCGGCCCCGGCCTTCGCGGCTGCCGCGACGCTCGCCGTGCTCTGGGACCCGCACCCCGGGCGGCTGCCGGTGGTGCTGGGCGCGGTCGGCCTCGCCGCCGCGGTCACGGCTGCCGCCGGTCGCGCCCTGGGCCGGTCGGGCAGCCCCGCCGAGCAGGCCCTCCACGTCTGGCTGGTGGCCGGCACGGCCACCTTCGTCGTCGCCGGCACCGCCCCGCTCACCGGAGCTCCCGCCCAGGCGATCTGGGCGGTGCTCCTCCTCGCGGCCGTGCTGGCGGCCCGGCTCGCGCCGGGGCTCGCGGTCGACGTGCCCGACGACCACCTCCTCGACCTCGACCGGCTCGCCGTCACCGCCTGGTCCGCGCGCGAGCCCGCCGAGGGTGGGCGCGGACGGTCCGTCGTACCGGCCGCCGGTGTCGCCGGTGTCGCCGGTGTCGCCGGTGTCGCCGACGTCGCCGAACGCGCCGGGCGCACGCTCCGGGCGGCGTCGGTCGCGATCCTCGTCGTCGTCGCCCTGTCGGCGCCGTTGCTGCTGTGGACCGCCGACCTGCCGCCGGACCGCACCGGCGCCCGGTGCCTGGTCGGCTTCGGGGGCGCCTGCCTGCTGCTCGCCGCCCGCAACCACCGCCACCGCGCGGCCCGGCGCCTGCTCCGCGTCGCGGGTGTCCTCGCCCTGGCCCTGCTCGCCGCGGTGCTGCTCGGCGTCCAGCCGGACGGGGCCGCCGCCGACCTGCCCGCCCTGCTCGCGCCGGCCGCCGTCGCCGTCGCCGTCGGCGTGGCGCTCGTCGTCGCCGCGGTCCTCGTCGGGCGGGGGTGGCGCTCGACCTGGTGGGCCCGTCGTGCCGAGGTCGCCGAGGCGCTGTGCGGCACCCTCGCGGTCGGGTCGCTGGTGGTCGCGGTCGGCCTGTTCCGCCACCTGTGGGAAATCACGAGCTGAGGTTTCGCGCCGGTCGCCGTCCGGGTAGCAGGCACGACACCGGCTCTTACTGGCAGTGGGTGCTTCTCGGGAGCCGCACAGGGAGATGACCGCGGGGCGGCAGCCCCACTGACCAAGGAGCAACAGATGTCGGATGTCGAGTTCGGCCACGCAGAAGGGGCGCTGAAGCAGATCGCGGACCGCGTCGTCCAGGCCAAGCAGGAGCTCGCGCAGCACTCCGCCCAGATGGAGGCGGACCTCGCGAACATGCAGCGGGCCTGGGTCGGCACCGGGGGCCTCACCTTCCAGCAGCTCAAGGCCGCATGGGTGGAGAAGCACCGGGTCGTCACCGGCGCGCTGGACCGGTTCCACGCCGCGCTGACCGCGACCGAGGCCGACAACCGGGCCGTCGACGAGGCGCAGGGCGCGGGCATGAACGCGCTGCTCAACCGCCTCGGCGCCCAGTGACCCCGTCCGCACACCAGGCACACCCCCAGAGCTGAGGAGACACCACGATGACCGCTGACTTCGGATCCCTCGACGGCCTGCGCGTGCAGCACGGCGCCCTCGACGCCGCCGCCCAGGCCATGTACAACACCGTCCGCAAGATGGACGAGAGCCTCAACCACCTCGAGCAGGACGTCGCCCCGAAGGTCGCTACCTGGAGCGGCCAGCAGCAGGAGGCCTACCGCGCCTCGAAGGCCGCCTGGGACTGGGCGATGCAGGAGCTCAAGGACCTGCTCGACCGCAGCCACCAGAGCGTCTACCAGTCCAACGCCGAGTACCTCGCCGCCGACCGCCGCGGCGCCGGACGGTTCCAGGACTGAGCACCACGGCTCCGCCACGACCGCCCCGGGCCGGGCGGGGCGGCCGTGCCACGATGACCCCCTCGACCCTCTCGGGAAGGTGTGAGCAGATGACGCAAGCCAGCCGGGCGCCAGGCACGGTCGCGTCCGGGCTGGTCCGGGTGACGGTCACCTCGGGCACCCGGCGCGTCGACCTCGTGCTGCCCGGGGCGGTGCCGGTCGCCGAGCTCCTCCCCGAGCTCGCCCGCAGCGTCGGGCTGCTCGACCCGGCCACCGTGCACGGCGGCTACCGGGTCGTCACCGCCGACGGCCGCCGGCTCGGCCCGGACACCGGGCTCACCCTCCAGGGCGTCGAGGACGGTGGTCTGCTCACCGTCACGGCCGGGGTCGACGAGCCGCCGCCACGGGTCTACGACGACGTCGTCGAGGCGATGGCCGACGTCGTCGAGGAGGACCTCGAGCCGTGGCGCCCGGCCACGGGTCGTCGTACGGCACTGGTGGCGGCGAGCCTCTTCCTCGCCCTCGGCGCTGCGGCCCTGCTGGTGCAGCGTGGGTCCGACCTCGCTGCGGGCGCGACCGTCGCGGTCGCCGTCGGGCTGTGTGCCGGTGCCGTGGTGCTGTCCCGCGTCCAGCGCGAGGCGGAGGCGGCGGTCGGCGTCGCCTGGCTCGGCGCCGGGTACGCCGCCGCGGCGGGCGTGATGCTCGCGCCGCAGGACGCCGCGCTGCTCGGCCGGCCACTCGCCTGGGCGGGCGCGGGTGCCCTCCTCGCCGGGCTGGCCTGCGTGCTGGGCCTCGGCGCCGGGCGGACCCTCGTCTTCCCGCCCGTGGTCGTCGGCGCGCTGGGCCTGCTCCTCGGCCTCTACCTCGACGCCGGCGACGGGGCCGTCGGCGCGGCCGAGGTGATGACGGTGGTGCTCTGCCTCGCCGTGCTCGCCGGCAGCGTGTTCCCGTGGCTGGCCCTGGGCGCCACCTCGACCCGCGTCCCCGAGCCCCACCCGGTCATGGGGGCCGTGGAGCCGAACGCGACCACCCCGATCACCCCGACCACCCCGACCGCCCCGACCACCCCGACTGCACCGCCGGGCACCGACGTCGCCGAGATCGCGGACCTCGTCGCCGGCACCGACCGTGCCGACCGTGCTGCCGGCGTCGACGTGGCGCGCCAGCAGGTCGCCGCGGACGCGCGGGTCGCGCACGAGATCCTGCTCGCCATCACCGGCACCGTCGGCCTCCTGGTCGTGGTCGCCGCTCCGCTGGCCGTCAGCCTGGGCGTTGCCGGCACCCTGCTGGCCGTCGACGCGTGCCTGGTCGTCATGTTGCGCACCCGGCAGTACCGCACCGGCAGCGAGGTGCTCGCCGGCCTGGTGTCGGGTGTCGCCGGGCTCGCGGCCACGGCGCTCGCGGTGCTCGTCCTGCACGACGACTGGCGCCCGACGCTGAGCGCGCTGCTCGCCGTCGTCGGCGCGGTCCTGCTCGTCGCCACGCTCGTGCCGGCTGCCCCGTCCGTGCGGCGCGGGCGGCTCGGCGACGTCCTCGAGTCGACGGCACTCATCGCGCTGCTGCCCCTGCTCGTCGTCGCGGTCGGGCTGTTCGAGTCCGTGCGCGGGGCGCTCGGCTGATGGCGTCGAGGAAGGACCTCGTCGAGGCCCACGCGTTCAACCGGCGCCGCCTGGTCACGGCGTTCGTCTCCGGCGCACCCGGTGGGCGCGAGGTCGAGCCTGCCCGACCGAGCCGGACCGTCGTCGGCGGCATCGCCCTGTCGGTGCTCCTGCTCGCCGGCGCTGCGGTCGCCGGTGCCCTCACCCAGCGTCCCACCGTCGACTGGGACCGCCCCGGCCTGCTCACCGACGACCGCGGCGCGCTCTACGTCATCCTCGACGAGGCCCGGGCGCAGGGGCACGAGCAGCTGCGCCCGGTCGCCAACGCGACGTCGGCCCGACTCGTCCTCGGCGCCGACGTGACGACCACGAAGGTCCCCGACGACGTCCTGGCCGACCGGAGGAAGGGACCCTCGATCGGGATCCTGGACGCGCCCCCCACGGTCCCCGCCGCCGACCACCTGCTCAACACCGGGTGGGTCGCGTGCACCGCCGACGGCAAGGGGGTGCAGGCCGAGGTGCGACCGACCCGGTCGGTACAGGTGACGCCCGACCTCGGGTTCGTCGTGCGCGGCGTCCCGAGCGGCCAGCGCTACCTCGTCGCCCAGGCGTCGGTCCCGGGGCACCCCGTGCGCGCCTACGCCTACCGCGCCCCCGACCGGGACGGGCTGTACGCCGACCTCCGCCTCGACGCCAGCAACGAGGTCCGCGTCCCCGACGCCTGGCTCGACCTGTTCCCTGCCGGCGGCGCGCTCACGGCGAGCGGGCTCGGGCTGCAGGGCTGGGGCGAGCCGGTCGACCTGCCCGGCTACTCCAGGGCCCGGGTCGGCGACTTCCACGAGCGCAGCGGCCAGCACTACGCCGTGAGCCGCGACGGGTTCGTGCTGCTGAGCGACTTCGCCCTCGCCGTGCTGCGCAACACCCCGGTCGGCGGCGGCCTGCCGCGTGCGGTCCGCGCCGTGGGCGGCGAGCGCGACTTCCGCACCGCCGCCCGCACCTACGACGCCCGCTGGCCCGAGGACCTGCTCCGCGACGGCGCCGCCCAGCGCACCGACACCCTCTGCGGCGTCCTCGAGACGGCGGAGGACGAGGAGCCGGCCGTGCTGCTGGCGACCTTCCCCCCGGGCTCGGCGATGATCGGTGACGTCGGCCCCGCCCAGGCCGCCGTCGTGGTCGAACCGGGGTACGGCGCCGTGGTGCGCTCCGCGGGCTGGGACACCTCCCGCAGCGACAGCGTCCACCTCGTCGACGACACCGGCCGCAGGTACCCGGTCGCGGGGCGCACCGAGCTGGAGAACCTCGGCTACCGCCGGGTGCCCCCGGTCGTCGTACCGGCCACGTGGCTCGGGCTTCTCACCCCCGGCCCCGAGCTGTCGCAGTCCGCCGCGCTCTGCCCGCCGCGAGCCTCGTCGCCGGGCTCGACGGCGAGCGGTGCGGCATGCCCCTGAGGCGGGTGCCGGTGGAAATGCGAGACGGCGCCGACCCGCTGGTCGACGCCGTCCGATGGCGGAGGTAGGGGGATTCGAACCCCCGAGGGCTGTTAACCCAACCCGCTTTCCAAGCGAGCGCCATAGGCCACTAGGCGATACCTCCGCGGAGGAGGTTACCGGTCGGCGACCGGGTCGAGGAAATCGCCTCGTACCCCGCTCGACTCCCGCGTGGGTGCCGCTCGGGTCCGCCCGGCCCGGAGTTCGGTGCGCCCGGTGGGGTCGTCTACAGTGGGGGACAACCCCCCGTGCGGCGGTATCTCACCCAACTCCCCCAGGGCCGGAAGGCAGCAAGGGTAAGTGAGCTCTATCGGGTGTGCGGGGGGCCTTTGCGTCCCGGGGCCGGTGCCCTGTCGGGGTGTCGGGGCCGCTGGTTAGTGTTCAGGGGTGGACTCCCCGCTTGCGCTCTACCGCCGCTACCGGCCCGAGACCTTCGCCGAGGTGATCGGTCAGGAGCACGTGACCGAGCCGCTGCGCGCCGCGCTGGCCGGCAACCGGGTCAACCACGCCTACCTCTTCTCCGGGCCGCGTGGTTGTGGCAAGACCACCAGCGCGCGGATCCTCGCCCGCGCGCTGAACTGCGAGCAGGCCCCGATCGCCGACCCGTGCGGCGAGTGCGAGAGCTGCCGCGACCTGTCCCGCAACGGCCCCGGGTCGATCGACGTCATCGAGATCGACGCGGCCTCGCACGGCGGTGTCGACGACGCGCGCGACCTGCGCGAGAAGGCGTTCTTCGCCCCGGTGAAGAGCCGCTACAAGGTCTACATCATCGACGAGGCCCACATGGTCACCACGCAGGGCTTCAACGCCCTGCTCAAGCTCGTCGAGGAGCCGCCGCCGCACCTGCGGTTCATCTTCGCCACGACCGAGCCGGAGAAGGTCATCCCGACCATCCGCTCGCGCACCCACCACTACCCGTTCCGGCTGATCCCGCCGCGGCTGCTGACGAGCTACCTCACCGAGCTCTGCGAGCGCGAGGGCGTCTCCATCGAGCCGGCCGCGCTCCCGCTCGTGGTGCGCGCCGGCGCCGGGTCCGCCCGCGACACCCTCTCGGTGCTCGACCAGCTGCTCGGCGGTGCCGGACCGGCCGGCGTCACCTACGACCTGGCCAGCGGCCTGCTCGGCTACACCCCCGACACGCTGCTGGACGACGTGGTCTCCGCGTTCGCGAGCGGCGACGGCTCGGCGGTGTTCGGTGTGGTCGACAAGGTGATCGAGACCGGCCAGGACCCGCGCCGGTTCACCGAGGACCTGCTGCGCCGGCTGCGCGACCTCGTGATCCTCTCCGCCGTCCCCGACGCCGCCGCGTCCGGCCTGCTCGACGTGTCCGGCGACCAGGCCGACCGCCTCGTCGCGCAGGCCAACGCCTTCGGCCGCGCCGAGCTCACCCGCGCCGCCGACCTCGTCGCCACCGGCCTCACCGACATGCGCGGCGCGACCGCGCCGCGGCTGCTGCTCGAGCTGATCTGCGCCCGGATCCTGCTCCCGGCCGCCGACCACAGCACCGAGGGCGTCATGGCCCGCCTCGACCGCCTCGAGCGCCGCATCTCCATCAGCGGCACGACGTCCGCCGAGGCCGCCCCGGCGGTGGCCCCCGTCGTCCCGGCCCAGGACCGCCCGGCGCCGTCGCGCGCCGAGCGCGCCGCGCCGGAGCGGGTCGACGAGCGCCCGGCCGCCGCGGCCCCCGCGATCCAGCTGCAGGTCGTCCAGCCGCCCGCCCCGCAGCAGCCTGCCCCGGCCCCCACCCAGCAGCCGGCCCAGCAGCCGGCCCAGCAGCCGGTCGAGCAGCCGGTCGAGCAGCCGGTCGAGCAGCCGGTCCAGCCCACGCCGCCGCCGGCGCAGCGCCCGGAGCCCGCAGCGTCCCAGCCGCCGGCGCCCGCGCCGGCCGCCGGCGGGGGCAGTGGGGGCAATGGGGGCAGCGGGCTGACCCTGGTCGACATCCGCCGGCTGTGGCCCTCGGTGATCGACCGGGTGAAGGGCGTCAAGCGGGTCACCTGGATCCACCTGACCCAGAACTCCCAGGTCGTCGCGTTCGACAACAACGTGATCTCGCTCGGGTTCCAGGCCGACGGCCCCCGCCGTTCCTTCGAGTCGGGCGGGCACGCCGACATCGTCCAGCAGGCGGTGATCGACGAGATCGGCGCCACGGTGCGCATCGACGCGATCATCGACCCGGCCGCCCAGCCCGGCGGCACCCCGCCGCCCGCCCCGGCGGCTCCTCCCGCGCAGGCCGCCCCGGCCCAGCCGGCGGCCGGCTCCCCGGAACCGGCCGGTGACGCCCCGCCGTGGGCGGTGCCCGGCGACGCGGCACCCGCGGCCCCGGCCGAGCCGACCCCGCGCCGGCCCCGGATGGCCGACATCCAGGCCCGCGAGGACGAGTACGCCGCGGCCCCGCCGGAGGACCCCGACGCGCACGTCGACCTCGACGACGCCGAGGTCGACGCCGAGTCGAGCGCGGAGCTGCTCGCCCGCGAGCTCGGCGCCCAGGTGATCGAGGAGATCCCGCGCGGCGGCTGAGTCGCCCCGCCCACCCCGACCCGCACCACTGCCCACCACACCCCCGAGGGAAGAGACGACCGATGAGCCAGAACCCGTTCGACGCGCTGGGCGGAGGCGGTGGCCTCGACCTGAACGCCCTGCTCCAGCAGGCCCAGCAGATGCAGGAGCAGCTGGTCGAGGCGCAGCAGCGCCTGGCCGACGCGACCGTGGAGGGCACCGTCGCCGGCGGTGCGGTGAGCGTGACGCTCACCGGCTCCGGCGAGCTGACCGCCGTCACGATCAAGCCCGAGGCGGTCGAGGGCACCGACGCCGACGCGCTCGCGGACCTCGGTGACCTCGTCGTGGCGGCCTTCCGCGACGCGCGGGCGAAGGCCGACCAGCTCGCCCAGGACTCCCTCGGCCCGCTCGGCGAGATGGGTGGCATGGGCGGCCTCCCCGGCCTCGGCGGCTCCGGGCAGGCTCCGGGCCAGCCCGGCCAGCTCGGGTTCTGATCGGGCACCAGCCGTGTACGAAGGTGTCGTCCAGGACCTGATCGACGAGCTCGGCCGCCTGCCGGGCGTGGGTCCGAAGAGCGCGCAGCGGATCGCGTTCCACCTGCTGCAGGCCGACCCGGCCGACGTACGCCGCCTCGCAGACGTGCTGGTCGAGGTCAAGGACAAGGTCAAGTTCTGCACCGTGTGCTTCAACGTGGCCGAGGACGACCAGTGCCGCATCTGCCGCGACCCGCGCCGCGACCCGTCGGTGCTGTGCGTGGTGGAGGAGTACAAGGACGTCGTCGCCATCGAGCGCACCCGGGAGTTCCGCGGCCGCTACCACGTGCTGGGCGGGGCGATCTCGCCGATCGACGGGATCGGGCCGGAGCAGCTGCACATCCGTGAGCTGCTCACCCGCCTCGGTGACGGCACGGTCACCGAGGTGATCCTGGCGACCGACCCGAACCTCGAGGGGGAGGCCACGGCCACCTACCTCACCCGGATGCTCGGCCCCCTGGGGTTGCGCGTCACGCGTTTGGCCAGTGGACTGCCGGTGGGAGGGGACCTCGAGTACGCCGACGAGGTCACCCTCGGACGGGCATTCGTCGGAAGGCAGGCAGCGACATGAGCGGACACGGCAACGGCACCGCCGACACCAGCGGCGAGCAGCTTCCAGGGCTCGCGGCCCTCGAGGCGCTGATCGCGGTCGAGACCGAGACGGTGCGCTTCGCCGACGACATCGCGTCGTCGGTGCGTTCCTTCCTCGACGGCCTGCGGGTCGTCGCGGCCGAGGCGACCGGCGGTCAGGCGGTGTCGCTGCTGCTGCTGCAGATCGGCCAGATCGCGCTGACCGGCGCCCGGCTGGGCGTGCACCGCGACTTCTCGCCCCGCGAGGAGTTCCAGCCGGACGACGGCCCGGACCCCGACCTCGACGAGCTGCGGCTCCAGCTCGCCGAGCTGCTCGGCGACCTCGACACCTACAGCTACGTCTTCGACCCCTACCAGCCCGAGGTGGTCGAGGGCCTGCTCTCCGACGACCTCACCAGCGTCGCCGCCGACCTCGCGGTCGGGGTGCGCCACTACGAGGCCGGTGACGTCGAGGAGGCCCTGTGGTGGTGGCAGTTCTCCTACGTCTCGTCGTGGGGCACCCTGGCCGGTGCGTCGATGAAGGCGCTGCTCTCGGTGGTCGCCCACGACCGGCTCGACGTCGACCTCGCCAGCACCGGGGAGATCGAGCTGGTCGAGGCGGCGTCCGCCGCGCTGGACAGCCCCGAAAACGCCTAGCGCCGCTCGGTAGAATCGCCCCGGAGCCAGGCTCCGAGGCCCGGCGGCCAGGCGGTCGCAGGGTGCGTCCCTTCCCCCGAACCGCCAGGAGTGAGCCCCCGTGGGCATTGTCGTGCAGAAGTACGGCGGCTCGTCGGTCGCCGATGCCGCCGGCATCAAGCGCGTCGCGCAGCGCATCGTGAACACCAAGAAGGCCGGCCACCAGGTCGTCGTCGTGGTCTCGGCGATGGGGGACACGACGGACGAGCTGATCGACCTCGCCAACGAGGTGTCGCCGCTGCCGCCGGCGCGCGAGCTCGACATGCTGCTCACCGCCGGTGAGCGCATCTCGATGGCCGTGCTGGCCATGGCGATCCAGAACCTCGGCCACGAGGCGCGCTCGTTCACCGGCTCGCAGGCCGGCGTGATCACCGACGCCGCGCACGGCAAGGCCAAGATCATCGACGTCACGCCGGGCCGCATCGAGGCCGCGATCAACGAGGGCGCGATCGCCATCGTCGCTGGATTCCAGGGCGTCTCGCAGACGACCAAGGACATCACCACGCTGGGCCGCGGCGGGTCGGACACGACCGCCGTCGCGCTCGCGGTGGCGCTCGAGGCCGACGTGTGCGAGATCTACTCCGACGTCGACGGGATCTTCACCGCCGACCCGCGCATCGAGCCCCGCGCCCGCAAGGTGCCGCGGATCTCCTACGAGGAGACCCTCGAGATGGCCGCGCAGGGGGCCAAGATCCTGCACCTGCGGTGCGTCGAGTACGCCCGCCGCTACGGCATGCCCGTCCACGTCCGCTCCTCCTTCTCCGAGAAGGAGGGCACCTGGGTCGTCAAGGCCGAGGACGTCCACCAGGAGGATCAGAACATGGAAGCCGCGATCATCACCGGCGTCGCCCACGACCGCAGCCAGGCCAAGATCACCGTCGTCGGTGTCCCGGACAAGCCGGGCGAGGCGGCCGCGATCTTCCGCGCCGTGGCCGATGCGCAGATCAACATCGACATGATCGTGCAGAACGTCTCGGCGGCCGCGACCAGCCTGACCGACATCTCGTTCACGCTGCCGGCCGGCGAGGGCCAGACGGCGATGACGGCGCTCTCGCGGCTGCAGGAGAGCGTCGGCTTCGACAGCCTGCTCTACGACGACAGCGTCGGCAAGGTGTCGATCGTCGGCGCCGGCATGAGCTCCTCCCCGGGCATCTCGGCGCGCTTCTTCGAGGCGCTCTCCGAGGCCGGGGTCAACATCGAGATGATCTCCACCTCGGAGATCCGGGTCTCGGTCGTCGTGGCCGAGGCGCAGGTCGAGGCGGCGGTCAACGCCGCGCACGCTGCGTTCGAGCTGGGCTCGGACGAGATCGAGGCCGTCGTGTACGGCGGAACGGGTCGCTGATCACCATGGGCATCAACATCGGAATCGTCGGCGCGACCGGGCAGGTCGGTGTCGCGATGCGCCAGATCCTGGAGGAGCGGAGCTTCCCCGCCGACCAGGTCCGCTTCTTCGCCTCCGCGCGCTCCGCGGGCAAGGTGCTGCCGTTCCAGGGCAAGGACGTCGTCGTCGAGGACGTCGCGACCGCCGACCCGGCCGGGCTCGACGTCGCGCTCTTCTCCGCCGGCGCGACCACCTCCCGCGCCCAGGCCCAGCGCTTCGTCGACGCCGGCGTGATCGTCGTCGACAACTCCTCGGCGTTCCGCAAGGACCCCGAGATCCCGCTGGTCGTCTCCGAGGTCAACCCGGACGCGATGAAGGGCGTGGTCGAGGCCGGGCGCGGCATCATCGCCAACCCCAACTGCACCACGATGGCTGCCATGCCGATCCTCAAGGTGCTGCACGACGCCGCCGGGCTCCAGCGGCTCGTGGTGTCGACCTACCAGGCCGTCTCCGGCTCGGGCGTCGCCGGCGTGGAGGCCCTCGCCTCCGGCGTCGCGGCCATCGAGGACCCCCGGCCGCTGGCCTACGACGGCGAGGCCGTGCCCTTCGGCGACCCCGCGCCCTACGTCGAGACCATCGCCTACAACGTGCTGCCGCTGGCCGGCTCGATCGTCGACGACGGCCTCAACGAGACCGACGAGGAGCAGAAGCTCCGCAACGAGTCCCGCAAGATCCTCGGCATCCCCGAGCTGAAGGTCTCCGGCATCTGCGTGCGCGTGCCGGTCTTCAGCGGCCACTCGCTGGCCGTCAACGCCGAGTTCGCGGCCGCGATCACCCCGGACAAGGCGCGCGAGCTGCTCGCCGACGCCCCGGGCGTGCAGCTCGAGGAGGTCCCGACGCCGCGCAAGGCGGCCGGCAAGGACCCGTCGTACGTCGGCCGGATCCGCAAGGACGAGGGCGTCGACGGCGACCGCGGCCTGGCGTTCTTCATCAGCAACGACAACCTCCGCAAGGGTGCCGCGCTGAACACCGTGCAGATCGCGGAGCTCATCGCCGCCGCGCGCTGACGACAGATTCGCCGGTCGACCGGCGAAACTCACGCCTGACCGACAAAGCTTCGTCGGTCAGGGGTGAGTTTTGTCGGTCAGGTCTGCCCGCTCAGGCGTCGGCGGGCTCGACGAAGGTCTTGGTGACCCACACCGAGGCGAGGAAGCCGCCCACGCTGAGCAGCGGCACCACGACCAGCATCGACCAGTGGTCCAGGACGTCGATCAGGAACAGCAGCGCGACCACGGCGACCAGGCCGACGGCCAGGAAGCTGCTGCTGCCGGGGTCGGGGATCTGGAAGGTCCGCAGCAGGGCGCTGCCGAGCAGCACGCAGACCGCGAAGGTCGCGACCAGCAGCAGGAAGCCCGGACCGCCCCCGCACGACGACGTGCCGCGCACCGCCTCGCAGCCGCGCAGCGACAGGAAGGTCAGCACGACCATCGCCGCGCCCACGACGAGGCCGACCACGGCAGCCGCGCGGTACGTCGTCAGAAGCGGTTCCTGGCTCGCCAGGGCTGCGATCTCGGCGTCCTCGAGGTCGGCGTCGATGCCGGGCCCGGTCGCCGGCTCGGTGGCCGCCGGCCTCTTGAGGGCCGGCTTCTTGAGGGCCGGCTTCCTGGGGGCCGGCTTCCCGGCCGCAGGTTCCTCGGCGGCGGGCTTCTCCTTCGCCGCAGGCTTCTGCACGGCGGCGGCCGGCGCGGCCTCGACCGGCTCGAGGACCGTGGTCGGCTCCGGCTCGACGGGCTCCGGCTCGACGACCGGCTCCGGATCCGGGGTGGGCTCGACGACCGGCTCGGGCTCGACGACCGGGTCGACGACCGCTTCGGGGACGGGCTCGGCTGCCACGGGCTCGGCGGCCGCCTCGACGGTGGCTGCCTCGACGGGCGCTTCGGCCGTCTCCTCGACCGGCGCGGGCGTGGGCTCCGGGGCGCGCTCGGGCTCGGCGGGGGCCGGCTTGCGGGCGGCAGGACGGGACGACCGGGCGGGGGTCGGTGAGCCTGCCGGCTCGGCCGCCTTCTTCTTCCGGCCGAACAGCCTGGGCGCCTCCAGGCTGAGCTTCAGCTTGTCCTGCTCGTCAGACATGGGGGGAAGTCTGTCACGACCGCCCGGCGGATCGGCGTCGGCTCGGTCCCCGGAACGGACCCGGAAATGACAGCAGGTGGATCCCGTGGGATCCACCTGCTGGTCGGTCGGGCTGACAGGATTTGAACCTGCGGCCTCCTCGTCCCGAACGAGGCGCGCTACCAAGCTGCGCCACAGCCCGCCGTTCAGCGACCCCGGAAGGGCCACTCAACGCAGGGGAGCATAGCGGAGCGGAGGGCCTGATCCCGAATCGGGGGACGCCACGCGCCGACGCCGGGGTCAGGCCGCCGGGAGCAGGGTGAGCAGCACGGCCTCGGGCCGGCAGGCCACCCGGATCCGGGTGTAGGGGTTCGTGCCGATGCCGGCCGAGACCTCGAGCCACGACGAGCCGGGGTCGCCGGGCCGCGAGCCGGCCGGGTGGCGGTGCAGGCCGCGCGCCCGAGCCGGCTCGAGGTCGCAGTTCGTGGCGTAGGCGCGGGACCCGCCGGGCAGGGGCAGGCGGACCTGGCCGCCGTGGGTGTGGCCGGCGAGGATCGCGTCGTACCCGTCGGCGGCGAACTGGTCCAGGACCCGCAGGTACGGCGCGTGCGCGACCGCGAGGCGCAGGTCGGCCGCCGGGTCCACGGCCCCGGCGACGGCCGGCAGGTCGTCGTAGGACAGGTGTGGGTCGTCCACGCCGGCGAACGCGATGGTGGTGTCGCCGACGGTCAGCCGCGAGCGGCGGTTGGTGAGGTCGAGCCACCCGGCGCCGGTGAGGCCGGCGCTGAGGTCGCGCCACGGCAGCTGCGGGGTGTGCGTGTAGCGGTGCCCGGTGTCGGGGAGCACGTAGCCGAGGGGGTTGCGCACCCCGGGCTCGAAGTAGTCGTTGGAGCCGTGGACGAACACGCCCGGCACCTCGAGCAGCGGGCCGAGGCTGTCGAGCACGACCGGCACCGCGTCGCGATGGGCGAGGTTGTCGCCGGTGTCGACGACCAGGTCCGGTCGCAGGTCGGCGAGCGAGCGCAACCACTCCTGCTTGCGCCGCTGCCCCGGCGTCATGTGGATGTCGGTCAGGTGCAGCACCCGCAGCGGCCGGGAGCCCGCGGGCAGCACCCGCACGTCGAACCGGCGCACCGTGTACTGCCGCGCCTCCCACAGCGCGTACGACGTCACCGCAGCCCCCGCCGTGCCACCGAGGGCGGCGGTGCGCAGCAGCGTGCGGAGGAAACCCATGGGGACACTCTCCCGCACACCCGGCAGAATCGGACCATGAGCACCCTCAAGGACCGCCTGCGCACCGACCTGACCACCGCCATGAAGGCTCGTGACGACGTCCGGTCCTCGACGCTGCGGATGATCCTCACCGCCGTCTCCAACGCCGAGGTCGCCGGCAAGGTCGCCAAGGAGCTCACCGACGACGAGGTGCTGACCGTGCTCGCCAGCGAGGCGAAGAAGCGCCGCGAGGCCGCGGTCGCCTTCGAGGAGGGCAACCGCCCCGAGAGCGCCGCAAAGGAGCGGGCCGAGGCCGCGGTCATCCAGGACTACCTGCCGGCCCAGCTCGGCCCGGAGGAGATCGCCGCCGTGGTCAAGGAGGCCGTCGAGAAGCTCGGCGTCGCCGGCGCCGGCCCGAAGGCCATGGGCCAGGTCATGGGCGTGGTGACCCCGCAGGTCAAGGGCCGCGCCGACGGCGCCGCGGTCGCCGCCGAGGTACGTCGCCAGCTCGGCTGACCGCCTGCCCCGGTCCGGGGCACCGGCACGGACGCGACGAGGGGCTGACCGGTCCGGTCAGCCCCTCGTCGTGCGTCTGCGCCAGCCGGGCGGGTCAGTTCCCGCCGCGACCGCCGCCGCGGCCGTTGTTGCCGGGTCCGTCGCCCCCGCGGCCGCGGTTGCCCTTGTTGCCCTTGGGCTTGCGCTGCTCCTTCGGACCGCTGGAGATGTAGAGCGTGATCGTGTCGCCCTCGCCGGCCTTGTCGCCGGGGTAGGCGTAGGCGACCAGGCCGCGCTGGTAGCCCGACGTGCGGGACGGGCCGCGGACGGCGGTGAAGCCGGCTGCCTCGACCCGGTCGGCCGCCTCGTCGTAGCTCAGGCCGCCCACGGAGGGCACGGGGACCAGCAGGCCGGCCACGTCGGAGGACGACGGACGGACGAAGTCGTCGTCGGGCAGCCACTGGGCGATCGCCTTGAAGGTGTCGCCCCAGATCGGACCGGCGGTCGTCGAGCCGGAGGACGAGTAGAGGGTCCGGCCGCCGACGTACTTGTAGTCGAGCGACTCGGGCTGCCCGGCCTTGTTGACGCCGGCCACCATCGCGGCTCCGGCGAGGTTCGGCGTGTAGCCCGCGAACCACACGGCCTTGTTGTCGCTGGTCGTCCCGGTCTTGCCGGCAGCGGGCTGGCCCGGGTTGAGGGCCGCGCCGAAGCCGCCCGGCGCCACGACGCCGCGCAGGACGTCGTTGACGCCGTCGGCCACCGGTCCGGGCAGGGCCTGGGTGCAGTTCTTGTCGTACTTCTTCAGCACGTTGCCGTCGGCGTCCTCGATCTGGGTCACCGGGCGCGACTCGCAGTGCAGCCCGCGGCCGGCGAAGGTCGCGTAGGCCTGAGCCATGTCGAGCGGGCTGACGTCCGCGACACCGAGGGTGAAGGCCGGCTTCTGCCACTCCTTCGACAAGTCGATGCCCATCGCGCGGGCCAGCTTCCACGGCTCGCACAGACCGGTCTCGCGCTCGAGGTTCACGAAGAACGTGTTGACCGACTTCTGGGTGCCCTCGTAGAGGTTCGGGTTCGACGAGGAACTGGTCGAGTTCTTCGGCTGCCACACCTCGGAGCTCTGGTAGGGCCCGTCGCAGGTCTCGAACTGGTTGAGCGGGAAGTAGCCCGGGTTCGGCGCCGGGAAGGTGCGGGTCAGGGGGATGCCCTGCTTGATCGCGGCAGCCAGCACGAAGGCCTTGAAGGTCGAGCCGGGCTGGAAGCCGGCGGCGTCGCCGTACTTGCGCGGGACGGTGTAGTTGAGGAAGGTCTCGCCCTTGCCCTTGCCCATCGGGCGGGACTGGGCGAGCGCCCGCACGTTGCCGCTGCGCGGCTCCACGAGCGCGATGCCGCCGATGGCGCCATCGTCCTTGAAGACAGCCCGGCCGACGGCGTCCTGCGCGGCGCGCTGGAAGCCCATGTCGATGGTGGTCTTGATCGTCAGGCCGCCGTTGAAGATCAGGCGGTCGCGCTCCTCGGGCGTCTCGCCGAGGGCGGGGTCGGTCTTGAGCCAGCGCACGACGTAGTCGCAGAAGAACTGGGCACGGGAGTTCACGCAGCCGTTCGGCTGCTCCTCGACCTTGAGGCCGAGACCGGTGGTGACCAGCCGGTCGGCCTTCTTCTGGGGGATGACGCTCAGCTGCGCCATCCGCTGGAGGACGACGTTGCGGCGCACCTTGGCCTGGGCCGGGTTGCGGGTCGGGTTGTAGGCCTCCGGGCTCTGCACCAGGCCGGCCAGCAGCGCGGACTGGCGCAGGTTGAGGTCCTTGGCGTTGACGCCGAAGTAGTGCTGGGCGGCCGCCTGGACGCCGTAGGCACCGTCGCCGAAGTAGGCGGTGTTGAGGTAGCGCTCGAGGATCCAGTCCTTGCTGTGGCGCTTCTCGAGGGCGATCGCGTAGCGCAGCTCCCGCAGCTTGCGGCCGTAGCTGTCCTCCTTGGCCTTGCGGATCGCCTCCTCGTCACCGTTGGCCTGGGTGATGAGGGTCAGCTTGACCAGCTGCTGGGTGATCGACGAGCCACCCTGGGTCACGCCGCCAGCGGCCTGGTTGGTGAACAGGGCCCGCAACGTGCCCTTCAGGTCCAGCGCGCCGTGCTGGTAGAAGCGGTAGTCCTCGATGGCGACGATCGCCTCGACCATGGTGCGCGAGATCTGGCGCAGCGGGACGTTCACGCGGTTCTGGTCGTAGAGCGTCGCGATCGTCTTGCCCGCCTTGTCGAGCACCTCGGTGCGCTGCGGCAGCTGCTCGGTCTCCAGCTCCTGGGGCAGCTCGTCGACCGACTCGGCGACGTTGCGGGCGGTGAAGCCGGCGACGCCCGCGAACGGGATCGCGAGTCCGGACACGACGACGCCGAGGACGGCGGCCACCAGCAGCATGACTCCGAGGTGGGAGAAGACCTTGCCGGGCGGCAGGCCGTCGAACCGGGTCTTGGACATGCCGTCAGGGTACGTGACCGGTCCCGGCCGACCGGATTCGCCAGAGGTGCCCGGACGGACCGGAGGGCCTCGCGGTGACCTCCTCCTGTCTAGTCCGATGTGACTAGACAGGTTGGGCCCAACGAGCGGTAGCCGTCGGCAGTTGAATCCTTTACTTTGAACCGGACGGAACGACCGAGCGCTGTGGGGGTGCTGGCGTTCCGAGTGGGACCACAAGGGGACAACATGTGGGTAGATGACTGGGCTCCGCGCGCCGCGTGCCGCGAGGGCCAGCCGGACCAGCTCTTCGTGAGGGGTGCGGAGCAGAACAAGGCGAAGCAGGTGTGCGCGGGTTGTGCCGTGCGCACCGAGTGCCTCGCGGAGGCGCTGGACAACCAGATCGAGTGGGGTGTCTGGGGCGGCATGACGGAGCGGGAGCGTCGCGCTCTCCTGCGTCGCCGGCCGAACGCCTCGTGGCGCAAGGTCCTCGAGGACGCGCGCAACCAGAACGCCGCGCGCGTCTGACCGACCGCCTGGTGCGGCCCGCCGGGACACCCCGGCGGCCGTGCCGACGGTGCCACCGGTCGGGCACGGCCGGCGCCTGACGGACCGCCGTCGTACGACGGCGTCGCCGGTCGCTGCTACGCGCCCTCGGCCAGCAGGTCGCCGACCCGGCGCAGGCCGCCGAGGTCGTGCACGTCGCCGGCCAGGGCAGGCACGACGACCGTCTCCACCTGCGGGTGGGCGGTCGCGAACCGCTCGCGCAGCGTGCGCTCGCGCTCGACCATGCGCACCCGGTCGGCGTGCAGGCGCAGCAGCGCGGCCGCGACCGACGTGCCGTCGGTGCGGCGCAGGCGGTCGGCCACGGCCGTCGCCTCGTCGGCGGACAGGTCGCCGGCCGGCTCCGGGCTGGCCCGGTTGACGACCAGTCCGGCCAGCGGCATGCCGTCCTCGCTGAGCCGCTCGACGAAGTACTCCGCCTCGCGCAGGGCGTCGGGCTCGGGTGCCGCCACGACGAGGAACGCCGTGCCGTCGGCCTTGAGCAGCGAGTAGGTCTGCTGCGCGCGCTGGCGGAAGCCGCCGAAGACGGTGTCGAGCGCGGTCACGAAGGTCTGCAGGTCCTTGAGGAACTGCGCGCCCAGGATCCGGGTGAGCGCGTTGGTGATCAGGCTGAAGCCGGCGGTCATCAGCCGCGCCGGCCCCTTCGCCGGTGCCAGCAGCAGCCGGACGAACCGGCCGTCGAGGAAGCTGGAGAGCCGCTCCGGGGCGTCGAGGAAGTCCAGGGCCGAGCGCGACGGCGGGGTGTCCACGACGATCAGGTCGTAGGTGCCGGCCGCCTGCGCGTCGCGGTGGATCTGGCCGAGCTTCTCCATCGCCATGTACTCCTGCGTGCCCGCGAACGAGCTCGACAGCGCGACGTAGAACGGGTTGGCCAGGATCTGCTGCGCCTTCTCGGGGCTGGCCTGGGAGAGCACCACCTCGTCGAAGGTGCGCTTCATGTCGAGCATCATCGCGTCGAGGTGGCCCTCGCCCGCGACCCCGGCGACCGGGCGCGGGGTGTTGTCGAGGGCCTCGATGCCCATCGACTGCGCGAGCCGGCGCGCCGGGTCGATGGTGAGTACGACGACCTTGCGACCCCGCTCGGCGGCCCGGAGCGCGAGCGCGGCGCTCGTCGTGGTCTTCCCGACGCCGCCGGACCCGCAGCACACGATGATCCCGGTGGTCGGGTCGTCGAGGAGGGCGTCGACGTCGAGCGTCCCGGCGCGCTCGTGGGTGGCGGGTCCGACCCGGGTCGGACGGTGCTGGGTGCTGCGGGCCATCAGCGCTCTCCTCCTGCCGGCGCCATGCCCTGCTCGCGCAGGAGCCGGGCGAGCTCGTAGAGCCCGCCCATGTCGATGCCGCCGGCGATCCGTGGCAGCTCGTAGGACGGCACACCCAGGCCGGCGACCAGGGTGCGCTGGGAGTCCTCGAGCGCGCGGCGCTCGGCGTGGTCGGCGGCCTCGGCGAGCAGGCCGTCGACGAGCTCGGGGGTGACGTCGATCCCGCCGGCGGCCAGGTCGGCCTCCAGGGCGGCCCGGTCGAGGGTGCCGGCGCGGGCCGCGGCGAGCTGCTCGGCCGACAGGTCGCGGGGGCGGACCAGGTTGACCACGACCCCGCCGACGGGGAGCCCCGCGGAGCGCAGCTCGGCGATCCCGTCGGCGGTCTCCTGCACCGGCATCTCCTCGAGCACGGTGACCAGGTGGACGGCGGTCTGCGGGGACCGGAAGAGCGTCATCATCGTGTCGGACTGGGCCTTGATCGGCCCGACCTTCGCCAGCCCCGCCAGCTCGTTGCTGACGTTGAGGAACTGGGTGATCCGGCCGGTCGGCGGCGCGTCGAGCACGACGGCGTCGTACTCGATGGCGCCCTTGTTGCGGGCGTTGCGCTGCACCGCCTCGTAGACCTTGCCAGTCAGCAGCACGTCGCGGACGCCCGGCGCGATGGTGGTCGCGAACTCGATGACCCCGAACTTGTCGAGCGCCTTGCCGGCGCGGCCGAGCCGGTAGTACATCGCGAGGTACTCCAGCAGCGCCGACTCGGCGTCGATGTGCAGCGCGTGCACGACGCCGCGGCCGCCGGTGGCGTCGGGCAGGCCGGTGGTGAGCCGCCGCTCCTGGTAGGGGAGCGGGTCGACGTCGAACATCCGGGCGATGCCCTGGCGTCCCTCGACCTCGCACAGCAGGACGTTGCGGCCGCGGGTCGCCAGGGCGAGGGCGAGCGCGGAGGCGACCGTCGACTTGCCGGTGCCCCCCTTGCCCGTGACCACGTGCAGGCGGACCTTCCCCCAGTCACTCACGCGGCGCAGCCTAGTGGCCGGTGCGAAAGCGACCGGGGGATTCCGCCCTTTCCGGCGTGCTCGGGTGCCGCTCAGTCCAGGGCGAGCCCCGCGGCCGGAGCGGTGCGGGCGGCACGTCGCGCGGGCAGGACCGCCGCGGCGAGGCCGGCCGCCGCCGAGAGCGCCACGACGAGCCCGAGCTGGCCCCACGGCAGCACCAGCGCGGCGCCGGACACGGCCGGAGCGACCAGGGCCTGCACGCCGAGCCACGCGTAGGTCACGCCCAGCGCGGTGCCGAGCAGGGCGGCGACGCCGGACAGCAGGACCGCCTCGACGGCCAGCATCCGGCGCACCTGCCGGCGGGTGAGCCCGAGCGCCCGCAGCAGCGCGTGCTCGCGGCCCCGCTCGAGCACCGAGAGCCCCAGGGTGTTGGCGATGCCGACGAGGGCGATCACCACGGCGATCGCGAGCAGGCCGACCACGCCGCCGCCCAGGACGTCGAGCTGGAGGTCGACGTACGCACGGCGGGCGAGGCCGTTCTCGACGGCGGCGTCGACGGGGCCGCCGATCGCCTCGAGGGCCCCGGCGAGGTCCTCGGGGTCCGCACCCTCCGCGGCGCGCACCCACACGGCCTGCGTGCCGGGCGCGGGGGAGAGCCGGGCGAGGGTCTGCGGCGCCACCAGCGCCGCCTCGCCCCACCCCTCGCCGCCGCGCACCCGCAGCGTCGTGGCGCGACCGCCCACGACGACGTCGACGAGGTCGCCCTCGACGAGGTCGTCGCCCAGCAGGTCCCACGGCACGAGGACCTGCCTCGGCCGCGGCTGTGGCAGCGCCTGGTGCAGCACCGCGTCCGCCGCCCGGGTCGGAGCCAGCACCGGCAGCTCCTCGCCCGCGACGGTGGCCGGGGCGCCGGGCACGGGGACCGCCTCCGCCACGTCCTCGACGGCCCGCACCCGCGCCGGCAGGTCCGCAGGCAGCGGTCGTGGCGCGGTCAGGGCGAGGTCGACCGGGTGCTGGGCGTCCATCTCGTCCCCCACGGCGGTGCGGGAGCTGGCGAGCCCGGTGAGCACCGCGGTCGTCAGCGTCACCCCGATCAGCAGCGACGCCGTGGTCGCGGCCGTGCGCCGGGGGTTGCGCACCGCGTTGCCGGCAGCGAGCCGGCCGGCCGGGCCGACGGCACGCCCGACGAGCCCGGAGACGGCGCGCAGCGCGCCGGGCACCACCGCCGGGCCCAGCAGCAGCACCCCGAGGAAGGTGGCGGCACCGCCGAGCACGAGGAAGGCCGGTGCGGCGACGGCGACGGCGACCGCGAGCGCAGCCGATCCGGCGAGGACCAGCAGCATCCCGAGGCCGACCCGGGTGCGGCCGGGCGCGGTCGCGAGCCGGGTGCTGTCGTCGGGCCGCAGCGCCGCGAGCGGGCTGACCTGCACGACCCGGCGGGTGGGCAGCCATGCCGCCACCAGCGGCACCCCGACGGCCACGGCCGCGGCGACCACCAGCCAGGGGACGCTGACGGCGGCCGCGCCGAGGCGTGCCTCCGGCCAGCGGTCGTTGACCAGCGCCACCAGGCCACGGCCCGCGACGAGGCCGGCCCCGGTGCCGACCACGGCCGCCACGACCCCGAGGGCCAGCGACTCCGCGCGCACCGAGCGCAGCACCTGGCGGCGGGTCGCCCCGACGCAGCGCAGCAGCGCGAAGTCGCGGCTGCGCTGGGCGAAGAGGATGGCGAAGGTGTTGTTGATGACCAGCACCGCCACCAGCAGGGCGATCGTGGCGAAGAGCAGGGCGATGATCGCGACGACGTCGACGCCGTTGTTGACCTCGGTCTGCAGCTCCTGCACGAAGGCGCCCACGCGCACCGGCTCCGCCCCCGGTACGACGGAGCGGACCGCGTCGCGGGCGGCGCCGAACCCCTCGCCACCGGACCACGCCACGCTGCTGACGTAGAGCTCGTCCTGCCACCGGGACAGGTCGGACCACAGCAGGTAGACCGACGCCACCGAGAACGACGAGGGGGAGTCGGCGAGCCCGACGACGGTCACGTCGAGCGCGTCGGCGCCGGTGCCGACGCGCAGCCGGTCGCCGAGGGCGACGTCGTCGGCCTTCGCGGCGTTGGGGTCGATCAGCGCCTCACCCGGTGAGGCGGGGAACCGGCCGGCGACGAGCTCCTGCCAGCGGTGGTCCGGGCGGTCCGGCACCTGGCCGACGTCGGCGCTGGTGTCGACCACCGTGCCCCCGTGGCCGAGGGGCTGCAGGGTCCAGCCGACCAGCCACGCGTCGGCACCGGCCTCGGGTGCGGCGGCGAGGAGCCGGGCCGCGTCGTCGGCAGCCGGCCGGTCGAGCACGGCGTCGGCACCGTCGTACGGCTCGTCGAGGCCGGCGGTCAGGCCGTCACGGACGGCGGAGGAGAGGGCCGCGGTGACCACCACGAGCACGACCCCGACGACGACTGCGAGCAGCGCGGCGCCGTACCGCCGGGTGTGGGTGCGCAGCGAGGCGAGCAGGACGGTGCGCATCAGGCGGCCGCCGGGCTCAGCGCGGCCACGAGGTCGGCCGGGGCGGGATCGGTGAGCCGGTGGGTGATGCGGCCGTCGGCGAGGACCACGACGTCGTCGGCGTACGCCGCGGCGTCGAGCTCGTGGGTGACCATGACGACGGTCTGGCCGAGCTCGCGCACCGAGCCGCGCAGGAAGGACAGCACCTCCGCCGACGCGGCTGAGTCCAGGTTGCCGGTGGGCTCGTCCGCGAACACGATCGCGGGGCTGCCGACGAGGGCGCGGGCGATGGCGACCCGCTGCTGCTGGCCGCCGGAGAGCTCGGCGGGACGGTGGTCGAGCCGCCCGGTGAGGCCGAGGGTCTCCACGACGTGGTCGAAGCGCTCGCGCAGGTCGGCGCGGGCGCGGCCGGCGAGCTCGGTGGGCAGCCAGATGTTCTGCTCCGCGGTCAGCATCGGCAGCAGGTTGAAGGCCTGGAAGACGAACCCGACGTGGTCGCGGCGGAAGCGGGTCAGCGCGTCGTCGGAGAGCCCGTCGAGCGGCTGGCCGGCCACGCTGACCGAGCCTCCGGTGGGCTGGTCGAGGCCGGCGAGGCAGTGCATCAGCGTGGACTTGCCGGAGCCGGACGGGCCCATGATCGCGGTGAACCTGCCGGCCGGCAGGTCGAGGTCGACACCGCGCAGCGCGTGCACGACCGTGTCGCCGCGGCCGTAGCTGCGGGCCAGGCCGCGGGCGGTCGCGGCCGGCGCGGTCGGGGTCGTCGGGGCCGGCGGCGCAGGGTGGGTCGGGGGAGTGGGACGGGTGGTCGGTGAGGTCGGGAAGGACATGCCCCGAGCCTCGTCCGCCGCGGCCGCCAGGTCGTCAGGCCACGGCGTGAGCTGCAGGTACGACGACGGGTGGACGTCGCGACCGCCGGGGCGGGCTCAGTCCTCCTGCGGTCGGACGAGCCCGGTCTCGTAGGCGAGGACGACCAGCTGCACGCGGTCGCGGGAGCCGGTCTTGGCGAGCAGCCGGCCGATGTGCGTCTTCACGGTCGCCTCGGACACCACGAACTCTGCGGCGATCTCGCTGTTCGACAGCCCGCGGCCCACGAGCACCAGGGTCTCCCGCTCGCGGTCGGTCAGCGTCGCCAGTCGCTCGTCGGGTGCGGGGGCGTCCCCGGTCGCCGCGCCGGGGGCGGGCAGGGCGGACGCGAAGTGCTCCAGCAGTCGGCGGGTGGTGCTCGGCGCGACCACCGAGTCGCCCGCGTGCACGGTGCGGATGGCGCCCAGCAGGGTGTCCGGGGTGGCGTCCTTGAGCAGGAAGGCGGCGGCACCGGCCCGGATCGCGGCGAACGCGTACTCGTCGAGGTCGAAGGTCGTCAGCACCACCACCTGCGGCGCACCGGGCCGCTCGGCCAGCCGGCGGGTGGCCTCGACCCCGTCCAGGCGCGGCATCCGCACGTCCATCAGCACCACGTCACAACCGGTCACCGCGAGCCGCTGGAGGGCCTCGCTGCCGTCGCCCGCCTCGCCGACGACGGTGAGGTCGGGCTCGCTGTCGATGAGCATCCGGAAGCCCGCGCGCACCAGCTCCTGGTCGTCGACGAGGAAGACGCGGATCGGCGTCGGGGTCGCGTCGGGGGTGCCGTCGGTGGTCGCGGTCACCGGGGAATCCTCGCGCACACGCGGAAGCCGCCACCCGCCACCGGTCCGATGGCGAGGCTGCCGCCGTGGGCGGCGACGCGTTCCTGCATCCCGGCGAGCCCCAGCCCGCGGCCGTCGTCGGTCGCCGCCGCACCACGGCCGTCGTCGTGCACCTCGACGACCAGCTCCGGGCCGTCCTCGCGCACCTCCACCCTCGCCCGGGCGTCGGGTCCGGCGTGCTTGCGCACGTTGCTCAGCGCCTCCTGCACGATCCGGTAGGCGGTCAGCGCCACCCCGTCCGGCACCGCCGGGGCCGGGTCCGGGAGCGACCACTCGACGGGGGTGCCGGCGTCGCGGGCCTCCGCCAGCAGTGCGGGCAGGTCGGAGAGCCGCGGCTGCGGCGCGGTGACGCCGGTGTCCTCCGCGCGCAGGACCCCGAGCATGCGGCGCAGCTCGGCGATGGCCTCGCGCCCGGTGGCGGCGATCGTGCCCAGTGCCGGTACGGCGACCGCCGGGTCCTGCCGCGCGGCCGCACCCGCCCCGTCGGCCTGCACCACGATCGTGGTCAGGCTGTGCGCCACGACGTCGTGCATCTCGCGGGCGATCCGGTGCCGCTCCTCGACCGCCGCCAGCGCGGCCTGCTGCGCGGCCTCGCGCTCGAGCCGCTCACCCCGCTCGACCAGGGCGTCGACGTACGCCTGCTGGGTGCGCGCGAGCGTGCCGAGCGCCCACGCGACCACGACGAAGAGGGCGACGGGGACGAAATAGGCGGTGAAGTTCTGCCAGGTGATCGCCTGGTCGTCGAAGTTGGTGAGCCAGTCCACCGCCGCGACCCCGGCGCCGACCACGCCGACGAGGAGCGCGCCCGCAGCCGGCAGGGCGCTGGCGTGGCGGGCGACCGAGTAGGTCGCGACGGGGAACGCCAGCTGGCTCCACAGGGGGTAGTCGACGAGCAGCGCCTGGAGGCCGGTCGCGGCGGCGATGACGACGAAGACCTCCACCGGGTGCCGGCGCCGCCACAGCAGCGGGGTGATCTGGGCGGTCATGAGCACGCCGTCGAGGACGTCGACCAGCACGAGCACCAGCGGCACCGGCAGGAGCAGGAGCACGACCAGCGTGACGTCGAACCACCGCTCGGCGCGCGGGCCGAGCCGCAGGGGTTGCCTCAGTTGACGTGCCACGGCACCACCGTAGGTGGGACGGACGGGCGCGGCGTCCGACCCCGGTCTGATCCCCGGGCCGCCGGATCACCTCCCGGGAGGACGCGTTCCGGCGTACCGTGGAGGTGACGGAAGGAGTCGCCATGGCCGAGCAGCCCCGCACCGAGCGCTTCCGGCGCCTGCCCCCACCGGTGGACCCGTCGGCCGTGCGGACGGTGCACGACGTCGACCCGCCGCCGCCCGAGGAGGACGACGAGTACCGCGAGCTGCTCTGGGTGGTGAACCGCTTCGGCTGATTCCCTATTGGGGATCAGGCGTCAAGTGGCGGGTTGTTTGACGTCGTCGATGCCGGTTGTCAGGATCGTTGGTGGGGAAGGTCGCCTCGTGTGCCGACGCCGTTGGGTGTCTGGCTTTGCATGCCCCGCTGGGGCTTGGTGAGGGGCCTTCCCCGCCTTCTTGCTGCGGCGGCGCGAGCGCACCTCGGGTGGGACGGTCCACTGCTGGGCGATGATCTGCTTGGCCTGCGCTGCGGTGACGGGGGTGCCGTCGGTGTCGCAGATGACGT
>NZ_JAER01000024.1 GCF_000519005.1 Nocardioides sp. J54 | reverse complement strand
ACCTACCGATGGGCGGTCAACAAAGAGCTCCGCGACGCCGTCTGCGACTTCGCCGGCGACTCCCGCCGAGCCAACCCCTGGGCCGCGAAGATCTACAACGACGCCCTCGCCCGCGGCAAGGACCACCCCCACGCCACCCGCATCCTGGCCCGCGCCTGGCTCGGCGTGATCTGGCGATGCTGGCAGAACCAGACCGCCTACGACCCCCACCAGCACGGCGCCCTCCAGGCACTGCTCAGCGGTGTCGAAGCGGCCTGACGTTGACACAGGGCTACTCATCGGGCCGCCCACTCGTCGTACACCTCGGTGTCGGCGCCCAGCCGCGGTGCGCCGCGGTCCAGGCGCGGCTCGGCGCCCTCGATCCGCACCGGGAAGACCACCGTCGGGGTCGGTCCGGCGACGGGCACGTCGAGGTCGGCGACGAGGCCGGTCGCCTCGACGTGCGGGTCGGCGAGGATCTCGCCGAAGCCGTTGACTGGTCCGCACGGGACGCCGCGGGCGCGCAGCGCGGTGAGCCAGTGCTCGCGCTTCTCCTCGGCGAAGCGCGCCTGGAGCAGCGCCTCGAGCTCGTGCTGGTGGTGCACGCGGTCGAGCTGGGTGCGGAAGCGCGGGTCGTCGACGAGCTCCGCGAGCCCGACCACCTCGGCGACGGCCACCCAGAGCCGGTCGTTGCCGGCAGCGACGGTGAACGCGCCGTCCGCTGCCTGGAAGCCCTGGTAGGGCGCGTTGCGCGGGTGGGCGGTGCCGAGCCGTCGCGGCTCGGCGCCGCTCCCCCAGTACTCGCTGGTCTGCAGCGCGGAGACGCCGAGCAGGCAGTCGAGCATCGGGCAGTCGATGCGCGTCGAGGTGCCACTCCCACGGACCTGCGGAAGGAGCGCCGCGATCGTGTAGGCGGCGTACAGGCCGGCGGTGAAGTCGCCGACCGGTACGCCGGCCTTCACCGGTCCGCCGTCCGGCTCGCCGGTGACGCTCATCAGCCCGGACATCCCCTGGATGACGACGTCGTAGGCGCCGTGGTCGACGTACGGGCTGGTCAGGCCGTAGCCGGAGATCGAGCAGTAGACGAGGCCGCGGTGGCCCTCGCGCACGGTGTCGTAGCCGAGCCCGAGCCGGTCGAGCACGCCCGGCCGGTAGTTCTCGACGACGACGTCGGCGGCCGCGACGAGCTCGCGCACCCGGGCCAGGTCGTCGGGGTCCTTGAGGTCGGCGACGACCGAGCGCTTGTTGCGGTTGACCGACGCGAAGTTGTGGCTGAACCGCTCCGCGCCGTCGTCGGCGAAGGGCGGCCACACACGCATCTGGTCGCCGGTCGGCGGCTCGACCTTGACCACGTCGGCGCCGAGGTCCGCGAGCAGCATGCCCGCGAACGGCCCGGCGGCGACGTGGGCGAGCTCGACGACCCGCACTCCTTCCAGGGGACGCATGGGTCAGGCGGTCGCCTTCTCCGCGACCGGCTGCCGGGTGGCGGCGCGGTGGGCGAGCTCCTGGCGGACCAGCGGCAGCAGGTCGCGGCCGTAGTCGACGGCGTCCTGGAGCGGGTCGTAGCCGCGGACCAGGATCGTGTCGACGCCGATCTCGACGTAGTCGAGGATCGCGGCGGCGACGGTCTCCGGCGAGCCGACGAGCGCGGTCGAGTTGCCCCCGCCGCCGACGGCCTTCGTCGTCGGCGTCCACAGGCAACGGTCGTGCAGCTCGCCCTTCTCGGCGACGGCGAGCAGCCGCTGCGACCCGGCGTTCTGGGGCGCCAGGTCCTGCGGGTGGATCGACCCGATCTTCTCCCGGTAGTGCGCACCCACCACGCCGTTGATGGTGTCGAGGATGCCGTGCGCGCGCTCCCAGGCTGCGTCGTCGGTGCGGCCCAGGATCGGGCGGAAGGACACCGAGACCCGCGGGCGCTGCGCCCGGCCGGCCTCGGCGGCACGCTGGGTGACGGTCGCGATCTGCTCGCCGGTCTCCTTCAGCGGCTCCCCCCAGAGCATGTAGGTGTCCGCGTGCTTCGCCCCGACCGTGTACGCCGCCGGCGAGCTGCCGCCGAAGAACAGCTCGAGGTAGCGGTCCTGGTAGGGGAAGACCTGCGGGGTGGTGCCCTCGAAGCGGTAGTAGTCGCCCGCGAAGTCACGGGGGCCCTTCGTGTCCCACAGCGAGCGGAGCACCTGGAGGTACTCGTCGGTGCGGGCGTAGCGCTCGTCGTGCGGCAGGTAGTCGCCCTCGCGGCGCTGCTCCACGTCGGAGCTGCCGGTCACGATGTTGAGCGCGACCCGGCCCTTGCTGAACTGGTCGAGGGTGGTGAAGGTGCGCGCGGCCAGCGTCGGGTGGACGACTCCGGGCCGGTGCGCGACGAGCAGCCCGAGGCGCTCGGTGTGCGCGGCGGCGTACGCCGCGACCTGGGTGCCCTCGGCCCAGCCGGAGCCGTAGCCGATGAGGACCCGGTCGAAGCCGGCCTCCTCGTGGGCGCGGGCGAAGCGCGCCGTGTAGTCGGGGTCGACGACGTCGGCGGTGCCGGGCCGGATCTCCGAGGCGTCGGCCGTGCCGATCATGCCGAGGATCTCGACGGCGTCGTAGCGGGCGTCGTGGGTCATGCGGACTCCTTGTGAGCGTGGGGGGCGTGGGGAGCATCGGGGGCGAGGCGGTCGCGCCAGGTGGCAGCGACGTGGCAGGCGGCCCGGCGGGCGGGGTCGTGCGGCAGCGTCTGCGCCGGCGGCTGGTCGGCGCAGGCGTCGTGCGCGAACGGGCAGCGGTGGGCGAACACGCAGCCGCGCTCGGCCGGCCACGTCGGGGCGTCGGCGGCCGACTTGAGCTGCTCGGGCCGCAGCCGGTCCTCCTGGACGACGCTGGGCGCCGAGGCCGTCAGCAGCGCGGTGTAGGGGTGCGCCGGGTCCTCGAGCACCCGGCGGATCGGGCCCTGCTCGACGATCCGGCCGCGGTAGAAGACCGCGACCCGGTCGGCGATCCCGGCCAGCGAGCTGAGGTCGTGGGCGATGATCACGACCGCGAGGTCGAGGTCGGTGCGGAGCTGGTCGAGCAGGTTGAGCACGAGGTTCCGGTTCGACACGTCGAGCGCGGAGACCGGCTCGTCGCAGAACAGCAGCCGCGGCCGGGTCGAGACCGCCCGGGCCAGGGAGACCCGCTGGCGCTGGCCGCCGGAGAGCTGGCGCGGACGCCGGTCGAGCACGGCCTCGGGGTCGAGGCCGACCAGCTGCAGCGACTCGACCACCCGCTGGTCCCGCTCGCGGCGCGACAGGGCGGCGGCGATGTCGAGCGGCTCGCGCACCAGCTCGGCCACGGTGAGGTCGGGGTCGAGGGAGCGCAGCGGGTCCTGGAAGACCAGCTGGACCTGGCCGGAGCGGCGGAAGTCGCGGCGGGCCCGGCCACGCAGGCCACCGATGTCGTCGCCGGCGAAGGCGATGGTGCCGGCCGCCGGGGCGACCAGGCCGACGGTGGCGCGCGCGAGGGTCGTCTTGCCGGACCCGGTCTCGCCGACGATGCCGACGATCTCGCCGGGGCTGACGTCGAGGTCGGCGTCGGCCAGGGCGGCGCCGGTGCCGAGGTGGGTGCCCTTGCGCGGCGGGGCGTAGGACACCGACAGGCCACGCACCGACAACAACGGCTGCGCCGCCTCGGCCGACCCTGCCGGGGAGCCCGGCCCGGCCGCGGGGGCGATGCGGATCTCCTGGGTCGAGCTCATGCGGGCACCGCCTGGTCGTCGAGGTGGGCGACATGACGTCCGGGGTGGCGCCCGGGCTGGTGGCCGGACTGGCTGCCGGCACCGTCCCCGGCACGGTCGCCGAGCTGGTCGGCGAGCAGGCAGCGGCTGGTGCGTCCGGCGCCGAGGTCGACGACCGGCACCGGGCCCGCGGTGCAGTCCGGGGTGGCGAGCGCGCAGCGCGGCGCGAACCGGCACCCCGGCATCTGCGCACCGGCGGCCGGCGGCTGGCCGGGGATCACGTCGAGCCGGCGACGGCCCCAGTCCCCGATCGTCGCGACGCCCATCAGCGCCTGCGTGTAGGGGTGGCGGGGGTTGCGCAGCACCTCGTCCGTCGGTCCGCTCTCGACCACCTGGCCGCCGTACATGACGAGGATCCGGTCGCAGCTCTCCGCGACGACGGCGAGGTCGTGGGTGACCAGCAGCAAGGACAGGCCGTGGGTGTCCCGCAGCCTCCGTAGCAGGGCGAGGATCTCGGCCTGGATGACCACGTCGAGCGCAGTGGTCGCCTCGTCGGCGATCAGCAGCTCCGGGTCGCAGGACACCGCGATCGCGATGAGGACACGCTGCAGCATGCCGCCGGAGAGCTGGTGCGGGTACTGGTGGAAGACCCCGGCCGGGTCGTGCAGTCCGACCTCGGCGAACAGCTCGACGGCGCGGTCGTGGGCCTCGCCGCGTGACAGGCCGCGCTTGGTGCGCAGCTGCTCGGCCAGCTGGTGGCCGACCGTGAGCGACGGGTTGAGGTACGACGCGGGGTCCTGGAACACCGCGCCGATGCGGGTCGCGCGGACCCGGTCCCACGTCGACCGGCGGGCGCCGGTGAGCTCGACCGCGTCGTCCCCGTCGCCGAGGACGATCCGGCCGGCGTCCACGTGGCCGGTCGCGGGCAGCAGCCCGAGGACCGCGCGACAGGTGAGGGTCTTGCCGCTCCCGGACTCCCCGACGAGGCCGACGGACTCGCCGCGGCGGATCGCGAAGGACACGTCGCGCACGGCGACGAGGCCGTCGGCGACGGAGACCTGGAGGTCTCTGACCTCGAGCGTGTGCCCGGACCATTCCCGGGCCTCCTCAGACGCCGACGGCGTCGCGGGTGTCGCTGACATCGCGCTGCTCCTCTCGGGGGCGGGCGGGGGTGGACCGGCGGCGGCGCGGGGCGGCCGTCGCACCGGTGGCGTCGCGGATCGCGTCCGCCAGGAGGTTGAGCGAGCCGACGGTGGCCATCATCAGCGCGGCCGGGAAGACCGGCGCCCAGGGCTGCTGGGCGAGGTAGCCGAGGTCGGACGAGAGCATCCCGCCCCAGGTGGGTGCCGGCGGCGTGACGCCCAGCCCGAGGAAGGCCAGCGAGGCGACGACCAGCAGGGCGGCGCCGGTGGCGTGCGCGGCGGCGACGGCCACGTTCGGCAGGACCTTGCTCCAGATGTGGCGGCGCAGGGTCCACCACTCGGTGGCGCCCATCAGCTCGGCCGCCTCGACGTACTGCACCTTGCGCAGGCCCAGGGTCGCCGCGCGGGTCACCCGGTAGAAGATCGGGCTGATCAGGATGCCGATCGCGATCATCGCCTGCTGCAGGCCGTTGCCGAGCGTCCCGGCGACGGCGATCGCGAAGACGGTGAACGGCAGCACGACGAGGGTGTCGCTGACTCGCAACGTGACCCACTCGAGGCGCGGCCCGAGCCACGCGGACGCCAGGCCCGTCGGGACGCCGAGCAGCCCGCCGATGACCACGGCCTCGAGGGCGCCGATCACGGAGAGCCGGGTGCCCTCCATCAGGCGGCTGAGCACGTCCCGGCCGACGTAGTCGGTGCCGAGCAGGTGGTCGCTGCTCGGGCCCTGGAGCACGCGGTCGGTGTACTGCTGGAGCGGGTCGTGCGGCGCGAGGGCCCCGCCGAGCACGGCGAGGAAGCCGACGGCGAGCAGGACGATCATGGCGAAGCGGGCGCTGGGCACCCGCCAGAGGGCGGCGAGGGTCCTCATCGGCGCACCCCCGCGGTCGCGCCGCCCCCGCGCCGGGCGACCGGGTTGAGCGCGGTCTGCAGCACGTTGATCACCAGGCTGGCGGCGACCACGATGACCGTCGTCGTCAGCAGGGTGCCCAGGACGACCGGGACGTCACCGCGCTCGGCGGCCTGGAGGGCGAGCTGGGCGACGCCCGGCAGGCCGAAGAGCTTCTCGGTCATGACCGCGCCGCCGATGATCAGCGGGATCGCCAGGCCGATGACCGCGAGCGTCGGACCGGCCGCGTTGCGCAGCACGTGGCCGAAGAGGACGCGCCGGCGGCCGAAGCCGCGCATCTCCGCGCCGACCGCGTAGTTCTCGCGCAGCTCGCCGGTCAGCGACGTGCGCAGCTGTCGGGCGATCGAGGCGGCGACGTCGAGGCTGAGCGCGAGACCGGGCAGGATCGCGAAGCGGAGCCACTGCACGGGGTCCTCGCTGAGCGGCACGTATCCGCCGGCGGGCAGCAGCTCCAGCTTGACGGAGAACAGCACGATCAGCGCCATGCCGATGACGAACGGCGGCAGCGTGGCGAGCAGGGAGCAGACCAGGGTGACCGCTCGGTCGAACCAGCCGCCGTTGCTCAACGCCGCGCCGATGCCCGCGCCGCCGCCGATCAGGATCGCGAGGGTCAGCGCGAGCACGGCGATCGACAGGTCGACGGGCAGGGCCGCGGCGATGCTCTCGGTGACCGGGACGGTCGTGAACCACGACCGTCCGAGGTCGCCGTTCAGCGCGTTGCCGACCCAGCTGAGGTACTGCACCACGACGTGGCGGTCCAGGCCGTACTCGTGGTTGAGCCGGTCAATGTCCTCCTGGGTGGCGGTCTCGCCCAGTGCGGCCGCGGCCGGGTTGCTGTCGCTCATCGCACCCAGCGCGAAGGTGATCACCGAGGCGAGGAACAGCACCGTCATCGTGATCGCCACGACGCTGGCCAGCGACCGCAGCCACGGCACCGTCCGTCGTACGACGGAGGGCGGGGTCGCCGGGGCGACCGGGGCCGGGACGGCGGTGACCTCGGGGCGGGCCGGTGCGGCGACGCTCACGAGGTCGACACCCCCTCGAACCTGCGCAGGCTCGGGAGCTCGGGCAGCGTGGACACGCCCTTGCGGGCGATGATCGACGGGCCGGTGAGCAGGAAGGTGTTGGGGAACGACGTGACCGCGAGGCGGGTCGCCTCCTGCAGCAGCTGCGGGTAGGCCGGGTCGTCGGTCGGGGTCTCCTTGACCTTCTTCAGCTGCGCCTCCAGCTTCGGGTCGGTCTTGCGGCCCGGGTTCATCAGGCCCTCGGCGCCGAAGAGCACCTGGAAGGCCTGGACGGGCGACTCGCGGCCGGCGAAGTAGTCGTAGGTCAGCGCCTTGGACCGCTCGATGTAGACCAGCTGGGTGTGCTGGGTCTGGGGGATGTTCTCGATGGTGAGCTCGATGCCGACCTCCTTGAGCTGCGCCTGGATGAGCTCGACCGCGGCCGGGGCCGTGCCGGAGCTGGTGAACACGCCCTTGACCGGCTCGGTGTAGCCGGCGTCGGCGAGCAGCTGGCGAGCCTTGTCGGGGTCGTAGGGGTAGGCGTCCTCGAGCTCGGCGCTGTAGCCGACGTAGCCCTTGGGGAAGGGCTGGTAGCTGACCTCGCCGATGCCGAAGGCCGCGACCTCCTTGATCTTCTCCCGGTCGATGGCGTACTTGAGCGCCTCGACCACGACGGGGTCGTTCCACGGCGCCTTGCCCGCGTGCACGTCGAGGCAGTGCACGGCCATCGAGTCGATGACCTGGACCTCGAGGCCGGCGTCCTTCGCCTGCTGCACCTGGGCGCCGCTGAGCCGGGCGAGGTTGTACTGGCCGGACTGCACCGCGGCGACGACGGTCGCGGGGTCGGCCTGCGGGTAGAGCTCGAAGGTGTCGACCTCGATGTCGCCGGCCAGGAAGAAGTGCGGGTTCTTGCGCGCGGACGCGTGGTCGTTCTGGACGTACTTGGTGACCTCGAACGGACCGGAGCCGGCGGGCTGGGTGGCGAGGGAGTCGGCGTCCTTCTCGAACACGGCCGGGTTGACGACCATGCCGGTCTTGCCGGCGAACAGCAGGGGGTACTGGTAGTCGACCTCGCTGAGCTCGACGACGACGTCGCGGTCGCCGGAGGCGGTGACCTCTTGATCGTCTTCATCTGCGGAGCGATGAGCGAGCCGTCGGCGGTGCGGCCGCGCTCGATCGACTTGGCGACGGCGGTGGCGTCGAGCGGGCTGCCGTCGCTGAACTTGAGGCCGGCGCGCAGCGTGAAGGTGACCTTGGTGCCCGACTTGCCGTAGGTCCAGGACTCGGCGAGCCACGGGATCGCGTTGCCCTGCTCGTCGAGAGCGGTGAGCGGGTCGTAGGCCAGCGCGAGCATCTGCACGTCGGAGCCGGCCGAGGACGTCACCGGGTCCCAGGTGGTCGGCAGCTGCCACGCCCACTTGAGCGTGCCGCCACCGCCGCTGGAACCGCTGCCGGACGAGGTGCCGCCGCACGCCTCCAACGCCATGATCAGGCCGGCGCCGAGGCTGGCGCCCAGGAACGTGCGGCGGTTGAGGGACGTGGCGGCGGGCTTGCGGGAACGCAGGGACATCGAGGTCTCTTTCGTGCAGGGTCTCGGGTGACGGGGGCGTGCTGATGGAGGTGACGACCGGGCGCCCGACGGGTGCGGCCGGACGCCCGGAGCTCAGGCCGGTTCGCCGGCAGCGGTGCGGGCCGCGGTGTACCGGTTGGCGGGGACGGGGAGCCCGAGGTGCCCCCGCAGCGTGGTGGACTCGTAGTCGGCGCGGAAGACTCCGCGCTCCTGGAGCAGCGGGACGACCTCGTCGACGAACCGCTTGAAGTTCGAGGGGTGGGCCACCGAGATGTTGAACCCGTCGCAGGCGCGGGCCTCCCACCACTCCACGAGCCGGTCGGCGACGGTGGCGGCGGTGCCCACGAAGTCGCCCTTCGGCCACAGGCGGGTCGCCTCGACGGCCTGGCGGAGGGTCCAGCCGTTGCTGACGGCGCGCTCGGTGACCGCCTTCGCCTGCGTGTAGAACGACCGCTCGCCGTGGACCAGCGCATCGGCCGGGAAGGGTGCGTCGAGGTCGTACTGGGTGAAGTCGTGCCAGCCGAAGGGCCGGCCGAACTCCTCGAGGGCGGCCTGGAAGTTGTGGTCGCTCTCGTGCCAGTGGGCCTCGAGCTCCCGTGCCTCCTCGTCGGTGTCGGCGACGACGACCTCGATGCCCGGCATGACGACGATCTCGTCGGGGTTGCGGCCGAACCGGTCGCGTGCGCGCGTCTTCACGTCGTCGTAGAAGGCCTGGCCGGCCGGGATGTCCGGGGCGTGGATGAAGATCCCCTCGCCGACGCTGGCTCCGAGGTCGCGGCCCTGGTCGGAGCTGCCGGCCTGGAAGACGACGGGGTGGCCCTGCGCGGAGCGGACCAGGTTGAGCGGCCCGCGCACCTTGAAGTGCGTGCCCTCGTGGTTGAGCACGTGCTGCTTGCTGCGGTCGAGGAAGACCCCGGTCTCGCGGTCACGCACGAAGGCGTCGTCCTCGTAGGAGTCCCACAGCGCACGGGCGAGCTCGACGAACTCGTGGGCGCGCTCGTAGCGGGTGTCGTAGTCGTAGTGCTCGTCGAGGCCGTAATTGGCGGCGGTGCCGGCGTCGCCGGTCGTGACGACGTTCCAGCCGGCGCGCCCGCCGCTGATCAGGTCGAGCGAGCCCAGTCGGCGCACGAGGTTGAACGGGCTGTTGAAGCTCGACGAGGCGGTGCCGACCAGGCCGATGTGGCTCGTGCGGGCGGCGAGGGCGCTGAGCAGGGTGAGCGGCTCGAGGCGGTTGAGGTAGTGCGGCGGCGAGTAGGGGGTGATGAACTGGCTGTCCACGATGAACAGCAGGTCGAAGCGGCCGCGCTCGGCCAGCTGTGCGATCTCGGTGTACCAGTCGATGTCCACGCTGGCGTCGACCGGGATCTCGGGGTCCAGCCACAGCGTCGAGCTCCCCGGTCCACCGGTGGCGTAGGGCACTGCGCCCAGGTGGATCTGCCGCTTCGACGTCATCTCGCTCGCTCTCTCCCGACTCACTTCCGATGTTTGTCTAGGAAGTTACTCGTATTTGAAGGCGGCGTCCAACGAGGCTTCGTGATGCCCACCCATCACGCGCCGTGATGGGTGAGGGTTTACCCTTGTTTCATGACCAAGATTCTGGACATTGCTCCGCTCCGCAGCCTCGTGGCGATCGCGGACTGTGGCGGTTTCCAGCGCGCGGCCGACCACCTCCACCTGAGCCAGGGCGCGGTGAGCCAGCACGTGCGGCGCCTCGAGGGCGTGGTCGGCACCCGGCTCGTCGAGAAGCACGGGCGGGGCTCGCGGTTCACCGTGGCCGGCGAGCGCCTCCTCGCGCACGCCCGGCAGGTCCTGGCGGCGCACGACGAGGCGCTGCGCAGCTTCGGCGCCGAGCAGGCGGCCCCGATCACCATCGGCTCCACCGAGCACGCGGCGGCGCAGCTGCTCCCCGCGCTCGCCGCCGCGCTGGAGGGCGCGGGCACGGGCTACGACTTCCGGTTCCGCATCGACCGCGGCACCCGCCTGCGCGAGGGCCTGTCCTCCGGCGCGATCGACCTCGCCCTGATGCTCAACTCCGACGCCCCGGACGCGCTGGAGGTCGGCGACCTCGCCCTTGCCTGGTACTCGTCGCCGACGTGGTCGCCGCCGGCCGCGCCCGCACCACTGCCCGTCGTCGCCTTCGACAGCCCGTGCACGCTGCGCAGCCGCGCCCTCGAGACGCTGGCGGCGCACGGTGTCCCGGCGACCATCGGGGCCGAGGCGATCCAGCTCGCCGGCGTGCAGGCCGCCGTCGGAGCCGGGCTCGGCGTGGCCCTGATGGCGACGCTCGGCCAGACCCCTGCCGGTCTGGTCCGCCGCGACGACCTGCCCAGCCCGGCACCGATCCGGCTGCACGTGTGTGCGCGCGCCGGGCTTCCGGACGGCGTTGCCCGGATGACGGTGGACGCCCTGCGGCCACTGCTCGCCAGCGCGCCGGTCCCCGACGCCGTCAGCGCGTGACGCGGGCGCCCGAGAGCTCCTGAGGGGTCAGCCCTTCAGGCCCGGGAAGTCGTCGTCGCGGTACTCCCCCGCCGGCCGCTGCCCCTCCACCTCGACCTCACGGTGGCGCAGCTCGACCCGCCGGATCTTCCCCGAGATCGTCTTCGGCAGCTCGAAGAACTCCAGCCGACGCACCCGCAGGTACGGCGCCAGGTGCTCCCGCGCGTACCGCAGGATCGACTCCGCCGTCTCCGGACCCGGCTCGTGCCCGTCCACCAGCGCGACGTACGCCTTCGGCACCGCCAGCCGCACCGGGTCCGGCGCCGGCACCACCGCGGCCTCTGCCACCGCCGGGTGCTCGATCAGCACCGACTCGAGCTCGAACGGGCTCACCTTGTAGTCCGACGCCTTGAACACGTCGTCGGTGCGCCCGACGTAGGTGATGTAGCCGTCCTCGTCGCGTGCCGCCACGTCGCCGGTGTGGTAGAAACCGCCCGCCATCGCGTCCGCGTTCCGCTCCGGGTCACCCTGGTAGCCCGTCATCAGCGAGAGCGGCCGACCGCCCTCGTCGGCTCGGAGGTCGAGGCAGATCTCGCCCTCCCCGACGCCGTCGACGACGGTGCCCTCGAGCGGGTCGACCAGCACGACCGGGACACCCGGCAGCGGCCGGCCCATCGACCCGGAGCGCACCGGCTGGCCGGGCGGGTTCGCGATCGCGGCGGTCATCTCGGTCTGCCCGAAGCCGTCGCGGATGGTCAGGCCCCAGTGCTTCTCGACCTGGCTGATCACCTCGGGGTTGAGCGGCTCACCCGCCGCGATCGCCTCGCGCAGCGAGCCCCGGCCGCCGGACAGGTCGGCGTTGATGAGCATCCGCCACACCGTCGGGGGCGCGCAGAAGGTGGTGACGCCCTCGCTACGGATCTGCTGCAGCAGGGCGGCCGCGTCGAAGCGGCCGTAGTTGTAGACGAAGACCGTGGCCTCGGCCAGCCACGGCGCGAAGAAGTTCGACCACGCGTGCTTCGCCCAGCCGGGGCTGGAGATGTTGAGGTGCACGTCGCCGGGCTGCAGGCCCAGCCAGTACATCGTCGAGAGGTGGCCGACCGGGTACGACACGTGGGTGTGCTCGACCAGCTTGGGGCGGCTCGTCGTACCGGAGGTGAAGTAGAGCAGCAGCCGGTCGCCACTGCCGTTGCGCGGGTGCTCGACGGGGGCGGCCGGGGTCTCGTGGGCGGCCGCGTAGGACACCCACCCCTCGACCGCCTCGCCGACGGCGACGCGGAGGTAGTCGCCGGGCACCTCGTCGAACTTGGCGGCGTCGGCGGCGTTGCACACGACTGCCCGGGCGTCGCCGCGGTCGAGGCGGTCGACCAGCTCGGCCGGGCCGACGGCGGTCGTCGTCGGCATGATCACGGCCCCCAGGCGGACCAGCGCCAGCATCGACTCCCAGAGCTCGACCTGGTTGCCGAGCATGACGACCACGCTGTCGCCGGCGCGCACGCCGTGCGCGGCGAGGTGGTGCGCCACCTGCTCGGAGCGGGTGACCAGCTCGTCGAAGCTGTACGACGCGCGGGAGCCGTCCTCCTCGACGATGACCAGGCCCGGCTGGTCGTTGCCCCGCGCGAACCCGTCGAACCAGTCGTGGACGAAGTTGAACGTCGGCCCCACGTCGGGCCAGCGGAAGGCGTCGACGGCACCGGCGTGGTCGGTCCGGAGCGCCCGCAGCAGGTCCCGCGCCTCGCGCAGGGCCTGGGTGGGGGCTGACGTCGGGACGTCGGACGTGGCGGCGGGCAGGGTGGTCGTGCTCATGTGGACACTGTCACCCGGGTCACACCGGCGCGGCACCCTCGAAGGTGGGCGCCGCCGGCCGTCGACCGCCAGCCGTCAGACGGCGCCGGAGGTCGGCGGCCCGCACACCAGGCGGGCCAGGCGGCAGCGGAGCCGGCTCAGCTCCCACTGGAGGTTCGGCCGCTGGTCGCGGCGCTCGCGCAGGTGGCGTCCGCGGGGACGCCGGGACGACCGGACCGGGCCGCCGAAGGGGGACCGGGGGTCGCGGGTGAGGTCGCTCATGGATGTCCTAGCCCGAGTAACAGTGCCCAAGCGGGCGTCGCCAGCTGCTCGACGACAGGACCTCGCTACCCGCGCGCCGGGTGCGCATACCCCCGCCGGGTGAATTCCGTCGGCAGAGGTCGATCCGGGTGCCCGACGTCCTGCCGGGCACCGGGACGACGTGGTAGTCAGCAGATCGTGAGGTCGTCGATGTCGGAGTCCGAGCAGCCCAGGCCCGGGGCGCCCGCCCGCAGCGGGCGGCGTCCGCCCGCGCCGCCGGGACTCAGCCCGGAGGCACGGGCCTACCTGGAGAAGAACCGGGACTTCCCCGACCCGCCGCCGTGGCCACCGCTCGAGGACCGCGCCGCCTGGCGGGAGCTCGTCGCCACCACCGACCGCGACCTGCGCCCGCTCTTCGAGGCGCTCTACCCGGGCGAGCGGCTCGAGCACCGCGAGCTCGAGCCGGGAGGTGTGCCGACGTACGAGCTCCGGCCACGGGGCCTGCAGCCGACCCCGGACGAACCGCTCGTCCTCCAGCTCCACGGCGGCGCACTGCTGATGGGCGGCGGCGAGCTGGCCCGGCTCGGCGCGGGCGCCCAGGCGGTGCGGCGGGCCGCGCCGACGTGGGCGCCCGACTACCGGATGCCGCCGGACCACCCCTTCCCGGCAGCCCTCGACGACGTCCTCGCGGTCTACCGGGCCGCGCTCGAGAAGCACCCACCGGGCCGGGTCGTCGTCACCGGCACCTCGGCGGGCGGGAACCTCGCGGCAGCGCTCATGCTGCGCGCCCGCGACGAGGGCCTGCCGCTGCCCGCCGGGCTGGTGCTGCACACGCCGCAGCTCGACCTCACCGAGTCCGGCGACTCGTTCACCGTCCTCGACGGGGTCGACCTGATGCGGCCCGTGCCGCCGGTGGTCCGCCTGTACGCCGACGGCCGCGACCCCGCCGAGCCGTACCTCTCCCCCCTCCTCGGCGACGTCACCGGTTTCCCGCCGACGCTGCTGCTGGCCGGCACCCGCGACCTGTTCCTGTCCACCACGGTGCGGATGCACCGCAAGCTGCTCGCCGCCGGGGTCCCGGCCGAGCTGCACGTGTTCGAGGCGATGCCGCACGGCGGGTTCGGCGGCACCACCCCGGAGGACGAGGACCTGCTCGCCACGGTCGCGGCGTTCGAGCGGCGCTGCGTCGGCGTGACCGGCTGACCCCGCATCGGGGCCCTCGTGGCGGGTACCGCGAATGGACCCGATCCCCCAGGAGGACCCCCCGATGACCTCATCGACCCAGAACGTCGTCGAGCTGCTCACCGCGCAGCACCGCCAGGTCGAGCGGCTCTTCGACGAGGTACAGACGACCACCGACGTCGACCGGTGCGCCCGTGCGTTCGACGAGCTCCGGCGAATGCTGTCCGTCCACGAGGCAGCCGAGGAGATCGTCACCCACCCCAACGCCACCCGCCACGGCATCGGCGACGTCGTCGAGGCGCGGCACGCGGAGGAGCACGAGGCGAAGGAGCTGCTCGCCTCGCTCGACGGGCTCGACGTGAACTCTGCCGAGTTCGCCTCCGGCATCGAGCGCCTGCGCACCATGGTGCTCGAGCACGCCCGCAACGAGGAGGAGCTCGAGTTCCCCACCCTGCTGGCCGAGGCCAGCGAGGCGGAGCTGGAGAAGATGGCCGCCGCCGTGCTGGCCGTGGAGAAGATCGCGCCCACTCGCCCCCACCCCTCCGCCGGGGAGTCCGCGGTCGTCAACGCCGCCGTCGGCCCGCTCGCCTCCCTGGTCGACCGGGCCCGCGACGCCGCCCGCGCCGCGATGAGGTGACACCCCGGCCCCGGGCTCGCCTCCGAACCGCCTCGCCCGCGTCGCCGTCAGACTCGGACATTTGTGCTCGCTCGGCGGGCCCGGGCGGTGAGGCTGCCAGCGCTCCCGGCTCGACTCGATCGCCGATGCGCCCCCGGCGGAGGCCACCGGCGGAGGCGGAGGGAACGAGGGGTCCGGGCCTCACCACCTGCCCGGTTCAGCATTCACGCGGGCCAGAAGCCGCCGGGCCCTCGCGAGGACCGGCTCGTCGACGAGCTGGCCCTCGAATACCCCGACCGCCGACGAGGCAGACGCAAGCACGGCACGCGCCCACGCGACCTCGGCCTCCGTCGGGACGAGCACCGAGACAGCTGGCTCCACTTGGCCCGGATGGACGAGCAGCTTGCCAGTGAAGCCCAGCCGCCGGGCGTGCGCGGCGTCGTGCTCGACGCGTCCGGCGTCGCCGAGGTCGGTGGTGACGCCGTCGACGGGGGCGGCGCGACCGGTCGCGCTGGAGGCGTGCACGATGCCGGACCGGGCAGTCAGGAGGGCCTCATGACACCCGGGCTCGACGCCGATCTCGGCCGCGAAGTCGACGTTGCCGAACCCGAGGCGCACGACTCCCGGGACGGCGCAGATCTCCGCCGCGGCGAGGAGGCCGCGCGGGCTTTCTATGAGGGGGATGATCGGGACCCGCCCGCCGGCGGCCTCGACCACCCGTTCGACGTCGCGGGCGCACTCGGCCTTGGGCAAGACCACGGCCAGGGCGTCGGCCGCGACGCGGACATCGTTAGCGAACCACGGGCTGCCGACGGGATTGACCCGGACGGCAGCCCGACCACCAGTCGCGAGCCACGCACCCGCGCGGGACCGGGCCACATCCTTGTCCTCGGCACCGACAGTGTCTTCGAGGTCGATGATCACGGCGTCGGCGCCGCTCGCCACCGCCTTGTCGAAGCGGTCGTCGCGGGTTCCAGGGACGAAGAGGAAGGTCACCGCGCGCTCGACGATGCTCGCGCGGTCCACGTCGTCGCCGGTCGTGCCGTTGACGGTCACTGCGCACCGCCAGTATCAGCCGAGGAGGCCGGCGTGGGGGTCGGGCTGTCGGCCGGGGCGAACTCCGTGCGCAGCCGGGCGTTGTCGGCGCCGAGGGCGGGGACCGGCCGCATCGGCGCCTCCCGTCCCGCCACCGTCACCGGCGGCAGGGGCGCGCGCACCGGCCCTGCGGGGGTGTCGACCGGACGCCACCGGTCGCGCGCTGCCATCTGGGGGTGGTCGAACCATTCTGCTGGCGTTCGCAACTGGGCGCACGCGATGCCGGCACCCTCGAGCGCGGCCAGCGCCTGCTCGGCGGTGAGCCCCTTCAGCGCCTCCTCGAGCAGCGGTGTGAGCTCGGCGTCGTTGGCCACCCGTGCGGTGTTGTCCGCGAAGCGAGGGTCGCTCGTCAAGGTGTCGTCGCGCAGCACGTCACGGCACAGCGCGGACCACTCCCGCTCATTCTGGACACCGAGGAAGATCGTGCGGCCGTCCCCCGTCGCGTAGGGGCCGTACGGGGCGATGGACGCGTGCCGGGCGCCGGTGCGTCGGGCCGGGCGTTCGCCGTACACGCTGTAGTAGGCGGGCTGGACCATCCACTCCCCCAGCGCGTCCAGCATGGCCACCTCGAGCGTGCTCCCGACGCCGGTCGTGCGACGCTCGTAGAGGGCGGTGAGAATACCGGTGTAGGCGTACATACCGGTTGCGATGTCCGCGACCGAGACCCCGACCTTGGCGGGCCCGTCACCGGTGCCGGTCACCGCGAGCAGTCCTGCTTCGCACTGGACCAGCAGGTCGTAGGCCTTCTTGTCGCGGTAGGGGCCGGTCGAGCCGTAGCCGGAGACGGAGCAGTGAACCAGCTCGGGACGCTGCGCCCGCAGGGTTGCGGCGTCGAGCCCGGCCCGCTCCGCGGCGCCGGGGGCAAGGTTCTGGACGAGGACGTCGGCGCGGGCGATGATCTCGTCCAGGAGCCGCCGGTCCTCGGGGTCCTTGATGTCGAGCTCGAGGCTCTCCTTGCCACGGTTGAGCCAGACGAAGTAACTCGCCTCGCCGTGGACCGAGCGGTCGTAGCGCCGGGCGAAGTCGCCGACACCGGGTCGCTCGATCTTGATCACGCGAGCGCCGAGGTCAGCCAGCTGACGCGTAGCGAAGGGCGCCGCGACGGCGTGCTCGAGGGAGACGACGGTGATGCCGTCGAGGGGGCCCACCGTGCCGGCCGCGGCGGCCTGCTGTTCGGCGGTCTGGTCGGTGGTCTGGTCGGTCATCGGCGCGCCCCATCGACGACCTGGCGGGCGATAACGCCGCGGAGCACCTCGTTGGTGCCCTCGCCGACGATCATGAGGGGTGCGTCACGGAAGTAGCGCTCGACGTCGTACTCCTGCGAGTAGCCGTAGCCGCCGTGGATGCGGACGGCGTTGAGCGCGATCTTCATCGCCGCCTCCGATGCGAAGAGCTTGGCCATGCTGGCTTCCTTGTCGGCACGCTCGCCGGAGTCATAGCACCGGGCGGCGTGCTGCACGAGCTGCCGTGCCGCCTCGAGCTCGGTTGCCATGTCGGCGAGGTAGTTCCCGATCGACTGGTGCTGCCAGATTGGCTTGCCGAAGGACTGGCGCTCGCGCGCATAGCGCACAGAGTCGTCGAGGGCGGCCTGGGCGACACCGAGGGCGCGAGAGGCCACCTGGATACGTCCGACCTCGAGGCCGCGCATCATCTGGGCGAACCCGCGGCCCTCCTCCTTGCCCAGCAGAGCGTCCCCCGGGACCCGGAAGTCGGTGAACGACAGCTCACACGCCTCGACGCCCTTGTAGCCGAGCTTGGGGAGGTCGCGGGAGACCTCGAACCCAGGCCCCCTCTCGACCAGCAGGATGCTGACCCCGCGGTGTGCAGGCTCGGCGTCCGGGTCGGTGCGGCACAGCAAGGCAACGAGGCCGGAGCGGCGGGCGTTGGAGATCCACGTCTTGGACCCGTTGACGACGTACTCGTCGCCGTCGCGTCGGGCCACGGTGCGCATGGCCTGGAGGTCGGAGCCACCACCCGGCTCGGTGAGGGCCATCGTGGCCCGCAGCTCACCGGTCGCCATCCGCGGTAGGTAGCGGTCCTTCTGCGCCTCGGTGCCGAAGGCGAGGAGCAGCTTCGCTACCACGGTGTGCCCGCCCATTGCACCGGCGAGGCTCATCCAGCCGCGGGCGAGCTCGGCGGTGACCGCGGCGTAGCAGGGCGTGCTGACCGACGCCTCGCCCCACGGGGCGGGGATCGCGAGCCCGTAGATACCCATGCCCTTCATCTGCTCGATGAGGTCCTCAGGGTAAGTATTGGCGTGCTCGAGCTCGCGGACCACGGGACGGACCTCTCGATCGACCCAGGTCCTGACGAGGTCGACCACCTCGCGCTCGTCGTCGTTCAGGTTCATCGGTTCTCCTCCTGGTAGGTGGCGAACGCCGTCATGGCGAGGCGGCCGTCCGCGGCCGACGCCCAGGCCTCTGCGCCATCGGGCGTGCGGCGGTGTGCGACGTCGAAGGGCTCGGACACGAATAGCGGCGAGCGGGCCTGGTAGGTGAAAGTTGCGAGCGGGCCCGGCCCGGGCTGTGCGACCGACTCCATGAGCAGGGTCGCGAGCAGCGGTCCGTGGACCACGAGCGCCGGGTAGCCCTCGATCTCGCGGGCGTAGTCGGCGTCGTAGTGGATGCGGTGGCTGTTGAAGGTCAGCGCGGAATAGCGGAACAGGGCAGTGCTGTCGAGCAGCCAAGTGCGGGTGCCGTCGGCTGCCGGCAGCTCGTCACCCTCGCTGCGCGGGCTCGCCGCGGGTGCGGAGGCGTCCTTGTAGACGACCGTCTGGCGCTCCTCGAGGACCAGCTCGCCGTCGCGGAGGTGCTCGTGGGTGAGGACCACGAAGTACAGCAGTCCGCTTCGCCCCCGCTTCGGTACCACGTCGGCAACCGTGCTGCGCCGGGTGACCAGGTCACCGATTCGCAGCGGCTGGTGGAAGGCGAGCTCACCCGCCGCCCACATCCGCCGCTCCAGTGGCACGGGCGGCATCGTCACGCCGCGCGCGGGGTGCCCGTCCACACCGAGCCGGGAGGCCTCCACGACGTCGTGGGCGTAGAGCCAGTGCCAGCCCGGCGGCAGGACGTCGCCGTCCGCGAGCCCGGGCGCACGGTCCAGCGTCGCGCACATCTTGTCGGCCTGACCGGCGTCCAACGCCAGCGTGACCTCGCGGCTCCGGCCGACCCAGCTGCGCAACTCTGCAGCAAGCTCCTGCCCGCCGGCCGGTCCTCCCCTCGATGCGGTCACTGCCTGGCTCCGTTCTGTCGATCCGTCGTACCCCTATTGACCGCTCCATCATGTTCGACAATAAGAACGCCCGTCGAATACTGTTTCGGCATCAACCGATCGTCAGGAAGCATGGCCGACAGGAGGCATCGCATCCGTGGACCTCAAGCAGCTGCGCGCCGTGGTCACGGTCGCCGAGGCGGGGAGCGTCACCCGCGCCGCACAGCTCCTGCACGTCGTCCAGCCGGCGGTGTCGCGGCACGTCGCGAGCCTGGAGGAAGAACTCGGCGTCGCGCTCTTCGAGCGGACCCGGCAGGGCATGAGGCCCACCGCCGCCGGCCAGGCGTTCGTGGCCCGCGCCCGCCGGGTGCTGACCGAGCTCGAGCGGGCACGGGCTGAGGCGCGCCCGGTGCCCGGCGAGGTCCGGGGCACCGCGCGCGTGGGCCTGCTCGGCTCGGTCGAGAAGCTTCTCGCCCCGGCGCTGGTCGCCGCGGTCGCGGCGAAGCACCCCGGGGTCGAGCTGCACCTCGCGACCGGCTATTCCGGGCTGCTTCAGCAATGGCTGGACGACGGCGACCTGGACATGGCCCTGCTCTACAACCTCTCCTCGACACAGTCGGTGCGGGTGCTGCCGCTGCTCACCGACCGGCTCTGGGCCGTCGCCCCTGCCGGCGCGGGGCTACGGCCGGACCGCGACGTCGAGCTGTCCGAGGTCCTCACCCACTCCTTCGTGATGCCGGCGCGCGGCCAGCACGGCATCCGCCTGCTGCTGGACGAGGCCCGGCTGCAGTGTGAGATCGAGCCGGACGTCGTGGCCGAGGTGAATTCGATAGCCCTCCAGACCCTTCTGGTCGAGCAGGGCCACGGATGGACCGTGCTCCCGGCTGCCGGTGTCACGGACCGGGTCGCGGCCGGGGCCCTCGAGGCGGCCCCGCTGAGCTCGCCGGAGATCGTCCGGACCGTCGGCCTGGGCCTCCCCCGGACCGGTCGCACCCCACCGGTGGTCGAGGCGGTCGCCACCGAGCTCCTGCTCGTCGTCCGCCGGGCCGTGGCCGACGGACAGTGGGCCTCGGCCGTGATGCTGCCGGACCTCGGGTCCGCCTGACCCGGGACTCCCTTCGGAAGCACGGTGACGTTGGGCTCACCGCCCCCGTGCTGGCGCTACTGGGACGCTCCCCAAAAGGAAGGTCCCGCCGAGACGTTGTACCTCTCGCAAAGCTCGTCAACCCACGCGTCGTCAAAGGTCACGCCGTACCGTGCTGCCACGGGGATGACGGCCGCTAGGCTCGAAGCCCCGGACTCGGCCAAGTCGCGCAAGGTCTCGATGTAGTCCTCCAGACGGCCTGGGCTGGTGAGCTCCAGCATCACCGCAGGCTCGTCTGCGGCGTTCCACAACGTGTGCGGGATACCGCGCGGCCGGAAGATTGACTCACCGGCTCCCAGCTCATACTCCTGATCCCCTACCCGGAAGCCGAGCCGTCCGGAGACGATGTAGCTGACGTGGTCGTCGTGGGCGTGGGTGTGCGGGGCCACCAGCAAGCGCGGAGCGATGACCTGCTCCATCATCGTGTAGGCGCCACCTGTCCATCGTGCGCGGGCACGGAACACCGACGGCAGGTTGCCCATCATGAACGGGGTCTCGTCTCGTGAGGTTGTGCCCGTGTCCAGGGGTGGCGGTGTCGTCGTCAAGATCTCTCCTTTGAGTGAATGGTGGCGGGTTACCCGTTTCCCGGCGTCGGGAGCGACCCCGGTCGCGAGTCTCTGAGTTCGCGCCTATTGCTGCTGCGCGTGCGGCCGGTCAGGGGTCGGCCTATCGAGGTACAGCGCAGGACACTCGACGTACCCGGCGGCCGACACCGAGTGGATTCCGGGGAACATCACAAGTGCCGTGGCTTCGTCCCCGCTCTCGTTCCTGATCTCGTGAGGCGCGCCCGCGGGCGCGATCAGAACACCACCGTCCTCGAGCACCAGGCGTTGGTCGGCGCCGCGTACGACGAAGCGTCCGCCGAGACAAACCAAGATCTGGTCGGCATGAGGGTGGTAGTGCATCCGGTGTACGAAGCCGGGGGCGAAGCGGACGAAGTCCGTTACCATCGCGGCCTGGATCGGAAGACCGTCCCCGGTGAGGTGCACCGTTGGCTGCGCCCCAACCATGTCCGGCCTATCAACGAGCTCGGTCAACTCGTGTCGCCAGTTCGTAGCCAGCAACCTCGGTCCGGGGCTCCGATCTTCGCTACTCATGGATGGATCACCTGCCGGCCGCTGACACGACCGTCGCGAAGTTCCGTCAGGAACCTGTTGAGGTCCGCGAGTCCCCCACGCCGTTGGATCACTGGTCGGACCACACCCTCCGCGACAGCCGACAGCGCCATTTCGGCTTCCTCTCGGGTTCCACCACGGGATCCGAGGATCTGGATCTCTCGCCTGACGATCGAGGCGATGTCGACCGGAGCCGTGCCCTCGGCGGTGTATCCGCAGCACACCACCGCGCCACCCGGACGGACTTGCTCGACGGCAAACGCCAGACCGGCAACAGTGCCTGAACACTCTACGGCGAGGTCTGCGTCGTACCCACCCGCTAGGGACTTGTCGTTCGGGTCGACTACGACCTCGGCACCCGCGCTTCTGGCGGCCTGACGGCTGTCGGGGTGCGGATCGGCCGCTACGGTCCAGGCGCCGAGGGACATGGCGATCTGCAGTGCGTTCAGGCCCAGTCCTCCAGCGCCGACGACCAGGACGGTCGAGCCTGCGCTCAGCTGCCGGTGAGCCGTCAGGGCCCGCCACGGTGTCAACACGCTGTCCATGCTCACCGCGGCGACGGCGGGGTCCATGCCCGACGGAAGTGGAACGAGCTGCTGCTCGGCGACGCGGACGTACTCGGCAAAACCGCCGCCGATGTCGAAGCCCAGACGGCGGGCCTGATGACACACAGTTTCGCGACCACCGGCGCAGTGACGGCAGGTTCCGCAACCAGCTGAGATCTGCACTGCTACTTCGGTCCCTCGCCGCAACACCGTTGAGTCCGCGACGACCTTCCCGGCAACCTCGTGGCCGAGTACCGACGGCAACTGCAGGTCAGGGTTCGCTCCGGCGATACATTTGAGGTCCGTCGCACAAATCCCTGCAGCAGTGACCTTGACGAGCACACCCGGTCCAGTCGGGACAGGGAGGTCTCGAAGCTCCAGAGGCTGGCCATATTCGACGAGGACCGCCGCTCTCACCCCGCCGCTCCCTGCTCGGACCCATCCCGACCTCCCCGGGCTACGGCCGCAAGGTGAAGGTAGATCGAGGAGGCATCCAGGTCGGCCAGACCGCCGTCGTTCGCGTCCTTGAAGGTGTCCCGTACCTGCGTGGCCACAGGCATTGCAACCCCCACGTCCTTGGCTAGGCTCAGCCCGAGGTCAAGGTCCTTCTGCATCAGCCGGCTGGTGAAGGCGGCAGTGAAGTCGAGGGACTCCAGTAACGGCGCCTTGTACTCGATGAACCGACTGCTGATTGCGGTGCTCTGCAGGAACGACAGTAGAGCGCTCCGCTCCACCTCCTTGGCCTCGGCCAGGACGCACAGTTCACCCAAGACCTCCAGCGTCGCAGCGACAAGGAGGTTGTGGCAGATCTTGACCAGCCGACTGGTCTCTCCAGGACCGACGTAGACGGCCCGGGGGGCGACCTTCCGCAGCACCTCGCCAGCGGCCTCGAACGTCCCTCGATCGCCGCTGACGGCCATCGCGAGCCCGCCCCCTTCGATGATGGGCGGACCTCCCGCGACTGGCGCGGCCAGGAACGACAGGCCAGCATTCTCGCACCGCGCCCGCACCTGCGCCGACATCTCTGCGGAGATCGTCGAGCAGTCGACCAAGGTCGTGCCGGGGCTAGTGGTGGCCACCAGACCGTCCTTGGCGAGGTACACGTGCTCGACATCGTCATCCGTGCCGAGCATCGTGAAGATGATCGTGCAGTGCCGCAGATCGGCCAGAACGGACGCAACCGTGCAGCCTCGGTCGGCGAACTCCCCACACTTAGCCGTGGTGCGGTTGTATACGCTGAGATGTAACTCCGGAACCTCGAGCCGTCTGGCCATGGGACGCCCCATGTTCCCCAAGCCGACGAACCCCACCTCGACCGGGGCCGAACCCTTCGCCATCGTTCCCACCTGAGTCACTTCGTGGCTCCTGACCGGCGCAAGCGCTGGCGAGCCTGGGCGACACCGACGGCGGCCAGCAGAAGCACGCCGCTGGCGACGGTCTGGTAATAACTGGGCACAGCGAGCAGAGTCATCCCATTGTTCAAGGTCCCGATGATCAGCACGGCCAGAAACGTGCCGCGAATACGGCCGCTGCCGCCGGTGAGCGCAGTACCTCCAAGGAGCACAGCTGTCACGACCTGCAGTTCGTAACCGGTGGCGGCATGGGACGCCGCCGACCCGGCCTGGCTTATCAGCAGAAGACCGCCCACGGCAGCGGACAGTCCGCTCGCAGCCAGCACTACGACCTGGTAGCGGCCGATGGCGATGCCCGCCAGCCGGCTGGCACGGGGATTGGCCCCGATCGCGTAAAGGTTCCGCCCTGCAACGGTGTACCGGGCGAACAGTGCCACCAGCACGAAGGTTACGAACATGACCCATACGCCGTAAGGAAGCGACAGGAAGCGCCCGCTACCGAGATCCAACAGGAACTCGTCATTGACCAGGATCTCGCTGCCTTCGGTCATGACGTATGCCAGGCCCCGAAGAACCGACAGCATGCCGATGGTGGTGATGATCGGGTTCACGCCAAGGGCCACACTGAAGACGCCGTTCAGCGATCCGACGACCGTTCCCAGCAGCAGAGCCGTGAGGATGGCTGCAGCCGTCCCCCAGCCGTGGTCTTCGATCAGCCACACGCACGCGATGGCAGAGAAGGCAGCCGCCGATCCCACCGACAGGTCAAGGTAGCCAGCCACGAGGACCAACGTGCTGATGGCTGCCATGGTCCCGATGACGCTGACGGCAAGCAGCAGGTTGCTGAGATTGTCGGCGTAGAGGAAGTATGGCGAGCGTGCGCTGAAGTAGGCGCCCAGCGCGACCAGGACGCAGAGGAGCGCAAGGTCTTCAATGCGCTCCGGGGTGAGAAGACGCGACAGGTTTCGCCAGTTCCTTCCCTCTCGGCGCCCGGCTACGTCTTTGGTTCCCGCCGCGGTTGGCGGATCGTCAAGCTTGGTCATCGGTCAGTTTCCCTTTTCGTGAAGTTCAGTCGCTGTGACTGGTTGCAGTCGGCTCTTCCAGAGCGGCGGCAGTGAGCGCTGCCTCGGTGACCTGCGGACCGACGAGCTCGGCCACCACCCGGCCGCGGGCCAGCACGTACACGCGATCGCAGACGCTGGCCGTCTCCTCCGGATCGGCGCTGAAGAGCGCCGCCGCTCGTTCCGCTCCCGGCCCCCGCACCCAGGACCGTAGACTCCGGTGGATCTCGGCCTTGGCACCCACGTCGACGCCGCGGGTCGGCTCGGTCAAGAGAAGGAACCGGGTGTCGGGTCGGCGCATCCAGCGGGCCAGGACGATTTTCTGCTGGTTCCCGCCGGACAGCTCACGGGCCTCCTGCGAGACCCTGCTCATCACGACCTGGGAGTCACGAAGAGCGGCGGACGCCCGGACGTCCTCCCGACGAGGCCTGATTAGCCCGTACCGGCCTCGGCCGGGCACGCCGAGAAAATAGTTCTCCGTGAGCGATCGGCCGAGCGCCAATCCGCCGTCCTTACGATCGGCCGGGACGAAACCGACGCCGGCTGCAATCGCGCGGCGCGGCGAGCTGGGCAGCGAGGTCGCGTCGAGCAACTGGATGCGGCCAACCGACGCCGGGTGCAGCCCGAATAGCGACTCGGCCAGGACCTGCTGCCCAGCCCCGAGCAGCCCGAAGAACCCAACGATCTCGCCCGCTGGCACTCGGGCGCACAGGCCGTCTACCGGGCCTGTACAGAAGTCGTTCAGTTCCAGCAACGGGCGCCCGGCATCAGCCAGAGGCGGCCGGTCGATCGACTCGGGCAGGTGCCCCACAATGTCGATCACGATCGCCTCGCGGCTCGTATCTGAGCGGGCACAGTGGCGCACCAATTCTCCGTCACGCAGCACCGATATCTCGTCAGCAATAGCGAGCACCTCATCTAGCCGATGACTGACGTAAAGAATCGCCACGCCGCGGGACGCGACCAGCCGGACCAGGTCCAGCAGCCGGTCGATCTGTGCCGGCGGTAGCGCCGCCGTCGGTTCGTCCATGACGAGCACTCGAGTGCCGCCATGACCGAGCGCCTTTGCGATCTCAACCAACTGCTGGTCGGCCACCTGCAAGTCACCCGCTCGGGAAGTCACATCGATGTGTGGCCCGATGTCCTGCAGTGCCTTACGAGCGAGCCGTCCCAAGGCTCTGCGATCGACGATGCCCGCCGTCCGCAGCGGCAGACGACCGATCATCACGTTCTCAGCCACCGACAGGGCTGGAGCCAGCTCAAGCTCCTGGTGGATCACGCTGATCCCGTGATGTGCCGCGTCGCCAGGGTTTCGGAGGGAGACCGGGCGCCCGTCGATGTAGAGTCCCCCTTCGCTCGGCGTTAGTGCACCCGCGATGCAGTTGATAAGGGTGCTCTTGCCGGCCCCGTTCTCGCCCAACAACGCGTGGACCTTGCCCGGCCGCAAGCTCAGATCGACCCCTTTGAGTGCATGGACCCCACCAAACCGCACCTGGACTCCGCGTGCCTCGAGCACGGGCAACTGACCGGTCGCTCCTTCGCCGTCACCTGGAGATGCGGGCGGCTCTGCACGTCTCGCGGTTTCTAGACTTTTCGACTGCATCTCGATGCTCATCCCGTCAGTCGAAGTACTGGTCGATGTTGGCACCAGTTACGAACACGATGTTCGACGGTTCGGTGAACTTCTCGACGTCCTTGCCGCTCAGCAAGTCCTGGGCAATGGCGATGATCTCTTCGCCCCATGCGCCCGGGAAGAGACTCGTAGTACCCGCGATCGGACCATTGGGCTTCCGGATCTCCGGAAGGATCGACTCTTCCCCTCCGGTGCTGCCAATCAAGAGGTCGTCCGACCGCCCGGCCGCGCGCGCGGCGCTGGCCGCCGCCGTCGACATCTGGTCCACGTGCGACCACAGGATCAACTTCTTGCCCGGGTTCTGGACCAGGAACGAGTTGACCACCTGGGCAACGACCGAGGTGTCATTCTTGCTCGATCCCTGAACGATCTCGACGTCCGGCAGGACTGACTTGATGCCCTCCTCGGCGCCCGCCCCACGGTCCAGGTTGACCTGGCCACCTTCAGGAAAATTGAGGACCATCGCCTGCGCAATGGCGTCAGCCCCCCACTTCTCGACGGCAGCCTGCGCTACCCCGACTCCGCCATCGAAACCGACGGACTTGTTGTCCAAGCCGTAGAGGGGCGCGCCGTCCAGGCCGTACTGCACCGCGAGCACCGGGACGCCCGCCTTGTCCAAGATCTGACCGACCTGTTTGTTGCTCTCCGGGTTGAGGTTGTACTCGATGAACAGGTCCGGCTTCTTCAGCGCGGCAGTGCGCGCGTTCTCCACAGCCTTCGCAGCGTCCGCCTCGTTGTCGAGCACCTCGATGTCGAAGCCGGCACTCTTCGCAGCAGCCTCCACACCGTCGGCCACCGCCTGGGAGAAGGTGATCTCACCGGACGCCTGAGCCATGATGATGAACGGCCGCTCATGGTCCTTGCCGCTGTCGGCGTCGCCACTGCTACAGGCCCCCAGGGACAGCGCGGCACCCAGGCTGAGCGCGCAGGCCGCCGCGAGGGCGCGGAATCGGGTTGTACGCATGGTGTTCTCCTGAACTTTCGAAAGAGAGGATCAGCTGTCGCTGTCCCCGGTGGAGCTGAGTGCTCCGGATGCGTTGCCCCGCCCGATCGGTGCCTTGATCTCTGGGAAGTCGATGCCGTTCCAGTAACGGGTCCCGGTGACGAGGAGCTCCTCGGCCGGGAAACGGGTGATCACCCGAGCGCCGGTCGCGGTGACCTCCACCTCTTCCTCGATTCGCGCAGCGGACGAACCGTCGGCTGTCGGCCAGTAGGTCTCCAGCGCGAAGACCATCCCCTCCTTGATCTCGACCGGGTGGTCGAAGGAGTGGTACCTGCTCATCAGGGGCTTCTCCCAGACCGAGAGCCCGACCCCGTGGCAGTACTGCAGCCCAAAGGCCTCCTCCTCGTTGGCGAACCCGAAGTCCTGTGCCGCCGGGAAATGCTTCACGATGTCGGAGGTCAGCACGCCGGGACGCACCTCGCTGATGGCGAGGTCGATGTACTCGCGCGCACGCTTATAGGCATCGCGCTGGGCCCGGGTCGCCCCACCCACGTTGAGAGTGCGGTAGTAGCAGGTTCGGTAACCCATGTACGAGTGGACGATGTCGAAGTAGGCAGTGTCCATCGGGCGGATCATCCGGTCGCTGAACACGTGCGGGTGGGGGCTGCAGCGTTCGCCGCTGATCGCGTTGACCGCCTCGACCTCCTCGCTGCCCAGCTCGTAAAGGACCTTGTTGACCAGCGCGACGGCCTCGTTCTCCTTGGTGCCGACCCGAAGGAACCTGTAGAGCTCCTCGTACGCAGCATCCACGCACGCTGCAGCGTGGTCGAGAAGAGCGATCTCATCCACCGTCTTGACCGACCGTGCATCCAGCATCAGGTTCTGGCTGTCCACGATCCGCAGACCCTCTGCCTCGAGTGCCTTGAGCATGGGCAGCTCAATGACGTCAACCCCGACGGGTTCGTTGGCGAGCCCGTGCTCGCGGAGCAGCTCGGCAACCTTCTTGGCGTTCCCGGTCTGCACGCCCACCTCGGGGTCGATCGCACCACGCCAGGTGGAGAGTCCGGCCCGCCAGCTCTCCTGCGGGAGCCAGGGCGCCTGGGTCTGGTGCAGCCGCGCCGCCGAGCCGATGTCCCACAGGATGGGCGCCTGCCCCCGGATGAGTAGCGCCATCCGGAAGAGCTTGTCGCGTGCCCAGTTTCCGATGTGGGTCGCCGTCGTGTAGCGGATGTTGTTCATGTCGAACAGCAGCAGCGCACCGAGGTCACTGTTCTCCAAGGCGTCGAGAGCCTTGTTGAGCCGCTGGCTCCGGAGCCGGTCGAAGTCGATCCGACGTTCCCAGTCGACAGCCATGGTGGTCCCGGGAGAGCCGACCGGGACGGCGAGGTTGCCGACCTCGCTCGGCCGCCAGCCCGTCGGCAGGTTCTGAATGCTCACTTCTATCTCCTCTGGTTCGTGGATGGATCGGTGGCTCAGACAGGCGAGTAGGCCCCGACCTCCTGGGGGACGTCGATCACCTCGGGGAAGGGCGCGCTGCGACCACACAGAGCAGCAGCGGTGTCCACCAGGTGCTGGCTGCTCAGGCCGTAGTGCTCGAACAGGTAGCGCGCGCTGAACGCGCGAGCGAAGGTGTCCCTGATGCCGACCCTTCGCAACGGGACGCCGGTACCCGCCTCGGCCAGGACCTCGGCAACCGCACTCCCGAGACCGCCGATGATGCTGTGGTTCTCCGCCGTCAGGACGGCCTTCGACCGCCCGGCCTCACGAAGCACACCCGCCGCGTCGAGGGGCTTGAGCGAGGTGACGTTGACGACGTTGACCTCGAGCCCGACACCACGAAGAGCATCTGCAGCGGCCACGGACGCAGCCACCATCATTCCGGTGGCGAAGATGGTGAGGTCCACCTCGGCCGAGCTGTCTCCCACACCGTCAACGACCACCACGTTGTCGAGGTCGAGCTGGTGCGACTCGTCGAACAGGACCGGGATCTCGCCTCGCTTCAGGCGAAGATAGACCGGGCCGCTGATGGCGGAGATCGCCTCGACAGCCTGGGGAATCTCCCGAGCGTCGGCCACATCGACCACCGTCATATTCGGCAGCGCGCGCATCAGCGCGATGTCATCGGTCGCCTGGTGGCTCGGACCACCCGGGGTGGAGAGCCCCGGCATCAGACCGATGATCTTCACGTCGAGGTTGGCGTAGGCGATCTGCATAGCCACCTGCTCGTAAGGCCGGCGGGTGGCGAAGACCCCGAAGGTGTTGACGAACACCTGATGCCCGCTACGTGCCAGGCCGGCGGCGACACCCATCAGGTTCTGCTCGCTCATCGCTCCGTTGAAGAAGCGGTCACCGAGCTCGTCACGGAACAGGTCGGTCTCGGTCTGCCGGGTCAGGTCCGCGCCGAGACAGATGACGTTGCTCTTCCGCTTGGCCAACTCCACCAGAGCCTGGCCGTACGGCTTGAGCACCGTCGCGTACGGCGCCCGAAGCGTGCTCGTCTTCTCGGTCATGCCACGCCTCCCACTCGCTTGCTCCACGGCGCCGACGCCACCCGGAGCGCATCTCGTTCCGCCTGGTCCAGATGCGCTCGCGCAGCCTCGACCTGCTCCGGCGAGACCTTGAGGAAGTGGCCGTCAGCCTCGTCCGGCAGCAAGTGGTCGAGGCCCGAGAGGGTCCAGGTCTCGGCGATGATGACCGACGGTCGATCGGCCTCTGCGGCTGCGCGCAGCGCACGACGCAGCTCCGCGACGTCGTGCCCGTCAACGGCCTGGACGTCCCAGCCGAAGGCGGCCCACTTGTCGGGCACCGGCTCGAGCGTGGTGACCTGGTGCGTCGGTCCGTCGACCTGGCTGTCGTTGCGGTCAAGCAGCACGACCAGGTTGTTCAGCTCGTGGTGGGCGGAGAAGAGCGCGGCCTCCCACGTCTGCCCCTCTTCCATCTCGCCATCGCTGATCAACGCGTACACGAACTTGTCTTCCTGCTTGAGTCGCGCACCGAGCGCCAGCCCCGCAGCCACGGACAATCCCTGCCCCAGGGATCCACAGGTTGCCGACAATCCCGGTGTGTGCTCCGTGCCGATGGACTCCAAGCTGGACCCGTCGACACCGTAGGTCTCTAGCTCGTCGGCCGAAATTCGGTTCACCTCGACGCCGGCGCCGTAGTGGACGATCGCATAGTGACCCGGCGAGACGACCAGGTCGTCGGTCGCCTTGAGCACGTCGACGTACAGGGCAGCGAAGATCTCTGCCGCAGACAGCGCCTGGCCCAGGTAGCCGAACCCCTCCCTCGCGATCATGTCGAGCGCGCGGCGACGGATCCGCCACGCAGCTCGTCGGACGTCGTGATCGGCCAACTGGCGATCGCCAGCCTCCTCCGATGCGACCTGGACGCTTTCCACGAACACTTTGACCTCCATTTTGGCTAAGCCACTTAGCCGATATGCTGTGGCCGCAACCACACTGCTGTCAAGACCTTGAATGGAGATCAGCCGCGAGATGGCCCAAGAAATCAGCGATATCGACCACCAGATGCACGCCCTGGTGCTGCGCGGCAAGGAGCAGATCGGCCTCGAGCTCCGAACACGCCCGACTCCAGGCGCCGGCGAGCTGCTGGTCCGGATCCATGCCGCCGGACTCTGCGGCACCGATGCGACGGAGTATCGCCACGGTCCTCGGTTGGCCGATCCGGGGCGGGTACGACGGCACGGGCACGTGCTGGGGCACGAGTTCAGCGGAACCGTGGCGGCCGGCGGACCGGGTACCCGCATGGCGCCCGGCACTCCGGTCGTGTCGGGAGCAGGCATTCCCTGTCGCGACTGCAGCTACTGCCAGCGCGGCGAGACGAACCTGTGCAACAACTACTCCTCGATCGGACTGCAGCACGACGGCACGCTCGCCGAGTACTGCGTCATACCAGAACACGTCTGCGTCGACATCTCAGAAGCAGGCATCAGCCTCGACACCGCTGCCTTGGCCCAACCTGCCGGCATCGCACTGCACGCCGTGAGCCTCAGCCCGGTCTTCGCCGACGAGCGGGCACTGGTGATCGGGGCGGGAGGAGTGGGCCTTTTTGTCGCGGCGGCGCTGGAGGCGCGCGGCAGCCAGGTGGTCGTACACGACCGATCCACCGACCAGACCCTGACCGCCGCCGCGATCTGCCCGAACGCCACCACGACGATCGAGCTAGCGACTTCCGATGTGGACTTCGACGTCGTCTACGAATGCACTGGCTCCGACTCTGCTCTGCACCAGTCGCTGCATCGGGTGCGGCGAGGCGGCACCGTCATGCTGGTCGGGCTCCACCCGACGCCTCGCGAGATCGACCTGCTGGACGTCACGCTGCGACAGGTGACCCTCATGGGCTCGTCGGCCCAGACTCCGGTCACCGACATCTCCGCGGCGCTCCAGCTGCTGGCCGTGGAGCCGGAGCGGTGGTCGGCGATCGCGCCCCGGGCGATTCCGATGGCCCTGGCCACCGAGTTGTTCTTCGACAACGCCCAACGACCGACCAAGACACTTGTGGACCCGTGGGTCGACCAGATACGCCCGACCCAGCACGGTCGGGAGTAGCACCCGCACAAAGCCAGGTCCTGCCCTCGGCGAGTCTCGAGCGCGAGACTCGCCGAGCTGGCGACACATCGTCGTGGCGCCCGTGGCCGACACGGAAGCCAGGGCCGCCGACGGGCTACCGCGTCGTCCGGGAAGTCCTCGCCACGAGGTTCCCGCGGACCTTCATGTGATTCTCGAGCGCCAGCTGGTGCTTCTTGAGGGCCGCCATCAGCTGCTCCGGATCGCCCTCACGGGTCGCCGTGACGATCGGTTCATGAAGGGCGATCTGCGCGCCGAACTCCTTGCCACTGAGCCAGGGAGGGGTTTCGTTGGCGAGGATCCAGCTCTCGTACGCCTTCGTCACCACCGCGTCGTGAACGCTTTCGAACACGCTCGTCAGATAGCGGTTGTCGGCGAGACTGATGAAGGTGACGTGGAAGTTGGTGTCGGCAGCGATCCACTCCGAGGCACTGCCGTGCGCCGCTCTGAGCCGCTCCAGCGCAGCCTCGAGAGGGGCGATGTCGGCCTCTCCCCGTGTGCCGATCACGTCGACCACGGCGAGCTCCAGCAGGTGCCGCATGTCAACGGCCTCGCTGATGCTGTCGGGCTCGAGCTCGATCATCATCTGCACGCCCGTGCCCATCGCCGTGGTGGGCTTGCGCAGCACGAAGGCACCCGCACCCGGCCGGATCTCGATCAGTCCGGTCACGGCGAGACTTCGCACCGCTTGACTGACCGTGGGCCGGGAGCTCCCGACCAGCTCTGCGAGGCGACGCTCGGACGGCAACCGCGCACCGATCTCCAGTTCGTTGTCAACGATATAGTCGCGCACCTGAGCGGCGACGCGGTCGGCCATGCGAGTGACCGGCTCAACCTGGAAACTCTCGCGATAATGCTCTTCCCGCGCTGCGCGGTCGCCCGCAGTGCTCCGGGACCTCGACGGCTCGCCGCGCGGCATGAGTACTCCTTACGATCATGAAGACCTTGATTGGCCATGCTAGTGGCGCAAGTAGGGCCCGCTCAGGCGGGGCTTTCAGCGCATGGTGACGAACTTGAGCTCGGTCATTTCCTCCATCGCGTAGCGAGGACCTTCCCTGGTGTTGCCCGACTCCTTGACACCCCCGTACGGCTGTTGGTCAGCACGCACAGTCGGCACGTCGTTGATGTAGACGCTGCCGAACTCCAGCTCCTCGACGGCGCGCAGCGCGTGCTGCAGGTCATTGGTGAACACCCCCGCGTTCAAGCCGAAGACCGAGTCGTTGGCGCTGGCCAGCGCGTCGGCGAAGTCCGCGAACGAGTTGATGGTCACGACGGGGCCGAAGACCTCCTGGCACTGGACCCTGGCGTCGGCGTCGACACCGCGAATGATCGTCGGGCTCACCACCGCACCCTGTCGGTCACCTCCGACGACGACCTTGGCGCCACGAGACTCCGCCTCCTCGATCCAGCTCTCGACCCGCTTCGCCTCGGGCTCGCTGATCACCGCAGACACGTCCACCCGCTCGTCGAGGGGGTCGCCGACGACGAGTTCGCGGGTGGCCGCCGCCATCCGCTCGGTGAACGCGTCGACGACGTCCTCATGGACGAAGATGCGCTGCGTCGACACACACGACTGACCAGCCTGCACGAAAGCTCCGAACACAGCCTGGTTGGCGGCGGCACTCCAGTCTGAGTCGCGGTCGACGATGAGGGGTGCATTCGACCCGAGCTCGAGACGGACCTTCTTCTTCGGCGCCGCGGCAGCGATGCCCCAGCCGACCTGCGGCGACCCGGTGAAGGTGATGTAGGCGATGTCCTCGTGGCGAGCGATCGCCTCGCCCACCTCGGCTCCCGAACCGGTTACCACGTTGAGCCAGCCCGCCGGCAGCCCCACCTTGTGCAGGACCTCGGCCAGCAGCATCGATGACAGTGGCGTCTGGGTAGCCGGCTTGAGCACGACGGGGCACCCGACGGCCAACGCGGGCGCCACCTTGTGGACGACGAGGTTGAGGGGGAAATTGAAGGGCGCGATGGCGCCGACGACACCCACGGGCACGCGCAGCGAGAAGGTGGTCTTACCCGCCCCCGACGCCGTGGCCGCGAGAGGCACGCTCTCGACTCCGACGGTTCGAGCCGCCGCGATCGAGAACTTGATGGTGTCGACCGCCCGGGCCACCTCCCCGCGCGCGGTCCTGATCGGCTTCGCGGACTCAATAGCGATCGCGCGGGCGAAGTCCTCACTGCGCGCCGTGATGGCGGCAGCCATCTCTTCCAGGACGGCCAGGCGCTGGTGCAGCGGGAAGTCCGTCACCCGGGCCCTCCCGGCGGCTGCGACCGCCCGCTCGACGTCGTCACGACCACCGGCCGGCACCTCGGCGATGGCCGATCCGTCGAACGGAGCAGTCAAAGGGGTGGTGCCGTGCTGGCCGCTGGGGTGCCAGGTCCCATCGATATACATCGCAGCTGGGCCGTTGTAGGTCATGCGCGTTCCCTTCGTTGGGCCACTTGGTTCGTCTGTCATTCGTGCGGGGTGTCGAGGAGGTCGAGCTGATCGAGCGAGCTCGCCGTGGGCAGCAGGATCAGCTCGTCGAATCCAGCTTCTGCCAGTCGTCCCCGGGCGTCTGCGAGCTGAGCCGGCCCCTTGATGACCTGACCCGTCAGGCGATCGACGCCCTCAGGGCCGAGGAACCCGTAGTACTCCTGCATGTGCGTGCGCGCATGGGTCTCGGCCTTGTCGCCGATGGCCGCGTAGGCAAGTGCGATCATGCGCGGCCGGCCCGGCCGACCGGCGGCGAGCCAGCAGTCCTCTACCTCTCGGGCGAACTCGATGGCCGGACCCAGCCCGCCCAGCCCGGCAGCCGAGATCCACCCTCCGCCCCACTGCGTGATCCGTCGCAGCGTTGCCGCGCCCTGCCCCCCGAACAGGACCTCCGGGAGGTCTGACACCCCGGAGGCCGGTGGCGTGAAGAGACGGTCAAGCTGGGCGTCGAACAGCTTTCCTCTGCTGCCGAAGTCGACACCAGAGGTGGTGTAGTCATCGTCGCGACGGCCGACTCCCAGACCCACCTCGAACCTTCCCTCCGACAACCGGTCGAGGTTGCCGAGCTGTTTGCGCAGGAGGTCACCATTGCCTCGCAGCGGAGCGACGACGACGCTCGCGAGGAGGCGAACCCGGCTGGTCGCAGCAGATGCCGCAGCCAAGGCAAGGAGGGGATCGATACTCGGGTAGTTCAGGCGGTCCACACAGGACAGGGTGCTGGCACCTCGCGCCTCCGCTTCAGCGCACCAGCGCGTCACCTCGGCCGCGGTCGGCGGTCCGATGGTCGTCGGGATCCCGACTCCGAGGCGTAGCACCATGCTGTCTCCTTTGGCTAAGTGGCTTGTCCAATTTAACTGGTTGTCGACATGCTCGCAAGAGCCCTCGCCCTCCGGTCCCTCAGCGGGCTGCGCGAGCCAGCGACAACAACGCTCCGGGGAAGCCGCGATGAGGACGCTTGGCGTCGCACTTCCCCCTGTTCCTTGCGGGCTGTTGATCCCGCAGAAGCGAGCTCGGGCAGGGAGACAGCATCGGGATGCCGCGGCCGACGCTCAGACGCCCGCGGCGATCTCGCTTCAGCGGCTTGCAGGCAGGCGGCGAGGTTTGCTGGCGACGAACGTCGCGCGCAGCGCGATGAGGTTGCCGCCCGGTCGCCTGGGCGACCTCAGTCGGCGACCGGGCGCACCCGTCGTGCCCGCACCCGCTCCTCGCCGCCGGCCCGGTCGAGGAGGGTGGCGAGGACCCGTCTGGTGGTGGCGAGGTCTTCCTCGCCGACAGCGCGGGCGAGCGTGCGCTCGAGGTCGCGTCGGGCGCGGCGCGCGGTGCGCACCGCGTCGCGGCCGTGGTCGGTCAGGGCGAGCCGGGTGACGCGGCGGTCGGCGGCGTCCGCGTGGCGGGTGACGTAGCCGAGGACCTCGAGCTCACGGGTCGCCTTGGACGCGGCTTGCTGGGTCACGCCGAGCGCCTCGGCCAGGTCACCCACGGTCGGGTCGCCCTCGACGAGGTGCTGGAAGACGAAGCCGTGCGAGACCCGGAGGTGCGGGTGGCCGCGGCCGCGGATCCGTTGCAGGAGCATCTCGTTGGCCGCGCTGCCCGCGAGGAAGGACAGCGTCGCGACGTCGAGCTCGCTGGGGTCGACAGGCACGGGCATCCTCCTGCAGCGCGGACCATCCTGTTGACAACCATGATTGCACAACTACGGTTGTTGAGATGAGCAACGCGGTCGACGTTGGTCCGTTCCTTCTATGCCGCCGTGGAGTCCGGCCAGCACGGTGAGCAGCTGGCCGGACTGCTCGCCGACGACGCCCGTACGGTCGAGCGGCCGAACCTCGTGTCACCGTCGGGCCGGGTGAGCGACCGCGACGCGATGCTCGCGGCGTCCACCGCCGGGGCACGGCTCCTCGCCTCGCAGCGGTACGACGTCCGGTCGGTCCTCGAGGTCGGCGACCTCGTCGTCACCCGGCTCACCTGGACCGGCACGGTCGCGGTCGACGCGGGCCCCTTCCACGCCGGCCAGCAGCTGACGGCGCACATCGCCCAGTTCGTCCGGGTCGTCGACGGACGGGTCGCGGAGATCGAGACCTACGACTGCTACGAGCCGGTCACCTGAGCCGCTCGCGGCGGGAGCCTGATGACTTCTTCTTGCGCTTGTTGGCCGTTGCAACGGCCGACAAGCGCGGGAATCCCCGGCTGAGCGGGGATTCCTGCACCGCCGCCAGCCTCACCCCAGCCGCTCGAGCAGCACCTCGATCGCGGTGGCGACGGTCTCGTCCAGCACCTCGGCCGGGTCGCCGTCGAAGTCGCGGCGCACCACCTCGGTCCGACCGCCGACGCGGGTGCCGATGTAGACCGTGCCGGGCGGCTCGCCCTCCTCGTCGTCCGGTCCGCCGACGCCGGTGACGGCGACGGCCAGGTCGGCGCCGAGCAGGTCCGCGACGCCGTCGACCATCTCCCGGGCGCAGGACTCGGTGATGACCGGGCCGGGCGTCACGCCGAGGACCTCGAACTTCACCTCGCTCATGTAGGACACGACCCCGCCGCCGAACCACGACGACGCGCCCTTGCCGCGAGCCAGCGTGCTGGCGATGGCGCCGGCGGTCAGCGACTCCGCGCAGGCGACGGTGAGGTCGTGGTCGGTGGCATGGTCCGCGACCTGGTCGACCGCGCGGGCGACGGCCTCCGCGGGCTGGGACGGGGCGCTCACGACGTCGGCCCCGGGGGCAGCTGCCGCTTGTGGGCGGTCCGCCGGTAGGCCTCCTCGATGACGGAGGCGGCCCGCTCGCCGACGTCCTCACCGACGAGGTAGGCGTCGATCTCGGCGTAGGTGACGCCGTAGGCGACCTCGTCGGGCAGCGCCGGGCGCAGGTCCTCGAGGTCGGCGGTCGGCACCTTCTCGACGAGGTGCGCGGGGGCACCGAGCTCGCTGCCGATGGCCCGGACCCGGGACTTGGTGAGGCCGAGCAGCGGCCCGACGTCGAACGCGCCGTCGCCGTACTTGGTGAAGAAGCCCATCACCGCCTCCGCGGCCTGGTCGGTGCCGACCACCAGCGCGCCGAGGCGGCCGGCGACGGCGTACTGTGCCACCATCCGCTGGCGGGCCTTGATGTTGCCCTTGACGAAGTCGGCGACCTCGGGCGGGGTGTCGTCGGCGGTCGTCGCGGCGTGCAGTGCGTCGACCGCGGGCTTGATGTCGACCGTCAGCGTCTGCGTCGGGGCGATGAACTCGACGGCCGCGGCGGCGTCGGACTCGTCGCCCTGCGTGCCGTAGGGCAGCCGCATCGCGGTGAACGTCTTCCCGGTGCGCTCGCAGGCGTCGCTGGCCAGCCGCCCGGCGACGGTGGAGTCGACTCCCCCACTGATGCCGAGCACGTAGCCCGACGCGCCGGACCGCTCGAGGTAGTCGGCCAGGAACGCGATCCTCCGCTCGGTCTCCGCGGCCGCGTCGAACTCCTCGGGCACGCCGAGGGCGGCCCGGATGGTGGCCTGGTCGACCTGTTGCTCCTGGTTGGTGCTCACGCTCTCGCCTCCTGCGTCGCGGTCTCGTGCGGCGAGGTACCCGGGTCCGGGAGGCGCAACCAGCGCCACGTCGGTCCGGCTCGCCGGCGAGGTCGCCGAGTCCCGGAGGAGGCGGAAATGACTCAGGGCCCCGTCCCTCGATGAGGTCCGGAGCCCTGGCGCTGGGTGGAGGTGAGGGGATTCGAACCCCTGACCTTCTCATTGCGAACGAGACGCGCTACCAACTGCGCCACACCCCCAAGCGAGGAGAAACGGTAGCACCACCCCTCGGGCGGCGCCGAATCCGGGTCCCCGCCCCGGGCGGGGCGCGGGTCAGCGGGTCACGGCTGCTGGTAGGGCGCGTCCGGCGGGGCCGCGTCCTGGTCCTCGCCGTACGACGTCTGGGCGGTCGCGTCGTCCTGGCTGGTGACCTGCTCCGGCTCCTCGCCGTAGCCCGAGGTGGGCGGCTCGGCGTCCTGGTCGGCGTTCTCGGCGCGGTGCTTGCCGAAGTACTCCGCCTGCTCGGGGTTCCGGTCCTCGTCGGCCGTGCCCGGCGGGCGCGGGTTGTCGTAGCCGCTCGGTCCCTGATCCACGTCGGAGCTGTGCCGCGGCTTGGGCGGGTCGTCGAAGACGGTCGACTGCCCCTTGCCGACGAGGTCGTCGTGCGACAGCTCGTCGCCGACCTGGTCCGGGTCGGAGAACTGGGTGTCCGGCGACACGGCGGTCGACGACTCGTCGGCCTGCCGCTTCTCCTGCTCGCGCGCCTGCTGGGCTTCCTGGCGGTCTGCTGCGTTCTCCTGCGTCATGCCCGGGCGGTACCCCGCCCTGCAGGACCTACCCGACCCGGAGCCGGTCAAGGGCCGGTCAGGGGCGGGTCAGGAGCCGGAGGCGCGGCGCTCGTCGACCTGCGCGTCGGCCTCGGCCTGCGCGCGCTGGGCGTCGGCCTCGCGGGCGAGCTGGGAGTCGGCCTCGTTGCGGCCCGAGCTCCACACGCCGGTGGAGTCGAGGTCGATGGTGCGCACGGTGCGGCCGGCGGGGGCCTTGGCGACGTACGTCGGCAGCGGCACCGGGACCGGCGTCCAGCCGCCGGCGGCGGGCGCCTCGTCGAGCACCTCGGCGGTGATCGCCGGGATCTCGTCGGTGTTGTCGGTGTCGTCGTCGGCATCGAGGGTTGCGGCCGGCTCGTCGGCGGTTGCTCCGGAGCCGGCGTCCTCGGCGGCGATCGCCTCGTCGGCGAGGGTGCGGCGGCGACGGCGGCTCGCGGCCGCACGGACGGCCCGCTCGCGGCGGACCATGACCCGGCAGGCGACGAGCCACAGCACCAGGAGTCCGGCGGGGAGCGCGGTCCACGCCAGGGCGATGACCTTGCCGATGCCGAGGCCGGCGACGACCAGGGTGGCGAGGAGCAGGGTCGAGAAGACGCGGCGGCGGCGCTCGGCGGCGCGCCGGGCGGCGGCCGTCCGGGCACGGCGGCGGCGCCGTTCCTCCGGGGTGAGGTCGGCCAGGCGGTCGGGACGCGGGGCACGCGGCGCAGGGGTGGGCGCCGCGGGCTCCTCGTCGCTTCGCTCGGGCTGCTCGGCGACCGGCTGGTCGATGGTCGCCGCCGGCTCGTCGGCCGGCTCCTGGGCCTTCGCCGGCTTGCCGCCTGCGGTGACCAGCTCGGCCTCGGAGGCGGACACCGGCTCGCGCCGGGCCAGCACCCGCAGCCGGTCGGAGAACCCGTCGACCGAGCGGTTCGCGGAGTCCTCCTCGTGGTACTTGAGCGCCTTCGGCACGAGGTAGACCGCCCAGGCCACCGCCAGTGCGACGAAGATCAGTGCGCTCAGGTCCACACCGAGAGGTTAGGAGTCCCGGCTCGAAGTGGGACGCAAGTGCATCGGTGTGTCACGAACTGATTGGTGTGACGCGTGTGATCCCCGTCGGCCCGCGGCCGCAGCGGGCTCAGGCCTCCGGCTCGTCGAGCCGGACGAGCACGCCGCGCGGCGCCTCCTCGCGGGTCACCGCGAAGATCCGGTGGTCGCGCCACTCGCCGTCGATGTGCAGGAAGTGCGGCGCGTAGCCGACCTCGTGGATGCCGAGCTTCTCGACCACCCGCAGCGAGTTGGTGTTCTCCGGGCGGATGCAGATCTCGATGCGGTGCAGGCCGGCGGTGAAGAAGCAGTGGTCGATGACCATCGCGACGGCACGCGGGATGATGCCGCGGCCGGCGAAGTCCTGGTCGATCCAGTAGCCGACGGAGGCGAACTGCGCCGACCCGCGGACGATGTTGTTGACGCTGACCTGGCCGGCGAACCGGCCGTCGACCTCGACGACGAACGGGAAGGTCGTGCCGCGGCGGGCCGAGCGGCGCAGCCGCCGCACCAGCGCCTTGAACGACATCGGCCGCGCGTCCGAGCCGGGCGGCGCGGTCGCGTCCCACCGGGCCAGCCAGAGCGCGTTGCGGCGGCGGGCCGAGCGCCAGTCCTTCGCGTCGCGGCGGCTGATCGGGCGGAGCCGCACGACCGGGTCGGTGCCGGAGATCAGCTCGTTGGGCCACGCCCTCCCGGGCGTGCCGGTCACCATCCGCGCGCGCCCCGGCCGCGCCTCACGCCCCGTGCCGCTGCTCAATGGTCGCTCCCGACGACCTGCTCGACGGCGTGCTGCACGACCGGCGCGAGCACCTCGAGCGCGTCCTTCACTCCCCCGCGCGAGCCGGGCAGGTTCACCACGAGCGCCCGGCCGGCGACCCCGGCCAGCCCGCGGGACAGCACGGCGGTCGGCACGCCCTTCGCGACACCCGCCGCGCGGATCGCCTCGGCCAGGCCGGGGACCTCGCGGTCGAGCAGCGGCTGGGTCACCTCGGGGGTCCGGTCGGTCGGGGTGAGGCCGGTGCCGCCGGTGGTGAGCACGACCCGCGCGCCGGCGTCGACGGCGGAGGCGATGGCCAGGCCGACCGGCTCGCCGTCCGGGCAGACGACGGGGTCCCCCACCGTGAACCCCCACGAGCGCAGGGCGTCGGCGATCAGCGGACCGGTCGTGTCGTCGTACACACCGGCCGCGGCGCGGTTGGACGCGACGACCACGACGGCCGGCAGGCCGCTGCCCTCGCTCACCGCGACCAGTCCCCCGACTTGCCCCCGGACTTCGACTCGACCCGCACGTCGGTGATCACGGCCGCCTTGTCCACGGCCTTGACCATGTCGACGACCGTGAGGGCAGCGACGGAGACCGCGGTGAGGGCCTCCATCTCCACCCCGGTGCGGTCGGTGGTCTTGACGGTGGCCACGATCTCGACCGCGTCGTCGGCGACGGAAAGGTCGACCTTCACCCCGGAGACGGCGAGCGGGTGGCACAGCGGGATCAGCGCCGGGGTCTGCTTGGCGCCCATGATCCCCGCGATCCGGGCGACCGCGAGCGCGTCGCCCTTCGGCACGCCGTCCCCGCGCAGCAGCGCGACGACCTCCGGGGAGACCAGGACCCGGCCGGATGCGCGGGCGACCCGGGTGGTCACGTCCTTCGCCGAGACGTCGACCATCCGGGCAGCGCCGGACTCGTCGACGTGGGTGAGCCGGTCGGCCATCAGATCTCCCTCGGGTTCACAGGTCCAGCACCTCGATCGCCTCCGCCTCCAGGGTCCGCCCGAGGGGCGGCACGACCAGCAGCACCTCGGCTCGGGCGAGCAGCCGCTGGGAGTGCCCCGCGTGGCCGGGGAGGGGGACGACGTGGCCATTGTCGTCGTAGACGCCCGGAAGGAGAACAGTGCGGTCGCCGGCGTGGACGGGCGCGCCGAGCCGGACCCGCCGCACGGGCGCCCCGGCCGGGTCACCGGCGAGGACCGCGAGTGCGTCGCGGCCGTAGAGCAGGAAGGCGCCGTACGCCGCGACGGGCGTGCCCGGCAGCGTCAGCACCGGCACCGCGCGACCGTCGACGTCGAGGACGCCGAAGCCCTGCGGCCGGCCGGGCCGCTGGGCGACCTTGCCGAACCAGAAGCCGGGCTCGTCGCGCAGCACGGCCTTGACGACGTCGTGGTCGCCGGCGGAGATGCCGCCGGTGGTGACGACCAGGTCGGAGGCCGCGGCGGCGTCGCGGAGACGGGCGCGGAAGGCGGCGGGGTCGTCGCCGACCGGGCCGAAGCAGGTGACCTCGGCGCCCAGGCCGGCGGCGGCTGCCGCGATGGTGGCGGAGTTGCTGTCGGGGACGTCGCCGTTGACCAGCTCGGCGCCGGTGGACAGCACCCCGAGGCGCGGGCGGGGGCGCACGGGGACGGTGCGGTGCCCGACGGAGGCGAGCAGGCCGACGTGGGCGGGACCGAGCGTGGTTCCGGCCGGTACGGCGACCTCACCGGCGTCGACGTCCTCGCCACGTCGGCGGACGTGGCGGCCCGCGGCAGCCGTCTCGAGGACCCGCACCGGGTCGGAGCCGGCGGTCCACTCGAAGGGGACGACGAGGTCCGCACCGGGCGGGAGCTCCGCACCGGTCATGATCCGGATCGCCGTACCTGCCTGCAGGGCGGGGACCGGGTCACCGGCGGCGACGACGCCGGTGACCGGCAGCTCGACGGGCACCGACCCGATGTCGGCCGCCCGCACGGCGAAGCCGTCCATCGCGGCGTGGTCGAACGGCGGGACGGCGACGGCCGCCACCACGTCGGCGGCGAGCACCCGGCCGCGGGCACCGGCCAGCGGCACCTCGACCGGTCCGGGCAGGGGTGTGAGGGCCTGCCGGACGCGCGTGCGGTGATCGGCGACCGAGGGGTCAGGCATCCGACCCGCTGGGGTCGCCGGAGAGCACCTCGCCGGCCGGCACGCGCTGCACGCCCTTGCCGTCGAGCTCGACGTCACCGACGACCTGGACGTTCGGGCCGAACGTCCAGTCGCCCTGCACCTTCAGCGAGGACGCCTTCGCCAGCGACGGCGCCCCCTCGGGGAAGCGCTTGTCGAACTCGCCGACGACCTTGAAGTGGTTGTCGTCCAGCTCGACGTAGGGCACGTTCGCCGCGACCTGGTCGAGCGAGAAGTCCGGGCCCATCTCGTAGACGTCGGAGCGCAGCACGAGCAAGTCGTTGGTCGTCTTGACCGGGATGAACCGGTCGCGGCCGACCTCGATCAGCCGGGCGCCCTCGAACACCTCGATCGCCGCGCCCATCGCGGTCTCGACCTGCACCACCTTCGGGCTGGTCGGGTCGGCCGGGTCGACGGTCTTCTCGTTGCGGATCAGCGGCAGCCCGAGCACGCCCTCGCGCGCGTCGAGGGTCGCCTTCATGGCGTGCAGGTCGAACCAGATGTTGTTGGTCGAGCAGTACTGGTGCCGGCTGAGGTCGGCCAGCGCCTCGCGGTCCTCGGGCAGGGTCTGCGCGGTCTCGCGCAGCACCAGCCGTCCGTCGGCCTTGCGGCGCGCGAAGTGGCCACCCTTCTTGTCCGAGGGGGTACGACGGACCGCCTCGATCGCGAAGGGCGCACCCGACGCCGCGAACCAGCCGGCGACCCGCGGGGCGGGCACGGCACCGAGGTTGTCGGAGTTCGACACGAACGCGTAGCGGTAGCCCTGCTCGATGAGCTGGTCGAGCAGGCCGGTGCCGCGCAGCGCGGTGTAGATGTCGCCGTGGCCCGGCGGGCACCACTCGAGGTCGGGGTCCTTGGGCCACTCGACCGGCTTGAGGCTGTCGAGGAGGAGCTTGGGCTCCATGTTCTGGCGGAACTCCAGCGGCAGGTCGGGGAGCTTGAGGTCCTCGTACCTCGCCAGCGCGGCCAGCGAGTCGGCCGACGTGCGGAACGAGTTCATCAGCACCAGCGGCAGCCGGACGCCGTACTCCCGGCGGAGGTGGAGGGTCTGCCGCGCGATGATGTCGAGGAAGGACAGCCCGCGGCGCACGCACAGCAGCGACTTCGCCCGGTCCATGCCCATGGAGGTGCCGAGGCCGCCGTTGAGCTTGATCGCAACCGTCTCCGCGATCGCCTTCGCGGCGACGTCGTCGGGGACCTCGACGTCGGCGATGCTCTCGATGTCGACCGGCTCGATGCTCGCCTCGGGGATCATCCCGGTCTCACCGTGCTCGAGGAGCCGGTAGTAGTGCGCGAACGTCTCGATCGCCACGGGGTCGACGCCGGCGTCGACCATCTTGGCCCGCGCCAGCTCGAGCCCGGAGCTCCGCCCACTCATACCCATGTTGCCGATCGTAGGCTTGCGGCGTGACGAGTGGGCAAACCGGCCACGGTGCGATCGGAAAGCTCGCACTCCGCGACCAGCTGCTGACCGCGCGGCGCCGCCGGCCGCTCGCCGAGGTGGGCACCGCGGCGCGCGCGATCGCCGACGCCCTGCTCGCCGCACCGGAGGTCCGATGGGCCGCCACGGTCGCCTGCTACGTCTCGGTCGGCACCGAGCCCGGCACCACCGACCTGCTCGACCGCCTCGTCGAGGCCGGCAAGCGGGTCGTGCTCCCGGTGCTGCTGCCGGACAACGACCTCGACTGGGCGACCTACCACGGCCCGACCTCGCTCGCCCCCGCCCGCCGCGGGCTGCTGGAGCCGGTCTCCCCCACCCTCGGCGTCGACGCGGTCGCCACCGCCGACGCCGTGCTCGTCCCCGGCTTGGCAGTGGGTGCCGACGGCCTGCGCCTGGGCCGGGGCGGCGGCTCCTACGACCGAGCCCTCGGCCGGGTGCCGGTGGGCACCTTCACGTGCGTCCTGCTCTACGACGACGAGCTGCTCCCCGTCGTGCCCTCCGAGCCGCACGACCGCCCGGTCACCGCCGCCGCCACCCCCGCCGGCATCACCCGCTTCCCCACCCGCTGAGGCGTCACGTCCGGCTCGTCGAGACGTCACCTGTGGCCTGTTGAGACGTCACCTGTGGCGGGTCGAGACGTCACTTGTGGCCGGTCGAGTGGTCACCTGTGGCGGGTCGAGACGTCACTGGCGGCCGGTCGAGTGGTCACGTCGTACGACGGCGCCACAACTGACGCCTCGACGAGCCACATCTGACCACTCAACGCGCAACAAGTGACGTCTCACCAGGCCACAAGTGACGTCTCGACGGACCCGGGTCAGCTGTCGGGGGTGAGGGTGAGCTCGTCCTCGGCGGCGTCGGCGACGGCCTCCTCGGTGAACGGCCAGGCGAGGGTCTCGCCGCGGGCCCAGAGGTCGGTCTGGTCGGTGTAGTTCGGGTGGAAGGCGTGGCCGGAGACACCGGTCAGGTTGATCCAGCGGGCGGCGTCGAGGTCGTCGAGCGGCACGACCATCCGCATCGACGGGGCGGTGACGACCTCGTAGCCCTCGCTGGCGTCGGAGGCGGTCGCGTTGACCAGGGAGCTGCCGCCGGCGACGTCCCAGCCGCCGCGGTTGAAGAGCCACTCGACGACGCCGATGCCGGACTCCCCGAGGGTGGCCGAGCGCAGCTCGAGCTCGTGCAGCTCGCCCCACGACCACTCGTCGGCGTTGGGCGACTGGAGGGCGGTCAGCTCGTCGCGGGCGGCCATCATCGCGTCACGCAGGATGTCGTCGCGGCGCTCGACCTCGTCGGTCTCGACGTCGTCCCACCAGTGGTTCGAGGAGCGGCGCAGGATCCGCGACACCACGGTGAACCAGCGGTCGCCCCCGTCGGGCTCGAGCGCGGCGGGCAGCTCGTCGGCGAAGGTGCGCTGGAGCAGCTCGCGCCACACGACGTTGAAGTACGCCGCAGCCCCGCTGTCCGCGCTCTGCCGGTAGTTCCACGTGCGCAGCAGCCGCTGGCCGTCGGAGTAGTAGCCGGCCGGCAGGTCGATCTTGAGCAGGTACGGCGTCAGCGCCTGCCCGATCGCGCTCCAGTCGTCGAGCTGGATGGCTGCCATCTCGTCGACGCTGAGCTCGTCGTCGGCGGCGAGCAGCTCGTTGATCCGCGTCGAGCGGTAGCCCTGGTCCCAGTCGTCGGTGAGCCGCAGCGGGTAGCGGCGCGGGTCGATCACGGCCTGGTTGGCGGTCGCGATGATCCCGGAGTCCGGGTCGAGCACGTTCGGCATGGCGTCGTAGGGCACGTAGCGGCCCGTCCAGGCGGTGCTGCGGACCCAGCCGGCGGCGGGCGCACGGCCGACGTGGCCGGCCCGGCGCACCGGCACGCGCCCGGTGGCCTGGTAGCCGATGTGGCCGCGGGTGTCGGCGTACACGACGTTCTGCCCGGGGACGGCGAAGTCGGCGAGCGCGGCGCGGAAGGAGTCCCAGTCGGTCGCGAGGTCGAGGGCGAGCAGCGCGTCCGCGGTCGGGTGCGGCTCCAGCGCGGTCCAGGCCAGCGAGACGCCGACGTCCCAGCCGGCTTCCTCGGCGTCCAGGGCGGCCCCGGCGACGTCGTCGACCTGCTCGACGAGTCCGTCGTCGGCGACCTCGAGGGCGTCGAGCTCCTCGTCGACGTCGACGAGGTCGGTCAGCAGCGGTCCGTGGTCGGTGGAGCGGACGGTGACCTCGACGTCCTCGCCGTCGCGCACCTCGATGACCTCCTCACGGGTGGTCATCGGCAGCGCGCGGCCGCCGGACTGCCAGAGGTCGCCGGCGACCCGCTCGACGTACAGGTCGGTGACGTCGGGGCCGAGGTTCGTGAAACCCCAGGCGATGTCGCGGTTGTGGCCGATGACCACCCCGGGAACGCCGGAGAAGCTGAACCCCGAGACGTCCATCGGGCAGTCACTGGTGATGCGGCGGCAGTGCAGCCCGACCTGCGCCCACACGCCGGGCAGCGAGATGCCCAGGTGCGGGTCGTTGGCGAGGATCGGGGACCCCGTGCTGGTGTGCTCACCGTCGACGACCCACGCGTTGCTGCCGAGGCCGTCGCCCTTGCCGAGCAGGGCCGGCACGCCGGCGAGCACGTCGCGGATCCCGGCGAGCGCCGCGACGGTACGACGACCGCCCGGTGCCGGACGCTGCAGGAGCTCGGTGCCGGCGCTGGCGACGTCCTGGTCGAAGACGTCGCCGAGCAGCCCGCCCTGCTGGACGATCGGCGGGTGCCGGTCGAAGGGGTAGGCCGGGTAGAGCTCGTCGACGGCCTCGGGGCCGACCGCGGCCGAGGCCAGCGCGCGGCCGATCTCCTCCTCGAGGTTGCCGCGCAGGTCCCACGCCATCGCCTTGAGCCAGGCGATGGAGTCGACGGCGCTCCACTTCTCCGGGGTGTAGTCGAGGCCGGTCAGCCCGAGCAGGGTGTACTCCAGCGCCATCTCCGACGGCGAGCGGTCGGAGATGTAGGCGTTGACGCCCTCCGCGTAGGCGTCGAGCGCGCTGCGGGTGGCCGGGCGGAGCATGGTCAGCTCCTGCTCGGCGACCTGGCGCCAGCCGAGGGTGCGCACGACGAGGTCGCTCTCGAGGCCGTCCTCGCCGAAGAGCTCGGACAATCGCCCGGCGGTGGCGTGGCGGCGCACGTCCATCTCGAAGAACCGGTCCTGGGCGTGCACGAACCCCTGCGCCAGCATCAGGTCGTGCAGGGTGTCGGCGTAGATCTGCGGGATGCCGGCGTCGTCGCGCAGCACCCGCACCTCGGACTCGAGGCCGGGGACCTCCAGCTCGCCACTGGTCTGCGGCCACGGCCGGCGGACCAGGACCACCGTGGTCACCAGGCCGGCGACCAGCGCGAGCACCAGCAGGATCGCGATGCCGGCCATCCAGCGCAGCGCACCGGACCAGCTGCGGAAGCCGCGGCGGGTGCCGTCCTGCGGGGTCGCGGCGGGTGAGTCGTCCGTGCTGCTGCTTCCGTCCACCATGGTGGGCGCCATTGTGCCTGCTGGCCATGGTGGGACCGTGAATGCCCGCCCCCGGCGGGGTGTGCCGTATTCTTGGCACTCGACAGTCGAGAGTGCCAACCCGCTTCACCACGGAGTCCGCCGATGCCCACCTATCAGTACCTCTGCACCGAGTGTGGCCACGCCTTCGAGCAGTTCCAGAGCTTCAGCGACGACGCCCTCACCGTCTGCCCCGAGTGCGAGGGCCGGCTGCGCAAGGTCTTCAACTCCGTCGGCGTCGTGTTCAAGGGCTCGGGCTTCTACAAGACCGACAGCCGCTCCTCGAGCTCCGCGACGTCGACCGCGTCCTCCTCCAGCAGCTCGGACTCCAGCAGCTCCGGCAGCAACTCCAGCAGCTCGGACTCCTCGAGCTCCTCGAGCTCCTCGAGCTCGTCGAGCAGCTCCACCTCCGGCAGCTCGTCGAGCTCCGGCGCCGCCGCCGCACCTGCCTGATCCCGCTTGTCCCGGCGGCCTCCCGGACCGCCTGTGGATGAGCCGCACGAGCGGTCCCGGCGCGACCTAGCGTCGCGGCATGGACTCGCCGCGCCCTCCCCTGCTCCTCCCGCTGCGCCACCGGGTCGCCGACACCCTCGCCGCGGTACGACGACGGGTGCTGCGCCGACGCCGCCTGGTCGCGGTGGTGCTCGTCGCCGGGGCGGTCGCCGCGTCCCTGCACACCCTGGCCCCGCCACCACCGGCGAGCACCGGCGTGCGGGTCGCTGCCCGCGACCTGCCGGCGGGCCACGTGCTGGAGGAGGGCGACCTGGTCGACGCACGCGTGCCACCGGACGTCGTACCGGCGGGGGTGGTGGGTGACCCTGCGGGCCGGGTGCTCGCTGCCCCGTTGCGCGCCGGCGAGGTCGTCACCGACGTGCGGCTGGTCGGCGCGGACCTCGCCGCGGGCCAGCCCGTCGGCACGGTGGCCCTGCCCGTGCGGCTCTCCGACGCGGGGCAGGCCGCGCTGCTCACGGTGGGCGACCGGATCTCCCTGGTGGCGACCGACCCGCGGGCCGGCACGGCCGAGCCGGTGGCCGACGACGCGCAGGTGCTGGCGGTCCCGGACGCCGCGCACGCGGCGGACGGCGCCCTTCCGGGCCGGCTGGTGGTGCTCGCGCTGGACGCCACCGACGTGTACCGGGTCACGTCCGCCGCGGTCGCGTCCTACGTGACTTACACGTGGCGACCTAGTTAGGTTTCAGTGCTAACGAGCACCTCCACCACCACAATTCTCGGGATTGAGGAGAAATCATGTCCGGGTTCAAGAAGTTCCTGCTCCAGGGCAACTTGGTCGACCTGGCCGTCGCCTTCATCATCGGCACGGCGTTCGCCGCGGTTGTCACGACCTTCAGCGAGACCCTCATGGGCTTCATCGGCAAGATCTTCAAGCAGCCGGACTTCGGTGCCGCGGAGATCCTCGACGTCAACGTCGGCAACTTCATCAACGCCCTGATCGCGTTCGTGATCATGGCCGCGATCGTCTACTTCCTGGTCGTCACGCCCTACACCAAGGCGAAGGCGCGCTTCTTCCCCGACCAGCCCGAGGCCGAGGCCCCCGACATCGTGCTCCTGACCCAGATCCGCGACACCCTGCAGGCCCAGCAGCAGAAGCCGCTGACCTGATCACCCGCCGGCCCGTGGGCCGGCCGCTGCCCACGGGCAGCACCAGCGACACCCAGGTGCCGCTCCGTCACTGACCGTGGTGGGGCGGCACCTGTTCCTTCAGCCACCGGTCGGTGGCGGACTCGCGACCCTTGGCGGGCGCGTCGTCCTTCTCGTCGGAGGTCACCGACGGCTCGACGTCACCGAAGATCGCGGCGAGGCGCTTGCGGCGCTTCCACTCCGGCTCGTCCTGTTTGTCGTCCGCCATGGCGCCCGCGTCCTCAGCAGAGTCCGGCGGCGGCGCGGGCCTCTTCGGAGAGGCCGGTCCGGCCGTTCGTCGTACCGTCGCCGGCGGTGTCGCCCGGCGTGCCGGTCGTGCCGCCGCTCGGGCTGCCGTCGTTGCTCGGCGACTGGCTGGTGCCGTCGGTGGTGCCGTCGGTGCCGCCCGAGGGACCACCGGTGCCCGCCGAGGCAGTGCCGTCGGGCTTGTCGCCCGCGCTGAGCGAGTCCTTGAGGAACTCCGCGGTCAGCGGGCGGTCCTTGCGGACCAGGCGCCACAGCTTGTCGACCTCGGAGGTCCACTCGATGCCGGCGCTGACCTTGTCGGAGTAGACCCACGGCGTGGTCACGAACTTGATGTTGCCGGCGCCGATGCCCTTGGCGGTGATGGCGATGTCGGCCATCTCGGCGATGCCGTTGAAGTCGGTCTGCAGCGACGACGTCGCCGCGCTCATGAACCGGACGAGGCGGTCCGGGCGGGCGAGCATGCCGGCGGTGAGCGCCTTGTTGATCATCGACCCGATGAACGCCTGCTGGCGGCGGGTGCGGTTGGGGTCGGTGCCGTCACCGATCCGGTAGCGGGCGCGCACGTAGGTGAGCGCCTCGTTGCCCTTGATCTCGCGGGTGCCGGCCTCGAGGTGCACGTCGTGGGCCGGGTCGTCGATGTCCTGCGGGATGCAGACCTCGACGCCGTCCAGGGCGTTGACCATGTCCTTGAACTGGTTGAAGTCGACGACGACGTAGTTGTCGATGCGGACCCCGGTGAGCTGCTCGACCTGCTGCTGGGTGCAGGCGGGCCCGCCGGCCGCGAACGCCTCGTTCCACTTCACGTAGCCGCTGGTACCCGGGATCTCGGTGCCGTCGTCCTCGTAGCAGGTCGGCCGCATCACGGCGGTGTCGCGCGGGATCGAGATGCCGTAGGCGAACGTCCGGTCCGCGGAGAGGTGGAACAGGATCGTGGTGTCGGACAGTCCGCCGCCGGACTCGCCGTCGATGCCGTTGCCCTTGCCGGCGCGCGAGTCCGAGCCCATGACGAGCACGTTGAGCGGCTCCTGCGGGCCGGCGACCGCCTCCTTCTCGGGGCGGTTGCGCAGCTGGTCGGCGACCTCCTCGTGGAGGATGTTGCCGTTGAGGTTGTTGTAGACCGCCACGACGCCGACGCCGGTCAGCAGCCCGAGCCCCAGGAGGCTCGACAGGATCACCTTGAGGACGACCTTGCCCGGCTGCGGCCGCTTCCGCCTGCCGCGGACGCGGGTGCTCCGCCGGGGTCGATCTGCTCGGGAGGTCGACACGCGCCGAGCCCGGCTACCGGGCTCGCGAGGACCTCCCGACGGTGGCCGGGGAGGAGCTACCTGCGTCATCAATCACCTGGTCGTGCGGCCGCTCGGGGCGGAGCTGTCGGTCGTGTCTGGGTGCCGCTGCCGAGTCAGCTGCTGCGCGGCGGCTGGGCGCCGCCCCCAAGGTACGGAACCGGGCAAGCCGATCCGTGGTATGGACCATTCTCGCCGCTGACCCCGCCGCACGCCGAATCCGCCACGCCTCCCCCGACTCGGCTCGTCGTACCGGATCCTGACAAGATGGACTCGACGCCCCAGTAGCTCAGTGGATAGAGCAGCCGCCTCCTAAGCGAAAGGTCGCAAGTTCGACTCTTGCCTGGGGCACCAGAACCCATGCCTCGGGTGGTCCGGGGCCGGGCCGGGAAACAGCCACCAGGTGCCACGCCCGGCCGCCCGCCCGGCGTTCCCCGGGCCGCACCCGGTGGGGGATGATCCCGGCGTGCGCGTGCTGCAGCTGACCGGGTCGATGGCCGACTTCCACGCCCGGGCGGTCCCCGACGACCTGACCGGCGCGGAGGTGTGGCTCTTCGAGCCAAACAGGCGCGGGCTGGTGCTGGGCAGCGCGCAGCAGGAGACGACCGCGGACCCCGCGGCCACGGCGCTGGCCGGCGTCGAGGTGGTGCGGCGGCGCAGCGGCGGAGGTGCGGTGTACGTCGACCCGGCGCGGTGCGTCTGGGTCGACGTGGTCGTGCCGCCGGGCGACCCGCGGTGGAGCGACGACGTGCGGGCGTCGGCGTACTGGCTCGGCGGGGCCTGGCAACGGGCGCTGCAGGCGCTGGGCGTGGACGCCGAGCTCTACGAGGGCGGGCTCGAGCAGACGCCGTGGGGACGGCTGGTGTGCTTCGCGGCGCTGGGCCCCGGCGAGGTGCTGGTCGGCGGGCGCAAGGCGGTGGGCATCTCGCAGCGGCGGACCCGCGCCGGGGCGCGCTTCCAGTGCATCGCCTACGACCGGTGGGAACCGGCCGACGTGCTGGGCCTGCTGCAGATGACCGACGAGGACCGACGCGAGGCGGCCGCCGACCTCGCCGACCGGGCGGTCGGCGTGGGCGACCGGCTCGCCGACCTGCGCGACGCCGTCGTCGCGGAGCTGCTGGCCACCTGACCCATGCGCTGGGAGCATGGCTCCCATGGACCTGGACACTATCCGCGCATTCCTCGCGGTCGCCGACGGACACACCGTCACCAGCACGGCCGAGCAGGTGCACCGCACGCAGCCGGCGGTGTCCCGGGCGCTGGCGCGGCTCGAGCGCGACGTCGGGACCCCGCTCTTCCAGCGGGTGGGGCGCACCCTCGTGCTCACCCCCGCCGGCCGGGAGCTGGCCCGGCACGCACGCGACTCGATCGACGCCTTCGAGCGTGGGGTCCGGTCGGTGCAGGACATCACCGCCCCGGACGCCGGGTTCGTGCCGCTGGCCTTCCTGCACACCCTCGGGACCTGGCTGGTCCCCGAGCTGATCCGGGAGTTCCGCACCCAGCGCCCCAACGTCCGCTTCGACCTGCGCCAGCACGGCGACGCCGGGCTCGTCGACGACCTGCTGCACGGCGTGGTCGACCTGGCCATCACCGGCGACCGGCCGCACCACCCGCAGTTCACCAGCGAGCGGCTGTTCCTCGAGCCACTGCGGCTCGTGGTGCCGCCGGACCACCGGCTGGCGCGGCGTCGTACGGCGCGGCTGGGCGAGGTCGCCGACGACCAGTTCATCGCGCTCAAGGACGGCTTCAGCCTCCGCCGGGTGACCGAGGACCTCTGCGCGGAGGCGGGGTTCACGCCGCTCGTCGGCTTCGAGGGCGAGGAGGTCGAGACCCTGCGCGGCCTCGTCGCGGCCGGGCTCGGCGTCGCGCTGCTGCCGGAGCCGCGCGCCGGCGCGACGCCCGCCGCGCCGCACCTGCGGGTCACCGACGTGCCCGCCTCCCGCGAGATCGGCCTGGCCTGGCTCAGGGACCGCGAGCTGCCACCGGCCTCCGCCGAATTCCGCGACCACGCCCTCAGCAGCAGTCGCCGCGTCCATGCATCCAGCGCATGATTTGATCCAGAACTAGGCATTGGACGCATGCCTTGTCCGACCTCCACGATGGTGACGCCCATCACCGACCGGAGGACACGGCATGACCGACATCGACCCTGCCGAGACGCAGGAGTGGCGCGAGGCGCTCGCGGCCGTCCTGGAGTTCGAGGGCGAGGAGCGCACGAAGTACCTGCTCGACCAGGTGATGGAGGAGGCGCAGCGACTCGGCTCGCGGGTCCCGTTCGTCGCCACGACGCCCTACGTCAACACGATCTCCACCGCGGACGAGCCGGCCCACCCCGGCGACCGCGACGTGGAGCACCGGATCCGCTCGGCGATCCGCTGGAACGCGCTGGCCATGGTGCTGCGCGCCAACAAGACCTCGACCGAGCTCGGCGGCCACCTGTCCAGCTTCCAGTCCGCGGCGACCCTCTACGACGTCGGCTTCCAGCACTTCTGGCACGCCGCGTCCGAGGAGCACGGCGGCGACCTCGTCTACGTCCAGGGCCACTGCTCCCCCGGCATCTACGCCCGCGCCTTCCTCGAGGGCCGGCTCACCGAGGAGCAGCTCGACAGCTTCCGCCAGGAGACCGGCGGCAACGGCCTGTCGTCGTACCCCCACCCCTGGCTGATGCCGGACTTCTGGCAGTTCCCCACCGTCTCCATGGGCCTCGGCCCGCTGATGGCGATCTACCAGGCCCGCTTCCTCAAGTACCTCCACGCCCGCGGCCTCGCCGACACCGCCGGCCGCAAGGTCTGGGCGTTCCTCGGCGACGGCGAGACCGACGAGCCGGAGTCGCTCGGCGCGATCTCGATGGCCGCCCGCGAGCGCCTCGACAACCTCGTCTTCGTCGTCAACTGCAACCTGCAGCGCCTCGACGGCCCGGTGCGCGGCAACGGCAAGATCATCCAGGAGCTCGAGGGCGTCTTCCGCGGCGCCGGCTGGAACGTCGTCAAGGTCGTCTGGGGCTCCGGCTGGGACCAGCTGCTCGCCCAGGACACCACCGGCGCGCTCAAGCGGCGGATGATGGAGTGCGTCGACGGCGAGTACCAGACCTTCAAGTCCAAGGACGGCGCCTACGTCCGCGAGCACTTCTTCAACGTCGACCCGGTGCTCAAGGAGATGGTCGCGGACTGGACCGACGACGAGATCTGGCGGCTCACCCGCGGCGGCCACGACCCGCAGAAGGTGTACGCCGCCTACGCAGCCGCGTCCGCGCACACCGGCTCCCCCACCGTCGTCCTCGCCAAGACCGTCAAGGGCTACGGCCTCGGCAGCGCCGGGGAGGCGCAGAACATCAGCCACCAGGCCAAGAAGGTCGCCGAGCCCGCGCTCAGGGCGTTCCGCGACCGGTTCGGCATCCCGGTGCCGGACGAGCAGCTCACCGACCTGCCCTACGTGACCTTCCCGGAGGGCTCGCCCGAGCACACCTACCTGCACGCGCGGCGCAAGGAGCTCGGCGGCTACCTGCCGAGCCGGCGCCGTACGTCGGCGGCGCTGGCCGTGCCGGGCGCGGACACCTTCTCCGCCCAGCTCGCCGGCTCCAACGGCCGCGAGGTCTCCACGACGATGGCGTTCGTCCAGATCCTCACCAAGCTGCTGCGCGACCCCGAGGTCGGCAAGCGGGTCGTGCCGATCGTCCCCGACGAGGCCCGCACCTTCGGCATGGAGGGCCTGTTCCGCCAGGTCGGCATCTACTCGCAGGCCGGGCAGCTCTACACGCCCGAGGACGCCGAGCAGCTGATGTTCTACAAGGAGGACGCCGGCGGGCAGATCCTCCAGGAGGGCATCAACGAGGCCGGCGCGATGTCGTCGTGGATCGCCGCCGCGACGTCGTACTCCAGCAGTGACACCCCGATGATCCCGTTCTACATCTACTACTCGATGTTCGGGTTCCAGCGGATCGGCGACCTGGCCTGGGCCGCCGGCGACATGCGCGCCCGCGGCTTCCTGCTCGGTGGCACCGCCGGCCGCACGACACTCAACGGCGAGGGCCTCCAGCACGAGGACGGGCACAGCCACCTGCAGGCGGCGATGATCCCGAACTGCGTGGCCTACGACCCGACCTACTCCTACGAGCTGGCGGTCATCGTGGCCGACGGCCTGCGCCGGATGTACGCCGAGCAGGAGGACGTCTTCTACTACCTGACCCTGATGAACGAGAACTACGAGCACCCGCCGATGCCGGAGGGGGCCGCCGAGGGGATCGTCAAGGGGATGTACCTGCTGCGCCCCGGCAAGGGCCGCGGCAAGGCGAAGGTGCAGCTGCTCGGCTCCGGCACCATCCTGCGCGAGGTGCTCGCGGCCGCCGACCTGCTCGCCGAGGACTTCAAGGTCAAGGCCGACGTGTGGAGCGTCCCGAGCTTCACCGAGCTGCGCCGCGACGGCCTGGCGACCGAGCGGTGGAACACCCTGCACCCGCTGGAGGAGCGGCGCACGTCGTACGTCGAGGTGTGCCTGGGCGGCACGTCCGGCCCGGTCGTCGCCGCCACCGACTACATGAAGGCGTACGCCGACCAGATCGGCGCCTTCGTGCCCGGCAGCTACACCGCCCTGGGCACCGACGGCTTCGGCCGCTCCGACTACCGCCGCAACCTGCGCCGCCACTTCGAGGTCGACCGGCACTTCATCGCCGTCACCGCCCTGCGCCGCCTCGCCGAGGAGGGCACGGTCACCGCCGACGTCGTCGCGGAGGCCATCGAGAAGTACGGCATCGACCCCGACCGGCCCGACCCGGCCCTCGCCTGAGGCCCGACACGATGGAGAGCACCGTGGAGATTCACGTACCCGACATCGGCGACTTCGCCGACGTACCGGTGATCGAGGTCCTCGTCACCCCCGGCACCGTCGTGCGGGCCGAGGACCCGCTGATCACCCTCGAGACCGACAAGGCGACGATGGAGGTCCCCTCCCCCGTCGACGGCACCATCACCTCGGTTGCCGTCTCGGTCGGCGACAAGGTGAGCAAGGGATCGCTCATCGCCGTCGCCGAGGTCGCCGGTGGTGGCTCCGACGACACCGACGGCACCGCCGCCGAGGCGCCGGCCGCCCCGGTCGAGGTTGCCGTCGAGGCGCCGGCCGAGGTCGTGCCGGTCGAGGCCGCGCCGGCCCCTGCACCCGCGGCGCCGGCTCCCGCCGCAGCTGCCCCGGCCGTCGAGGCCGGGGCCGAGGACGGCCTGCGCGCCACCCCGCTGGTGCGCCGCCTGGCCCGCGAGCTCGAGGTCGACCTGGCGGCCGTCAGCGGCAGCGGCGCGAAGGGCCGGGTGACCAAGCAGGACCTGCTGGCCCACTACGACGGCAGCGTCGCGGAGTCCGCCGGCAGCACCGGCGCCGGCATCCCGCCCGTGTCCGAGGTCGACTTCAGCAAGTTCGGCCCGGTCCGCACCGTGCCGCTGTCGCGGATCAAGAAGATCTCCGGCCCGCACCTGCACCGCTCGTGGCTCAACGTCCCGCACGTGACCCACTCCGACGAGGCCGACATCACCGACCTCGACGCCTACCGCCGCGAGCTCGACGAGGCCGCGAGGGCTGAGGGCTACCGGGTCACCCTGCTCAGCTTCCTGCTCAAGGCGGCCGCCGCGTCGCTGCGGAAGTTCCCCGAGGTCAACAGCTCCCTGGCCGGCGACTCGCTCGTGCTCAAGGACTACGTGCACGTCGGCGTCGCCGTCGACACCCCCGACGGCCTCGTCGTCCCGGTGGTGCGCGACGTCGACCGCAAGGGCGTGACCGAGCTCAGCCAGGAGCTCGGCGAGCTCTCGGCCCGGGCCCGCGACGGCAAGCTCTCCGCGGCCGACCTGCAGGGCGCGACCTTCACCATCAGCAGCCTCGGCGGGATCGGCGGGACGAGCTTCACCCCGATCGTCAACGCCCCCGAGGTCGCCATCCTCGGCGTGGTCCGCTCGAAGATGTCCCCGGTCTGGGACGGCGAGGCCTTCGTGCCGCGGCTGATGCTGCCGCTGTGCCTGTCCTACGACCACCGCGTCATCGACGGCGCCCTCGCCGCCCGCTTCACCGCCCACCTGGCCCACCTCACCGCCGACGTACGCCGCCTGGTGCTGTAGGCGACGTACGCCGCCGGGAACGCGCCACTGGGTGACGTCTTCTTGCGGTTGTCGGCCGTTGCAAACGTCGACAAGCGCAGGAATCACCGCTCAGGCGGGGATTCCTGCACCCCGGCGAACACGTCGCGATCCCGACGCAACCGATCGGCGTCCTGCGGCGTCAGTACGGGTGTGACGATGATGTGGACGGCTGCGTTGGTGATGTGGGCTCTCGTGCTGCTGGTGGCAGCGGTCGCGCTGGCGCGACGGTGACCGCCGGAGCGGGTCAGCCGCGGCCGGCGCGCAGGCGGGCGAGCAGGACCAGGGCACAGGCCGGGGTGATCACCAGGTTGGGGATCGCGATCGGCAGCAGGCCGTTGGCGAAGCCGTAGACGACCCACGCCGCGCCCTGGACGGTGGCGATCGACCACGTCCAGACGCTGAGCCCGCGCAGCGCGGCCGCGTCGCGGCGGCGGGCGAGGGTGTGGCGGGTCTGGGGCAGGAACTGGGCGACGTCGATGATGCCGACGAGCCAGCCCAGGGCGGCGATCACGTGCGGCGCCGGCGGGCACCGGCGGCGAGCGCGCCGAGGATGACCGAGGCGCAGCACAGGTTGACGGCCCCGGCGAGCACGACCGGGCGGGCCTCCATGGCCAGGCCGTACGACGCGAGCAGCACGTTGAAGACCACGGCGACCAGGTAGGTGGTGCGGCTCAGCGCCGCGAGGGCCTGTGGGTCGGCGCGGTGCCGCACGGCACGCACGGCCTGCGGGATCCACATGGTGGCGGCGCCGGCACTGCCGACGTACCCGATCGCCTCGACCACGAGGCGGCTCAACCGCGGACGGCGACTGCGGCGCCGTAGCCCTCCGGGACGACCACGTCGCGCACCGACCAGCCGTCGATGGTGCGTGCCGGGGCCTCGTCGGTGCCGAGGTAGTCGAGGTGCGGGTCGCGGCCCAGGCCGATGCCGATGCCCTTGAGGTAGGCCTCGGTGCGCGACCAGGCGCGGGTGAAGCGGACGGTGGCCTTGCCGCCGTCGAGCCGGCCGTGGGCGGCCGCGTCGATCTCCTCGGTCTCCCGCGGGTGCAGGAGCCGGGACAGGGCCAGCGGGTCGTCGGGGTGCCGCTCGACGTCGACACCGACGGGGACGTCGGCGACCGCGACCAGCACCTGGCCCGGGGTGTGCGAGAGCGAGAACTCCACCGACGCACCCTCGGCGCGCGGGCGGCCGTGCGGCTCGCCGCAGGCCGGGCAGGGATGGCGGCCCCAGACCACCTTCTCGGGCGGGGTGTCGGTCGTCGCGCCGACCAGCAGGCGGGCGGCGGCGTGGGCGAGCACGTAGGCGCGCTGCAGCTCGGCGCGCACGTACGACGACGCCTGGCCGCGCTCGGCGTCATCGAGCCAGCCGGAGCCGAGCTCCAGCTCGTCGTCACCGAACCGGGCGACCTCGATGCGCCACAGCCCCAGGTGGACGCCGGCGTCGGCGCGCGGCTCAGGGGCGTCGAGCAGGGAGTCGAGGGTGGAGGGTTCGACGGGGTACGCCGAGGGATCCGGCTCTGCCTCCGACACGTCGCGACTCATCACCTCCGAGGCTAACAAGGGCTTGGTCAGCTCCCGGCGGCGGTCTCGCCCTCCGCCTTCGCCCGGGCGCGGGCCGCCTTGGCGATGGTGTCCTCGACGACGGAGTTCATCCGCGACCCGTTCGGCCAGCCGTCGTAGTGGCAGGCGAGGATGACCAGCTCGCGCAGCTCCTCGTCGCTGAGCTCGCCGTTGGCGTGCGCGGCGGGGACCTGTATGCCGAGCACGTCGTTGGCGCGCTGGCCGACGAGCATGCCGATGAGGAACAGCCGGCGGTCGCGGGTGGTGAGCCCGGGCCGCTGCCAGATGTCGCCGAAGAGGTGCTCGGCGGTGTAGCGGAAGAAGTCGCCCGTGCCGTCGGTCATGTCGAAGCCGTAGACCTCCTCCATCTTCTCCAGCCCGCGGCGGCGGGCCTCGGGAAGGTCGTCGAACTTGCCCATCAGTGTTCTCCTGCGGCAGTCGGGGTGGTGGTCGGGGTGGTCGGTGCGGCGGTCGGGAGGCCGAGGCCGGGACCGAGGCGGTCGACGGCCAGCTCGGCGAGGGGTACGTCGACGCCGAGCTCGTGCGCGAGCTGGATCGCGAACCCGAGGTCCTTCTCCCCCAGCGAGGTGACGTTGGCGAAGACGCCGTGCCAGAAGTCGCCGGGGTCGAGGGGTGCGGTGGTCTCGCGGTGCATGATCGCGCCCGGCCCGCCGGTGATCGCGTCGGTGTGCCGGACCACCTCGCCGAGGTCCTTGAGGCTGAGCCCGGCCGCCTCGGCGAGGCGCTGCGCCTCGGTCGCGGCGGTGAACGCCACGAAGTGCATCATGTTGCGCGCCAGCTTGAACTTCGTGCCGGAGCCGATCGGCCCGGCGTGCACGACCTTGCTGCCGAGCACCCTCAGCACCGGCTCCGCGGCGGCGAACGCCGCGTCCGAGCCGCCGACCATCAGCGCGAGGCTGCCGTCGGTCGCCCCCATCGCGCCGCCCGAGACCGGGGCGTCGAGCAGCCTGACGCCGTGCCGGGCCGCGGTCGCCTCGAGCTCGGCGGGGGTGGTGGGTGCGACGGTGGAGTGGATGACGACGGTCAGCCGGTCGTCCTCGAGGCCGACCGCCCCGCGCAGCGCCTCGGCGAGCACGTCGCGGACCTGGTCGTCGTCGCGCACCATCACACCGAGCACGTCGACACGACCGGCGAGCTCGGCGACGCTCCCCGCGACCCGCGCCCCGGCCCGCTCCGCCTCGGCCAGCGGGTCCGGCGCGACGTCGTACACCCAGACCTCGAGGTCGGCGGCCTCCTGCTGCTGCGCGAGCCGGAGCGCCATCGGCCTGCCGATGTTGCCCAGGCCCACGAAGCCGACGGTGGTGGTCATCTCTCCTCCTTCGACGCGATCAGAGGCGGAAGGTCTGGCCGCCGTCGACGGCGAGTACCTGCCCGGTCACCCACGACGCGTCGTCGGAGAGCAGGAAGAGCAGCGCGCCGACCATGTCGTCGACCGAGCCCATCCGCTTGATCGCGAGGCTGTTGCGCACGATGTCCTTCGCGGCGTCGCCGGCCTGGGTGCGGGTGGCCTCGGTGTCGGTGGGGCCGGGGGCGATCGCGTTGACCCGGATGCCCTGCCCGCCGAGCTCGTGGGCGAGCTGCTGGGTGAGGCTGTTGATGCCGGCCTTGGCGAGGCCGTAGAAGCCGGAGTAGAGGTACGCCGCGGTGCTCGACTGGTTGACCACCGCTCCCCCGCCGCGCCTGGCGATCTCGGGGTAGGCGGCGCGGGTCATCACCAGCGCGCCGTCGAGGTTCACCGACATGAACTTCTTGTAGTAGTCCCAGTCGACGGAGATGAGCAGGTTGAACTCCATCGCCCCGTAGATCGCGGCGTTGTTGACGAGGAAGTCGATCCCGCCGAGCTCGGCGACGGCCTGCTCGACCAGCGCCTGCGCGGACTCCGGCGAGGAGACGTCGCAGCTGATGAAGACCGCCTGCCCGCCGTCCTCGTTGATCGACGCCGCGACCTTGGCCCCGGCCTCCTCGTTCAGGTCGGCCACGACGACGGCCGCGCCCTCCTTCGCCAGGGCCCGGGCGTAGGCCTCGCCGATCCCCTGGGCTGCGCCGGTGACGACGGCGACCTTGTTCTCGAAACGCATGATCACTTTTTCCTCATCTGTCACAAGATTCACCGCCTAGGTGGTGAAACCCGTGCTGGGCTCACGAAATCAGGGGACTCTCGTCGGGGTTTCACCACCTAGGTGGTGAAACCCCACCTACGCCGGCTCCGCGATCGTCTTCATCTCCAGGTACTCCTCGAACCCGGCCACCCCCATCTCGCGGCCGAGCCCGGACTGCTTGTAGCCGCCGAAGGGTGCGTCGGGGCTGAACCACACCCCGCCGTTGACCGCGAGCGTGCCGGTGCGGATCCGGGCGGCGACCGCCTTCGCCCGGTCCAGGTCGTCGGAGTCGACCGACCCCGAGAGGCCGTACGCCGAGTCGTTGGCGATCCGGACCGCGTCGTCGTCGCCGTCGTGCGCGATGACGACGAGGACCGGGCCGAAGATCTCCTCCTGCGCGAGGCGGGAGGTGTTGTCGAGGCCGGCGACGACGGTGGGGCGGACCCAGAAGCCGGGCTGGTCGACGACCTCGCCGCCGGTGGCGAAGTAGCCGCCCTCCTCCCGTGCGACGTCGAAGTACGACGCCACCCGGTCGCGCTGGCGCTCGGAGATGACCGGGCCGCAGATCGCGCCGGGGTCGCCCGGGTCCTTGATGCCGATCGACTCCATCGTCGCGGCCGCGACCTGCACCGCCTCGTCGTACTTCTCGCGCGGGACGAGCAGGCGGGTGGTGAGGGCGCAGCCCTGGCCGGCGTGGATGCAGGTCGTGAACGCCGTCGCCCCGGCGACCGCGGCCACGTCGGCGTCGTCGAGGGCGATCGCGGCCGACTTGCCGCCGAGCTCGAGGAAGACCTTCTTCAGCGTGGGTGCGGCGGCGGCCATGATCGCCTTGCCGACGGCGGTGGAGCCGGTGAAGGAGACCATGTCGACGCGCGGGTCGGTCGACAGCACCGAGGCGACCTCGTTCGACCGTGGCGTGACGACGTTGAGCACGCCGGGGGGCATGTCGGTGTGCTCGGCGACGAGGCGACCGAGCTCGGCAGCCACCCACGGGGTGTCCGGCGCCGGCTTGAGCACGACGGTGCAGCCGGCGGCGAGCGCCGGGCCGACCTTCGCGAGGTTGATCTGGGTCGGGACGTTCCACGGCGTGATCGCCGCGACCACGCCGACCGGCTCGCGGCGCACGGTGCGTCGCGACGGGATGCCCATCGGGGAGGCGACGCCGAGGTCGGTCTCGAACTCGTAGCCCTCGATCAGGTCGGTCACCCACCGCAGACCCTCGACGGGGACGTCGAAGCCGGCTGCGCCCATCATGAAGGTCGGCATGCCGACCTCGGCCGTGGTCAGCGCGCGGAACGCGTCGGCGTTCTCCAGCAGCGCGGCGTGCAGCTGGCGCAGGCAGCGCACCCGCAGCTCGCGGTCGGTCGACCACGCCGACTCGTCGAACGCCCGCCGGGCCGCGGCGATCGCGGCGTTGACGTCGTCGGCGGTGCCGTCGGGGGCGTGGCCGATCTCCTCACCGGTGGCCGGGTCGAGGATCGGGTACGACGACCCGTCGCTCGCACCGACGAGCTTGCCGTCGATGAGCTGCTGGGCCGGCGGCGGCAGTGCGCTCACGCGGTCACCCCCGGCGCGGGCGCCTGGGTGACGTACCTCCCGGCCTCGACCGGCGGCGGCCACACGGTCGAGGGCAGGTCCTTCAGGTGGTAGTGCCCGGGCACCTCGTGGCCGAAGACCTTCATCCGCTCCAGCAGGCGGTCGGACGCCTTGTCGGCCTTGAGGATCTCCATGAACGTGTGGGTCGTCGACGGCATGTCGAACCAGTCGCGCTGCCAGTCGATCCTGACCTGGCCGGCGTCGGCGCCCTCGGTGACGCGCTTGAGGCCGAACCACGAGCCGCCGATGCCGAGGATCTCGTACTCCTCGCCGGTCTCGTCGTTGACGATCCCGGAGCGCTGCTTCCAGAAGCCGAGCACCATGTTCTTGGTGTCGTCGATCATCGTGCAGACGTAGTCGTAGTGCCAGCCGTCGAAGCCGTCCATCTCGATGCCGATGGCCCAGTCGCGGATCTGGTCGCGCCCGACCGCCATGAAGTGCTCGTCGTGGCTGTACATCCAGCCGTAGGTGGCGTCCTCGGCGTACCAGTCGGCCATCACCCGCCAGTCGCCGCTCTCCTCGGCGCGGCGGTTGACGTCGAGCCAGGAGTCCCAGAACTCCTCGATCTCGGCCCGGCTCAGCCGGGCGTCCAGGTCGGTCATGTCAGTCCTCTTCCTCGATGGCGAGCGCGAACGCAGGGCAGTACTTCACGGCGGTGGCGACGTCGTCGCGCACCGACGGGTCGGGGTGGTCGTCGAGGAGCACGACGACGTCGGCGGCCTCGTCGAAGCCGAAGACGGTGGGGGCCTCGCCCTGGCAGAGCTGGTGCCCCTGGCACAGGCCGCTGTCGGCGGTGACGCGGAAGCTCATCGGCCCTCCCCCGTCCGCACCGCGTGGTCGGTCCCCGCCCGGTGGCTCGTCCCGTTTCGGTGGTTGAGGCGCGACGAGCGCCAGCGAGGAGCCGCACCCCGGTGGTTGAGGTGCGACGAGCGCCAGCGAGGAGCCGCACCCCGGTGGTTGAGGTGCGACGAGCGC
>NZ_JAER01000023.1 GCF_000519005.1 Nocardioides sp. J54 | reverse complement strand
TCCTCGGACAGTGACCGGGTCAGGTCGGCGATCCGCTGCGCCCGCCACGTCTCGACCTCCCCGGCCAGCACCGCCGCGTGCAGCCGCGGGAGCCGCCAGGTGCACTCGATGACCTGCCCGACGTAGTTGCGCCCGCCGTCGGGCGAGCGGCCNAGNGTGGCGATGAGCTCCATCAGCGCGAACTCGCTCACCAGCGGCGCGCCGGGACCGGCGATCGGGACACCGGTGTCGAGCCAGCCGTCCCGCAGCGTGGCCGCACCCTCCTCGGTGTCGAGNACGTGGTGGTCGGCCCAGGCCGNGATGATCAACCACTCCCGCACCTGCGACGCCTGCCGCGCCCGGACCTCGGCCCTCGCGTCGGCCAGCAGCTCGACGACCGAGCGGCCGTCGTACTGCCCCACCGAGGGAGCGCTGGTCCCGAGATCCATGACTGGATGCTTCCATCGACCACCGACACAAAGGTGCGCCGGAAACCCGCCTGTGGACTGGAGATTCTCCCTCCACCGCCCGCCTTCAGGGCCCGGCGGTTTCGAGGCTCCTCGCTGGCGCTCGTCGCACCTCAACCACCGGGATTAACGCGGCCACCGGAGGGGCCCCATCGCCGGTGGTTGAGGTGCGAGGCCGCCCGCGGCCGAGCCTCGAAACCACCGGCCTCGGTGCCGGGACGGTGCCCAGCTCACTCCAGCGGGTCGACCACCGCCGAGCCCACCGACCGCACGGACGCCCGCGCCGGCGCGCCGGGCAGGCCGAGCGGCAGGTCGACCGACGCGGTCAGCTCGACCACGATGCGCGTCCCGTCCACCCGCACCGATGTCCGGAGGCCGGGGTGGTCGCGGTGGGCGCCGGAGGCACGCAGGTAGGCGCGGACCGCGCGCTCGGCCTCGCGGCGGGAGATGGCGAGGTCGCCGCGGCCCAGGCCGCCGTCGTACACGTCCTGGCCCTGGGCGCCGAGGTCCGCACCCTGCAGCGCGGCGCCGTCGGCGAGCTCGTCGAGGCGCTGGCGGGCGAGGTAGGCGGCACTGGCGTCGACGACGGCGGCCACGAGCAGGAGGATCACCGCGACGAAGGCGACGATCAGGGGCGTGGAGCTGCCGCGCTCGCGACTCATCGACGCTCGACCTCCTGGTAGCGCCCGATCGGCACGGAGTGCTGGGCAGTGAGGCGGAAGCTCGGCGAGCCCGAGCCGAGGACGTCGGGCAGCAGGGGCAGCGCGACGGCGGACTCGATCCGCACCGTGATCACCGACGTGCCGGAGTGGCAGCTGCGCGGGTACGGCGTGCAGGTGACCGTCACCCGCACCGGCACGTCCTCCAGTCCCTGGTCAGCCAGCGCCTGTCGCGCGACCGCGGCAGCCCGCTTCTCCCCGGCCGCGTCGGTCGGGGCGAGCGCGTAGGCGCGAGCGGCGGACCGCGCCGCCCCACTGACGCCGAACGAGCCGCGCTGCACCTCGAAGACCGAGACCACGATCCACAGCAGCGGGAGCAGCAGGAGCACGCCCATCCAGATCACCTCGACCAGCCCGCTCCCCCGCTCGTCGCGGGCCGGCAGGCGACGCAGCCGGCTCATCGCGGACGCTCTTCCACGGCGGTGCCGGACACGCTCAACCCGACCGCGGGGCCACCGAGCCCGAGCGCCGGGACCTCGGCGTTCACGACGACCTCGATCGCAGGTGCCCCGCCGACGGTGACGCGACGGACCCGGACGTCGCGCGCGTACCTCTTCCCCACCGCGTCGGCGATCTGCGACCGGGTGCGCGCGACGCCGTCGCCGGGGCTGCTGCCCGAGGTCGCGGCGAGGCGGGCCCCCTCGGCGGCGGCTGCGGCGAGCGTCGTGCGCACGTGCAGCACCAGCGCCACCTGCACGATGCCGAGCACGAGCGGCAGCAGCACCACCGAGACCAGCGTGAAGTCGACCAGGGCCGAACCGCGCTCGTCCCGCCGACGGGCGGTCACCGCACCGAGTTGAGCGCGGACTGGAGGATCGCCAGCAGCTGCGGGCGGGCGAGGGCGAAGACCGCGACGCCCAGCGAGATGGTCATGATCGTGACGAGGACCCAGCCCGGGACGTCGCCGCGCTCGTCGCGCTGCCGCCAGCGCCGTCGGGCCAGGTGGATCGGTGTCCGGTGGTGCACGGTGGTTCCTTCCCGAGAGGTGCTGGTTCAGTAGCTGAGCGTGAGGCCGATGAAGCCCGGCCAGAAGGCGAAGACGACGGTCACCGGCAGCACGAGGAACACCACCGGGACCATCATGAAGATCTCCTTGCGCGACGCCTGCTCGATGAGCGCGCGGCGCCCGGCCTCGCGGACGTCGGCAGCCTGGGCGTGCAGGACGTCGGCGAGCGGCGTGCCGCGCTCGACGGTGACCGCCACGGCGTGGGCGAAGCGGGCGACGACGGGCACGCCCGACGACACGGCGAGCCGGTCGAAGGCCTCGGCGACTGACTCGCCGGTGCGGATCCGTGCCAGCACGTCGGCCAGGTCGCGGGACAGCTCGCCGCCGCTGCGGCGGACGACCCGGGCCAGCGCGGCGACGGGTGCCTCGCCGGCGGCGACGCTGAGGGCGAGGAGCTCGGCAATGGTCGGGAACTCCGCGACGATCGCGGTCTCGCGCTGCCGCACCTGCGCGGAGAGCCGGTTCTCCCGCAGCATCACGCCGAGCATGAACGCACCGACGCAACCGATCAGCAGCGGCAGCGGGTTGCCCGGGTTCGTCCAGCTGTGGAGCAGGCCGTACGCCGCAGCGACGCCGAACCCGGCCAGGCCCCACAGCACCTGCTGGACGCGGAAGTCGTACACCTCCAGGTCGATCCCGGCGCGGTCGAGCCGCCGGCGGACGGAGGCGGAGCCGCCCAGCACCCGCTCCACACCATCGGCCGCGCGGCGCAGCAACGGCCCGAAGACTGCCGCCACGGCGTTGCCCGGCGGCGCGCCAACCGCGGGGCCGCGCTGCGGGGGCGCGAGGTCGCGGACGTACGGCAGGACGCGCAGCTCGAGGGGCGGCCGACGGATCACGACGACCCGCGCGGCGACGAGGAGCAACCCGGCCGCCGTACCGAGGCCGAGCAGGCCACCCCAGATCCCCAGCGTCATCGCAGGATCCGCCGCTCGACGGGCAGCCGGCCCAGCCGCATCATCAGCCGGTAGGCCAGCACGCACACGCCCGCGCCGGCGACGAGCACCACCGCACCTGCGGCGCTCTGGTAGCGCTGCACCACCTCCGGCTGGGTGGACATCACGAGCAGCACGACCCACGGCGCCGCGACCGCGACCCGCGCCCCGTTGACCGCCCACGACTGGCGCGCCTCGAGCTCCGAGCGCGTGCGCAGGTCGTCGCGCAGGTAGCCCGACAGGTTCCGCAGCAGCCGGCCGAGCTCGCCACCACCGACCTCACGCGCAATCCGCAGGCCCTCGACGACACGGTCGCCGACCGGATCGGCCAGGCGCTCCTTGAGGCGGTCGAGGCAGTCGCCGAACCGGCCGGACACCTGGTAGTCGAGGGCGAACGCCTCGAAGGACGGTCGCAGGGCGTCCGGGCCGCGGACCGCGAGGGCGGCGACGGCGTCGGGCAGCGACATCCCCGCACGTACGGCGGAAGCCAGGTCGTCGACAGCCTCGGGCCAGACCTCGGCGAACTCCCGCTGCCGGCGCCGCGCGCGCCCGCGGACCACCGCGAGCGGCAGGTATCCCGCCAGCGCACCGAGCACCAGCGCGATCGGCACCGTGCGGGTCAGCCCCAGCACGAGCACCGTCGCGAGCAGGGCACTCCCGGCGCACAGCGCGGCCAGCGAGCGCGGCGCGACGTCGCGCAGCCCGGCCTCGGCGAGCAACCGGCGGGTGCCGCTCTCCTTCGAGGCCGCCACCGCCGGCCGCGGGGAGCGGAAGGCCGACCACACCAAGAGGCACCCGATACCGAAGGCGAGGCCGACCAGGGCACCCATCAGTCGGCATCCTCGTTCAGCAGCCGCATGACGTCGATGCCCAGGCGCTGGAACTGCTCGAGCCGCGGTGGCAGCCCGATCCCCCGCGCCAGGCGGCCGTCGCGCCACTCGAAGACCGGCTCGGTCTCGATGACCTCAGCCTCCATGCGGCCGGGGACCGCGACGACCTCCACCACGCGGCGCGCACCCGACGGATCGAGCGCGAGGTGGACGACGAGGTCGACGGACGCCGCAACGGTGGGGACGACGAAGCGGGCCGAGATGTTCTCCCCGGCCAGCAACGGCAAGGTGCAGGCCTTTGTCAGCGCCTCGCGCGCACTGTTGGCGTGCAGCGTGCACATCCCGGGCAGCCCGGCGTTGAGCGCGAGCAGCAGGTCGAGGCACTCCTCGGCCCGCACCTCCCCCACGATCAGCCGGCTCGGGCGCATCCGCAGCGACTCCTTGACCAGGTCGCGCAGCCGGACCTCGCCCGTCCCCTCCAGTCCCTCCTGCCGGGTCTGCAGCGCGACCCAGTCCGGGTGCGGGAACCGGATCTCGAAGACCTCCTCGGCGGAGATCACCCGCTCCCCACCGGGGATCGCGGCCGCGAGGCAGTTGAGCATGGTGGTCTTGCCGGCCTGCGTGCCGCCGGTGACGAGGATGTTCAGCCCCGCCCGCACCGACGCCTCGAGGAAGCGCGCGGCCGCCGGCGTCAGCGTGCCGAGGTCGACGAGCTCGGCCAGCCGCGTCGCGCGCACCACGAACTTGCGGATGTTCACCGCCGAGAACCCGCGCGAGATCCCCTGCAGCACCACGTGCAGCCGGTGCCCGGCGGGCAGCATCGCGTCGACGAACGGGCGGCTCAGGTCGATGCGGCGCCCCGTCGACTTCAGCATCCGCTCGACCAGCTCGGTCACCTGCGCCTCGGTGAGCACGAGGTTCGTCAGCTCGTGCCGTCCCTGCCGCGCGACGAAGACGCGGTCCGGGCTGTTGATCCAGACCTCCTCGATCGTGGGGTCGTCGAGGAAGGGCTGCAGCGGCCCGAAGCCCGCCACGCGGGCGACCAGCTCCGACACCAGGGCGCCGGGATCGGCCACCGGGGCGACCACACCGGTCAGGCTGCGCTCGTCGTGCTCACGCACCAGGGCGGTGGCTAGGCGACGCACCGCAGGGACCTCGCGCTGCGGGTCGAGCCCGTCGCGTCGTACGGCGGCGCGGAGCTCCTCGTCCAGCCGGGCGACCACCTCGTCGGAGGCAGGAGCCGCCACCACCGGCGGCTGCACGGGTGGCTGGAGCAGGGCCATGGCGACTCCCCCGAGATAGGACTCCTTGGCTGGCTCCGACCGTATGCCAACCCGGGTCCGTCCGGTAGGGGCCCGTGACCGGTTGTGGACAACCGGGCCGCGCAGGCGTCCGGAAGCGCCGACGCCCGCCCGTAGGAGGACGGGCGGGCGTCGACTGTCCCACGAAGGGAGTCAGGTGCCTGGAGCCTGACTCCTGACGTCGTCGGCCGCCGAGCGGCCTTCGTCCTTGAGGTGGTCGGCAGACTGCTGGGCGCTGGCCCTGACCTCCTGGGCCGCCTCGGTGGCGGACTGCTGGAGGTGCTGGCCCATCTCCTGGCCGACGGCCTTCGCCTCGTCCACGAGCGGCGAGTCCTTCGCGGCGTCGGTGAGGCGGCCGGCGAGCTCGGTCTCCTTCGAGCTCGGCGGGATGAGGGCGGAGATGACCAGGCCCGCGCCGAAGGCGGCAAGGCCGGCGCCGATGGGCGATCCCTCGGTACGACGCTGCACGGCGTTGATGCCGGACTCGGCGGCGCCCTGCACGGACCCGGCCGCGTCGGAGACCGACGGAGTGGACCCACCCACGTCGTGGGCGGTGCCCATCACCGAGTCCTTCATCGAGGACACCCGGTGCCGCACGGCGGTCTTGCGCCGGTCGACGATCCGGCCCGGGCTGACCCGGTCGTAGAGGGCGTCGACGTCGCGGGAGAGGTCCTGCCGCGTCCGGTCGATCCCCGTGGTCATCCGTTCTTCAGCTGCCTGGCCCATGCCGCGTCCTCCTTCAGGGTCTTCTGCGTGGTCTCGAGCTTGGGGTTGAACGACTTCAGTTCCTTGCGCCCCGACATCGCCATCACCGCCGCCGCGACGCCCCACAGCGCCGCGACGACCAGTGCTGCCCATCCGGTGTGCATCCAGCTGTCGAGCAGGAACAGCAGGGCGAAGGAGCCGAAGAGGAGCGCGAGGTGGCCGGCCACGCCGGCTCCGCCGACGAGGCCGACACCCTTGCCCGCCTTGGTCGCCTCTATCTTGAGCTCGGCCTTGGCCAGCTCGACCTCCTGCTTCACGAGCGTGGTGAGGTCGGTGGCGATGTCGCCGACGAGCTCGCCGAGGGTGCGATCCTCAGCGGTCGCGTCGGTCCCTGCGGGACCGGTCTCCTGCGCCGTGGGTCGCGTCTGCTGCGCGGTCACGGCGTGCCTGCCTGTCCGGTGGGGCCGTCGAAGCCGGGCACCGGCGAAGGTGCGGGCGGCGGCGGAGCAGGCTGGGTCGGGAGTCTGGTGGTGCCGGTGGCGGAGTTCGCCTCGTCGAGGGGCGCACCGGCCGCCGTACCACCCGTCGGGGTGGCGGAGGTGCCGGCGGCGTGCGTGCCGCCGCTGGTGTTGGCCTCCCTGGCACCGCGCACCACTCGTCCGGCGACGACGCCGGCGGCGAGCGCGCCGAGCAGGAAGGTGCCCGGGCGGCGGCGGGCGTAGGAGCGGACCTGGTCGAGGAGCTCGCCGGGCTCGCGGTCGCGCAGCTGCTGCGTGAGTGCTGTCGCCTTGTCGCCGACCTCGCGGACGACGTCGTGCGCGAGTCCGTTGCCGGCGCCCTCGCCGCGGGCCATCCGCTCGAGGTCGTCGGCGAAGCCCTGCAGGGTCGTCACGAGGCTGTCGAGCTGGGAGCGGCCCTGGCTCTCGACCTCCGTACGGGCCTGGTCGAGCAGGCGGCGGGCCTGCTCCTGCGCGTCGGCGGCGACGGCCCTCGCCTCGTCCCTCGCCTCCGCGGCGAGCTGGCGACCGTCCTCCTTCGCGGTGGCGGCCGCGTGCTTCGCCTGCTCGGCGGTGCCGCTGTCGGCGATGCCGGTCTGGTCCTGGGTCCCGGGCGGGTAGTACGTCCTCATCGCTCCTCCTTCCATCCGTGGATCGGTGCGTTGGCCGCGCCGTACCCCGGCCCGCGGCGGCAAGACGGCTCGCAGGAGCAGTGATCCGATTGGTCCGCCGAGGCGCGGCGTGTTCGTGACTCAGTCCGGATCAGCGGGGTACCGCGCGGCTCATGACCGATCCCGAGACTCGGCTACGGGACGCCGGCCTCCGCGTCACGCCTCAGCGCCTGGCGGTCGTGGCGGTGCTCGACCGGGCGCGCAGCGAGGGCGCGCACCTGGTCGCCGGGGAGGTCGCCGCGCGCAGCCGGGAGATCCTCGGCCGGGTCTCGCCGCAGACCGTCTATGCGTGCCTCGACGCGCTCACCGCGGCCGGGCTGGTGCGCCGGGTCTCGCTGCCCGAGGGGCCGGTGCGCTTCGAGGCCGCCACCGGTCCCGACCACCACCATCTCGTGTGCAGCCGCTGCGATCGGATCGTCAACGTGCCCGGGCCCGCTCCGCGCGCGCCGCAGGAGCTGGTCGAGCGGACCGGCTTCGAGGTCGGGTACGCCGAGACGGTGCACGTCGGCCTGTGCCGGCAGTGCCGTGCGGACAACCGTCCCGAGCGGTCCGGGCCGGCTCGGAGCGGGACGTCAGTTGAGGACGACGATCGCGGCGTTCAGCGCGGTGGCGTAGCCGACCCACAGCAGGTACGGCACCATCAGCCAGCCCGAGCCCCTCGCGCCGCGGCGGAAGAAGACCACGATGGTGGCGGCGATCGCGGCCAGGAGCACGACGATCTCGGCGAGCGCCCAGGTGTAGAGGTCCTCGGCGAAGAAGAGCGGCGTCCACGCAAGGTTGAGGGCGAGCTGCACCGACCACAGCACCAGCGCGAGGTTGCCGGCGTGCTTGCGCCACGCCCACCAGCCGGCGATCGCGATGAGGACGTAGAGGATCGTCCACATCGGGCCGAACAGCCACGACGGCGGCGCGAACCACGGCTGGTCGAGGCTCTTGTAGGTCGCCCGCGACGACGTCGACGCCAGGCCGCCCAGGGCCGAGACGGCCGCGACGGCGACGGCGAAGGGCACCAGGCCGAGCCACGTCGTGGCCTTGTCGAGGGGCCGGTCGGGCCGCCCGGCCGGGGCGTGGTCCTGCGTCGCGGTCGCCATGGAGCCAGTGTGGCAAGCGAGTGGTGAACGCTCGTTGCGCTCGTGCGGGATGCTCGCGCGGCGTCGTCGCGGCATCCACGCGGCATCCACGCGGCATGATGGAGGGGTGAGCACCGCCCGCGCCGCCCTCGACCGCTGGATCGCCTCCGGCGGCCAGTGGGACGTGGTCGCCGAGTCCGGCGACCGGGTGACCGTCGCGCTGTGCACCTGCGACGGCGGCGAGGAGATGGACCGCGTGGTCCTGCTCCGCGACGAGCTGCCCGAGGCTGGGTGAGGGCGGCTCGGGACGGGGACGGGCAGGTGCTCGTCGTACGCGCGCCGGCCGCTGTAACACGTTGATCGCGGCTCTGGCGGCCGGCTGACCGCTGTCACACGTCGTCCGCCCACCTACGCGCCCCGCGACCGCGGATAACCCGCGCTGGGTGCGGCTGGAACAGACGCCAACGGGCGGCAAGAGCCGCGATCAACGTGTTACATGGCGNNNCNGCCGCGCGNNGGNCNCTGTNNCNCNTCGTTCGCTGACGTACGCGCCACGTGACCGCGGAGAACCCGCGCTGGGTGCGGCTGGAACAGACGCCAACGGGCGGCAAGAGCCGCGATCAACGTGTTACATGGCGCCGCCGCCGACGGCTCCTCGGGCAATCTCCTGCACCGCCGACTGCGCGCCCTTAGCCTTGCCCGGTGTCCGGCGGCAGGAGGGTGAGCGAGTGAGCGACGTCCCGCTCCGGCTGCTCGGTCCCCTGGCGGTCCTCGACGCAGCCGGAGAGCCGATCGACGTCGGCTCGCCCCGGCACCGGGAGACCCTCGCCGCGCTGGCCGTCGACGCCGGTCGCGTGGTGTCCACCGACATGCTGCTCGACCGGGTGTGGGGCGAGAGCGGGCGCGGCGGCACCCTGGCGAACCTGCAGGCCGTGATCTCCCGGTTGCGCGCGCGGCTGCGCGAGGCCGAGGTGCCGGCCGAGATCGTCACGGCGCCGCCCGGCTACCGGCTCGAGGTCGACCCCGCCGCGATCGACGCGCACCGCCTCGCGACCGGCCTCGACCGGGCGCGCGAGGCGCTGGCCGCCGGCGACGCCCCGGCCGCCCGGGAGCACCTGGCCACCGCGCTCGGCTGGTGGCGTGGCGAGCCGCTGGCCGACGTGCCGCAGATGTTCGCCCGGGCCGAGGCGCTGCGCCTCGAGGGCCTGCGGCTGACCGGCGAGGAGCTCGCCGCCGAGGTCGACCTGATGATCGGCGACGCAGCGGCCGCCGTCGTACGCCTCCAGGACCTGGCCGCCCAGCACCCGCTGCGCGAGTCGGTGCGCGGGCAGCTGATGCGCGCGCTCTACCTCGCCGGGCGGCAGGCCGACGCCCTCGAGGAGTACGCCGACCTCCGCGCCCGCCTCGTCGAGGAGCTCGGCGTCGACCCCGGTCCCGCCGTGCAGCAGCTGCACCAGCAGATCCTCGAGCAGGACCCGGCGCTGCGACCGGCGACCCAGCCGGCGCCGGCCGCACCGGCGACCACCCCCGGGCCGCCCGCTGCCGAGCCGCCGCGACCGAGCCGGATCCCTTCCACCGACCTGCTCGGCGAGCTGGTCGGCCGCGACCGCGACGTCGACTACCTCGTCGACCTGCTGCGCGCGCCGACGTCCCGGCTGGTCACCGTCACCGGCGTCGGCGGCTGCGGCAAGACCAGGGTCGCGCTCGCGGTCGCGCACGCCGCTGAGCGGCACTTCGCCGACGGGGTGACCCTGGTGCCGCTGGCGCCGCTGCGCGACCCGTCCGCGGTGATCCCGGCGATCGCGCACGCCGTCGGCGTCGCGGAGGGCGGCGACCCGTTCGCGGCGCTGCTCGACCTGCTGCGCGGGCGCGACCAGCTGCTGCTCCTCGACAACGCCGAGCACCTGCTCGACGCGTGGCCCGAGGTCGCGACCCTCGCGGCGGCCTGCCCGGGACTGCGGGTCCTCGTGACCAGCCGCACCCCGCTGCGGGTGCGCGGCGAGGTGCTCTACCCGCTCACCCCGCTGGACCTGCCGGCGGCCACCCGGCTGTTCGCGACGCGCGCCGCGAGCGTCGCGCCAGGCTCGGCGACCAGCGCGGACGACCCCGACGTCGTCGACCTCTGCCAGCGCCTGGCCGGCATCCCGCTGGCCATCGAGCTCGCGGCGGCCCGGGTCCGGCTGCTCACGCCGGCCGACATCGGCGCCCGGCTGGCGGACGTGATGGCCGCCGAGGGCGCGCGCGACCTCCCGCCGCGGCAGCGCACGATGCGCGCGGCGATCGACTGGAGCTTTGAGCTGCTCTCCCCCACCGAGCAGGCGGTGTTCCCGCGGCTGGCCGTCTTCGTCGGCGGCTTCGACCTCCGCGCCGCCGAGGCGGTGCTGGCCGACGTCCTCGACCGCCGTACTGACGGCAGCACGGACAGCAACCACGGCGGCAGCGCGCTGGCGGTGCTCGAGACCCTCGTCGAGCAGTCCCTCGTCGTCGCCGAGCCGAGCGCCGGCGGCACGCGCTTCCGGCTGCTCGAGCCGGTCGCGCAGTACGCCCTGACCCGGCTCTCGCCCGCCGACGAGCAGGTCGCCCGCGACGCGCACCTGCGCCACTACACCGACCTCGCCGCCCACTACGAGCCCTCCCTGCGCGGCCCCGGCACCGTCGACACCCTCGCCGGCATCGAGCGCGAGCACGCCAACCTGGTCGCCGCCGTCGAGTGGTCGCTGGCCTCCGGGCAGGCCGACGCCGGCGGCTGGCTCGGCTGGCACCTGTGGCTCTTCTGGTGGGTGCGTGGCGCGCTGCGCGAGGGGCGCCGCCTGATGGAGGGTGTGCTCGCCGGCGCGCAGGACGACCGCGTGCGGGTCCGTGCCGGCGCGGTCTCCTCGGCGCTGGCTTTCGCCCAGGGCGACCTCGCCTTCGCCCGCGCCGGCTGGGCTGTCGCCTCCGACCTCGCCCGGGCGACCGACGACGTCGAGGGCCTGCCCTACGCGTACGGCGGCATCGGCCTGGTCGCGCTCGCCGAGGACGACCTCGACACCGCGGCGGCGGTGTTCACCGAGACCATCGACCTGACCGTCGTCGCCGGCCTCGGCGGCGAGTGGCTGTGGACGCTGTCGCACGTGTGGCTCGGCACCGTCGAGCTGCTGCGCGGCGACGCCGACCGGGCCGCCGCGCTCGTCGACGCCGCGCTCGACGCGGGCCGGCGCCGCGACGACCCGCTCGCGGTCTACATCGCCCTGTTCACCGCGATCCAGGTGTCCGTGGTCCGCGGCGACTTCACCCGCGCCCGCGCCCAGATCCGCGAGGGCGTCACGCTGAGCATGGACACCGGCGACCACGCCAACCTCGCCTACCTGCTGGAGGCGCTGGCCGTCGTCGAGTCCCTCGACGGCGACGGGGACCTCGCCCGGGTGGGCGTGCTGCGCGGCGCCGCCGCCGAGCTGCGGGCCGGCGCGGGCGGCAACGTCTACGGCTACTACCGGCCCGACGAGGCGCTGATCGAGCAGGCGTCCGCCACCGCGCGCGCGACCCGCGGGCCGTCGTACGACGACGACGTGGCCACGGGCCGGGCGCTCGACGTGGCCGCGATGGCCGCGCTCGCCGACGCTTGAGCGAGCGCCGCCAGGCGGCCCCAAGCACCCGCAAGCCGATCCCAAGGGCACCGCAAGCGCGCGCGGACAAGGTCGTCCCATGACCACCGAACCCGCAGCCTGGCTGCCTGACGACTGGGCCCACACGACCCGGGTCGCCCTCACCGACCGCCACCACCTCCGGCCGATGGGGCCGGCCGACGTCGACCTCGACCTGCCCGCCGTGCGCGGCTCCCGCGACCGGCTGTGGTCCATCTACGGCCAGGCCTGGGGCTGGCCGCCGGTGCACCTGAGCCGCGAGGCCGACATCGACGACCTCGCCCACCACGCCGCCGAGATCGAGGCCCACGAGTCCTTCCTCTACGGCCTCTTCGACGCCGACGAGACCGCCCTGCTCGGCTGCCTGTACGTCGACCCGCCGGCCAAGGTCGGCGCCGACGCCGACATCTCGTGGTGGGTCGTCGACCCGCTCGTCGGGTCCGACCTCGAGGCCGCGCTCGACGCCTTCGTGCCCCGCTGGATCGCGGCGGAGTGGCCCCTGGCCCGGCCGCGGTACGTCGGCCGCGACCTGTCGTGGGCCGAGTGGCTCGCACTGCCCGACCTCGTCCAGGAGACCGCGTGAGCGCGCCCAGGCACCCCCGCTCCCGCCGAACCGTCCGCCTCCCCCGACCCGAGAGGACCACCATGCGCACCCGCACCCGCCGGCTCGCCACGCTCGCCGCGGCGATCCTCACCGCCGGCCTCGTCGCGGCCCCACCGACCACCGGCGCCGCAGCCGCCGCCGAGAGCGAGTGGCAGGACGGCTACTCGCAGTCCGACACGATCATCAACTGCTGGACCGGCACGCCCACCGTCGGTGTCAGCGGCAACACCGGCTGGCGCTCCCCGACCGGCCAGGTGCCGAAGGTCGGCGAGAAGTTCTACCTGCGTGGCTACGTCGCCCTCGTCGGGCTGCCGTGCAGCGACAAGGTCTACACGATCCCCGAGATCCTCCCGCCGCCCGGCCTCGCCTACCCCGAGGAGCCGGTCATCTGGGGCATCAACCAGGTCGACCAGCCGGGCACGCTGACCGACGCCGACCTCGGCATCTGGGAGGGCGTCAACGGCGGCATCGCGCTGACCCAGGCCGACGGCGAGCCCTTCCTGCTGCGTCGCGGCCAGATCCTGGAGTTCCAGTTCCCCGTCGTCGCGACCCGTGAGCTCAAGGGCACCGCGACGCCGGCGCCGACCTGCCAGTCCCGCCGCGACGGCACGGCGCCCTGCCCGGTCGCGCAGTCCGGCGACCACCTGCAGGTCGCGTTCACCGTCACCGGCCACGGCAGCGACAAGCAGTACGTCACGCCGTACGTGCCGCTCTTCGCCACGAAGGCCGGCACCGGTGGTGGCGGCGGTGGCGGTGGCGACTCCACCCCGCCGAGCACGTCGCTGTCCGGCGGCCCGGCGAACGGCGCCATCACCACGTCGACCTCGGCGTCGTTCACGCTCGGCTCCTCCGAGGCCGGGTCCAGCTTCGGCTGCAGCCTCGACGGCCGGGACCGCGCCTGCACCGCCGGCAAGCACACGATGACCGGGCTCACCCCCGGCACCCACGTGTTCCGGGCCAGCGCGACCGACGCGGCCGGCAACACCGACCCGACGGCCGCGACCCGCACCTGGACGGTGCCCGTGCCCGCGCGCTCGCTCAAGCGCTCGGCCGGCTGGAAGCTGGCGTCCGCCTCGACGGCGTACGGCGGCAAGGTGGCCACGACCTCGCGCCGCGGTGCCTCGCTGACCTACCCGGTGAAGAAGGCGCGCCGCGTCGCACTGGTCGCCAGCGGCGGCAGCACCCACGGCACCGTGCGGGTCTACGCCGGCAAGCGCCTGGTGAAGACGGTCAAGCTCAGGACGGCCCGCACCACCACCAGGCGGGTCATCCCGGTCACCACGTTCGGCTCGGCCTGGTCCGGGACGATCAAGGTCGTCGTGGTCTCCTCCGGGCGTCCGGTCCGGGTCGAGGGCCTCGCCGCCCCGACCCGCTGAGCACCCGCTGACCAGCAGTGATCCCGATCTCCGCGGCGACTGCCGCCGTCGCTTCCGGGCACCCTCCCGTCATGGCTGTCTGCATGGCATGGCTCGGGGACCCGGCGGTCGTCGCGGAGGTCCGCTCGGCACCCGGACCCTGGCGCGAGATGCACGAAGCCGGGCCGGGCCTCCTCCTGATCGAGGCGACGGACACGCTGTCCCGGGTCTTCCACGAGATCAAGTGGATGATCCCCGACGACTGCGCGCTCCTCGTCGCCCCGCTCGACCACCGTCCGAAGGCCCGGGGCGCGGCCGCCGGCACGGTGTCCTGGCTCCGCTCGCGCCTGCCCCTCCCCGACCGGGACTGACCGGCGGCCTGGGGCGAGAAACCCGGTCCCGGCCGGCAACCCGGCGGCCCCGCCGGGCGTACCCCTCTCGACAACCACCCCAGGAGAAACAGCCATGCCCGTCACCCCTCCCCGCGCCCTCCGGGCCGGCCTCGGTGCCGCCTGCGGCGCCGCCCTCCTCGCACTCGCCGCCGCGCCGGCCGACGCCGGTGCCCCGACCCGCATCGACGCCGAGTACTGGGGCGCCAGCTGCGTCGCCGACCTCGGCGACGGCCACACCCTCTTCCTCGTCGGCGGCGGCGCCACCGACGGCTCCGAGGGAGGCGTGAGCGCGTTCGTCGAGGACGCCGACGGCGGCCTCGTCGCCCAGGGCGAGGCGACCGAGCTCACGTTCGGCAGCAGCTTCGCCGCGACCGTCCCGCTCGACGACGGCCACACCTTCGCCGTCGCCGCCGACGCCGCGCCCGGAGAGACCACCACGGAGCAGGTCGACGAGCGCGACGGCAACCGGTGGACGAAGGGCACGAGCACCTCCACCGAGGTGACGCTGTCCGGCACCACGGCGTCGTACGACGGCGCGCCGGTCGAGCTCGCGAGCAACGCGTGCACCGCCGACATCACCGGCTTCCACGTGCGCAGCAACAACCCCGCCGCGCACGTGAGCACCTGGCACGACTTCGGCTCCGACATCTGCGCCGTCCCCGGCCTGCCCGACGGCGAGGTCCGGCTCAGCGGCCAGCTGCCCGACGTCGTGGTCGAGGTGGTCCTCGACCACGGCGAGGCCGGCGCGGAGAAGGCGCAGGGCACGCTGCGCATGCCGAGCGGCCGCGGCACCCTGCACACCGACGTCGTCGACCTGTTCACCGGGGAGACCAGCACCCGCGCGAGCATCGGCGTCACCCTGCAGCAGGCGGGGACGAAGCAGCGCGAGGTCGGCGTCGAGGAGGGCGCCACGCAGCGGCAGACCGTGACGCCCTACCTCGCCACGATCGACGTGGTGCTCGCCGACGGCCGCCGCGGCACCGCCACCTGCGCGGCCGCCGCGGTCACCACCCAGGTCCGGCTCACGCCCGCGCGCTGAGGGACGAGCCGCCCCGGCTCAGCCCATCCGGGTCCACTGCTCCAGGACCACCAGCGTCTTGGTGCTGGAGATCTGGCCCCCGGCCCGCAGCCGGCTGACCACCCGCCGCAGGTCCTCCACCCCGTCGACCCGGACGCGCAGCAGCGCGTCCGGGTCGCCGGCGAGGGTGAGGACCTCCTCGACCTCGGGGATGCCGGCGACGTACTCCATGATCTGCGCGAGGTCGAGGTCGTCGGCGAACTGCAGCTCGGTGACCGCCTCGATCCCGCCGGTGATCCGGCCGTGGTTGATCTGCACGGTGTAGCGCTCGATCACCCCCAGCCGCTCCAGCCGTGCGATGCGTCGCTGGACGGGCGCGACGGTGAGCCCGACGGCCTCCGCGATCTCGCGCAGCGGGCGCCGTGCGTTCTCGCGCAGGAGGTCGAGGATCTCGCGGTCGGTCTGGTCGATGACGGCCGGTTCGCTCACGCAACAGATCGTAGGTCACGCAGTCGATCTGTTGCGCGCCCGTCGTGGCTGACCCCGAGGGCGTTGCCCGTCGTCGCCAAACTGGACGATCATGGTTGTGACCGGGCCCACCCAGGCCGCAGGCTCTGCGCTGACCCGTTCCTCGCGCACAGGAGAGCCGATGACCATCACCGCCCCGCACGCCGACCTCGTCTTCGAGCGCACCGACGAGCTGAGCGCCGCCGGCCACGAGCAGGTGGTCTTCTGCCGCGACGAGGCCAGCGGCCTGCGGGCGATCATCGCGATCCACGACACCCGCCTGGGCCCGGCCCTGGGCGGCACCCGCTTCCACCGCTACGCCTCGGAGGCCGAGGCACTGACCGACGTGCTGCGCCTCTCGCAGGGCATGACCCACAAGGCCGCGGCCGCCGGCCTGCCCCTGGGTGGCGGCAAGGCCGTCATCATCGGCGACCCGGCGACGACGAAGACCCCTGAGCTGCTGGCGGCGTACGGCCGCTTCGTCGACACCCTCGCCGGCCGCTACTTCACCGCCGCCGACGTGGGCACCACCGCCGACGACCTCGACGTCGTGGCGACGCGCACGAAGTACGTCGTGGGCCACAACGGCGGCTCCGGCGACAGCGGCTTCTCCACGGCGTACGGCGTCTTCTGCTCGCTGCGCACCGCCGCCGAGCACCGGTGGGGTCCCGACGGCCTGCGCGGGCGCAGCGTCGGCGTCGAGGGCGTCGGCAAGGTCGGCACCCACCTGGTCCGCCTGCTGCTCGAGGCCGGCGCCCGGGTCACCGTCGCCGACCCCTACGAGCCCGGCGTCACGCGGCTGCGTGCCGCCCATCCGGAGGTCGAGGTCCGTGGCTCGGTCCTCGACGCCCCGGTCGACGTCTACGCCCCGTGCGCGCTGGGCGCGACGCTGACCCCCTCGTCGGTCGACGCCATCCGCGCCAGCGTGGTGTGCGGCGCCGCCAACAACCAGCTCCTGCACTCCTCCGTCGCCGCGCTGCTGCAGCGCCGCGACATCACCTGGGTGCCCGACTTCGTGGCGAACGCCGGCGGCCTGATCCAGGTCGCCAGCGAGATCTGGTCGCGCACCCCCGAGGAGGTGCGTGCGGAGATCGGCGCGATCGCCACCACCGTCGAGGCCATCCTCACCCGCGCCGCGGCCGAGGGCCGCACCACCAGCGACGTCGCCGCCGACATCGTCGCGGAGCGGCTGGCCGCCGCCCCGTCCGTCCCCGAGAGCACCCCGGAGGTGCGCGCATGACCGAGCTCCTCGACCGCCCCGGCACCCCGGCAGAGCCGGCTGCGCCGTACGACCTGGACGACCGGTTCCGCCACGACGCGCCGCCGGTGCTGCTCACCGGCGTGCAGGCCATCGCGCGCCTGCTCGTCGAGCACCGCGCGCTCGACCGCCGCCGCGGCCTGCACACCGCGACCTTCGTGTCCGGCTACCAGGGCAGCCCGCTCGGCGGCCTCGACAAGATGCTGTCGGGGATGAAGGACGTCCTCGACGAGAACGACATCCGCTTCGTACCGGGCCTCAACGAGGAGCTCGCCGCCACCGCCGTGTGGGGCAGCCAGATCGACCTGCCGGCCGCCGGCTCGAAGTTCGACGGCGTCACCGGCTTCTGGTACGGCAAGGGCCCCGGCGTCGACCGCGCGACGGACGCCCTGCGCCACGCCAACATGTACGGCGTCAACCGCCGCGGCGGTGCCGTGCTGCTCGTCGGCGACGACCCGGCGTCGAAGTCGTCGACCGTCCCGGCCGTCAGCGAGCGCTCGCTCGCTGCGCTCGGCATCCCGGTGCTCTTCCCGCGCAACGCCACCGAGATCGTCACCCTCGGCCTGCACGCGGTCGAGATGTCGCGCAACACCGGCTGCGTCGTCGCACTGAAGATCGTCGCCGACGTCGCCGACGGCGCGTGGGTCGTCGACGGCGCCGACCTCGGCGTCGACCCCGTCATGCCGACCATCGACTGGAACGGCAACCCCTACGCCTACACGCAGAGCCCGATCGTGCTGCGCCCGGCGATGATCGTCGGCGCCGAGGCCGAGCTGGTCGGCCCGCGCACCGCGCTCGTGCACGAGTACTCCGCCCGCAACGGCCTGTCCGTCACCGAGGTCGACGCCCCCGGCGCCCGCACCGGCCTGGTCGCCTCCGGCAGCTGCTTCGACTCGCTGCGCCAGGCGCTCACCGACCTCGGCGTCTCCGACGAGGACCTCGCCGCCGCCGGGATCCGCGTGCTCCGGCTCGGCATGATGAGCCCGGTCGAGCCCGAGGCGGTGCACCGCTTCGCCGAGGGCCTCGACGAGGTCATCGTGGTCGAGGACAAGACCTCCTTCATCGAGACCCAGGTCCGCGACCTGCTCTACGGCACGCCGGGCGCGCCGCGGATCCTCGGCAAGAAGGACGCGAACGGCAACCTGCTCATCCCCGCGGACGGCGAGCTCACCTCGGGCCGCCTGCTCGCGCCGCTGCGCCACCTGCTGCAGGACCGGCTGACCATGAAGCCCCCGCCGCCCTCACGCAAGCCGCTGCCGCTGCTGTCGGCCAGCCGCTCGGCGTACTTCTGCTCCGGCTGCCCGCACAACCGCTCGACCGTCCTGCCCGAGGGCTCGCTCGGTGGCGGCGGCATCGGCTGCCACGCGATGGTCACCATCTCCGACCGCCCCTCCAGCGCGGTCACCGGCGTCACCCAGATGGGTGGCGAGGGTGCGCAGTGGATCGGCCAGGCCTGGTTCACCGAGGCCGAGCACATGTTCCAGAACGTCGGGGACGGCACCTTCTTCCACTCCGCGCAGCTGGCCGTGCAGGCCTGCATCGCGGCGGGGGTGAACATCACCTACAAGATCCTCTACAACGACGTCGTCGCCATGACCGGCGCGCAGGACGCCGAGGGCGCGCTGCGGGTGCCGGCGCTGACCCACAAGCTGCACACCGAGGGCGTCAAGCAGATCATCGTCGTCGCCGACGAGCCCGAGCGGCACAAGAAGCGCGACCTGGCCCCCGGCACGCTGCTGTGGCACCGCGACCGCCTCGACGAGGCGCAGCGAATGCTGCGCGACATCCCCGGCGTCACCGTGCTGATCTACGACCAGCACTGCGCCGCGGACGCGCGCCGCCAGCGCAAGCGGGGCACGCTCCCGACGCGCACCAAGCGGGTCGTCATCAACGAGGCGGTCTGCGAGGGCTGCGGCGACTGCGGCCGCAAGTCCAACTGCCTCTCGGTGCAGCCCGTCGACACGGAGTACGGCCGCAAGACGCGGATCGACCAGACCTCCTGCAACACCGACTACAGCTGCCTCGACGGTGACTGCCCGTCGTTCGTGACCGTCGAGACGGCGCCGGTCACGCGCCGGGCGAGGCGGGCGGCCCGCAAGGCCGCCGCGGCGAAGGCAGCCGGTGCGGTGAAGTCCGGCAGGTCCGGCGGCAAGAAGTCGTACCCGACCCCGCCGAGCGTCGACCTGAGCGTCGCCGAGGAGCGGGTGGACCACACCCAGAACGTCTTCATGGTCGGCATCGGCGGCACGGGCATCGTGACCGTCAACCAGGTGCTCGCCACGGCCGCCCTGCGCGCCGGGTACGCCGTGGAGTCGCTCGACCAGACCGGCCTCAGCCAGAAGGCGGGCCCGGTCGTGGGCCACCTGCGCTTCGCCGCCGACGACCTCGAGCCGGCCAACCGGCTCACGCCCGGATCGGCGGACTGCTTCCTGGGCTTCGACCTGCTCACCCTCGCCGAGGACCGCAACCTGCAGTTCGGCAGCTCCGCGTGGACCCGCACGGTCGTCTCCACCAGCCGCACCCCCACCGGTGCGATGGTCGAGGACCCGTCGGTGCAGCACCCGGACGAGGCGGGCCTGCTCGAGCGGGTGCGCACGGTGAGTGCCGAGATGTTCGACTTCGACGCCCTCGAGGCCGCGGAGCGGATCTTCGGCAACACGACCGCCGCGAACTTCCTGCTCGTCGGTGCGGCGTACCAGACCGGCGCGCTGCGCCTGCCGGCCGCCGCGATCGAGGAGGCCATCGGGATCAACGGCACCGCCGTCGCCGCCAACGTCGCCGCGTTCCGCTGGGGCCGCGTCGCCGTGACCGACCCGGCCGCGTTCCGCGCCGCGGGCTCGCGCCCGGCACCGGTGCGCGAGCGCCACGTCCCGGCGTCCGTCGCCGCGTCCGGCCTGGAGGGCGAGGTGCGCCGCCTCGTGGAGCTGCGCGCCGCCGACCTCGTCGACTACCAGGACGAGAAGCTCGCCGACTCCTACGTCGCACTGGTCGCCGAGGTGGCCCGCGCCGAGCAGGCCGCCGGCACCGGCACCCGGTTCACCGAGGCCGTCGCGCGCAACCTCTTCAAGCTCACCGCCTACAAGGACGAGTACGAGGTCGCGCGCCTGCTGACCGACCCGGCGTTCCTCGCCGAGACCGGCTCCGCCTTCCCCGGCGGCACGATCGCCTTCCAGCTGCACCCGCCGGCGCTGCGCGCCATCGGCCGCACGAAGAAGATCTCCTTCGGCCCGAAGTCGCACGGCTCGCTGCGGGCGCTGGCGAGGATGAAGAGGCTGCGCGGCACCGCCGCCGACCCGTTCGGCCGCGCCCACGTGCGCAAGGTCGAGCGCGAGCTGCGCGACCACTACCGTGCGACGGTCACCGGCCTGGCCCGCGAGCTGGGCGCCGGCGACTACGAGCGCGCGGTGCGCATCGCCGAGCTGCCGGACATGGTCCGCGGCTACGAGGAGGTCAAGCTCCGCAACGTCGAGGGGTACGTCGCGGCGCTGGTCGAGCTGGGCGTCACCCCGCCCACAGTCTGACCGCAGTCTGACCGCACGGCGGCCGGGTGGGCGGCCGGTGCTTGGATGGGATCCATGCACCTGCCGCTCCCCGCCGCCCGCCTGGTGGTCCGCCGGCTCGTCAAGCCGGTCCTCGGCACCCGGGTCCCGCCCGCCCGCCAGCGCCAGGTGATCAACGCGCTGATGCGGGTCGCGATCCTCCCGAAGGGCACCCGCACCGAGGCTGCCCACCTCGCCGGCGTACCGGCCGAGCGGATCAGCCCTCCCGGCAGCCGCCCGGACCGGGTGCTGCTCTACCTGCACGGCGGCGCCTACCTCATCGGGTCGCCGACCACCCACCGCGCCGCGGCGGCGCACCTGGCCGACGCGGCCGGTGCCGTCGCCTACGTCCTCGACTACCGGCTCGCTCCGGAGAACCCCTACCCCGCCGCGGTCGAGGACGCCCTCGCCGCCTACCAGGGCCTGCTGGAGAGCGGCTTCTCCGCCGAGCACGTCGTCGTCGCCGGCGACTCCGCCGGTGGCGGCCTCGCCCTCGCGCTCGCCCTGCGCCTGCGCGAGGTCGGCATCCCCGCCCCGGCCGCGCTCGGCCTCATCTCGCCGTGGGTGGACCTGTCGCTCGCCGGCCTCGACACCACCGTCGACGACCCGCTGCTCAGCCGCGGCTGGCTCGAGCTCGGCGCCGCCTCCTACGCGCCCGGCGGCACCGACCTGCCCGAGGTCTCCCCGCTGCGCGCCGACCTCGCCGGCCTCCCACCGCTCTTCGTGCAGGCTGCGAGCGACGAGATGTTCCGCCTCGACGTGGAACGCTTCGTCGACGCCGCCCGCGCCGCCGGGGTCGACGTCACCTACGCCCTCCTCGAGGGCCACTGGCACGTCAGCCACCTGTTCGCCGGCATGGTCAGCGAGGCCACCGACGTGGTGCGCCAGCTCGGCGGCTGGCTGCGCGGGGCGCTGGGCTGAGCTACTCGCCCCGCCAGACCGGGTCGCGGCGCCCGAAGAAGGCGTTGATCCCCTCGCCGAGGTCCTTAGACGCCATCAGCCGGCCCAGCGCGGCGTCGCTCGCCGCCCAGTCGTCGGCCTCCTCGCCGTTGATCTCCCGGTTCGCGATCGCCAGCGACTCGCGCACGGCGAGCGGGGCGTTCCCGCAGATCGTGGCGGCCACGCCGAGGGCGACGTCGAGGGCCAGGCCGGGCTCGACGAGCCGGTTGACCAGGCCCAGCCGCTCGGCCCGCTCGGCGTCGACCGGCTCCCCGGTCAGCAGCATCTCGCGCGCGACGTTGGCGGGCAGGACCCGCGGGGCACGGAACACGCCGCCGAAGCCGGCGAGCAGGCCCCGTCGTACCTCCGGGAGGCCGAAGGTCGCCGTGCGCGAGGCGACGACCATGTCGCAGCACAGCACCAGCTCGAAGCCACCGCCGAGCGCGTAGCCCTCCACCGCGGCGATCAGCGGCTTGGGCCGCACCCGCGACATGATCCCGGCGATCCCGCCGCGCTCGGTCGGCTCCCCCGCCCCCTCCGCCAGGTCGGCGCCGGCGGAGAACAGCCGCGGCCCGCCGGTCAGCACGCCGCACCACAGCTCGTCGTCGTCCTCGAGCAGGTTGAGCGCCTCGTCGAGGCCGCGGGTGACGGCAGGGTTGATGGCGTTCCGCTTCGCCGGCCGGTCCAGCCCGATGACCAGAGTCCGCTCGTGGCGGATGGTGCGGACGGCGATCTCGCTCTCGGCCTCGCTCACCCGCCACAACCTAGCCGCCCGCCGCCGCTAGCACCGCCCACCCCTCCTGTCCACCCCTGTGCGGTAGTCCCGGGTCAAAAGCACCTTCCGACGGCGTGTCGCGGTGCTTTTGACCCGGGACTACCCCAGCTACGGACCAGCAACGGACCAGGTAGGGCGGGTCAGCGGGCGCGGAGCAGCGGGGCGAGGTAGCGGCGGGCGACCTCGCCCATGGCCGCGTCGTCGTCGAGGTCGAGCTGGTGGCTGGGGGTGAGCAGGAAGGAGGTGGTGAGGCGGACCATCACCTCGGCGACGACGTCGACGTCGACGGACTCGTCCACGTTGCCGGCGGCCTGCTCGCGGCGCAGCTGGCCGGCGACGAACTGCGAGACGAGGGCGAGGGTGCGGCCGGTGCGGCCGAGCATCGGCACCAGGGCCTGCGGCTCGGCGGCCATGAGGTGCCCGATCAGCGGGTTGGTGCGGATCGCGCGCAGCGAGCTGACGAAGCCCAGCACGACCCGCTCCTCCGCGGTGCGCGCGGGGGCGATGTCGACGAGGAACCGGTCGAGGTAGCGGCGGAACTCCCGCAGCACCACCTGCTCGACGAGGGCTTCCTTGGAGCTCACCCGGCGGTAGACGGTGATCCGGGACAACCCCGCGGCGCGGGCGACCTCCTCCATCGTGGTGCGCTGGATGCCACGGCGGCAGAACAGCTCGTGCGCCGCGTCGAGCAGCGCGGCGTTGGCCTCGTCCCCCGCGGCCGGGCCGTCGGCCTCCGCCAGGGCGCGTGCGAGCAAGGACTCGCCCGTACCGGTCGTTGCTGCCTCCACGACGCCTCCCGCGCTGGTCTCGACTGTCCCCACATTCTCACCCCGGACTGCGCGGTCCGGCGTCCCCGACCTGTGGGGTGATCACGCGGGCGGTCGGTCGACGAGGGCGACCAGCCGCTGGGGCGCCTGCAGGCAGTAGGAGTCGGTCAGGAGCTCGGCGAGCTCCTCCCAGTCGGTGTCGCCGTCGAGCAGCATCCCGACCATGTTGCCGCCCCACTCGCCGCGGAAGTACGGCGGACCGAGGTGCTCGAACGCCAGCACCTCGTCCGGCTCGGCGCGGAAGGTGATCCGGAACAGCTGGTCCTCGCCGCCGAAGACGTGCGCCACCGTGGCCGTGCGCGCGACGCGCCAGCGCACGCCGACCCAGGCGTCCTCCTCGTGGCACTCGGGCATCCGGGCGAAGATCGCCCGCAGCCGGGCGAGCACCTCGCCGGGGACGTCGGGACGGTCGGAGCGGGCCACGGCAGCAACCTCCCACACCCCGCCGACACCGGCCCAGCCCCATCCGGCGGCGCTGTCAACAGATTCTTGACAAACCGCCATGCGTCAAGAAAACCTTGACACATGACACCTCGGGACGACGCACCCGGCTCCGCCGCCTCCCCCTCGACGATCGCGCTCGTCGTCATCGGCATCGCCCTCACCACGACCGCCAACGCCCTCGACGGCTTCCTGCGCGGCCTGCTCCAGGGCGCGGGCATCGCCCTGATCCTCGCCGGCGCAGCGGTGCTCGGCGCCCACCTCCGGCGCGACCGGAGGGACAAGGGCAAGGGCAAGGGCACGGGCACCGGCAACGGCACCGGCAACGGCACCGGCGACGGCATGTGGCTGCCGAGCCGGGACGAGGACCCGTCGTGAGCGACCTCGTCGACACCATCGGCCTCGCGATCCTGACCGGCGTCGACGCCGAGGACCAGCTCGCCGTCGTACGACGTGCGGCGGAGGCCGACCGCGCGACCCACGACCTGCTCCAGCAGGCCGTCACCGCGGCCCGCGCCGGCGGCCACAGCTGGGCCGCGATCGGGAGCACCCTGGGCCTGACCCGGCAGGCCGCCCAGCAGCGCTTCGGCCGCGACGACGCGGGCGACGACACGGGCGACAACAGCAATGCCCCGGACGGCCCGGAGGAGCGCTGGCTGGGCCCGGTCACCGCCTTCGACGAGATGGCCGAGCTCGAGATCGCCGGCCGGCTCGGCTGGCACACCGTCGGCGCCGGCCTCCTGCGGCACCGGATGGTCCGCACCGCCACGCAGTGGGAGCACAAGCGGGTGCTGTGGACCGGCTCGCTGGCGCGCTACGAGCGCGACGGCTGGCAGGTGGGCTGCCGCGCGCTGCCGTGGGTCTACCTCGTGCGCGACACCGGCGAGCCCGCCCAGCAGCCGGCCCGCTGAACCGTCCGACGGGCCCCGACGAGTCGGGCGGGGCACGCGGCTCAGGCCTGGAGCGCGCCGACCTCCTCGCGGTCGCCCTGGAAGTAGCTGTCGAGCAGCCACTGCGCGCGGCGACCGCCCCAGCGCCACAGCCGCTCCTCGCCGCCGGGCAGGTGGCGCAGCACGCGGTAGCGCAGGGTGTTGAGGGCGACGATGTAGCCGTGCGCCCACGGCGGGCGCATCGGCAGCCCGAGCTCGCGCATGCTCTCCGGGCCGAGGAAGACGGTGAGCATCGAGAGCAGCCGCTCGCGCTCGTAGCGGGCCCGCACGCCCTGCAGCGCGGCCGGCCAGCCCGGGTAGTGCCGCTCGGTCTGGGCGGCGACGACGGCCTGGGCCAGCTGCGGGCCGGCGTCGGTGATCGGCCCCTGGGCGAGCAGGACGTGGTAGTCGATGCGGTGCCGCTCCCACTCGTCGTCGACGAGGAAGTCCTCGTCCACCCCCATCAGCCAGCCGACGTACTTCCACAGGTGCATGAGGGCCCGCGACTCGCGGCGGCTGAACGGCACGCCGAGGGCGCGGGCGCCGATCAGCAGCACGCCGTCGAACAGGCCGAGGGTGGAGGCCTGGTCGGCCTGGTTGATCGGCAAGCCCCAGGCGTCGGTGTCCCAGCGGCCCTCGAAGGCGTGGTTGACCAGCGCGTGCATCAGCCGCACGTGGACCGTCAACCGCCAGCCCTCGCCCGTGACGGGGAGCAGCGCGCCGGGATCGGTGAGCGACGAGCCCCACTTCTGGGTCTCGCCGAGGCGGCGCAAGGTCTGCCCGCCGGTCAGCCCGCCGGTCGCGACGAGCAGGTCGGTCGGGCCGCCGAAGCGGTAGCCGCCGACGAGGGAGAGCTGCAGCAGCACGTCCTGGGCGTTCTGGCCGAGGCGGCGGAAGACGCGGGCGCCCTCCTCGACGAGGTCGCGGTCGAGCCAGGCGGGCTCGGCCTGGACCTCGGCGAAGAAGGCGGCGAGTGCCGGCGGCGCGTCAGCGACGGCCTCGACGCCGTGCGTGAGGGCCTGCCGGAACTGCGCCATCTCGACCTTGCCGGTCGCGCCTGCTCGCAACCGGATCGCGTCCGCGAGCCGGGCCCCGAGCTCGTCACGCTCCGTCATCGCCCGCCCGATCCGGTCCATCAGGGCCTCGTCGACCTGCCTGACCCGCGCGAACAGCTGCAGCGGCCGACCGAGGCGACGGCCGCGCGCCTCGGCGGCGCGGAAGCGTGCAGGGTACGACGGTCCGTCGGTCGTGTCGCGGGTGGTGGCGAGGTCGGCGGTCATGCCATGATCGTGACGCGAGCCATCGCTCGCATTCAACTCGCGATCCACGAGGGAGGCGCCGGTGCGCAAGGCCCCGCAGCAGGCCCGCTCACGCGAGATGGTCGAGCGCATCGTGGCCGCCGGCCGGCAGGTCCTCGTCGAGCACGGCTACGACGCCTTCAGCACCAACCGGGTCGCAGCCGCCGCCGGGGTCAGCCCCGGCTCGCTCTACCAGTACTTCCCCGACAAGGGCGCCATCCTCGACGTCGTGCTCGACCGCTACTGGGCCGAGGTCGCCGACCAGGTCGCCGCGTCGCTCGCCGACCGGATCGGCGAGACCGGGCCGGGGATGGTCCGGGCGACCGCCGACGCGCTGGTCGGTGCGCTCGAGGCCGACCCCGTCGCGCTGCAGGTCCTCGCCGAGGAGCTGCCCCTCGGGCGCAACCGCGACCGCCGCGCCGACCTCGAGCGACGGGTCCGCGACATGGTCGCGATCTACCTCGCCGCACGCCCGGACGCCTCGCAGCGGCCGGACCCGGCCGTGGCCGCGTGGGTGGTGGTGCTGGCGCTGGAGAACCTCGCCCTGCGCTGGGTGCTCGACCAGCCCGCCGCGGTCACCCGCGAGGCGCTGCTCGACGAGGTGGTCGCCCTGGTCGGCGGCTACCTCACCACCTGACCGGCTCCTGCCGGGCCGGCGGGGTCAGGCCGGGGTCAGGCCGGGGTCAGGCCGGGATCAGGCGTCGTCCGCGGAGGAGTCCGACCCGGCGTCGGAGTCGACCGGGTCGCCGTACACGCCCTGGTCCTTGGCGCGCTGCGCGGTGCGCAGGCTGCGGGTCAGGGCGAAGCCGATGACCGCCACGGCGACGATCAGGCCCAGGAAGATCCAGAACGCCGTCCAGCCCGCGACGACGTCCTCGTCGGCCGGCGCCTTCTCCTCGGCGAGGACGAGCGCGTTGACCACGGAGGCAGCGAGGGCGTGCATGGGTCCAGTGTCGCAGGCGCCGGGATCAGGCGTCGGGGGTGACCCCCGCGAACAGGTCGTCCTCGGGCACCGTGGACGGCACGTGGCTGGTGACCAGCTCGTAGTCCTCCGTCGGCCAGACCTCGGCCTGCAGCTCGCGCGGCACCGCGAACCAGAAGCCGTCGGGGTCGATCTGCGTCGCGTGGGCGAGCAGTGCCTGGTCACGCACGCCGAAGTACTCCGCGCACGGCACCTTCGTGGTGATCCGGGCGTCCCACTCAGGCTCCGGCTTCCACTCCCTGAGCCGCTCCTCCCACGGCGACTCCAGGCCGTGGGCGAGCATCGCGTCGTGCAGCGCCTGCATCCGCGGGCGGTTGAACGAGTGGTGGTAGTAGAGCTTGAGCGGCTGCCACGGCTCCCCCGCGTCCGGGAAGCGCTCGGGGTCGCCTGCCGCTTCGAAGGCCGCGACGCTCACCTCGTGGCAGCGGATGTGGTCGGGGTGCGGGTAGCCGCCCCGCTCGTCGTACGTCGTCATCACGTGCGGGCGGAACTCGCGCACCAGCCGCACCAGCCGCTCGGTCGCCTCCTCCAGCGGCACGAGGCCGAAGCAGCCCTCGGGCAGCGGCGGCTTGGGGTCGCCGTCCGGCCAGCCGGAGTCGACGAAGCCCAGCCACGCCTGGTGGATCCCCAGGATGTCGCGGGCGCGCTCCATCTCCTGGCGGCGCACCTCGGTGATGTTCTCGAGGATGTCCGGGCGGTCCATCTTGGGGTTGAGGATCGAGCCCCGCTCACCGCCGGTGCAGGTCACGACGAGCACCTCGGCGCCCTCGGCGACGTACCGCGCCGTGGAGGCCGCGCCCTTGCTCGACTCGTCGTCGGGGTGGGCGTGGACGTGCATCAGTCGCAGGCCGGTGCGGTCCACGGCCGGGACGTGGGAGGAGGGCATGCCGCCCATCGTAGAAAAAACCATCGTGGGACGATGAACCGGTGAGCACGAGCCACGATTCCCTCGCCGACCGGTACGGCGAGCCGCCTACCGGTCGCCGGGCTGTCGCGCTCGCCGTCGCGGGTCTCGTGGTCGTCGTCCTGGCCGGCCTGCTGGCCTGGATCACCTTCTTCCACGCCGACCCCACGATCTCCTCGCAGGAGATCGGCCACGAGGTCGTCGACGACCACCACGCGACCATCCGGGTGCGCATCGAGGCCGACGACGACATCGAGGACCCGGAGTGCACGCTGCGGGCGATCTCGCACGACAAGGCGGTCGTCGGGGAGGACACCTTCGCGCCGGACCTGTCCCAGGGACCGGTGCACCGCTTCGAGGTCCGCACCGAGCGTCGGGCCACCACCGTCGAGTGGCTCGGGTGCCGGGCCGAGGGCCAGCCCCGCTACCGCTAGCCTCGGCGCCGGCACCGCCGCACGGGCCCGGGGACGACGTGGCCCCGCCTGTGGATGTGTGCGTTCAAGTCGGTCGCTGACCGCCGAGCCGGTAAACTAGAACGTTCATGTACCCGAACGGGTATGCGACGAGCAGCACAGGAGTTCACTCATGTCTCAGACCGACCAGTCCGGTGCCACCAACACCGTCTGGCTGACCCAGGACGCCTACGACAAGCTCCGGGCGGAGCTGGAGCACCTCAAGGGTCCCCGCCGCGCCGAGATCGTCGCGGAGATCAGTGCTGCGCGCGACGAGGGCGACCTCAAGGAGAACGGCGGCTACCACGCCGCCCGCGAGGAGCAGGCCAAGAACGAGGCGCGCATCCTCCAGCTGGAGGACATGCTGCGCCGCGCCGAGATCGGCGAGACGCCTCCGGACGACGGCGTCGTCGAGCCGGGCATGGTGGTGACCTACAAGTTCGAGGGCGATGACGACGACGAGGCGGAGTCCTTCCTCCTCGGCGCCCGCGAGATCGAGCCCGACGGCCTCACCGTCTACTCGCCGCAGTCGCCGCTGGGCCAGGCCATCAACGGCCGCACCAAGGGCGAGACCGTCAGCTACGAGGTCAACGGCAAGACCCAGACGGTGATCATCCTCGACGCCAAGCCGTACGTCGGCTGACGCGCCGGCCGGTCATGCCGGCCGGCCCGCCGACTGCTCCGAGCCGTCCGTCCCCCCGGGGTCGGGCGGCTCGGCCGTTCCCGGGGGTGCGCCCGCGGGTTCCTGCTCGGGCATCTCGGCGAGCTCGGCGAGGTGGAGCACCACCGCGTTCGCGGCGGCGGCGATCGGCACCGCGACCAGCGCCCCGGCGATGCCCGCGACCAGCACACCGCAGGCGATCGCGAGGATGACCGCGAGCGGGTGCACCGAGACCCAGCGGCCGAGCAGGAAGGGCTGCAGGAAGTGGCCCTCGACCTGCTGGACGCCGACGACGACCGCGATCATCAGCAGCGCGTCGACCGGTCCCTGGTCGACGAGGGCGACGAGCACGGCGACGCTGCCGGCGATGGTGGCACCGATCATCGGCACGAACGCCCCGAGGAAGACCAGCACGCCGATCGCGAGCACGAACGGCACCCCGAGCGCCGCGGCGCCGATCATGATGCCGATGGCGTCGACGAGGGCGACCACGACCGTGGCCCGGACGAACTGGACCAGCGAGATCCACGCGACGCGGCCCGAGCTGTCCACGCGCACCCGCGCCGCGCGCGGCGCGAGCCGCACCAGCCACGACCAGATCCGCTCGCCGTCGGCGAGGAAGAAGTAGGTCGCGAACAGCGAGATGAAGAACCCGGCGAGCACGTGGCCGACCGCGGCGCCGACCGACCCGACCTGGCTGAGCACCGCGCCGTCCTTGGAGCGCTCGGTGATCAGGTCCTGGACGCTCTTGATGTAGTCGTTGATCTGCGAGTCGCTGGCCTGGACCGGCCCCTCCTGCAGCCAGTCGCGGACCTCCTGCAGCCCGTCGACCACGCCGTCGGCGAGGTCCTGCGCCCCGTCCGCCACCTGGTTGCCGGCGAAGGTCAGCAGCGAGCCGACGACCACGAACCCGAGGACCACGATGAGCAGCGCGGCGATCCCGCGCGCCAGGCCCAGGCGGACCAGGCCCTGCACGAAGGGGGCCGCCAGCGCGCTGATCAGCAGCGCGACCGCGATCGGCACGGTGACCACGGCGAAGTAGCCGACCAGCCACAGCAGCACGTAGCCCGCGCCGGCGATGAGCAGCAGCCGCCACGCCCATCCGGCCGCGAGGTCGAGGCCGTAGGGCACCTCGGCGCGACGCAGGTTCGACGGACCCGCGATGATCGCCGGCACCTCGTGCCGGCGTCCCTCGCGCTCCTCCCGGGCGAGGGTCCACTGGTGGATGAACCGCCGGAGCAGCCGCTCCTCCTGCACGCCCTCGTCCGGACCGAGCGGCGGCTCGTCGTCGGCGACGACCTGCTGCGCGGCGTCGCGGGCCTCCTCGGAGACCCGCTGGTCCTGCCCGGCGTCCTCAGCGGCGTCGGGCTCGGAAGTGCCGTCGTTCGGGCCGTCCTGCGGGCCGTCGGTGCTCACACCGCGACCCTAGACGACCGCTGGTACGACGACCGGTCGTCGCGATGCGCCGCTAGGAGGTCGCGCCGAGCGCTCGCTCCAGGTCGGCGAGCAGGTCCTCGGGGGTCTCGATGCCGACGCTGAGGCGGACCAGGTCGGCGGGCACCTCGAGGTCGGTGCCGGCGACGCTGGCGTGGGTCATCCGGCCCGGGTGCTCGATCAGCGACTCCACACCACCCAGCGACTCCCCGAGGGTGAACACCTTCGTGGCCGCGCAGATCGCGAGCGCCTGCTCCTCGCCGCCGCGCACGCGGAAGGACACCATGCCGCCGTAGCGGCGCATCTGCCGCGACGCGACCTCGTGCCCCGGGTGCTCGGCCAGGCCGGGGTAGATCACCTGGGCGACGGCCGGGTGGCCGGCGAGGAACTCCACGACCCGCTCGGCGTTGTCGCTGTGCCGCTCCATCCGCAGCGCCAGCGTCTTGAGTCCCCGCAGCACCAGCCAGGAGTCGAAGGGACCGGCGACGCCGCCGATCGAGTTCTGGTGGAAGCCGATCGTCTCGGCGAGCTCGTCGTCGTCGACGACGAGCGCTCCCCCGACCACGTCGGAGTGCCCGCCGGCGTACTTGGTCGTCGAGTGCACGACCACGTCGGCGCCCAGCGCCAGCGGCTGCTGGAGGTACGACGACGCGAAGGTGTTGTCGACGACGAGGCGTGCCCCGGCGTCGTGGGCGACGGCGGCCAGGGCCTCGATGTCGCCGATCGACAGCAGCGGGTTGGTCGGCGTCTCGAGCCACACCAACTTCGTCTCGCCCGGGCGGATCGCGGCGCGCACGGCGTCGGGGTCGTTGACCGGCGCCGGGCTGTGGGCCAGGCCCCAGTTCGTCGCGACCTTGTCGAAGAGTCGGAAGGTGCCGCCGTAGGCGTCGTTCGGCAGCACCACGTGGTCGCCGGGCCGGCACAGCGCCCGCAGCAGCGTGTCCTCGGCGGCGAGGCCGGAGGCGAACGCGAAACCGTGTGCCCCGCCCTCGAGCGCCGCCAGGGTCGACTCCAGCGCGGTGCGCGTCGGGTTGGCCGACCGGCTGTACTCATAGCCGTTGCGCAGCCCGCCGACGCCGTCCTGGGCGTAGGTCGAGGTCGCGTAGATGGGTGGGATCACCGCGCCGGTGGTCGGGTCGGGCGCGTAGCCGGCGTGGATGGCCCGGGTCTCGAAGCCCGCCCCGTCGAGGTGGTCGGTGTGCGCCTGGGTGTGGTTGTCGCTCACCCTGCGAGCGTAGCGAGGGGGCCGGCGGGGCCTCGGCACACGGTCGGCCGCCCGGCTGCGCGACCGGCGCCCCAGCGGCGTGCGCGTGACAACGCGAGCAGTCGCTCGTTTCCGGGATGTGACCCGCATCACCCGCGCCCTCGCCACCGTCGCCGCGAGCGCCCTCGCCGCCGCCGTGCTCGCCCTGCCCGCCGCACCGGCCTCGGCGGGTGACTACGACGGCGACCCGGACCCACTGCGTGGCCTGCTGCTGCCCCCGATCGACGGCCTCGTGGCCCTCCTGGCGCCGTTGCCGATCCCGGCGACGCCGTACCCGGGCGACGTGTGCGTCAGCGGCGGCGACGAGTGCATCGACGAGGTCGTCGTGCGGATGGAGGAGCGCCTCGACCGGCTGGTCGGGACCTGCTCGCACAGCGCGGTGTTCTCGCTGGCCTACCTGCGGGTGACCGAGAACGTCCGCGACGCCGTCCGCTCCGGCTTCTTCGAGGACCGGGCGTGGCTCAACCGCGTGGACGCGGTGTTCGCCGAGATGTACTTCGACACCACCTCCCGCTGGGAGGCCGGCCAGCGCACCGGTCTGCCGAAGGCGTGGCAGATCGCGCTGAAGGCCGAGGACGACCGCGCGGTGAGCGGCCTGGGCAACTTCCTGCTCGCGATGAACGCCCACATCAACTGGGACTTCCCGCACGTGCTCGCCGAGGTCGGCCTGACCGGGCCGGACGGCAGCCACAAGGCCGACCACAACCGCTACAACGACCGCCTCGACAGCCTCTACGTCCCGGTCTTCACCGAGATGGCCGCCCGCTTCGACCCGACCTTCGACGACATCGACCTCGGGACCCTCGACGACATCGGCGTCGGCGTGGTCATGCGCGGGTGGCGCGAGATGGTCTGGCGGCACGCGGAGGCCCTGACGCTCGCCCGCACACCCGCGGCCCGCAGGCTCGTGCAGAAGGAGATCGAGCTCTACTCCGCGCTGCAGGCCCAGCTGATCCGCAGCGTGTTCACCGCCCGGCCGGCGAAGCGCGACGCCTGGTGCGCCGAGCACGGCGCCGCGCAGCCCGGGTGAGCCGATCCGGGCGACGGGCACGGCTTGCGCGACGGGCGACAATGGAGGCATGTTCACCCGCCGCAAGACCGAGATGGTCGACCCCGCCGAGGCCCTGCCCGGCCGCAGCGCGCCCGCGTTCGCCCTGCCGACGCTGCACGAGGTCCTGCACACGCCGCTGGTCACCGACGAGGTCCCGGACGGCATGGAGGTCGCGGTCTTCGGGCTCGGCTGCTTCTGGGGCGCCGAGGAGATCTACTGGCAGCTCCCCGGCGTCTGGTCGACGTCGGTCGGCTACGCCGGCGGCACGACCCCGCACCCGACGTACGAGGAGGTCTGCAGCGGGCGCACCGGCCACACCGAGGCCGTGCGCATCGTCTTCGACCCGACGAAGGTCTCCTACGCCGACCTGGTGAGGAAGTTCTTCGAGGTCCACGACCCGACCCAGGGCATGCGCCAGGGCAACGACGTCGGCACCCAGTACCGCTCGGCGATCTACTTCACCACCCCCGAGCAGGAGGCCACGGCCCGCGAGCTCACCCGGGTGTACGGCGAGGAGATCGCCCGTCGCGGCTACGGCGAGATCACCACCGAGATCGAGCCGGCCGGTGCGTACTACTACGCCGAGCCGCACCACCAGCAGTACCTCCACAAGGTGCCGCACGGCTACCGCTGCCACGCCAACACCGGCGTTCCGTTCCCGGAGGCCTGAGCGCGGGACCGGCCCACTGCCGGGACCGGTACTCAGGAACCCGCACGGCCGGGGTTGAGTAGTCCGACTCAGGCCGGGCCGGTGCCCTGCGGGCGAGGCTTCTCGGCATGACGAACATCAAGACGACCTACGCCTTCTACGTGCAGTCCGCCATCTCGTTCGCCGCCGCCCTGCTGTTCATGGTCGGCGGCATCTACTTCCTGCCGGTCGACGGCTGGATCCGCGCCTTCCTCTGCCTGGGCGCGCTGTTCCTCGTGAACTCGACCTTCGCGCTCGCCAAGTGCGTGCGCGACCAGCAGGAGCAGCGGGCCGGCGAGGTCCGGGTCGAGGCCTACCGCTGACCGGCACACCCTCACCCGTCGACCTCCACCGGACCCGCTGCACCACGCTCGCTCAGTCACCTTCACGTCACCTTCGCCCCGTCGACACCGCGAGGCCCAGAGACACCGCCGGCGTCAGCCGGCGAGCACCTCGCGGGCGTCGACGGCGGCGTGCTTGTCCTCGATCACGTCGGCCAGCTTCGCGACCTCGTCGTCGCTGAGGTCGACACCGGCCTCCGTCGCCCCCTTGCGCAGCTCCTCGGCCACGGTGCCCTCGGTGGCGCCGTCCTGCCACGAGGTGACGCGGTCGACGACGGCCTGGATCGCTTCGAATCGGTTCTCATCAGCCATGGCGGGGTGGTACCCGGCGCCCCCGCAGGCAGTCGGCGCCGCTCAGGCGACCGTCCCGGCGCCGGCACCGGCGCCGCGCCTTGCCGGGCGCTGCCAGACTGGCGGCATGGCCGACCTTCCCCGCAAGGCGGCGGCTCGCACCGCTCGCCTCGCCGCGCTCCCCCTCGGGTACGCCGGCCGCACCGCCGTCGGCTTCGGTCGCCGCCTCGGCGGCGCCCCGGCCGAGGCGGTGATGAGCGAGATCCAGCAGCGCACCGCCGAGCAGCTGTTCCGCACGCTGGGCGAGCTCAAGGGCGGCGCGATGAAGTTCGGCCAGGCGCTGTCGGTGCTGGAGTCGGCGCTGCCGGAGGAGATGGCGGCGCCGTACCGCGAGCACCTGACGAAGCTGCAGGACTCCGCACCGCCGATGCCCACCCAGACCGTGCGCGACATCCTCGCCGAGGACCTCGGCGACGACTGGCGCGACCGCCTGACCTGGCTCGACGGCGCGCCCACCGCAGCGGCGTCGATCGGGCAGGTCCACGAGGGCCGCTGGCACGACGGGCGCCGGGTCGCGGTGAAGGTGCAGTACCCCGACGCCGGCGCGGCGCTGATGGCCGACCTGCGCACCCTGGCCCGCGCCGCCCGCGCGATCGGGCCGCTGGTGCCGGGCGTCGACATGAAGCCGCTGGTCGAGGAGGTCCAGGCGCGGGCGCGCGAGGAGCTCGACTACGAGCTCGAGGCCCAGGCCCAGCGCGAGTTCGCCGCCGCCTTCCGCGACGACCCCCTGATCGTGGTCCCGGACGTGGTCGCGGTCGGGCCACGGGTGCTGGTCACCGAGTGGCTGGACTCGGCCGGCTCGCTGGCGACGGTGATCGCCGGCGGCAGCCAGGCCGAGCGCGACCACTACGGCGAGGTGTTCACCCGCTTCCTCTTCTCCGGTCCCGCACGCACCGGGCTGCTGCACGCCGACCCGCACCCCGGGAACTTCCGGGTCATCCCCGAGGCGGACGGCTCGCCGGGCCGGATGGGCGTGCTCGACTACGGCGCCGTGGCCCGGCTCCCCCAGCGCGGCCTGCCCGAGCCGATGGGGCGGCTGATCACGCTCTGCGCGGCCGGTGACGGGGACGGGTTGATCGAGGCGCTGCGCTCGGAGGGCTTCCTCAAGGAGCGGATCCGGATCGAGCCGGAGCTGCTGATGGACTACCTCTCCCCGTTCGTCGAGCCCACCCTCGTCGAGCGGTTCCGGTTCAGCCGGGAGTGGATGCGCGAGCAGTTCCAGCGGATCAACAACCCGAGGGACCCGGCCTACACGGTGAGCATCAAGCTCAACCTGCCACCGTCGTACGTGCTCATCCACCGCACCTGGCTGGGCGGCGTCGGCGTGCTGAGCCAGCTCGAGGCGGAGGCGCCGTTCCGCGCGCTCATGGAGGAGTTCCTCCCGGGGTTCACCCCGGGTCCGCGTCCGTGAGGCAGTAGGTCCGCCCCACGGGGTCGGTGAGCACGGTCCAGTGCGAGTGGACCGCGAGCACCCGCGCCCCGAGGGCGAGGTGGCGCTCGGTCTCCGCCGCACGGTCCGTGGTGCCCCAGTCGAGGTGGGCGCGCAGCGGTCCGTCCTCCTCGTCGAGGCGCTGGAGCAGCAGGCCGAGCGGCTGGCCGTCCGGCGGCAGGAGGAAGCGGAAGTGGGCGGCGATCGAGGACTGGTGCTCGCGCCAGCCGGTCAGCGTGCGCCAGAACGCCAGCTCCGCGTCGTACGACGCCCGCGGGACGTCGATGGCGACCTGGTCGACCCGCGCGGCGGACCCGCCGGGGTGCACCGTCGCGGACGGGCGGACCGAGGCCGGGCTGTCGACGAAGCAGAAGACGAGCCCGCCGGGCGAGGCCAGCACGACGTGGCCGCGGTCGACCAGCTCCACGGCGCCGGCGACCACGGCGGCGTCCGCGGCCGCCCGCGGGTCGGCGACGTGCAGGTCGAGGTGGACGCGGTCCGGTCCGGACTGCAGCCGCTGCACCCGCAGGAAGGCGTCGCCGTCGGGCGGGAGCAGGGTCGCGAACTCCTCGTGCTCCCCGCGCGGCGGCGAGAGGGCGTAGCCGGTGGCGCCCTGCCAGAACCCCACGCCGTGCTGGTGGTGCTCGGGGGCACTGTCGAGGAAGGCGGTGACCCAACGGGGGTGGGACCGCGTGGTCATCCGCCCACCGGTGCGCAGTCGTGGCCGCAGCCGTCGGGCGGCACCGGGCCGTCCGCGTGGGCGGCCGGGCGGTGCAGGACGGCGCCGGTGGCGGTGACCACGACGTCGTCACCGTCGACGCGGGCGGTGCCGTCGACGAGCAGGGTGTAGCCGTGCCGCTCGCGGGGCGGCAGCACGACGGTCACCGCGTCGTTGGCGTCGAGGTTGCGCAGCGTGCCCCGACCGGGGCCTGCGATCCGCAGCGTCCCGTCCTCGCCCGCGACGGGGTCGACGGTCACGACCTTCACCCGCGGCGCGTCACCGGTCGTGGTGGTCAGCAGGTAGCCGCTCTCGAAGTCGGCGAGGGCCTGGTGCAGGTCGGCGGGGTCGACGGGGATGCTCACCCTCCCGAGCCTAGGGAGACTCGGCGCGGCTCACCAGAGGCCGAGCACACCGCCGCCGATCCGGACCACGAAGGCTCCGACCACGACGATGAAGAACGCGCGGACGAAACCGGTGCCGCGGGCCACGGCGGTACGGGCGCCGAGGTGGCCGCCGACGAGGTTGCACGCACCCATCACCAGCCCGACGTCCCACAGGACGGCGCCGGTGGGGATGAACAGGAGCAGCGCGCCGAGGTTGGTGGCGAAGTTGGCGAGCCGCGCCTTCGCGCTGGCCTGGAGGAAGTCGTAGCCCATCAGGCCGACCAGGGCGAAGACGAAGAAGCTGCCGGTGCCGGGACCGAGCACGCCGTCGTACAGGCCGATGGCGAAGCCTACGACCATCGCCGCGGCGAGGTGCCGGTGGCCGGCGAAGCGGAGCTCGGCCTCCTCCCCCAGCCGCGGGCGCAGCACCACGTAGGCGCCGACCACGACGAGCGCGACCAGCACGATCGGCTCGAACGCCTCGCGCGGTATGCGGGACGCCGCGAGCGCGCCGGTGAAGGCCCCGGCGAGCGCGAGCAGCATCAACGGGCCGAACGTGCGGGGGTCCGGACGGATCCGGCGGTAGTAGGTGACCGAGGCGGCTGCGGTGCCGCAGATGGACGCGACCTTGTTGGTGGCCAGCACCTGCACCGGGCTGGCGCCGGGCAGCCCGACCAGCAGGGCCGGCAGCTGCACCAGTCCCCCGCCCCCGACGACGGCGTCGACGAAGCCGGCGGTGAGGGCGGCGAGGGCGAGCAGCGCCAGCACGCCCGGGGCGAGGTCGGACACCGGGCCGACACTACGGGCCGGCCGGGTCGTCCTCCCACGTGACGTCCTCGCGCTCGCGCTCGCCGAACTCCCGGGCGACGTCGTGGCCGGTGTCGACGCAGTCGGGGTTGCCGACGCCCACCTGTACCGCCGCGCCTCCCTCGACCCGCACCTGCACCTGCCCGCGCGTGCCGAGCACGATCGAGGGGTTCCCCGGACGCTCGACGCTCCAGCCCTCCTCCTCGAGCACGCGAGCGGCGGCGTCGACCGCCGGCCCCGCGCCGAGCGGGCTCGGCCCGAAGCGCAGGTGCTCGTCGACCTTCACGCCGTGGTAGGCGAAGGACTCGCCGCAGGCCCGGAACCGGCGGGTGCCGGCCTCGAGCTCGACGTCCAGCGCGTCCGCGATGGCGCGCACGACACCGTGGGCCGCGTCGACCTCCGCCTCCAGCCCGGCGACCCGGGCCTCCTCGTCGCCGGCACCGCCGCCCCCGCCCCCACCGTCGCCGTCACCGTCGCCGCCGCAACCCGCGACCGCAGCCGCGAGCGCGAGCACGGAGGTGGTCACCCCGAGAAACCGCTTCACCCTCGTGATCGTGCCCATGCCGTCCGTCCTCACTCCTCTGCGCTTCCTGCCCACCTCGTCGTCACCGCCCCGGCCGGAACAGGTCCGGCAGGCCCATCAGGCCCTCGCCGAGGCCCTCCACGGAGTCGCGGACGCCGGTGACGAGGTCCTCGCCCACGCCCCACACCCACTCCCCGCCGCTGGTCAGGCTCGAGCCGACCAGCAGCTCGTCGAGGGCCTGGTAGCCGCCGGGGTGGCGGCCCTCGACCAGGTCCGGGTCGCGGCCGGTGACGATGTCGGTGATGTTGTCGAGCGACTCGTCCTGGAAGTACGACGAGTGGTTGTCCAGCAGGTCCTGCACGCGGTAGGACCCGGCGTCGACCTCGAAGCGGTGCCCGCCGTACGCCGCTTGGGCCGGGTCGTGGCCGAGCGGGCCGGGCAGGGTGCCTGAGGAGCCGAGCAGCGTGATCGGGTCGTGGTCGGCCGAGCCGACCCAGACCTCGGCGCCGGTCAGCGCGTCGGCCGTGCTGGTCGGGGAGCCCGGGCTGCCGAGCAGCACCAGCTCGTCGACCGGTGCGCCGTCGAGCGCGGCGTGCGCCGACGTGGTGGCGCCGTAGCTGTGCCCGACCAGCGAGAGGTGTGCGGGCGCGCCGGCGTCGCTGGCGCGCAGGCCGTCGAGGTAGTCGGCGAGGTCCCGACCGCCCTCCGCCGCCTCGCCGGGCGTCACGACGCTGGCGAGGTCCCAGACCTCCGCGGGCGAGACGCCGTCGATGCTGGGGGCGTCGTAGTCGAGCCAGAAGCCGACGGCGGCCGAGCCCCGGTCGTGGGCCGCGTCGTAGAGGGCGTCGACGTTGTTGATCGTCGAGTCGAGGTTGCCGGTCTCCGACAGCGTGCCGGGCACGTAGACCGACACGTGGTCGGCGTGGTCGGGGTCGCCGAGGAAGAGTGCGACGCCGCCGTCGCCGGTGTGCTCGTCGGGCTGGTACTGGGTCAGCCGCGCCAGGGGTTCGCCGGTCAGCGGGTCGAGCTGCTCCCGGTAGTCGTCGAGGACGTCCTGGACGGCCTCGGCGTTGGCGAGCCGGTCGCGCTCGGCGGCGGTGAGCGGCTCCCCCTTGTCCTGCCGGGCGGTGAGCTCGTCGACGTCGGCGCCGACCGCGGCCCGGTTGGCGGCGTCGCGGGCGTCGGCCGGGACTCCGCCGAGGTTGCCGATGAGGGCGGGGTACGCCGCGACGAGGGCGGCCCGCTCCGCCGCCGTCAGGCTGCGCCACCACGCCGCCACCCTGGCGGGGACCCGCCGTGCGGGCATGCCCGCCAGCACGGCGGCAGGGTCGACCCGTCCCGGGTCGCCGGCGGCACCACGGCCCTCGCGCACGGTGTCGACCGCGGCGAGCGCGGCGACGAGGTCGGCCTCCGCCTCGTCGTACCGCACAGCCCAGTCCGCGATGTCGGCCCGCAACCGCGCGGCGCGCGCCTGCAGCCGCTCGGCGCGGCGCTGGAGCTCGGGGGCGTCGGCCTCGGTCGCTGCCTGGACCGCGATGCGCAGGTCGTCGATCGCCGCGTTGGTCCCGGTGCGGTCGCCGTCGAGCGTCAGCCACTGGGTGTGGAGGGCGACCAGGCGGTCCTCGAAGCGACTGGTCGCCAGCACGGCCTGCTCGAGCGCAGCCTCGGAGGTGTCCAGGCGCCGGGCGAAGCGGGTGAGCGCGTGCTCGGACGCCTCGGCAGCGTCGCCCTGGAAGGCGTCCGCCGAGGCCCGGTAGGCCCAGTCCTGGACGTCGTTGACGTTGACCAGCGCGGCGCGCAGGTCGGTCGCGAGGTCCGCCGCACCGGCAGGCAGCGAGGTCATCACCGGTAGCGGAGGGACCTGGGCCGGGATCGTGACGGTGGCCATCTCACGACTCCTGGATCGGTGCGGCGTGGTAGGTCCACGGCAGCAGCGAGCGGAGCCGCGCGGCCTCCGCCGTGTCGCTGGCGCCGAGGTCTCCGTCGAGGTCGACGAACGCGAGGGCGTTGGCCGAGGCCTGGCGCGACAGCACCGCCACCTCGCCGGACCACACCTCGAGGAAGGTCGCGACGGCCGCGGTGACGGTGGCGGACAGCTTCGCCGGCGCGACGCCGTCGAGGCGGGAGACGCTGCCGGACAGCTGGTCGTGGGCGTCGTCCCAGGCGTCGCGCGCCCGGGACAGGACGCCGGGCGGGACGTCGAGGGTCACAGCCACGACCGCACCTCCTCCCGCACCCTCGCCCGCTCCTCACGCCCCACGGGCAGGACGGGGCCGGCGAGGGTGAGCACGGTCGCGCCGGGGCCGGCCTCGCCCCGCAGCTCCGCGGCGGGCCCCCGGGCGGCCAGGACGGCGACCTCACCGCGGCTCGAGGGCCGCAGCAGCCAGCCGTCGCCCCCCAGCCGGCCGGCGACCGAGCGCAGCACCGCGGTCCCGCGCTCGAGGCCGGTCCCGGGCAACGCCTTCTGCACGACCAGGGCGTGCCCGCCGGGCCGGCCGCGCCAGGCGACGGAGGGCGGGTCGTCCGCGCCGGCCGCAGCGACGACCGGGGCGATCGCGCGCCAGGCGTCGGCGAGCGCGCGAGCCACCTCGTCGAGCACCGGGCCGGGGATGCCGCGAGCCCCGGCGGCCCTGTCGGCCCCGTCGCCCCGGTCGCCCCCGGCGGCCCCGGCGGCGCCCGGTGGCGGGAGCAGGACGAGGTCGACGTCGGGGTGCCGCTGCCGCACCGCCGACCAGAAGGGGTCGTCGTCGACCGCACGGGGGTCGACCCGTCGAAGGAGCCCGAGACCGTCCATGGGTGCTGGCTGCCCGCGTGGCGTGGGCCACAAACCCGGGCTGCGGGTCGTCCACAGCCACCGGGGCCGGGCGTCAGCCCACCCAGAACCCCCGGGAGCCGAACCAGTCGCCGTAGCTGCCCGGTCCGCCCGTCCCCGGCTGGCCGCCGCGGCGCGAGCCCAGGTAGGACCCGACGACCGCGGCGCCGAGGTCGCCCGCCTCCGGCGCGATCACCGAGCCGTCGACGCGACGCGCCATGGACTCGATGAAGCGGGCCAGGCCGGGGTCCTCTCCGAGCCGGAAGAAGGTCGTGTGCGCGCCGAGACGCCGGGCGTTGTCGAGCTCGCGGACGGCGAGGGCGATGGTCAGCGGGTGCGGCGGGTAGTTGAAGTAGACCTCGCCGCTCGACTCCAGGTGCGACGTCGGCTCGCCGTCGGTGACGATCAGCAGCACCGGCTGCGCGTTCGGGTGCTTGCGGAAGTGCCGGTTGGCGAGCAGCAGCGCGTGGTGGAGGTTCGTCCCCTTGGCCCAGCGCGCGTCGAGAGCGGTCAGCTCCTCGATCCGCATGGTCTGCGCGTGCCGGCCGAAGCCGATCAGCTCGAGGCTGTCGCCACGGAAGCGGGTCCCGATGAGTGTGTGCAGGGCGAGCGCCGTCTGCTTCATCGGCACCCAGCGGCCGTCCATCGCCATCGAGAAGGAGGTGTCGACGCACAGCGCGACCGCGGCCTGGGTGCGGGCCTCGGTCTCGGCCACCTCGACGTCGTCGATGGACAGCAGGGGCCCGCCGGGCTCACCGGCACGGCGCAGCACCCCGTTGAGCATGGTCCGCGGCAGGTCCCACGGCTCGGTGTCGCCGAACGCCCAGGGCCGGGTGGCGCCGGACAGGTCGCCGGCGGCCCCGGCCTGGCGCAGGTCGCGTTGCCCCTGGCGGCCCGACATCTTCTCGGCGACGTCGCGCAGCAGCGCCCTGCCGAGCTGGCGCATCGCCTTGGGGGTCAGCCGCAGCTCGCCGTCGAAGCCGCGCTCCATCGCGCCGGACTCGCGCAGGGCCTTCTCCAGCTCCTGCAGCTTGCGGGCGTCGACCGCGGCCTCGTTGCCGAGCTGCCGGGCGAGCTTGTCGAGGTCGACGTCGTCGAGCCGCGCCCCGCCGTACGACTGGGAGAGCTGGTCGGCGAGCACGTCGAGGTCGGCGAGGTCCTGCAGCACGCCGGTCCCGTCGCCCAGGCCCAGGCCCTGCTCGCCCTCGCCGAACTGCTCCGAGCCGGTCCAGTCCTCCCCGGGCCGCAGGGACTGCAGGTTGGCGTCGAGCCGGCCGAGCTGCTCCATCAGCGCGGGCGATCCGAAGGCCTGGGCGGAGAGCTTCATGAGCTCGCGACGCTGCTCCTCGGTCATCGAGTTGAGCATCCGCTGGGCAGCGGCGGCGCGCTGCGCCATGGCGTCGATCAGCTCGTCGACGTCCTGGGGGTTCTCCGGGAAGTGCTGCCCGTGCTTGTCCATGAACTCCTGGAAGTCCTCGGGGGTGTCCTCCCCGCGGGCGTGCTTCTCGAGGAGCTCGTTGAGGTCGGCGAGCATCTCGCTGATCGCCTGCCGATCGGCGTCCGTGGCGTTCTCGAGCGCCTGCTTCATGCCGGCGAAGCGCTGGTCGAGCAGCTCGCGGCCGAGCAGGTCCTTGATCTGCTCGTAGGCCTCGCGCGCCTCGCGCGACTGCCAGTCGTAGTCGCCCAGCTCGGTGACCGCCGCCGCCGGAGAGTCGGGCAGGTTCTGCATCCGCATCTCGCGGAAGGCGCGGTCGGCGTCGTCCATCATCGCGTCGCGGGCCAGCTGCTTGCGCTCCTCGAGGACGGCCTTCTCGAGCAGCTCGCGGACCTCGGCGAGGGTGCCGTCGAGGTTGTGCCGCTGCAGCAGCTCGCGCCGCCGCTCGGCGACCCGGCGGGCGAGGTCGTCGAGGCCGGCCTGGTCCTGGCCCCCGCGGCGCAGGAACTCGCGCATCGCCCGCTCCGGGCTGTAGCCGGCCATGACGTCCTGGCCGATGGCGTCGAGCGCCTCGGCGATGTCGACCGGCGGGGCGAGCGGGTCGCCGCCGTCGTACCTGCGGTAGCGGCTCATGGCTCGACCCTCCTCACGGCGGCGCCGGCGCGCAGCGCACGGGGGACCTCGGCGACCTCGTCGACGACCGCCAGCAGCTGGTCCACTGCCTCCGCCGATGCCTCGGAGTCGACGACGACGGAGTAGCTGATGCCGGTCGAGGCCCACGCCTGGTCGAAGCCGCCGTCGGCACTCACCGCGACCCCCTCCACGGGGATCCCCAGCTCCCGTGCCTCGCGGTGGACGTCGTTGAGCACGCACAGGGCCACCGAGAGGTGGAGGGCCTGTGCCCCGTTGGTCACCGGCCCGGCGAGCACGCCCTCGGGCGACCAGGCGTGCGGGAGCTCCACCCCGGGGCCCTCCCCGCGGAGGGTGCCCGAGGCCGCGCGGACCCCGAACGCAGCGTCAGCCATAGACCGTCTCGGAACCGTCGCTGTCCTTGCCGATGCGGCGGGCGAGGTACAGGCCCTCGAGGGCCAGCTCGATCGCTGCGGCACGCTCGCCGTCGTTGCGGCCGCCGCCGGGGCCGTTGACCCGCTCGCAGGCGGCGTCGTAGAGGTCGGACTCGCCCAGCACCGGCAGGCCCGCGAGGACGTCGCGAGCGGTCACGGAGGCACCGGTGGTGATCGTGGCGCCGTCCTCGACGGCGGCGACGAGGAGGGCGAAGTCGAGGCCGCGGAACTTCTCGCGCACCACCTCGGCGGTCGCGGTGCGGAGCAGGTGGGTGAGGATCTCGGCCTCGCGGCCCTCCTCGCCGGACTCGAACTCGATCTTGCCGCCGAGCACGTCGACGGCCGTCTCGAGGTCGACGACGCGGGCCACCGCCCGCTCCTCCCCGTGGATCGTCGCCCGGCGGAGCGCGGCCGCGGCGATCGTCTCGGCGCCGGCGATCGCGAACCGGGCGGACACGCCCGAGCGCTGGTCGACGGCGCTGGACTCGCGCAGGTTGCGGGTGAACCGGGCGAGGACCTCGACCAGGAAGTCCGGCACGTCCACGTGCTCGGGCAGCAGGTCGGCCTCCTGCCGGACCACCGCGACCTCGGCCTCGAGCGCGCGCGGGTAGTGGGTGCGGATCTCGGCGCCGAAGCGGTCCTTGAGCGGGGTGATGATCCTGCCGCGGTTCGTGTAGTCCTCGGGGTTGGCGGAGGCGACGACGAAGACGTCGAGCGGCAGGCGCAGGACGTAGCCGCGGATCTGGATGTCGCGCTCCTCCATCACGTTGAGCATCGCGACCTGGATCCGCTCGGCGAGGTCAGGGAGCTCGTTGATGGCGACGATGCCGCGGTGCGAGCGCGGGACGAGCCCGAAGTGGATGGTCTCCGGGTCGCCGAGCGAGCGGCCTTCGGCGACCTTCATCGGGTCGACGTCACCGATCAGGTCGGCGACCGAGGTGTCCGGCGTCGCCAGCTTCTCGGCGTACCGCTCGTCGCGGTGGCGCCACGCCACCGGGAGGTCGTCGCCGAGCTCGGCCGCGCGGCGCCGCGAGGCCACCGTGATCGGCTCGTAGGGGTGCTCGCCGAGCTCGGAGCCGTCGATGACGGGGGTCCACTCGTCGAGGAGGCCGACCAGGGTGCGCAGCAGCCGGGTCTTGCCCTGGCCGCGCTCGCCGAGCAGGACGACGTCGTGGCCGGCGATGATCGCGCGCTCGAGCTGGGGGATGACGGTGTCCTCGAGGCCGTGCAGGCCCGGCCACGGGTCCTCGCCACGGGCGAGCAGGTCGAGGAGGTTGGTGCGGAGCTCGGCCCGCAGCGACTTCTGCTGGTGGCCGGAGGCGCGCAGGGCGCCGAGGGTGGAGATGCCAGGAGCGGACGTGGTCACCGTCTCACGCTACTGCGGACGCACAACGGCCGTCGCTAGTCTTCGCTCGTGGCGATCGTCCTGGGGGTGCTCTGCCTGCTGCTCGTCGGCGTGGTCGTCGCCTTCGCCCGCGACCGCGGGCGCCTGCAGCGGCAGCTGGCCGACGCCCGGGCCCACATCGGCCAGCTCGAGGCCGACCTCGACGCGGCGCTCCGGCCGCCCCCGCCGTCCACGTCGGCCGACCGCGCCGTGCGTCGGGTCATCCGGGCCGCGAGCCGGGTGCGTGAGCGCGGGATCACCGGGCTGGTGCAGAGCACCATCGAGGACCTGCAGACCTGGGCGAGCGACGACGAGCGCGCCGACATCGTCAACATGGCCGCCTCCGACGGCACGGTCACCTTGTTCTTCTCCGACATCGAGGACTCGACCCGCCTCAACGACCGGCTCGGCGACGGCACGTTCGTGAAGGTGCTGGCCGCGCACGACCGGGTGCTGCGCGCCCAGATCGAGAAGTACCGCGGGCAGGTGGTCAAGACCGCCGGGGACGGTTTCATGGTGGCCTTCCGCGACGCAGAGGCGGCGTGCCGTGCGGCGCTGGGGATCCAGCGCGACCTGCGGCGCGACGTCACCCTGCGCCGGCACGGTCCGATCCTGGTCCGGATCGGCATCCACACCGGGCAGGTGGTCGCCCGCGACGGTGACTACTTCGGGCGCAACGTCGCGATGGCGGCCCGGGTCGCCGACCTCGCGCACGGTGGCGAGGTGCTCGCCAGCGACGCGGTCCGCGACGCCCTGGACGAGGACGCCGCGGTGGAGCTGGCCGAGCGGGAGCCCGTCGAGCTCAAGGGCCTGGCTGGCGAGCACGTGGTCTGGGAGGTCCTCCCGCCGCAGTGAGCCGCGACTCCTCCCGGACGTGGTCCCCGACCGGGGCCGCGGCCGCGGAGGCCGTGGCCGCGGAGGCCGTGGTCGCGGGCCGGTCGCCGGTGGGAGGTACGACGGGAGCGGGTTCGGGCGCCCGACGGTCGCGGGAGCGTCGTACGACCCGACCGACGAGCTCCACCACCAGGTAGGCGGTGACCACGCAGGCGCCCCCGGCGACGACGTCGAGGACGAAGTGGTTGGCGGTGGCGAGGACGGCGAACACCTGCAGGGTCGGGTACGCGACCGCCGCGACCCGCCACCAGGTGCGGCCCAGCCCCCACATCTGCACCGCGCACCACAGCGACCAGCCGAAGTGCAGCGAGGGCATCGCGGCGAACTGGTTCGTGGCGTCGCCCAGGCCGCGCGGGGCCGAGGCGGCACTCCCCCACCAGCCGTACTCGGAGAAGTGCGCCATCACGTCGACGGTGCCGAGCTCGGGCATCAGCCGCGGGGGTGCGGTCGGCAGCAGGGCGTAGCCGACGAGCGCGATCGCCGAGGCGAGCACGAGCGCCCAGTAGCCGCGCCAGTAGTGCCAGCCCCCGTGGCGCCGGGACACGAGGAGCACCAGTGGGGTCATCGCGTAGTGCATGAGGGCGTAGAAGTAGCAGGTCGCCACGGCGAGGGCCGGCAGGCCGAGGATCCACTCGTTGAGCGGGAGCTCGACCAGCGAGAAGAGGTCACCCTCGATCCGCAGGACCCCGCGGGCGTGGCCGAACGCGGCGGCCGGGTCGTCGCCCCACACCGCGCGGATCGCGTTGTAGGCGGTGAAGAGAGCCACCAGCACGCCCATCTCGACCAGCCAGGACCAGCCGCCGCCCAGGGGCAGCGGACGACGCGCAGTGGTGCGACTGGTCGTCACAGTGACCTCCTGCCCGGTGCGCCGGGAGCGGGTTCGTGCTCCCGCAAGTTACCCGGACCCCCGGCTGGGAGCGACGGATTTCTGGTGCGCGCGGACCAGCGGCGAGCCCCTCACGACCCTGCTCGCAGGCTCCGTCAGACGGCCAGCAGGACCGAGGAACCGTGGCCGAAGAGGCCCTGGTTGGCGGTGATGCCGACCTTTGCACCCTCGACCTGCCGACCGGTCGCCTGGCCGCGCAGCTGCCAGGTGAGCTCGCAGACCTGCGCGATCGCCTGGGCCGGGACGGCCTCGCCGAAGCACGCCAGCCCACCCGACGGGTTGACCGGGATCCGGCCACCGATCGTGGTGTCGCCGGAACGGAGCAGGACCTCGGCCTCGCCCCGCTTGCACAGCTGCAGGTCCTCGATCCAGTCCAGCTCGAGGGCGGTGGAGAGGTCGTAGACCTCGGCGACGTCGACGTCCTCGGGGCCGATGCCGGCCTCCTCGTACGCCGCCTGCCCGATCGCCTCCTTGAAGGTGCGCTCCGGGGCGCCGACCGCAGCGGACGAGTCGGTCGCGAGCAGCGGCATGTCGATGACGGTGTTCGGGAAGGTCGGGGTCACCGTCGAGACGGCGGCGACGCGGACCGGGTTGGCGATGCCGTGCTTGCGGGCGTACTCCGTGCTGCACAGCACCACCGCGGCGGCGCCGTCGGAGGTCGCGCAGATGTCGAGCAGGTGCAGCGGGTCGGAGACCACCGCGGAGGACAGCACGTCCTCGACGCTGACCTCCTTGCGGTAGCGCGCGTTCGGGTTGGCCAGGCCGTGGCGGGCGTTCTTGACCTTGACCTGCGCGAAGTCCTCGCTGGTCGCGCCGTAGAGGTCCATGCGCCGGCGGGCGTAGAGGGCGAAGTAGGCAGGGTTGGTCATGCCCAGCAGCCGGAAGCGCAGCCAGTCGGGGTCGTTCCAGCGCTCACCCGCGTTGGGGGCGAGGAAGCCCTTGGGCGTGGTGTCGGCACCGACGACGAGGGCGACCTCGCACAGGCCGGCGAGGATGCGTGCCCGGGCCGTGTCGATGGCCTGGGCACCCGTGGCGCAGGCGGCGTACGACGTCGCGATCCGCGCGCCGTTCCACCCGAGTGCCTGGGCGAAGGTCGACCCGGCGACGTAGCCGGCGTAGCCGTTGCGGACCGTCTCCCCGCCCACGACGAGGTCGACGTCGGTCCACGGGATGCCGGCGTCGGCCAGCGCGGCCCGGGCCGCGTGCACGCCGTACTCGGTGAAGTTGCGGCCCCACTTGCCCCAGGGGTGCATGCCGACCCCGGCGATCGCGACCCCGCTCATCGGGCCTCCTCCGTCGTGTCGGTGACCGGCTTCCACCGGTAGATCGTGCGCTCGCCGGTCTCGTCGACGTGGAGGACCTCCACGACCAGCTCGACCTCGCCGCCCACCTCCAGGTCGTCGACGCCGAAGCCGTCGGCGACCTGGCCGAGCACGACGATGCCCTCGGGCAGCTCGACCGCGGCCAGCGCGAAGGGCACGTAGGGGTCCGTGGCCGGCACGTACGGCGCCGGCGGCTGGTAGCGGGCGTCGGTGTAGGACCACACCGCGCCGCGCCGGGACAGCTCGACGCTCTCGTGCTGGTCGCCGTCGCAGTACGGGTTGCGGCAGAAGGCGCCCGCAGCGCCCTCCTCGGCGACGGGCACCGGCGGGAAGACGAGGTTGCTGCAGGCGGTGCAGCGCGACGCCAGCAGGCGCGGCTCGTCACCGGTGGTGAACCAGCCCTCGATGACGGGGGTGGCGGACGTGGTGGTCACGCTGGAGGCCTCCTGAACTAGAACGCGTTCTACATCCTAGCAAGGTGACCGCCCGCGCGATGCCGGGCTCAGCCCTCGTCCGGGTCCTCCGGCGGCGGCGGACCGGGCTTCTTGCAGACCACGGTGTCCGAGGGTGTGTAGACGGTGTGGAACTTCTCGGTGTGGTCGACGGCCGACTCGCCGTGCTTGCGGAAGATCCGGGTGACGTCGACCTGGAACCCGGACCAGCCGGAGTGCGGCTCGCAGTCGGGCGTGTTCAGCGTGCGGGTCGCCGGCGGTGTGTAGCCGTAGCGGTCCGAGGTCGTGGACTCGATGTCCCACACCTTGGTGGACCACATCTGCACGGTGACCTTGCCCGCGCGGGAGTAGCTGCTCGGCTCGACCCAGGCGTGGATGAGCACGCCGTGGTCGGTGTCGTTCTGGAAGCGCAGGTCGACCGTGGGCCACGCCACGGTCGCCTCGCGGCCGACCGGGTAGCGGTCGATGTAGAACGAGTGCGGCTTGTGCTCGATGTCCTTGAGGCCGGCGAAGAACATGGCGTTGAAGAGCGTGGTCGCCATCTGCGAGACGCCGCCGCCGAGGTCCTTGCGCAGGATGCCGTTGCTGATGATGTAGCCGGACGTGAAGCCGTTCTCGACGGTGCGCTCGCCGACGGTCTCGTTGAGGGAGAAGGTCTCCCCCGGCTTGAGCACGGTGCCGTCGATGATCTCGGCGGCACGGCCGATGTTGACGTTGCGGTAGTCCGCGTGGGGGTACGTCGTGGAGAACTCCGAGACCTTCTCCACGATCTTGAGGTCGCGGGCGTCCTTCGTGGTGAACTCGGCCTCGGTGACCTCGGCCTCGACCTCGCCGCTGCGCGAGCCCTTCGCGGCGGTGAGCAGGCCGGTGAACACCTCGACCACGTCGGCCGGGTCGAACTCGACGCCGGGCTTGGCGGGCACGACGCGGGGCTTGTTGCGCACGAGCCGGACCGTGGCGTCCACGGGCTTGCCGTCGGAGGTGGCCGCCTCGACCAGCTTCAGCAGCTTCTTCTCGTCGACGACGGGGGCCAGCTCACCGTCGCGGGGCGCCATCGAGAGCACGCGGGCGAAGCGCCTGGGAGCCAGGCGCACCTCGTTCTCACCGAAGACCAGCGTGACCGGCCCGGACATCGCCGGCTCGGCGAAGTCCTCGACGGCCTCGGCCACCTGCTCGGCGCCGATCTCGGGCTGGGCGGTGGTGACCGCGAGGTCGACCGCGTCCTCGCCCTCGAGGAAGGCGTCGGTGATCGCGTCCCGCGCGGCGGCGGCATCGATCGCCTCACCCGGGACCGGGTCGACCGTCTCGACGCCGTCGGCGGTGAACAGGACCTGACCGTCCTTCGGCGGGGTGCCCAGGCCACGGGCGGCCTCGGTCAGGCGCTCCTCGAAGAGCTCCTCGTCGAGGGTGACCACGGCGTCGAGGTCGTCGCCGCCGGTGAAGTAGTCCCACTGCCGGCCGGGGCTCCAGCTGTCCTCGGCCCCGGCCTCGTCGAGGGAGGCGTCGTAGTCGACGGCCAGCCCGACGTCGGCGGGCTTGATCCGCGCGCGGGCCTGGTCGCCGTTGTTGCCCTCCCCGGGCAGCCGGTGCTCGACCGTGATGGCGATGGGGTCGTCGGCGCGCGGCCCGAAGGCCTCCTCGAGCTTCTCCCGCGCCGCGGCGCGGGTCAGGCCTCCGACGTCGACGCCGGAGATCATGGTGCCCGGCGGCACCTTGTCGCCGGCGACCGCGTGGGCTGCGGCGTAGCCGCCGCCGACCAGCAGGAGGAGCACGACCACGACCACCACGACGGCCCTGCCGCCGGGGCGCTCGCGCTTGGCGTCGGCGTCCTTCGCCACGTCATCCCACATTCCCACGGGCGCCATCCTAGGGAGCCGTCTCCACTCCCCCTGAATCGTGGACCCGGCGGGGGCGGCGGAAGAAGCCGGCGACACCGGCCGCCAGGACGACCGTCCCGGACAGCAGGAGGGTGTAGCCGCGGCCGTCCGCGGCGATCAGGTAGTCGCCCTCGGCGCGCTCCGCGCTCGCCACCGCGAGCACGACGAGCCACCCCGCGGCGAAGGCCGGGCGCCCCCACCAGCCCGGCACAGCGGCGACCAGCACGGCGGCAGTGGTGGCGAGGCCGAGCAGCAGCCCCCAGGGGTAGCGGTGCAGGAGGACGGCACAGGTGCCGACCGCCGCGCCGGCGAGCAGCCACAGCACGGCGAGCAGCACCCGCTGCAGGACCACCACGGCGTCGTACCGCTCAGGCAGGGATGCCGGCGAAGAGGTCGGTCTCCCAGCCGTTGTCCCCGTCGGTGTCGCCGGGGACGCCCTTGACCAGGCAGTACTGCTCGCGACCGAAGGCCTGCGCGCCCTGGTTGTTGGAGAGCGCGAAGAACGGCCCGTCGGTGGTGATCTGGGTGGCGTGCGCGCGCAGCGCGGCGAGCTTGCGCTCGACGAAGTCGGAGGCGTCGACCTCGCAGGTGATGTCCTCGTCGCGACGGAAGATCGGCGGCAGGTCCCCCTCGGGGTCCATGCCCTCGAACGTCGTCGTGTCACCCTCGGCGCGCAGGCGGCGCAGCCCCTCGCGGACCCGGCTCTCCGACATCGCGCCCCAGTAGATCTTGGCGATGTCCCAGGCCTCCCCCAGGTCGCGGCGGTACGCCGGCGCGGCAGCCAGCTGCGCGGCGTACATCGCGACGCGGTGGGCCTGGATGTGGTCGGGGTGGCCGTAGCCGCCGAACTCGTCGTAGGTGACCAGCACCTGCGGCCGCACCTCGCGGATCACGGAGACCAGGTGGGTCGCGGCCGCGGTGAGGTCGGCGTTCCAGAAGGCGTTCTCGTGCACGTCGTCGGCGGCGACGGCGTGGCCGTCCTCGTGCCACTTCATGCCGGAGTCGCGGTAGGTGCCGAAGCCGCCGAGGAAGCGGTGGTCGCTGACGCCGAGCTCGGCCATCGCGGCAGCGAGCTCGCCCTTGCGGTGCTCGCCGAGGCGGTCCTCCCGGTCGGCGGCGAGGTGCTCGAGCTCCGGGACGAGGATCTCGCCCATCTCCCCCGCCGTGCAGGTCACGAGCGTCACGCCGCGACCCTCGGCGACGTACTTCGCCATCGTCGCGCCCTGCCCGATCGACTCGTCGTCCGGGTGGGCGTGGACGAGCAGCAACCGGTGTGCCGGGGTGTCGGTCATGCACCCGAGGGTAATGATGGGCGCCATGACGGACTCGCCCGGGCGGATCACGGGGACCGCCGCCGCGCTCACCCTGCTCGCCTCCGCGCTCACCGGCTGCGGGCTGCTCGCCGGGAGCTCCGACCTCGAGGACGCGCTGGAGTACCTGCCCGGCGACAGCACGACGGTGACCTTCGTGCACCGTGCCGCCGTCGCCGAGCGCGTCGGGCTCGAGGACCTCTCCACCCCGGCGTCGGACGAGGAGATGGACCAGTGGGTGCAGTCGCAGCTCGAGGAGGGCTACGGCACCGAGCTCGCGAACTGGGTGCAGGTCATGCAGGACGCCGCCTTCAGCGACCTCGACGTGGTGTGGGAGGCGGTGGGCAGCCACCCCGACCGCGCGCCGGTGCGGGTCTGGAAGCTGGACGACGGGATCGACGTCGACGAGGTCGCCGACGACCTGGAGGACGCGGGCTACGAGCGGGGCGAGGACGGCGACGTGCTGACCTTCGAGATCACCCTCGACCAGGCCGAGGGCAGCCTGTACGGCGACCGGTACCCGGCTGTCCTGCAGCGGCTCGCGCTGGTGCCGGACGAGCGGCTGGTGCTCTCCGGCGACGTCGAGCTCGCGATCGACGTCGCGGAGGACGACGTGGACTCGCTCTCGGACGAGGGCAGCCTCGACGACCTCCTCGACCACGCCGCCGACCTCGAAGAGCTGGAGTACGCCGGGTTGCAGCTCGACCCCGCCTGCGGGCCCGCCGGCGGGCAGGTGAGCCCCGAGGTGCTCGAGCGGGAGTACGACGGCCTCGCACACCCGGACGCCGGGCTGGCGCTGTTCTCCGCCCCGGACGAGCTGCTGGCGGTGCGGTCCTTCGACGACGAGGACACCGCGGCGGGCGACGCCGAGGGACTGGAGACCTGGCTGGCCGAGCGTGCGCCGGCGACCGGGTTCGAGGCCGACCTCGACGTCCGCGCCGACGGCAGCACGGTGCTCGCCGAGGGCTCGTTCGACGACGACCGGCGGATCCTCGCGACGGCCTGGGTCCAGCGCGGCGGACCGTTCAGCTGCCCTCCGGCCTCTTGATCCGGCGCGGCTGGTCGGGCAGTGGCAGCACGAGCGGGCGTGCCTGCGGCGACTCGCCCGCAGCAGGCTCGGGGGCGTCGTAGTCCAGCCATCCGTCGTACATCTCGACGAGCATGTCCAGCTGGATCTCCGGCGCGTCGGTGAGCACCGCCCACGGGTGGTCCTCGTCGTCGTCCTCGCCGGCGAGCCGCTCCCGCACGACCTCGGCGGCGTAGCCGCCCCGCACCAGCGTCTCGGCGGCCTGCCGCGCGTGCTCCTCGTCGAAGAAGATGCCCCTCACGCCTCCCATGATGGCGCAGGCGCCGTCGCCGGGACTTCGGTGGCGGGGCTACCGTGGCCGCCGTGGCCGGACTGCACCTGACCCGAACCGCCGAGAACATCGACGAGATCGACGCACTCGCCGCTGCCCTCGCCGCCGACGGCGGCGGCCGGGTCGGCATCACCGGGATGGTGCCCGACCTGCCCGGCCGGCTCCGGCGGACCTTCGCCCCGACCCCGCGGCTGCTCGGCCGCAAGGTGGTGCGCGCCTACACCTGGGACGCCCACGACCGTCGCGACCCGGCCTGGTACCCGCAGGGCATCACCACGTCGGTCGGCACCGGCTTCCGCGAGCAGCACGGCCACGACGTGCTCGCGACCTCGTGGTACTCCAAGCAGGGCGCCGGCTCGCGGATCAGCATCGTCGACGTCGAGCACCGCCGCTACGCGCACGTGCTGCTGGTGACGCCGACCGTCGAGGACGGCGTGCCGGGGCTGCGCCCGCTCAAGGTGCACGCGGGCGGCATCGTGTGGCACGGCGACTACCTGCACGTCGGCGCGACCGGCAAGGGCCTCTTCACCTGCCGGATGGACGACATCCTGCGGGTGCCCGCCGGGTCGTCGTACGAGACGTGGGGACACCGCTACGTGCTGCCGGTCCGCTTCGCCTACCAGGGTCAGGCCGACGAGGGCATGACCCGGCTGCGCTTCTCGTTCTTCACCGTCGACCACAGCGCCAGCACCCCGTCCCTGCTCGTCGGCGAGTACGGCTCGACGAAGCAGACCCGTCGGTTCGCGCGCTTCCCGCTGGACCCCGAGACCCGGCTGCTGCTGGCCGACGTCGAGGGCCGGTCGCTGCCCGACGTCGACGACCGCGGCCAGACCCGGATGCAGGGCGTGTCCGTCGTCGACGGCACCTACTACGCCACCGCGTCACGCACCCCGCTCTTCCCCGGCTCGATGTACGTCGGCACGCCGGGCGAGTTCCGCGAGGTGCGGTGGGCCACCCCGATCGGTCCCGAGGACCTCGTCTGGTGGCCGGACACGGGCTGCCTGTGGTCGGTCACCGAGCACCCGCACCGCCGCTGGGTGTTCGCGATGCGCCGCTCCGAGCTGCGCCGCTGAGGCCGGCTGCCGCGCGTACCGCGGCTGGTCAGTGGCCGGTCAGGGGCCGGTCAGGGGCCGGTCAGGGGCCGGTCAGGGGCTGGTCAGTGGCTGGTGGTCGCGAGCGTCGCGCCGAGGCCGACCATCATCACGCCGCCCGCCGCGCCGAGGCCGTCCAGGCGCTCGGGCCGGCGCGCGAACCAGTCGCGGGCCCGGCCCGCGGCCAGCGCCCAGCAGCCGTCGGAGCACACCGCCATCACGCCGAAGAGCACGCCGAGCAGCAGCAGCTGCGGTCCGGCCGGGGCGCCGCCGTCGACGAACTGCGGCAGGAAGGCGACGAAGAAGACGATGGTCTTCGGGTTGGTCGCGCCGACGATGAAGCCGGTCCTCACCGACGCGAGCCCGCTGCGGGCCGGTTGCCCGGCCCCGTCGCCGGCCGCAGCCAGGGCGGCTCGGGCGTCGCCGCGGTGCCGGATGGCCTGGACGCCGAGGTAGACGACGTAGGCCGCGCCGGCGAGCTTGAGCACGGTGAACGCGGTCGCCGACGCAGCGACGACCGCGCCGAGGCCGACGGCGACCAGCACCACCTGGGCGACGAGGCCGAGCGCGTTGCCGACGACCGAGAGCAGTGCGTCCCGCCGCCCGACCGTCAGCGCGCGGCCGATGGTGAACAGCAGGCTCGGCCCCGGCACCTGGATGAACAGGAACGAGGCGACCGCGAAGGCGGCGAGCTGGCTGGTCGAGGGCATGGTCGAAGTATCCGGCACGCGCGGCCTCGGTGACGACCTGATTGACCCATGCCGGGCGTCACACCCCCGCCGACACCTCAGGGGGTCGGGTGCCGTGCCGATCGGCGAGGCATGGAGCCCGACTGCCCGCCGTGGTGCGTGACCGACGCCGCCGAGCACGAGAAGGACGACCCGGGCGCGTGGCTGCACGAGGGGCCGCGTTTCGGGCTGCTGCGCACGTGGTGCCTGGACGGTGCCGAGCCGGTCTTCAGCGCGACCTTCGCGGAGCCGGTGGCGGAGGCCGGTGAGCTGGACGCCGACGAGCTGCGCCAGCTGGCCACCGACGCGCTCGACGCTGCGATGTGGATGGACCGGGCGGCGCGACAGGTGCCGGGCGGGTCGACCGGCGCCCAGCCGTCGGTCGTGGACCTGGTGCGCGCTGCGCACGCCCGGGCGACCCGCTCGGCCTGAGCCCGACCGCCCGGTCAGGCAGCGGCGGGCTCGCCCCCGAAGCCGATCTCGTTGCCGTCCGGGTCGCGGTAGGTCGTCTTGCGCACGCCGTTGTCGTAGGTCTCGGTCGACGCCGGCTCCAGCCCGCGGTCCGCGATCGCCTCGACCCACGCGTCGAGGTCGTCCACGAACAGCGTGTGCCGCGCGTGCCCGGCGTGCTCGGGCAGCACCTCGGTGAACAGGTAGCGGTGCTCGGCGAGGTCCCACACCGCCTCGACCTCGTTCGGCTGGAAGGACGGCGGCGCACCGAGCAGCCGGGAGTACCACTCCACCGCACGCTCGTGGTCGCTGACCGGGCAGCCGGCGAACAGGTCGATGCTCACCCCGCACACCCTAGCTAGGGACGTGGCGGCAGCTAGGGGCGCGGCGGCCGCAGGCCCAGGGCCGCGGCGGAGCGGACCGCGTCAGTGAGCGTGGTGAGCGCCGGGCTGTCGAGGCGCCACCGCTGCCAGAAGAGCGGTACGTCGACCGGCCGGCCGCCCGGCAGGCGCACCACCTCGCCGGAAGCCAGCCCCGGCTGCAGCTGGGCGTCGAGCAGCATCCCCCAGCCCAGTCCCGCCAGCACCGCCTCGTGGAAGTCCGCCGTGCTCGGCACCCGGTGCACGACCGGCGGCCGGGCGGAACCGTGCGCGGCGAGCACCTCGTCCTGCAGGTGGTCCTTCTCGTTGAACACCACAACCGGCATCGCCGCCCAGTCGACCGACCGGCCACGGCGGTGCTGCTCGACCAGCCAGGGAGCGGCAGCCGGCGTGTAGCGCAGCCGGCCCAGGGGCTCGACCGAGCAGCCCTGCACGGGCGCGGCCTCGTGGGTCACCACGGCCAGCACCTCGCCCCGGCGCAGCAGGTCGTGGGAGTAGGCCTGGTCCTCGATCCGGAGCCGCAGCGCGGCCCCGGGCATCGCCGCCACGTCGCGCAGCACCGGTCGCCACCACGTCGCCAGGGAGTCGGCGTTGACGGCCACCGCCAGCTCGACGACGTCGCTGGCACCCAGCGCCGCGGCAGCCTCCCCGGCCAGCAGGCGCAGCTGCCGCCCCAGCCGCACGAGGGGTTCCCCCGCCGGCGTGAGCACGCACGGCGTCGTACGGGCGACGAGGACCTGTCCGGCGGCGTGCTCGAGGGCCCGCACCCGCTGGCTCACCGCACTGGGCGTGACGTGCAGCCGGCGGGCGGCCGCCTCGAAGGTGCCCTCCTCGGAGATCGCGAGCAACGTCTCGAGCTGGACCGGGTCGAAGCGCATGGTCTCCGAGGTTAAGCGATGCTTCATCATCGTCAGGAACATTCGCTGGCCTGCACATCATCGAGTGCCTACGGTCGACGCCGTGATCACCCCTGCAGCAGCGGGCCTCGCGACCGGTCTGTCCCTCATCGTCGCGATCGGCGCGCAGAACGCGTTCGTCCTGCGGCAGGGACTCCGGCGCTCGCACGTCGGTCCGGTCGTCGCGGTGTGCGCGCTGTCCGACGCCGTGCTGATCGCGGCCGGCGTCGCCGGGATCGGCACGCTCGTCGACCGGGCGGGCTGGGTGGTCGAGGTCGTCCGCTGGCTCGGCGTCGTCTTCCTGCTCTGGTACGCCGCCAGCTCGCTGCGCCGCGCCCGGCGCCCCGAGGCCCTCGCACCCCGCAACGGCAACGACAGCGAGGCGCTCGGCGGCGTCCTCGCCCGCACGGTCGCGCTGACCTGGCTCAACCCGCACGTCTACCTCGACACCGTGCTCCTCATCGGCTCGATCGCCGCCGCCCACGACGGCGGGAGCGAGGCGGGTCGCTGGTGGTTCGGCGCGGGCGCGGTCCTCGGCAGCATCGTGTGGTTCTGCGGCCTCGGCTTCGGCGCCCGCCTGCTCGCCCCCCTGCTCGCCCGGCCCCGGGCCTGGCAGGTGCTGGAGGTCGCGATCGCGGTGACGATGGTCGCGGTGGCGGTGAAGCTCGCGACCGGCTGACCGCGGCGTCAGGCCTTCACGTGCGGCGAGATGAGCGCCGTGCGCACCGACATGCCCAGCTCGCGGGTGCGCAGCGTGGTGATCCGGCGCCCCGGCTGGACGGCGTCCTTGACCGGACCGGCGTGCTCGCCGAGCAGCGCCGCCGCCGCGTCGACGTCCGCGACGGTGTGGGTGAGGCCCCAGATCCGGGCCGGCCCCTCACCCGCCTCGTCGGGCGACCCCACCAGCTCGAGGATCACCTCGCCGAGCCGGTAGAACACCTGCCGCACGGCACGTCCGCCGAGCTCGCCGTCACGCTCGCGGCGCGGCTCGAGGCCCGCCTCGCGCAGCGCGGCGACGGCTCGCGCGAGGTCGGGCGAGAGCAGGACGACGTGGTCGACGTACTGCGCACCGTTGGGGTGCGGCGGCACCTCCCCGGCCGGCGGGACCGCGCCCTCGACCCACGTCGTCGGGACCCCGTCGACGTCTGCCGGCCGCTGCTGCCCGTCGTTGGCCCCCCGGCAGGACAGGGTCCAGCCCACGACCCCCCGGCCGGCGTCCGGCCCGAGCAGGCGCACCGTCACGCTCCCGATCCGGCAGGTGCCACCGTCGGCCACGGCGAACCCCGCGGCCCGCCACACCTCCGGGGTGTCGGCGACGTGGAGCTCGGCGATCGTCACGGTCACGGCGCCGACCCTATCCGGGGGTGTTCCCGGGCGTGAGACGCCCGTTTCGAGAGTTGCTTAGGTTCGGCTAACCTATCCACATGATCGTCTGCCAGTGCCGCGTCGTCACGGACCGTGACGTCGATGCTGCCCTGGCCGACGGTGCGCGCACGGTCGCGGCGGTCTGCCGCTCCACCGGCGCCGCCCAGGACTGCGGGTCCTGCATCTTCTCCGTCAAGGCCCAGGTCGTGCGCCACCACGTGCAGGAGTGCGCGCACCTGCAGGCCGACGGCGCGGCGAGCTGAGCCGTCCGGGACCGCTCCGGGCCCCGCGACAAGCCGGCCGCAACTGAGTCTGGCCTCACCCAGGGTGTGCTGTGCCAGCATCGGCGTACCGACTCCCCACCATCCGAGGTGCTTCATGCAGCCAGTGGATCCCCGCGTCGTCGACCTCCTCAACGAGGCGCTCACCTTCGAGCTCACGGTCACCAACACCTACTTCCTGCACGCCCGGATGCTCGACAACTGGGGCCTGCCGAAGCTGGGCAAGGTGTTCTACGACCTCTCCATCGACGAGATGCGCGACGCCGACGACCTGATCAACCGCATCCTGATGTTCGACGGCCACCCCAACGTGCAGCGCCTCGGCGCCATCCAGGTGGGCGAGTCCGCCGACGAGATGCTCGAGCTCGCGCTGGCGAGCGAGCGGCAGGCGGTCGCCCAGTTCAACGCCTCGGCCAAGGAGTGCCACGACCTCGGCGACCACGGCACCGCCTCGGTCTTCGAGGAGATGGTGCGCGACGAGGAGAAGCACGCCGACTGGTTCGAGAGCCAGCTCGACGCGATCGCCCGGGTGGGCCTGCAGCAGTACCTCGCCCAGCAGATCGCCTCTGGCGAGGGCCCGGGCTGACGCACCGCCCGCCGCCGTACGACGGCACGACGGCGGGCGGGTCGCGCCGCCGCTCAGCCCTGCGCTGCGTCAGCGCCGCGGGCGCGCAGCACGGCGCCCGCGAGCCGCATCGCGGCCGGCCAGGCGACCATCGTCAGGCAGAACGCGATCGGCCACGCGACCACGAGCTGCAGCGGCCAGCCCTTGAGCCACTCGACGGTGGGGCCCTCGTGGATCAGGCTCATCAGGCCGGACATCGACGCGGCCATCATGAAGGTCATGAAGACCTGCGAGAGCAGGATGAAGCTCTTGTTCACCGTGGATTCCTTGTCCGCGGCGGCGACGTCCGGTCCCGGCGTCACCGTCCGCTGGTTGCGGGTAGGGACGCCATGGGTTCGCGTGGGGCGACTTCATCCCGGCGAGCGCCGGGGGCCGGAATAACCACACCGGCCTCAATGGCCGCTTCCTTGGCGACGTCGACGAGCCGGCCGGTCAGCTGCCCCTGCAGCTCCTTGAGCTGCGGGGTGTTCTCGATGAGCTCCGCACCCTGCGCGAGCAGCTCCCGGTTGCTGGCGAGCTTCTTGCCCGCGAGCATCCCGGCGAGCGACACCGCCAGCCGCAGCTTCTTCGTCCGACCCAACAGGTAGCCCCCGGCAACAGCCAGGGCGATCTTGGAATTGGCAGACATCTCCCAGACCGCGATGCACTCCCCCCGAGCGCAGGTCGCGGTCCCCTCCCTGCGCTGCGATGTACCCCGCCACCCGGGGCACAATCGGGATGAATGTGGCCCGCGCCACAATTCCCGCGGATCAGTGGGATGAGCCCTGCACGGCGTCGCGGAGCAGGTCGACGGTCTCGGCCGTCAGGTCGGCGTGGACCATCACCACGTCGCGGCGGGTGCGCCCCCGCTCGACGATGGGTCGTACGACAGCCAGGTCGACGTCGCGTGCGAGGACCAGCAGCGCCGACGTACCGGGCGCGAGCGCGCAGCGCGCCTGGCTCAACATCTCCTGGTCGATGCCGGAGCCGGCGAGGCGTCGGGCGAGGTCGGCGACGCGGCGGTCGCCCTCCGGTCCGTCGTCGGTGAGCAGGTCGACGAGCCCGCCGAGCAGCGAGCCGTCGGGCTGCGCGGAGCGGCGACGCAGGTGACCCACGTGCGGCCGGTGGGTCCCCTTCACCCAGGTCACGGTCACCGCGTCGGTGACCAGCACGGCACCGCGCCGCACGAGCTCCTTGAACCGGACCTCGCCAGCGGCTGCGCCCAGCGTGGAGTCGTAGACCCAGATCGTGAGGGATGGCACCGCCCGCCAACTGCCGGACGCTGCGGCCCTCCCGGACAACCGCACCACTCGCCCCCCTTCGGCGAACAGTCGTGATGTACCCAGATTGGTCCAATCCACGATGTGCGGAAGTGCTTTTTCGCGGAATCGGGCATCCGACCCGGGACGGCGGGGTACCGGGCTGGGCCGGAGGGAGACCACGAGGGGGGAACCTGATGCCTGACACCGACAACGACGACACGCGCGCCCGGATCGTCGACCTGCTGCTCGAGAAGGTCGCGGAGGACCGCTTCCCGTCGATCCCGATGATGGAGCTGCTCGAGGACCTGCTGACACCGGACGAGGTGCCGGCCTACGCAGCAGTCCTGATGCAGAAGATCAGGGAGACGACGTACCCGAGCGTCTCGATGCTGTCGCGGCTGGCTTCGCTGGCCGACACGCGCTGACGGCCGGGCGCGGGTCGGCACCGGTCAGCTGGCCTTCCTGGACTGCTTCGACTGCTTCGACTGCTTCGACTGCTTCGTCGAGCCGGCATCGTCCCGCGCCTTGTCGACCGCCGTGCGGAGCTGGGCGGCGGTCATCTTCGAGCGTCCCTTGACCTCGAGCTCCTTCGCGAGCGCGTCGAGCTCCTTCTTGGTGAGGTCGGCCAGGTCGACGTCGGCGGCTTCCCTCTCGCGGGTCTCGAGCTTCCCGCCCGTGCGCTTGTTGCCGGGACGGTGCTTCTTGCTGCCCTCGATGGACTGCTGGAGTGCGGTGAGCAGGTCGACCACCTTGTCCCCGGCGGCCTCGGGGTCGCGCTCGGCGACGACGACGCGGTCCTTCTTCTTCGCCTCGACGAGCTCCTCGACCCGGTCGGTGTAGGTGTCGCGGTAGTTCTCCGGGTCCCACGTCGTGGTGAGCGCCTCGACGAGGTCGACGGCCATCTGCAGGTCCTTGCCGCGGCTGGCAGCGCGCTGCGGCAGGTTGTCGAGCTGCTCGGCCGGGTCGCGGACCTCGTCGGCGAAGTACATCGTCTCCAGCACCAGCACGTTGTCCTTGGGCCGTACGGCGGCGAGGTACTGCTTGCCACGCATCACGAAGGTCGCGATCCCGATCCGCTCGGCCTTCGCCATCGCGCCGGCGAGCAACGCGTAGGCCTTCTTCGCGGTCTCGTCGGAGGGCGCGAGGTAGTAGCTCTTCTGGAAGTAGATCGGGTCGATCTCCGCGGCGTCGACGAAGTCGCTGATGTCGATGGTGCGGCTCTTGCCGGGCTCGACGGACTCGAGCTCCCCCTGGGTGAGCATGACGTACTCACCGTCGTCGACCTCCGCGCCCTTCACGATGTCGCCGTAGGACACCTCGTCCCCGGTGTCCTCATTGACCCGCTTGTAGCGGATCCGCGACGAGGTCCCCTCCTCGAACTGCTGGAAGTGCACCTCGTGCGCCTGGGTCGCCGAGTAGAGCCCGACCGGCACGTTGACCAGTCCGAAGGACAACGACCCCGACCAGATCGACCGTGCCACGCCATTCCTCCTCGTCCCCGACCGCGGCCGCGGTCAGTCGTCCCCGAGGTACCCGTGCCGTCAGGGAGTACGCCGCGCGGCGCTGGCGAGGAGGTCCTCGACGTCGCGGCGGGCGCAGAGCCGCCGGTGCCCCCGTCCGGGCCCGTCCTGCTCGCTAGGCTTCGGACGTGACCGGCACGGACGAGCGTAGCCCGCGCGGCCGCCTGGGCATCGTCGTCGACGCGCTGGGTGCGCGCAGCTCCGACGAGGCGGCGCGACGGCTCCTCGACGCCGCGGGTGGGGCGGCGGACCAGGTCGTCGAGCACGGGCTCGGTGTTCCGGCCGTGCAGGTGCGCAAGCTGCGCTTCGCGAGCGGGGTCGAGGTCGTGCTGCACGACGACGTGGTGGTCGGCGTGCTCCTGCACCTGCGCCCGGTTGAGGGCGGTGGCGTCGTCGACCTGTCCAGCTGGCTACCGCGGACCGGGAACGACGCGAGCCTGAAGGACCTCGAGCGCGCGTTCCGGCGCAAGGCGAGGTTCGCCGGGATCAGGTCGCCGTACGTCCCGGTCGGGCGGGCCTTCGCGCAGCTGCGGTTCGCGGGTCCCCACGGGGGTGGCTGGAAGGAGCGCGGCAACCTCGCCACCATCGTCGTCACCCTCGACCGGCCGGGGCTGGCACTGGCGCCCGACGCCGACGAGTGCCCGGCCTGTTCGACGCTGGCTGTGCTCGACGACCGGGGAGGCCTCGACGTCGACGCGGCCCTAGCCCGGATGCGGGACGCCGTCGAGGCGGGCAAGGTCGAGGAGGAGCCGGGCCGGGTGCCGCTGGACGACGTGCCGCCCCTGCACGCCTCGGGGTTGATGGACGTCGTCGAGAGCCAGCTGACGTGCCGCACCTGCGCCCGCACCGCCTGCCTGACCCTCCACCGCGACGCCGCCCCCACCTTCACCTGGGTCAGCCGCGCCGAGGCCGAGCGCCGACCACTGGCCGCGGTCCCGCCGGTCGAGCGGTGGGGCAGCCCGGACCGCGTCACCAAGGCTCGCCGGGCGCTGACCGTGGTCGACCACGAGCCGGCAGCCTGGTTCCTCCTCGCCGAGGGCGAACGGCTCTACCTCGACGCGCGCTACTCCTACAGCGCCGTCATCGACGACTCCGCGCTGGTAGAGCTCGACGCCACCGAGCGCGAGGCCTGGCGGACCGGCGGCCACGCCTACCTGCAGCGGCTCGCCGAGGCGATCCACATGAGCGCGCCCTACGAGGACACCTCGCCCTACTACGCCCGCGACCTCTTCCGCCGCGGCGGCGAGCCGGGTCGTGACTACCGCGGCGAGGTCACCGGCGCCGTCGTCGAACACCGGATGCGGTCCGAGCTGCGCTGACAGTGAGCCCCGCCGCCCGCGGCCCGGTCAGACGTTGAAGCGGAACTCGACCGCGTAGATGTCAGCCACGTTCGCGTCCCGGGAGCGGGGCACCGTCAAGGAACGACTCGTACGCCTCACGAGCGTCGTCCTCGACCACTGTTGTCGCGGGGCCATAGCGCGTGTCTGTACGGTCGCGCTTCGGCCCAGAGAGCCAGAACTCTTCGCCGGTCGCGACATCGTAGAAGTTGCTGTCGAACCCGGGCGCCCGGCGCAGTTCCCGTCCTTGGAAGCGAGCGGTACCCCACGAGCGGTTGAAGTCCACCCAGCCGATCCACGACGGCCCACGATCGACGTCGTATCCGGTCTTCAACTGAACGAACATGATCCGGCGCGCCACGACCGTCTCCTCACGACTTATTGAAGCGGAACTCCACGACGTCGCCGTCGGCCATGACGTAGTCCTTGCCCTCCATGCGGACCTTGCCGGCCTCCTTGGCCTTGGCCATCGAGCCGGCCTCGACCAGGTCGTCGAAGGAGACGACCTCGGCCTTGATGAAGCCCTTCTCGAAGTCGGTGTGGATGACACCGGCGGCCTGCGGGGCGGTGGCGCCCTTGGGGATGGTCCACGCGCGCGCCTCCTTCGGGCCCGCGGTGAGGTAGGTCTGGAGGCCGAGGGTGTCGAAGCCGACGCGGGCGAGGACCTCGAGGCCGGGCTCGGTGACACCCGCCTCGGCCAGGAACTCCGCGGCCTCCTCGTCGTCGAGCTCGATCAGCTCGGACTCGAACTTCGCGTCGAGGAAGATCGCCTCGGCGGGCGCGACGAGCTCGCGCATCCGGGTCTTGAGCTCCTCGTCCTGCAGCTCGTCGGCGTCGCAGTTGAAGACGTAGATGAACGGCTTGGCCGTGAGCAGGGAGAGCTCGCGCAGCAGGGACCGGTCGATGTCGGTGGAGATGATCGGCGTACCGGCCTCCAGCGCCTCCTTCGCGGCCTTGGCGGCCTCGAGGTTCGCGACGAGGTCCTTGTTCTTCCGCGACTCCTTCTCGAGTCGCACGACCGCCTTCTCGACCGTCTCGAGGTCGGCGAAGATCAGCTCGGTCTGGATCGTGGAGATGTCGTTGCCGGGGTTGACCTCGCCGTCGACGTGGGTGACGTCCTCGTCACGGAAGACGCGGGTCACCTGGCAGATCGCCGCGGACTCGCGGATGTGGGCGAGGAACTTGTTGCCGAGGCCCTCGCCCTGCGAGGCGCCGCGCACGATGCCGGCGATGTCGACGAACTCCACGGTGGCCGGGAGGATCCGCTCGGAGCCGAAGATCTCGGCAAGCTTTGCCAGGCGCGGGTCGGGCACGCCCACCACGCCCACGTTGGGCTCGATGGTGGCGAACGGGTAGTTCGCCGCGAGGACGTCGTTCTTGGTCAGCGCGTTGAAGAGCGTCGACTTGCCCGCGTTCGGGAGCCCGACGATTCCGATGGTGAGTGCCACGGGGCGCGATTCTATGGCCGTACGACGGGTGGCGATGAATCAGCGACGGGCCCGCAGCCGCTTGCGGGCGCTCCACAGGAGCAGGGTCGCCGGGGCGGTGGCCAGCAGGCACACCGTGCCGAGGATGAGCGTGTACCCGTGCGGGTCGTCCTCGGCGGGTCCCAGCCACGCCCGCAGCACGCTGAGCAGCAGGAGCACCTGGAACCCGCCGAGGACGACGAGCAGGCCGGTCACGACGGCCCCGGTGACGGGGCGGGTGGACTGCGCCATGTCGTCCACCTGCCCCGTCGGGGAGGTCACGAACCGTAGAGGGCCCGGATCCCTTCGGCGTCGCTCGCCTGGAACTCCAGGTCGGACGAGCTGCCGTTGCACTGCGGGTAGTGCATGATCGACTTGCTGTCGTACGGCGTCAGCGGGCGCCAGTTGTTGTCCTCGAAGCACGTGCCGGCCTCCGGCCGGGTGTGCTCGTGGCGGAACCCGAGGGCGTGGCCGAGCTCGTGGCCGAGGATGTCGCCGGGCTCCCAGTTGCCGGAGCTCCAGATGGAGTCGTCGACCAGCACGTTGCGCTGCCGCTTGGGCGTGCTCGGGAAGAAGGCCCGGGCGATGTACTGCGTCGTGTTGACCGGCTCGACCGAGAACAGCACCGAGCTGTTGCGGGTGTTGCAGTTGCTGTTCTGCGACGACACGTAGACGAAGTTGACCCGCGACGTGGCGTTCTCCCACAGCGCCGCACCGGCGTTCATCGCGTTCACGATGTCGCCGTGCCGGCTGCCGAACTTCGTGCTGACGCAGTAGGTCAGGTTGAGCGCCTGCGACGAGCTCCACTTGTCGTCGGCACCGTTGACCCGGTTGACGATGAGCCCGTCCTTCTGCGACTTCGGCTTCACCATCTGCTCGTAGAACTTCTTGAGCGCGCCGTCGTTGGAGATCACCTCGTCGCCGTTGACGACGTACGCACCGTCGACGTCGACGTACGTCGAGGCCTTGAACTCCTGGTAGGTGGGGGCGTCCGTCGCGTCACTGTCCGCGGCCGACGCCGAGACGGTGGCCCCCGCGAACGCGGCGGCCAGGCACGCGATGCCGACGGAAATCCTGCTGGTCCGGCTAGACAACATCCAAGAACCTTTCTCCCGAGAATGGATTGGCGACATCGAAACGCCGGGGAGGTGTGAGCCACAAGAGATCTTGCGGCTCACAAATGCGCAGGCTCTGGGGCTGCAGGAAAGTGAGCCACGGTTTCGGGGGTGGTCTTTGCGGGCTGGGGTCGCGTAGTCGGCACAGTCGGAGTGGCAGCGACGACGAGGCTGGGTAGGTGGTCGGGGCCGGCGGTCGGCGTGCCGTCGCGTAGGACGAGACGGGCTGGTCCCCGCAGGTTGCAGTCACGCAGCCGGCACAGTCTCGAAAGGCAGCGACGAGAAGGCTGGTTGGGTGGCGGGTCCGGCGGTCGGCCTGCGGTCCCGTAGGCGACGCCGGCTCCCGGTGGGTGAGGTGCGAGGCGCCCCAGCGCCGAGCCTCGAAACCACCGGGCCTTCGAGGCGGGCTGTGGATAGAGAACTGGGAGATTTCCCAGTCCACAGGCGGGTTTCCGGACCACCTTAGTGTCGGCGGTGTGTGGAAGAATCCAGTCATGGATCTCGGAACCAGCGCTCCCTCGGCGGAGCAGTACGACGGCCACTCGGTCGCCGAGCTGTTCACCGAGCTCCGCGCCGGAGCCCGGATCCGCACCACCGCGATGATCAACGAGTGGATCGCCATCGTCGCCTGGGCTGACCAGAACGTCGTCAAGTCGCCTGAGGGCGCAGCCACGTTGCTGGACGGGGTCGTCGACACCGGCGTCCCGATCGCCGGGCCGGGTGCACCGCTGGTGTCGGAGTTCGCGTTGATGGAGCTCATCGCCGTTCTCGGCCGTTCCCCTATCAGTGGACGCGCCTACGTCGGCCAGGTGATCGAGTGCGCCTGGCGCCTGCCCCGCCTCTACCGGGCCGTGGTCGCGGGTCGTGTGGACACGTGGAAGGCACAGCGCATCGCGGACCTCACCCACCCGCTCTCCCCCGAGGCCGTCGAGTTCGTCGACCGGCAGCTCGCAGCCGCCGTCGACGACGTCGGCTGGAAACAGCTCGAACGCCTCGTGGCCGAGGCGGTCCTGCGGTTCGACCCGGAACGAGCAGAAGCCGAACGGCAGCGGGTATCGGACCACCGGCACTTCGACATCGACGAACCCAGCGACACCGGCCACGTCGTGATCCACGGCCTGATGGACGCAGCCGACGGCCACGACCTCGATGAAGCGGTCACCCGCCGAGCGATCCTCCTCGGCAAGTGCGGCGACGATTCATCGTTGGACGTCCGCCGTTCCAAGGCCGCCGCTGAGCTGGCACGGCAGGACCT
>NZ_JAER01000022.1 GCF_000519005.1 Nocardioides sp. J54 | reverse complement strand
GGCGATGGTCACGGTGGCCCGACGGGTCAAGAAGCACCGCGCCGGCATCCTCACCTCGATCGAGCACGGCATGTCCAACGGTCCCACCGAGTCGGTCAACACTCGCATTCGGCTCCTGACCCGGATGGCCTTCGGATTCGCCTCGCCAGACGCCCTCATCGCTATCGCAATGCTCAGCCTCGGTGGCTACCGTCCCGCGCTCCCAGGGCGGCCCTGTTGACCCACACATGCGTCAGGAGAGCCCTGTGGACTGGGGATTCTCCAGAATCTTCCTCCACAGTCCGCCTTGAAGGTCCGGTGGTTTCGAGGCTCCTCGCTAGCGCTCGTCGCACCTCAACCACCGGGAGTTGCGGTGCCTACGCAACCGCAAGCCGACCGCCGAACCCGGCCACCCGCCGTACTTCCTCGTCGCTGCCTTTCGGGCCTGTGCCGGCTACGCAACCGCAGCCCGGTGGGAGCAACGACATCTCCATCTACGGGACCGCAGGCCGACCACCGGACCCAGCCACCCGCCGTACTTCCTCGTCGCTGCCTTGGGGCGCTGGGACGACCGAGCCGTCGGAGCAGTCGGTCGCCTAGTCGACGAGCGGGACGTCGGCGAGGGCGATGGAGGCGTCGCGCAGCTGCGGGGTGGCCGGGCGGCCGACCCAGGTGCGGATGGGGTCGATGGCGTCCCAGTCGTTGAGGTGCATGCCCGCGACGACACGGCTGTCCTTGACCCACAGGGCGGTCAGGACGCGGGAGGCGCGGTCGCCGCGGACGACGACCTCGTCGTAGCCCCGGCCGGTGTGGCCGACGTACTCCATGCCGAGGTCGTACTGGTCGGTGAAGAAGTACGGCTGGCGGTCGTACGCCGCGTCCTCGCCCAGCATCACGCGGGCGGCGTGGCGCCCCTGGTGGATGGCGGTGTCCCAGTGCTCGACGCGGATCGGGCCGAGGAGCGGGTGGTCCTGGCGGGCGACGTCGCCGGCGGCGAAGACGTGCGGGTCGGAGGCGCGCAGGCGGCTGTTGACGAGGACGCCGTTGTCGGTGGCCAGCCCCGCGGCGGCGGCGAGCCGGTCGTCGGGGACGGCGCCGATGCCGACGACGACCAGGTCGGGGTGCAGCTCGTGACCGTCGGAGAGACGGACGGTCGTGCGGCCGTCGGTGTGGTCGACCGACTCCGGGGAGGTGGCCAGGCGCAGGTCCACGCCGTGCTCGCGATGCAGGTCGGCGAAGACGGTGGCCAGCTCCGGGCCGAGCACGGCGCCGAGGGGGAGGGGAGCGCTCTCGACGACGGTCACGGCCGCGCCGGCCTCCCGCGCTGCAGCCGCGACCTCGAGGCCGATCCAGCCCGCGCCGACGACGAGGATCGAGCCGGACAGGTCGGCGCGCAGTGCGGTGGCGTCGTCCATCGTGCGCAGGTAGCGCACGTCCGCACCGGACTCGTCGAGCGTCGGCAGTCGCCGCGGGACCGCGCCGGTGGCGACCAGCAGCCGGTCGTACGGCAGCCGGCGGTCGCCGACGACGACGTGGCAGGTGTCGAGGTCGATCGCACTGGCGGGCGTGCCGGTGAGCAGCTCGACGTCGTGCTCGTCGTACCAGCCCTCGTCGTGGACGTACGCCGACGACGGCTCCTCCTTGCCGAGCAGGACGCCCTTGGAGAGCGGCGGTCGCTCGTACGGTCGGTGCGGCTCGGCGGCGACGACGACGATGTCGCCGCTGTGGCCCCGGGTGCGCAGCTCCTCGGTCGCCTTCGCAGCGGCGAGGCCGCCGCCGATGATCACGATGTTCATGGCCGGCTCCTGGTCAGCTCGAGGAATTCGGCCCGGCTGCGCGGGTCGTCGCGCAGCAGGCCGAAGAGGGTGGACGTGGTCGTGCGGGTGCCCGGGGTGCGGGCGCCGCGCAGCGACATGCAGGTGTGCTCGGCCTGGATGACCACGCCGACCCCGCGCGGGGCGAGGACCTCCTGGAGGTGGTCGGCGACGGCCTTGGTCAGCCGTTCCTGCGTCTGGGGGCGGCGGGCGTGGAAGTCCACCATCCGCGCGAACTTCGACAGCCCGAGGATCCGCTCGCCCGGGAGGTAGCCGACGTGCGCCACCCCGACGAAGGGGAGGACGTGGTGCTCGCACAGCGACTGGACGGGGATGTCGCTGACGACCACGAGCTCGTCGTACTCCTCGTGGTTGGCGAAGGTGGTGAGGTCGAACTCGGGCCCGTGCGTCATCTCGATGAGCGCGTCGGCCATCCGTCGGGGCGTCTCGACCAGGTTCTCGTCCGCCAGGTCGAGCCCGAGGGTGGCCAGCAGGGTCGCTGCCGCCGCGGTGACGGCCTCGCGGTCGACGTCGGGGACGGACCGGGCGACGCGGAGCCGCCGGTGGATCGGGCTGACGGACATCGCACGCCCACTTTCTTGTGCTAGCGGATCTTTGTTTTAGAATCCACCCGTGGACCTCGGAAAGCAAGCGGCCCGGGTGGGCGTCCTCGCCGACCCCACGCGGCGCGCCCTCTACCGCTACGTGTGCGCCCGGACCGAACCGGTCGGACGCGACGAGGCCGCGTCCGCGGCCGGGGTGACCCGTCCGACCGCGAGCTTCCACCTCGACCGGCTCGTCGACGAGGGCCTGCTGGAGGTGGAGTACCGACGGCTGACCGGACGCACCGGACCCGGGGCCGGGCGGCCGAGCAAGCTCTACCGCCGTACGACGGAGGAGGTCGCCGTCTCCCTGCCTCCCCGCCGCTACGATCTCATGGGCGCGATCCTCGCCGCCGGCGTCGACCGGGCGCGTGCTGGTGAGCCGCTCGACGACGCCCTCCCGGCCGCGGCGTGGGCCGAGGGGAGTGAGCTCGCGGGGGCGGCCCCGGTGTCGCCGGACCTGCCGGGCCTGGCCGCGCTGCTGGAGGGCCTCGGCTTCGAGGCGACCCACGAGGACGACGTCGTGGCGCTCGCCAACTGCCCCTTCGACACCCTCGCGCAGCGGCACACCGAGCTGGTCTGCACGCTCAACCGGTCCTTCGTCCAGGGAGTCGTCGACGGCCTCGGCTGCGCCGACGCCCGGGCGTGCCTCGAGCCGGACCCGCCCGCCTGCTGCGTGAAGGTCAGGCGGGGCCGGGCCGAAGGCTCCGGCAAAGGGTGAGGTCTGCGGCCCGGGAGCCGGGGTACTGCCCGAGCACCCCACCACCCGGTGGGCGAGGGAAAGGAATCGCTATGGGCACGCTCTTGTGGATCGCCGCAGTCGTCCTGGTCATTGCCGGAATCGTCACCCTGATCCAGGGCAGCATCCTTCTCGGGATCGTGTTGATCGTCGTCGGTCTCCTGGTCGGCCCCGGAGGCGTCTCGATCTTCAACGGACGCAGCGGACGGACAGTCTGACCCACTCAGGCTGACCGGCTCGGACCAGCCTGACCGCTGGCCTCATGCTCGAGCGGCGGCGTCCACGGCCTCGATGACCGGGACGTCGCCGCCGACGAGGTTCCACTGCCGGCCGACGGTGTCCTCGCGGTCCACCACGACCGCCAGCACCGCCGCCACGTCGGCGCGGGTGACCGGCCCGCGGGCCACCTCCGGTCCCAGCGCGACCCGGCCGGTGGCCGGGTCGTCCCTCAACGCCCCCGGCCTGATGATCGTCCAGTCCAGGCCGCTGTCCCGCAGCGCGGCGTCGGCGTCGCGCTTGGCCTCGACGTAGGCCGTCCAGACCTCCCCGGTGTCCGCCGGGACCGGGTCGTCCACGCCGATCGCGGAGACCTGCACGAAGCGGCGGATGCCCGTCGAGGTCGCCGCCTCGATCGACTTCAGCGACCCGCCGAGGTCCACCGTCCGCTTGCGCGCGGCGTTGCCGTCCGGCCCGCCGCCAGCGCTGAAGACGACGGCGTCGCAGCCGTCGAACGCCGCCGCGAACCGGTCGGCCCCAGCGTTCTCGATGTCGAGCAGCCGCACCTCCGCGCCGAGCGACTCCAGCTCGGGCCGCTGCTCCTCCTTGCGCACCAGGGCGACCGGGGTGTGGCCCCGCGCGACCAGGAGCGGGTGCAGCAGGCGGGCGATCTGACCGTGTCCTCCGACGATGGCGACGCGCATGTCCCCAACGTACGGGGCCGGTCCTGACCCGGCCACCGATCCTGCGTGACGGGCGCCACGGGCGAGTTCTCCTGAAAGCCTGCGTGTTGGTGAACCCTCTGCCAAGGTCACGAGGCATGTCGACGGATCCCGACCAGCTGCCCGAGCTGGACCAGAGGTCGCAGCGGGTGCTCGACGCCCTGCGCGAGCTGCAGCAGGAGACCGGTGGGGGCGTGGACCGGCAGGTGGTTGCAGCCCGGGCCGACCTGGACGACGAGGCGGTGTACTTCCTGCTCAAGGAGCTGCGCCAGGCGGGGTTGGTGGTCTCGAAGGGCCGCCCGCTGGTCTACAAGGTGACCGGCGACCCCCGCTCGGACGAGGCTGACGGTTGGCGTACCGGCCTCGGTCAGCACGGACGTCGCACGGACGACGCCGAGGTCGACCGGCGCGTCCTCGACGTCGTCGGCAAGAAGCCACAGGTCACGCTGCAGGAGCTGCGGGAGGTGGACGACCTCGTCGACCTCGCCGGCAGCCGGGTCTACGCCGCCATCCGGCGGTTGGAGGCCGACGGGAGGTTGCGGGGCACCGGCCGGCCGCGGAGGTACGCGCTCGCCGATGAGTCCACCGCGCCCTCGACGACGGTGGAGCCACCGGCGCTGCACCAGCCGGAGGTCCGGGGCTTCGAGAAGCAGGTCGCCGAACGACGGGCACAGGCCGGTGCCTGGTACGACGCGCGGAAGTGGCAGTACGAGGGCCTGCGGGTCGACGCCGAGGCGTGGCTGCGTCGGCTGCTGGACGACGAGGTCCGCGACCGCAAGGCGGCAGGCGACGACGTCGCGTTCGAGCAGGCAGTGGTCGACGCGCGGTTGAAGACCCGCGACAGCTTCGTCGCCAAGCTGGCCCGGCTGTGCGGGGCGGCCGGCAAGCGTTGCGTCAGGTGCAGGGCCGGGGAGACGGTCCACGGGCCGCACTTCTACTACGGCGACGAGGCGGGATCGATCGACAAGGTGTGCCGGGACGTCGAGGACCTCGTCGGCGTGCGCGTCACCGTCCCGTCCGAGCAGGAGCAGTCGGCGGCCGCCGACCTCATCGCCGCGGCAGGCCTGGAGCCCCGCCACGAGGAGATCGGCGGGGACAAGGAGGTGCCGGGCTATCGCGGAACCCACGTCACCACGCTGCTGCCGCACGCGCGCCAGGGTCTCGAGGGGATCCGGTTCGAGGTCCAGGTCCGCACGGTGTTCCAGGACGCCGCCGCGCGGATCGAGCACGCCCTGCTCTACAAGGGGAGCGAGGGCGAGCGACGCGACCTCGAGCCGTTCGAGAAGCGGCAGCTGCTCACCATCTTCGGCCAGATGGAGATGGCCGAGTCGATCTTCAACCAGATGCTCAACCGCTGAGCGCAGCGCCGACCGACGACGTCAGAGACGGAGAACAGACCTCGTGGACCAGCTCTGGGGCACCCTGACCATCCTGGCGGGAGCCGGCTTCCTCGCACTCCTCGTGCACGCCGTGCGGAGCAACCGCATCCCCGACCGCTGGATGTCCTGGCTCACCGTGGGCTGCGCGGTGCTCTGGATCCTGCTGCTCGTCACCGAGTGGCCCTTCGAGGCGATGACGGAGTACTGGCGCGACCACTCGATCATCGCCGGGACCGTCTCCTCCGTCCTCCTCGTCGCCGTCGGTTTCCTCGTCTACGAGCGGTCCGAGCAGCGCAAGCAGGACGAGATGCAGCTCGGCCTGTCCGGTGCGGGAGCGGGCGGCATCGTCGACCACATGGTCGACGTCGAGGTCGCCCTCGGGCTGCTGTCGGTGGGCAAGGCGCCGAACGAGGTGACGCCCCACTGGGAGGGCTGGGACGCCCCGGGCAAGCCGCTCAAGTGGCTGCGCAACGGGCGCCAGGAGATCCTCGCGTGGAACGCCCCGGGAGACGTCGTCGACCCGCGACGGGTGCCCGTCGACCCCGACCAGGACTGGGAGAGATGGGCGTCGGGCCTCGTCGACCAGGCGCTTCGCCGCGTCATTGCTGCGATGCGCGACTGGAGCCCGCTGATCGGCTCGTCGAAGAAGGGCATGCACGCCTTGCTGGCGCTCTCCGGCATCCGGCGCGACCTCATGGCGATCTACGACCTGCTCGACGGCGACCCGACGGAGAAGAGCAAGGTCAAGGCGTGGCGGAAGGTCGCCGACGTCCGCGCCCGGGTCCGCGTCCTCGCGCACTACTTCGAGAAGTGGAGCGGCGCTCCCCGGCTGCGGCCAGAAGTGCTCAAGGACGGCAAGCCGCTCACGACCATGGCCGGTGCGCCGCGCCTGTCCTACGGCCGCATCGACCGGGAGCTCGGCGACGAGCTCACGCGACGTGCCCGCAAGATGGGCTTCGAGGTCGCCGAGCGGCCGAGCGCGTGGCGCCGGCTGGTCAGGGCCTGACCGTCAGGGCCTGACCGTCAGCGTCTGGGCGACGGTGCCGAGCGGGCCGGCCTCGTCGTGGAACTTCGAGCTGGTCAGCCCGACGCCACCGGCGCCGTAGGACTGCGTGGTGTCGAGGCCGAGCCAGCCGTCGACGGGCTCTCGCAGGAAGTGTGCGGTGAGGTCGAGGTTCGGGAAGGCCGTGCCGGTCGGGTCGGTGCGCACGGCGATGCCGTTCGCCACGTCGACCAGGCCGGCGACCTGGGCCAGCCGGCTGACCGGCTCGTCGGCGACTAGCTCGTGCGGGGTGCGCACCCACGCGACGGACCGGCCGGGGCCCATCTCCTTGCGGCGCACCTCGATCGAGGCGATGAAGCCGCCGGGCCACAGCCCGGACATGTCCCACGGCTCCAGCTCGTCGGGGCCGGGGATCGACGGCAGGTCGGTCCCGGCCACCGCGGAGGTGTCGTACGGCTCGGTCAGCCAGGCCCGCATGATGACGACCGCACGCCCGGCGTACGACGCCGTGGCCTGCACCAGCTCGATCGTGCGTCCCGGGCGGAGCACCTCGACGGCGACGTCGATCGCCTCGTTCGGGACCGTGCCGAGGATGTCGTAGGACAACCGGCTCACCACCAGGTCGCTGCCGCGCCGCTGGTCGCGGTCGCGCTCGACCTCGTGCGCGAGCACGCCCAGGGCGGGCGCGATGTGCTGGGTCGCGAGGTCCCACGAGCCACCCACGTGCTCGGTCGGGGTGAAGGTGTGCGGTGCAGTCCGGTGCCAGTACGCCACCGGCTCATTGTCCCCGGCCGATCCCTGACCCCGTACCTCCGATCGGGGGCAGGGGGAGGATCATGTGGCCATGGCCACGTCGCTCGCCCTCGTCGTCGCCGCCACCTTCACCTGGCTGGGGATGGTGCTCGCGATCTCGTTCCTCGAGGCCCCGCTGAAGTTCCGGGCGCCGGACGTCACGCTCCGCGTCGGGCTCGGCATCGGCCGCCTCGTCTTCCGTGCGCTCAACGCCTGCGAGGCGGTGCTCGCCGTGCTCGTGGTCGTCGGCCTCGTCGCCGGCTCCCCGGCCACCGGCCCGGTGGTGGCGCTCGGCCTCGCCGTGGCGCTCCTCGTCGCGCAGGTCGCCCTCGTGCGCCCGGCGCTGACGAGGCGCACCGACGCCGTGCTCGCCGCGCCGGACGGCGTCGACGGCCCGGGCTCGCGCGCCCACCTCTGGTACGTCGGCGCGGAGGTCGCCAAGGTCGGCGCGCTCCTCACGGGAGGGATCTTGTTGCTTTCCGCCTGACGGGGGACTGTTGGTCATGCCCCTCGGACGCCTGCTCGCCCTCCTCGCCGCGTCGCTCGTCGCGATCCTGGTCGGACCGCTGCTCCCGGTGCCAGCCTCCGGCGCGGCGGAGCTGACGCTCTCCGCGCCCGGGCAGTACGCCGACCGGGACACCACGCTCACGGTGTCCGGTGCTGCGCCCGGGGCTGACATCATCCTCGAGCGGTGGGACGGCAGCAGCTGGCGGCCGGAGGCGACCCTCGTCGCCGACGACGCCGGCACGGCGACCGCCCAGGTCGCGGTGCGCCGGCAGCCGTCCCGCAACCGGCTCCGGGCCACCTCGGGCGAGGCGACGGGGGAGTACCGGCTGCCGCTGCGCGCGATCGCGACCCGGACCCGGATCACCGGCCCGCGCAAGGTCGTGGACGAGACCGCGATCCGGCTCACGATCACCCGGCTCACCAGCGAGGGCACGCCGGTCCCCGGCAAGGTCGTCCTGCAACGCGTGCACAACCGCAAGTGGAAGGCGATCCGCAACCTGACGCTGCGCTCCGACGGAACGACGACCACGCGGATCGCCCCGCGCGGCGACACCCGGTGGCGGGTCGTCGCGCCCGCGCACCCGTGGGCGGCGCGCTCGGTCAGCCCGCGCCACGACGTCGACAACCTGCCGCCGGGCAAGCCGGTGTCGCTGCCCGGCCGGGCGCCGCGGCCGCGGGTGGGCCTGCCGCCGCAGGCCCGCGCCACCGGCGCCGGCCCCAATCCCGTGATCACCCGGATCCCCGACAAGGTGTGGCGGAACATGGTCGGGCGCAGCTGGCACCGCGGCTGCCCGGTCGGCCGCGCCGGCCTGCGCCTGCTGCGGATCAACTACTGGGACTTCACCGGCTACCGCCGGCGCGGAGAGCTCGTCGCCGCGGCATCGGTGATCCGGCAGATGTCCAACGCGCTCGCCGACATGTACCGCGCGAAGCTGCCGATCCGGTCGATGTACCGCGTCGACCGCTTCGGCTGGTCCGGGAAGCTCAACGGCGCCAACGACTACCGCTCGATGGCCGCCGACAACACCTCCGCCTTCAACTGCCGCTGGGTCGTCGGCCGACCGGGCGTGCGCAGCCCGCACAGCTACGGCCGCTCGCTCGACGTCAACCCGTGGGAGAACCCCTATCGCTCCAGCCACGGCTGGACGCCCAACGGGTGGTGGCCCTCGCGCTCCCACGGCCGGGTCGCCTGGCGCTCCCGGCAGCACCAGGTCGTGCGGATCATGAACGGCCGGGGCCTGCGCTGGACCTACGGCTACTCCGACCTGCACCACTTCGACGCCGTCCCGCGCGGCGGCCGGCTGGTCGTCGTACCCGGCTGCGGGGACGTGGTGTGCCACTGACGTCGGCGCCCCGTCCTAGCCTGAAGCCGTGACCGACTGCGTCTTCTGCACGATCATCGCCGGCGACGCCGAGGCCGACGTCGTCCTCGACGAGCCGCACCTGGTGGCCTTCCTCGACCGCCGGCCGGTGTTCAAGGGCCACGTGCTGCTCGTCCCGCGCGAGCACCACGTCACCCTGCCGGACCTGCCGGCCGACCAGCGGGACGGCTTCCTCGCCGCCGCGCAGCGGCTCGCGGCGGCCGTGGTCGACGGCCTCGGCGCCCAGGGCAGCTTCGTGGCGATGAACAACGTGGTGAGCCAGTCCGTGCCCCACCTGCACCTCCACGTCGTGCCCCGGACCAAGGGTGACGGGCTGCGCGGCTTCTTCTGGCCGCGCCGCACGTACGACGACGGGGAGTCCGCGGAGTACGCCGCCCGCCTGCGCGCGGCGCTGGGGTCGTAGGCTCTGCGCCGGACGTGAACCGAGCTGAGAGGTAGTCACATGGGTCGTTTCGACGGGCGGGTCGCCGTCATCACCGGAGCTGCGCGCGGGATCGGGTTCGGCACCGCCTCCCGTTTCGCCGAGGAGGGCGCGTCGATCGCGATCGTCGACCTCGACGAGGGCGCCGCGGCCGAGGCCGCTGCGAAGCTGCCACTGGTCGAGGGCGCGAAGGCCGTCGGCATCGGCGCGAACGTCTCCGACGGCGCGTCGGTCGACGCCGCCATCGAGCGGGTCGTCAGCGAGCTGGGCGGGATCCACATCCTCGTCAACAACGCCGGCATCACCCGCGACAACCTCCTCTTCAAGATGACCGAGGAGGACTGGGACCTGGTCATGGGCGTGCACCTCAAGGGCGCGTTCCTGCTGTCCAAGGCTGCCCAGAAGCACTTCGTGGAACAGAAGTACGGCAAGATCGTGAACATCTCCAGCGTCTCGGCGCTGGGCAACCGCGGCCAGGCCAACTACTCGGCCGCGAAGATGGGCATCCAGGGCTTCACCCGCACCCTGGGCATCGAGCTCGGCCCCTTCGGCATCAACGTGAACGCCGTCGCCCCGGGCTTCATCGTCACCGAGATGACCGAGGCCACCGCGACGCGCCTGAAGATGGAGCCGGACGAGTTCTTCAAGCTCAACGCCGAGGCCAACCCGGTGCGCCGGATCGGCTACCCGGCCGACATCGCCGCCGCGGTCGCCTTCCTGGCCTCCGACGAGGCGTCGTACGTCACCGGCCAGACGCTCTACGTCGACGGTGGCATCTCGCTCGGCACCTGATCACCCGACCGCCTGGTCACCCGATCACGCAGCAAGGCAACGCATGGAGCCGCTCCCGCGACACGCGGGGGCGGCTCCGTCGTCCCCGGGGGTGCTGGTCCACACTGTTCGCGTGCGTGTGACGACTCTGCGATCTGCCCTGCCCGCCTCCCTGCTCGCGCTGAGCCTCGCGCTCGCGGGCTGTGGCGGTGACGACGACCCGTCCGAGCCGAAGAGCACGCCGAGCCCCACTGAGAGCCAGGCGCCCGACGAGCCGGCCACGTGGCCGCTCACCGGCGTCGAGGCGAAGGAGGGCGAGTCGGTCGAGCTCGACCACCCGGTCATCGTCGCCAAGATCGACAACTCCTCCTCCAGCGCCCCGCAGGTCGGCCTGGGCAAGGCCGACCTCGTCGTCGAGGAGTTGGTGGAGGGCGGGATCACCCGCCTCGCGGCGTTCTTCTACTCGAAGCTGCCCGGCGACGTCGGCCCGGTCCGATCGATGCGCGCCAGCGACATCGGCATCGTCAAGCCGGTCGACGGCGTGATCGCGACCAGCGGCGCCGCCGGCGTCACGATCAGCCGGATCAACAAGCACAAGATCACGTTCTTCCAGGAGGGCGGTCCCGGCTTCTACCGCAACAGCGGGCGCCGAGCGCCGTACAACCTCTTCACCGACCTCGAGAAGCTCGCCAAGGAGACCGAGGACGGCGAGGTCGAGCGGCCCGCCGACTACCTGCCGTGGGGGACCGCCGAGGACCTGCCGGCCGGCCAGCCCGCCCGGAAGCTTTCGGCAGGCTTCGGCAGCCACACCACGAGCTGGACCTTCCGCAACGGCTCCTGGACCAACGACAACTCGTTCGCCGCCGAGGGCGACCGGTTCAAGCCGGACACCGTGCTCGTGCTGCGCGTCGAGGTCGTCGACGCCGGCTACACCGACCCCGCCGGCAACTTCGTTCCCGAGAGCCGCTTCAAGGGTGGCGGCATCGCGCAGGTCTTCCACGGCGGCAAGGTCTACGAGGGCGAGTGGAAGAAGGACAAGGTCAGCTCGCCGCTGACCCTGTCCGCCGCGGACGGCAGCGAGCTCAAGGTCCCCGCCGGCAAGGTCTGGGTCGAGCTGGTGCCGGTCGACGGCGCCGGCGGCTCGGTCGTCATCGGCAAGTGAGCACAATCCGCCGCTGACCCACGACAGCGCGGCCGGCCGGTCCCGAGGGGGCCGGCCGGTTCGTCGTCTCAGGGGGCTTCGTCGGCCTCGGGCTGGACGGCGCCGCGCCCGAGCAGCTCGGTCACGTCGCGGCCCTGCTCCACGAGGCTCTGCACGCCGGCGAGGAGGAAGGCGATCGCGCCCTCGACCCGGTCCGCCGCGGCCTCCGGGTCGTCGGCGGTCGCGACCGACTCGCCGGCCGAGGACATCGCCCCGAAGAAGATGCGGGAGAAGGTCTGCAGCATCGGCTCGTCGAGCTCCCACCGGCCGGCCTCGAGCGTGGAGCGGACGATCTCGACGATGTTGGCGTACGTCGAGCGCTCCTCCTGCTCGCGGTAGCGCTCGTAGCCGAGCACGGCCGGGCCGTCCTGGATCACGATGCGGCGGTAGCGCTGCTCCTGGACCACCTCGAGGAACGAGCGGAGGCCGGCGATCGCCTTCTCCCACGGGTCCCGCTCGGCGCGCAGCGCCTTCTGGATGCGCTTCGCCGACTCCTGCTCGACCCGCTCGAAGACGGCCTCGAAGAGCGCCTGCTTGCCGGAGAAGTGGTGGTAGAGCGCGCCCTTGGTCACCCGGGCGCCGGCGACGATCGTGTCGAGCGAGGTGGCGGCGTACCCCTTCTCCGCGAAGAGGTCCTCCGCGACGTCGACCAGGGCCCGCTTCGTGCTGGCGGAGTACGCCGCCCGGCGGGTCGCGCCGGCGACGCCGGGGACCTTGGGGACGAGCTTCGAGACGGACGCCTTGGGCACCGGCCCAGCATAGGGAACCGCTGCCGTGCACCGTGACAGCGGTCACCCGCGGAGGTGGGCGGGATCACGGCCGCAGCACGTATGACATACCGCCGGTCTGCGTAATACTCACAGTACGTACCATCGGTATGTCAGGTACCCCCAGTACTCCCTCCGCCTGCCTGGCAACCGCCGAGAAAGATCAAGGAGCTGACCATGACCTGGACGGCCTACCACAACCGGGGCGAGACCCTTCGCGCCGTGATCACTGCGTCGTCCCAGCGTCGCGACGGCGTCCTGCCGACGGACGTCGACGGCGTCGCTGAGACCTTCCACGACGAGCTCGACCTGCTCGGTGCCCTCGTCCTCAAGTGGCACACCCGCCTGGCCGGCAACATCGAGCAGATGCTGGCCCACCAGCCCACCGACCTCGACGAGGCCGTCGCGGTCGCCTGGAGCAACACCGCGCACGAGCTCCCCGGCGTGCGGATGATCATCGACCACTACCGCGCCGAGCCCGTCGACGACGCGATGGCCCGGGCGATGGCCAAGGCCGCCGCCAAGGAGCACTACCTGCTCGCCGTGATGGCCGGCCGGGCGAGCCTGCTCAGCGAGCAGGCCGCCCTGCGTGCGGGTGCCGCGATCGAGGAGCGCGCCCGCGAGCTGCATCGGACCCTGCCGCCGGTCGACCCGGCGGAGGCCCACGAGGAGTCGCAGGTCCGCGGCACCCTCCTCGAGCGGCTGCGGGCGGTCCTCGCCGCCTGACCGCCGCACCCACCGGACCCGACCCCGGCACCGACGCGACCCTCCCACTCACGCGTCGGGCCGGGGTCGCACCGGTTCACCCGCGGGGTGGCGGGTGGGATGATGGGGCCATGTCGAGCGCGACCGGTCACGGCACGGGGGACATCGCCGTCGGGAGCCTGCTCCTGGCCAGTCCCGCCCTGCTGGACCCGAACTTCGTCGACACCGTCGTCCTCCTCCTCGAGGTCAACGGCGAGGGGGCGCTCGGCGTCGTGCTCAACCGGCCCTCCGCCCTGCCGGTCTCCGAGGTGCTGGGGGAGTGGGGCGACGTGGTCGACGAGCCCGAGGTGCTCTTCCAGGGCGGCCCGGTCTCCACGGACGGCGCCCTCGCGGTGGCCCTCGCCTCGCCCGACGGCCTCGACGCCGCGGGGTTCAAGCCGATGTGGGGCCGGCTCGGCCTGCTCGACCTCGACACCCCGCGCGAGCTCGTCGACGGCACGGTCGACCGGTTGCGCATCTTCGCCGGGTACGCCGGCTGGGGGCCCGGCCAGCTGCAGGCCGAGGTGGCGGAGGGGGCCTGGTACGTCGTCCCGGGCAGCGTCGAGGACGTCTTCGGGGGCGAGGCTCCCGACCTGCGGCGCCAGGTGCTGCGGCGCCAGCCCGGTGACCTCGCCTTCCACGCCACGCGCCCCGCGGATCCCGAGCTCAACTGAGCGGGGCCTAGGATGAACCGGTGACCACGATCGGCTTCTCGACAGAAACGGATGTCCGCGAGGACCGCCGTACCGTCCCGACCGACGAGGGCGACCACGAGCGTTTCTCGCACTACGTCGACAAGGACAAGCTGACCGAGGCGATGGTCATGGGCACCCCCGTCGTGGCCCTGTGCGGCAAGGTCTGGGTGCCGAGCCGTGCGCCCGAGAAGTTCCCGGTCTGCCCCGAGTGCAAGGAGATCTGGGAAGGCATGGGCGACGACGAAGGGGCCGGTCCGGAGGCATGACGTCGCTCGGTCCGGCATGGCCGGAGCGGGCAGCCTGGGGCACGGCGCCGTCGCTGCGTGCCTGGCAGTCTGCCGCGCTCCAGGACTACCTCACCCGCAACCCCCGTGACTTCCTCACCGTCGCGACGCCCGGCGCAGGCAAGACGACCTTCGCGCTGACCGTCGCCAGCGAGCTGCTCGGCCGTCGCGTGGTCGACCGGCTGGTGATCGTCGCGCCCACCGAGCACCTCAAGCAGCAGTGGGCCGAGGCGGCCGCCCGGGCGGGGATCCCGGTCGACCCGACGTACTCCGCCGGGGCGGGCAAGATCTCCAGCGACTACGTCGGCGTCGCGGTGACCTACGCCGGGGTCGGCGTGAACCCGCTCGCGATGCGCATCCGCACCGAGCGCTTCCGCACCCTGGTGATCCTCGACGAGATCCACCACGCCGGCGACTCGCTCAGCTGGGGCGAGGGCGTGCGCGAGGCCTTCGAGCCCGCCGCCCGGCGCCTGGCCCTGACCGGGACGCCCTTCCGGTCCGACATCAACCCGATCCCGTTCGTCACCTACGCGCCCGGCGAGGACGGCGTGCCGACCTCGGTCGCCGACTTCACCTACGGCTACGCCGACGCCCTCAAGGACCACGTCGTCCGCCCGGTCCTCTTCCTCGCCTACTCGGGGCAGATGAGCTGGCGCACCCGCGCCGGCGACGAGGTCGCCGCGTCGCTGGGCGAGCCGCTCACCAAGGACATGACCTCGCAGGCGCTGCGCACCGCGCTCGACCCGAACGGGTCGTGGATCCCGTCGGTGCTCGCCGCCGCGGACAAGCGCCTCTCGGAGGTGCGCCGCCACGTCCCGGACGCCGGCGGGCTGGTCATCGCCGCCGACCAGGACAGCGCCCGCGCGTACGCGAAGATCCTCAAGCAGATCACCGGCGAGTCGGCCACCGTCGTGCTCTCCGACGAGAAGGCGTCGTCGAAGAGGATCTCCGCCTTCAGTGCCGACACCAGCCGCTGGATGGTCGCGGTTCGCATGGTGTCCGAGGGCGTCGACGTGCCCCGGCTCGCCGTCGGCGTGTGGGCCACCACGACCTCGACCCCGCTCTTCTTCGCCCAGGCCGTCGGCCGCTTCGTGCGCGCCCGGACCCGCGGTGAGATCGCGTCGGTGTTCTTGCCGTCGGTCCCGAACCTGCTCGGCTTCGCGGCCGAGCTGGAGGCGCAGCGCGACCACGTGCTCAAGCGCAAGGTCAGCAACGACGGCGACATCTTCTCCGCCGAAGAGGACCTGATGAACCAGGCCAACGCCGGCGACGCGGCCTCCGACGAGCTCGAGGCCGTCCCGTTCGAGGCGCTCGGGTCCGAGGCCCGCTTCGACCACGCCCTGTACGACGGCGCGCAGTTCGGCCACGAGGGCGAGGTCCACGTCGGGTCGGAGGAGGAGATGGACTTCCTCGGCATCCCGGGCCTGCTGGAGCCGGACCAGATGCGCAGCCTGCTGCGCCAGCGCCAGGAGGAGCGACGCAAGACCCGGAAGGTCGCCGAGGTCGAGGAGAAGCGCCCGGCGGACTCGCTCACCGACGTCGCGACCCACGAGCACCTCGCGCTGCTCCGGCGCGAGCTGAACAGCCTGGTCGCGTCCTGGCACCACCGGACCGGCCAGGCGCACGGCATCACCCACGCCGCCCTGCGCCGCGAGTGCGGGGGTCCGGCGGCCGCGGTCGCGAACGCCGAGCAGCTGCAGAAGCGCATCGACCGGATCCGCGAGTGGGCGGTGCGCAAGACCTCCTGAGCCGCGCCAGGATGTGGAGAGGCATCGCAAAGGATGCCTGGCCGCCGGACACTTAGGTTAGGCTGACCTTTCGTGACCACCGCTCTCGAAGGACGCGACCTCGTCCTGGGCTACCAGCGGACGACCGTCGTGCACGGCGTCTCCGTGCGCCTCGAGCCCGGCGTCGTCACCGCGCTCATCGGCCCCAACGGCAGCGGCAAGTCGACCGTGCTCCGCTCGCTCGCCCGCCTGCACCGCATCGACGCGGGCTCGGTGCACGTCGACGACCAGGACGCCGCGCCGTTGAGCGCGAAGGAGTTCGCCCGCCGGGTGACCCTGCTGTCGCAGTCGCGCCCGCACCCGTCGGGCCTCGGGGTGCGCGACGTCGTGGCCTTCGGCCGCCACCCGCACCGCGGCCGCTTCGCGGGCGTCAGCGACGCCGACCGTGCGGCGATCGACCACGCGATGGCCGTCACCGGCGTCGTCGACATGGCCGACCGGCCGGTCGACCAGCTCTCCGGCGGCGAGCTCCAGCGGGTCTGGCTCGCGACCTGCCTCGCCCAGGACACCGGCGTGGTGCTGCTCGACGAGCCGACCAACCACCTCGACCTGCGCTACCAGGTGGAGACCCTCGACCTCGTCCGCGACCTCGCGGACGACCACGGGACGGCACTCGGCGTCGTCCTGCACGACCTGAACCACGCCGCCACCGTGGCGGACCGGATCGTGCTGCTGCACCAGGGCACGGTCCGCGCTGCCGGCGCACCTGCCGACGTACTGACCGCGGAGCACCTCTCCGAGGTCTACGGACTGCCCATCCGCTGCTTCGTCGACCCGGAGACGGGCGCGGTGCGGGTGGAGGCCCAGGGCAGGCACCACCACCGGCGCCGCTGAGCGCCATCACCAGTGAGGAACCCGATGAAGACACGACCGCTGGCCGCTGCACTGGCCCTGCCGCTCGGCCTGTTCCTGGCCGCCTGTGGCACGACCGACACCGGCTCCGACGACGCGGCCCCCCAGGCGAACGACTCCGTCGACTGCGCCGCCGACGAGACGACCACCTCGACGGACCCGGTCTCGCTGACCGACAGCTACGGCCGCAAGGTCGAGCTCGACAAGCCCGCCGAGCGCGTCGCCGTGCTCGAGTGGCAGCAGGTCGAGGACGTGCTCACCCTGTGCCTGACCCCCGTCGCGGTGGCGGACGTCGAGGGCTACGGCACCTGGAACACCGCCGAGGAGCTCCCGGCCGAGGGCGTCACCGACGTGGGCACCCGCGGTGAGCCGAACCTGGAGACGCTCTTCGGCACCAACCCCGACCTGGTCGTCGTCGAGGCCTACACGGCCGAGGACGAGATCATCAAGCAGCTCGAGAAGTACGACGTCCCGGTGCTCGCCACCAAGGGTGCGGACGCGAAGGACCCGGTCGCCAACATGATCTCGACCTTCGAGCTCATCGCGCAGGCCACCGGCCGCGAGGAGCGCGCCGAGGTCGTCGTCGACGACTTCAACGCCTCGCTGGAGGCAGCCAGGGAGGAGGTCGGCACGGTCGAGGAGAAGAAGTTCGTCTACTTCGACGGCTGGATCCAGGGTGGCAACGTGTCGATCCGCCCGTTCGGCCAGGGCTCGCTGATGGGTGAGCTGGGCGAGGAGCTCGGCCTCGAGAACGCCTGGACCGGCGAGGTCGACCCGGCCTACGGCCTGGGCCAGACCGACATCGAGGGCATGAGCGAGCTCGGCGACGCCACCTTCTTCTACACCGGCACCGTCGACCCCGCCGGCGACGTCAATGCCGCACTCGCGAAGAACGCCGTCTGGAAGAAGATCCCCGCCGTCGCCGAGGGCCGCTCGCACGCGTTCCCGACCGGCATCTGGACCTTCGGCGGTCCCCGCTCGGCCCAGCAGGTCATCGACGCGTACGTCGACCTCCTGACCAAGTGACCCGATGACGATCGAGCAGCAGCGGCACGTCGCACCGGACCGGCCCGCGGCCACCCCGCGGCTCGGCGCCGGTGGCGTCCTCAGCGCCTCCGGGGTGCTGCTGCTGCTCGTCGTCGTGCTGCTCGCCGTCTCCGGCTGGCACCTCACCCAGGGCACCTCCGCCATCGGCGGCGGCGACATCTGGCGCTGGCTGCTGGGAGAGCGCTCGAGCGGCGCCGGTGCGGACGCCGGCGACGTGCTGCTCGGTTCCCGCGTGCCCCGGCTCGCGGCCGGCATCGCCGTCGGCTTCGCGCTCGGCGTGGCGGGCGCGCTCCTCCAGAGCCTGGCGCGCAACGCCCTCGCCTCGCCCGACACCCTCGCGGTGACCGGCGGCGCCTACCTCGCCGTCACCGTGGTGGCGGCCCTGGGCCTGTCCGTCCCGATCTGGGCGTCCGGCCTCACCGCCTTCGTCGGCGGCCTGCTCGCCGCCGCGCTCGTGCTCGGGCTCGCCGGCGGGGCGGGCACGTCGACCACCCGGCTCGTGCTGGCCGGCTCGGCCGTCGCGCTCGCGCTCCAGGCTGCCACCTCGACGCTGCTGATCCTGTTCGAGGAGGAGACGACCAGCCTGTTCGCGTGGGGGAGCGGTTCGCTGAGCCAGCTCGGCCTGCGCGCCTTCCAGCAGGCGGCACCGGTCGTCGTGGTCGCCACCGTGGCCGCGCTGCTGCTCGCTCGCCGGCTCGACCTGCTCGGCCTCGGCGACGACAGCGCCGCCGTCCTGGGCGTGCCCGTGCGCAGCACCCGCGCGCTGGGCACGATCCTCGCGGTGCTGCTGACCGCGGCATCGGTGACCCTCGCCGGGCCGATCGGCTTCGTCGGCCTCTTCGCGCCGGTGATCGTCCGCCTCTGCGGACGGTTCGTCCCCGCGCTGCACCGGCACGCCGTGCTGCTCCCGGCCGCCGGGCTCACCGGGGCGACGGTGGTCGTGCTCGCCGACGTGGCCATCCGCGGCCTGCTCGGGGCGAAGGCCGCGATCTCCATCCCGACCGGCATCACCACCACGCTGGTCGGCGCGACGATCATGATCCTGCTCGCCCGCCGCCAGCGCGACGCCGGCCCCGCGCGCCAGCCGGCCGCCGCCCGGGTCGGCGTGGGCAGCCGGCTGCGGTTCACCCTCGTCCTCGTCGTGGCCGCCGTCGGCGCGGCGGGCGTCGTCCTCCTCGGCCTGCTCGGCGGGGACACCTGGTTGCGGGTCGGGGACCTCTCGCTGTGGCTGCGCGGCGAGTCCGCCCCGCTCATCGACTTCGCGCTGGACGAGCGCGCGCCGCGGGTCGCGGCCGCCGTCCTCGCCGGTGCAGCGCTGGCGCTGGCCGGGTCCATGGTGCAGGCCACCTGCCGCAACCCGCTCGCCGAGCCCGGCATCCTCGGCATCACCGGTGGTGCCGGTGTCGGTGCGGTCGTCGTGGTCACCGGCGCCGGCGTCACCCAGGCCGCCAGCACCACGTCGATCCTCGTCGGCGCCACCGTGGGTGCGCTGGTCGCCTTCGCCCTCGTCTACGGCCTCGCGTGGCGCGGCGGGCTCAACGCCGACCGACTCGTGCTGATCGGCATCGGCACCTGGTACGGCTCGGCCGCGCTCACGACGTTCATGCTGGTCCGGTCGAACCCCTGGGACACGCCCCGGATCTACACCTGGATGTCCGGTACGACGTACGGCCGGACCTTCGAGCAGGTGCTGCCCGTCGCGGTCATGCTCGCCCTGGCGCTCCCGCTGGCCTGGCTGGTGCGCCGCGAGCTCGACCTGCTCGCCCTCGACGAGGACACGCCCCGCCTGGTCGGCGTGCGGCTCGAGGCGGTCCGCCTCGTCGTCCTGCTGACGGCGGCGCTGCTGGCAGCGATGAGCGTGTCCGCCGTGGGTGTCGTCGGATTCGTCGGCCTGGTGGCGCCGCACATGGCCCGCGCTCTCGTCGGCGGCCGGCACGCGCGGTCGGTCCCGGTCGCGGTGCTCGTCGGCGCCGTGCTGCTCGGCGTCGCCGATGTCATCGGCCGCACCGTGATCGCACCCGCCCAGGTCCCGGCCGGGCTGGTCGTCGCGCTGATCGGCGCGCCGTACTTCGTCTACCTGCTGGCGCGCTCGCGCGCCTAGGCCGGGTCGCCGCTCCTGCCGGTCGCCGGTCGCGCGCCCGGGCCGGGGCGGCTGCCGACCTCGCGTGGCTCGTCGATGCGGTGGCCGGCGGCGCAGTGGACCTCGACGTGCACCGGGGCGTCGCAGCCGTCGCGGTGCACGAAGGTGATCGGCGGTCCGTCGGGGTCGGCGAGGTGGCGGTCGCCCCACTGGGTGATCGCCAGCAGGATCGGCTGGAGCTCCAGGCCCATCGCGGTGAGCCGGTACTCGTGCCGTGTCCGCGCACCCTCCGCGCGGTAGGGCACCCGCTGGAGCAGGCCGTGCTCGACGAGCGTCGCGAGCCGGGCCGACAGCACCTGGCGGGGGATCCCGGAGTGGCGCCGGATGTCGTCGAAGCGACGCACGCCGAGGAAGACCTCGCGCAGCACGACCACGGTCCAGCGCTCGCCGAGGATCGCCATCGCCCGGCCCAGCGTGCAGTTCTCGACCGACCAGGCGAGGGCGGCCGGCTCGCTCACGGTGCTCGCGGTGCTCACCCCGCCAGCATAGGAGGATCTGGGTCTCGTTGACAGACCCAGCATCGGGTGGTGTCATGGACACCATGACTGAGTCCGTGATCAAGACCCAGATGGACCCGGCCGGGCTCGACGGCTTCGAGCAGCTCCGGGCGATGCGCGACGGCCACCTGCCGCCCGCGCCGATCGCGGACACGCTGGGCTTCGCCGGCTTCGACGTCCCCGAGCGCGGCACGGCGGTCTTCGAGCTCGACCCGGAGCCCCGTCACTACAACCCGATCGGCAGCGTGCACGGCGGCGTCCACGCGACCCTGCTCGACTCGGCCTGCGGCTGCGCCGTGCACTCGACGCTCGCCGTGGGGGAGGCCTACACCTCGCTCGACCTGACCGTGAAGTTCCTCAAGGCCGTGACCGTCGACTCCGGCCGGCTGCGCGCCGTCGGCACCGTCATCCAGCGCGGGCGACGCACCGCGCTCGCCGAGGCGAAGCTGTACGACGGCCAGGACCGCCTCGTCGCCTACGCGTCGAGCTCCTGCCTGATCATGGGCTGACCCGGCTCACGGGCTGTCGCGGCGCGCGCCTCCCCGGCGGCTCAGGCCAGGTCGCCGAGCGCCTCCGCCTCGGCCTCCGCGGGGGAGTGCGGAGCGGGCGCGCCGTGCAGGGCCCGCGTCACCGTGCGCGCCCCGAGGAGCATCGCCACGACGCCCACCGCGACGGCGACCGTCCCGAACCAGAACGGCGCGGCAGCCCCCTGGTGCTCGGCGAGCTTGAGGGCGACGTACGGGCCCACGGCGCCGCCGGTGAAGCGGACGAACGAGTAGGCCGACGACGCGACCGGGCGCTCGACCGGCGCTGCGCCCATCACGGCCTCGGTGACCAGGGTGTTGACCACGCCGAGGAAGGCGCCGGCCACGACGATCCCGACGACCACCAGGCTGGCAGTGTCGGCTGCCACCGCGATGAAGGCCAGGTCGAGGGCGAAGAGCACCAGTGCGGCGACGAGCGCGGGGACCGTGCCGAGGCGGCGCTGCAGCCACGGGGCGGCCCCGACCGAGGTGAAGGCGAGCATCAGGCCCCAGCCGAAGAAGACCCAGCCGATCTCCATGATCCCGGCGTCCGGGAGTGCGAACGGGCCGGCCGCCAGCAGGGAGAAGAAGCCGAGGTTGTAGCAGACGGCGACGACGGCGATGACGGCGAGCGCCGGGTGGCGCAGTGCGCGGAAGGGGTCGGCCAGCGTCGTACGACGACCGGCCGGCGGTGTCGCCGGCAGGAAGAACGTCGTCGCGACCAGCGCGACGCTCATCAGCACCGAGACGCCGAAGAACGGGCCCCGCCACGACTGCTCGCCGAGCAGTCCGCCCACCAGGGGGCCGGACGCGATGCCGAGGCCGAGTGCTGCCTCGAACAGGATGATGGCCCGGGCCAGCGAGCCCGTCGACGCGCTCACGATCGTCGAGAGGGCCGTGGCGATGAACAGGGCGTTGCCCAGGCCCCAGCCGGCGCGGAAGCCGATCACGGCCCCGACCGACCCCGACGCGCCGGCGAGGCCGGCGAAGACGATGATCAGCACGAGGCCGACCAGCAGCGTGCGCTTCGCGCCGATGCGGGTCGAGACGACCCCGGTCACGAGCATCGCCACGCCCATCACTGCCATGTAGCTGGTGAACAGCAGCGACACCTGGCTCGGGGTCGCGTCCAGCTGTGCTGCGATCTCCTTGAGGATGGGGTCGACGAGGCCGATGCCCATGAACGCGATGACGCAGGCGAAGGTGACGGCCCAGACGGCGCGCGGCTGGCGGAGGAACGATCCCTCCTGGCCTGCGGCGCGTGCGGTGGGCTCGGTGGTGGTCACGAAGTTCCTTCCCGAGGGAGGTCGAGGACGGCCTTCAGCACCGTCACGGCGGTGGCGAGGTCGTCGGTGGTCAGGTCGGGGTGGTGTGCCAGCCGCTCGGCGACCAGCTCGGCGTTGAGCCGACGCACCCGGTCGAGCTCGGCGCGCCCTGCCGGGGTGAGGGCCACCAGGCTGCTCCGCGCGTCCGCCGGGTTGGGCTCCTTGGTCACCCAGCCCAGGCCGGCGAGGTGGCGCACCTGGCCGGTCATCGTCGGCTGCGAGCAGTGGTCGGCCTGCGCCAGCGCGGTCACCGACTGGGGTCCGAGCTCGTCGAGGGTGGACAGCACGCGCAGGCCGGCGGCGGAGGCGTGCTCGCGGCGGACCAGCCGGACCAGGCGTGCGGCCTGGATCGTGAGCTCGCCGTGCAGCGGCGTGGGGGTGGAGGGCACGAGGAACCAAACTACATTGGAAACCTATGTATGTCAGGTGTCCGTGAGGCACGACACAATGCAGGGATGCCCACGTACGTCGCGTTCCTGCGGGCCATCAACCTCGGGCCCAACCGCAAGTTCCCCAAGGCCGACATCGTCGCCGCGACCGAGGCCGCCGGCGGCACCGACGTGCTGACCCACATCAACACCGGCAACGTCCGCCTCACCATCGGCAACCGGTCGCCGCAGAAGGTCGCTGCGGTGCTGGAGAAGGCCTACGAGGAGCGGGCCGGCTTCGCCGTGCCCACCATCGTGTTCACGACCGCCGAGCTGCGCGCCATCGCCGACGACGCGCGCGAGCTCACCCGCCCCGACCTCGAGCGGCACTACGTCTACCTGCTCGCCGACGAGCCGGACCCGGACCGGGTCACCGCGGTCCACGAGCGCAGCACCGACGTCAACCAGGTCGTCGTCCGCGGCCGCGCGGCGCACGTCCTGCTCGGCCCCGGCTACGAGGCCGGCGCCGTCGACCCGTACAAGATCGAGAAGTCCCTCGACGTCGTGGCGACCAACCGCAACCTCAACGTGGTCACCACGCTCGCCGACAAGTGGTGCTGACCGTGGGCTGACCGTGGTGCCCGGGGACGCCCCGAGGCGCTGTGCCACCATGGAGCCGTGACGACCGCGAGCCCGGAGAAGGTCGATCCGGGAGTCCAGCAGGACCTCACCCCGGACGACATCACGCTCGCCGACACCCCCTGGGTGACGGTGGTGTGGAACGACCCCGTGAACCTGATGTCCTACGTCACCTTCGTCTTCCAGAAGCACTTCGGCTACGGCAGGAAGAAGGCGGAGAAGCTGATGATGGAGGTCCACGAGGAGGGGCGGTCGATCGTCAGCAGCGGCAGCCGCGAGGAGATGGAGCGCGACGTGCAGGCGATGCACGAGTACGGCCTGTGGGCCACCCTGTCGAAGGCCACCGACGCGTGACCTCCCCGACCACCGGCTTCGTCCGGCACCGGCGCAGCAAGCGCGCCATCGCGACCTTCTCGGTCTTCGAGGCGGACCTGCTGCGCTCCCTGGCCGCCCAGCTCGTCGAGCTGCTGCACAACGAGTCGGCGGTCGCCGCCACCGAGCGCGACCCGCTGGAGGCGCTCCTCGACTTCTCCGGCCCCACCACCGAGCCCGAGGACCCGGTCCTGCGCCGGCTGTTCCCCAGCGCCTACCGCGAGGACGCCGAGGCTGCCGCGGAGTTCCGGCGGTTCACCGAGGGCGGCCTGCGCGACGGCAAGGCCCGCGCCGCGGCGACCGTCATCGACACCCTCGAGGAGGCCGGCCTGCCCGCCGAGCCCCTCGACGAGGAGCTCGCGATCGACGTCGAGCTCGACGACGAGACGGCGCTGGTCTGGCTGCGCTCGCTCACCGACCTCCGGCTCGCGCTCGGCACCCGGCTCGGGGTCGAGGAGGACGACGAGGAGCTCTGGTACTCCCTGCCCGACGAGGACTCGCGGGCACAGGCGCACCACATCTACGAGTGGCTCGGCTTCATCCAGGAGACGCTGGTCCGCTCAGTCGGCTGATCCGGCCAGAGGTCGGCGTCCGGTGGGGGACTACGCATCCCGTACGGCGGTACCGGGTGGTCAGACCCTGCAGCAACGGGCCTAGTCTTTCCGTGATGAGGCCCGCCGAAGCCCTGGAGCACCCCCGATGACCGCACTCGACGACCGAGCCGGGACCGACACCACCGTCCGCGCCACCATGAGCGGTGACACGCAGTCGTGGCCCGAGCGCTTCGCCCTCGGGCTCTTCATCGCCGTTCCGTTCGTCGCGTTCCTCGCCGCCATCCCCGTCGCGTGGGGCGGCTGGCTGGGCTGGAGCGACGTGCTCATCACGTTCGTGATGTACGGCCTAACCCTGCACGGCATCACCGTCGGCTACCACCGGCTCTTCACGCACAAGTCCTTCAAGCCGAACCGGCCGGTGAAGATCACCCTCGCCGTCCTCGGCTCGATGGCCGTCGAGGGCCCGGTCATCCGCTGGGTCGCCGACCACCGCAAGCACCACAAGTTCTCCGACCGCGACGGCGACCCGCACTCGCCGTGGCGCTACGGCAACAGCCTGCGCGGCCTCACCAAGGGCTTCCTCTGGGCGCACATCGGCTGGCTGTTCGACCCCGAGCAGACCCCGATCGACAAGTACGCCCCCGACCTCGCCAAGGACCGCGACCTGGTCCGGATCTCCCGCCTCTTCTGGCTGTGGGTCCTCACCTCGCTCTTCCTGCCGCCCCTCCTCGGCTTCCTGCTGACCTGGTCGTGGCAGGGCGCGCTCACCGCGTTCTTCTGGGGCACCATCGTCCGGATCGGGCTGATCCACCACGTCACCTGGTCGATCAACTCGATCTGCCACACCCTCGGCGAGCGCCCCTTCACCTCCCGCGACTTCTCCGGCAACGTCTGGTGGCTGGCCATCCCGTCCGGCGGCGAGTCCTGGCACAACCTCCACCACGCCGACCCCACCTCCGCCCGCCACGGCGTCAAGCGGTTCCAGCTCGACACCTCCGCCCGGGTCATCTGGGTCATGGAGAAGCTCGGCTGGGTCCACGACGTCCGCTGGCCCAGCCTGGAGCGGATCCGCGCGAAGTCGGTCAGCCCGACGGGCTGACGGGCCGGTCGACGCCCCGGTGCGGGGCGGCCCAGCCATCCGACTACCGGCCCGATGCCGGGGGAGCGGGGCAGACGCAATACGCTGGAGCGCGTGTTGCGGATCGACCAGGCGACGTACGACGCCCTCGTGGAGCATGCCAAGCGGGAGCACCCGGTGGAGGCGTGCGGCATGGTCGTGGGCCCGATCGGGAGCGACCAGCCGGTGCGCCACGTCGAGATGGTGAACGCGGCGGGCAGCCCGACGTTCTACGAGTACGACTCCAGCGACCTGTTCCAGCTCTACAAGGAGATGGACGATCGCGACGAGGAGCCGGTGGTGATCTACCACTCGCACACCGCGACGGAGGCGTACCCCAGCGTCACCGACATCAACCTGGCCAGCGAGCCCGGTGCCCACTACGTGCTCGTCAGCACGCGGGAGCACGGGAATAACCCCGGTCCGGTGGAGTTCAGGTCCTACAGAATCATCGACGGAGTCGTGACCGAGGAAGAGGTCACCATCGTCGACACCGTCACCCCTGCAGAGGAGAGCAGCTGACATGGCCATCGAGGTCCGGATCCCGACCATCCTGCGCACCTACACCGGTGGTGAGAAGGCTGTCGACGCCGAGGGCTCGACCCTGAGCGCGCTCATCGACTCCCTCGAGTCCAACCACCCGGGCATCAAGGACCGGCTGGTCGAGGACAAGGGCGCCGGCCTCGAGCTGCGCCGCTTCGTGAACGTCTACATCAACGACGAGGACGTCCGCTTCATCGGCAGCCTCGACGCCGAGCTCTCCGACGGCGACCAGGTCGTCATCCTGCCGGCCGTCGCCGGCGGCGCTGCCTGAGCGCCCGTCGGCCATGGTCCGCTACGACAGCCTCCTGACCTCCGTCGGCAACACGCCGCTGGTGGGGCTGCCGCGACTCTCGGCCCCGTTCAACACCCCGGGTGCGCCGGAGGTGCGGATCTGGGCCAAGCTCGAGGACCGCAACCCGACCGGTTCGATCAAGGACCGGCCCGCGCTCCGGATGATCGAGGAGGCGGAGAAGGACGGCACGCTGCGTCCCGGCTGCACGATCCTCGAGCCGACGTCCGGCAACACCGGCATCTCGATCGCGATGGCGGCCAAGCTCAAGGGCTACCGCACCGTCTTCGTGATGCCCGAGAACACCTCTGAGGAGCGGCGCCAGCTGCTGCGGATGTGGGGGGCGGAGATCTTCTCCTCGCCCGCCGCCGGCGGCTCCAACGAGGCCGTGCGCGTCGCCAAGCAGATGGCGGCCGAGCACCCCGACTGGGTGATGCTCTACCAGTACGGCAACGCGGCCAACGCCCTCGCGCACGAGGAGGGCACCGGACCCGAGATCCTCGCCGACCTGCCGAACGTCACGCACTTCGTCGCCGGCCTCGGCACGACCGGCACGCTGATGGGCGTCTCCCGCTTCTTCCGCCGGGCGAAGCCCGACGTGCGCATCGTCGCCGCCGAGCCGCGCTACGGCGAGCTCGTCTACGGCCTGCGCAACCTCGACGAGGGCTTCGTCCCCGAGCTGTACGACGCCGAGCTGATCGACAGCCGGTTCTCGGTCGGACCGCGTGACGCCGTGCGCCGGGTGCGGGAGCTGCTGGAGATGGAGGGCATCTTCGCCGGCATCTCCACCGGCGCGATCCTGCATGCCGCGCTCGGCCAGGCGGCCAAGGCGGCGAAGGCGGGCGAGGCCGCCGACATCGCGTTCGTGGTCGCCGACGGCGGCTGGAAGTACCTCTCGACCGGTGCCTACGAGGGCACGATCGACGAGGCGGAGGACCGCCTCGAGGGCCAGCTCTGGGCTTGAGCCCGGCCCCCACGGGCGACGTATTGTGGAGCGATGCGACTCCGCGGAACCGTCCTCGCGCTGTGCTGCGTGCTCGCCGTCGCCACCCCGGCGGCCGCCGACGAGGCGACGCCCGGCTCGGGTGACCTGCCGGCCTTCACCCAGGTGGAGGCGCCGCAGGTCACCGGCGTGCGCCGCTTCGGGCAGACCCTGCGCGCCGAGCCCGGGCGGTGGCGCCCGGCGCCGGCGACGGTGCGCTACCAGTGGCTGCGCGACGACCGACCGATCACCGGTGCCACCGGCCGCCGCTACCAGGTCCGGCCCGCCGACGTGGGCCACCGGCTCGGTGTGAAGGTCGTCCTGCGCCACCCCGAGCGGAAGACGGCGATCGCGACCGCCCGGACCGGGGTCGTGCGCCACCGGGTCGACGTGCGCCGCGTCGTCCGCTACTCGGTGCGGGTCAAGGGCGCCGTGCGCACCGACGTCGCCACCTTCCGTCGGCAGGCCCAGGAGACCTTCGACGACCCGCGCGGCTGGCGGGGCCGGGGAGTGCGCTTCGTCCCGGTCCGCTCCGGCGGCGGCTTCACGCTGTGGATCTCGGCGGCGTCCCGTGTCCCCGGCTTCTCCTCCGGGTGCAGCGCGGAGTGGTCGTGCCGGGTCGGGCGCAACGTCATCATCAACGCGACCCGCTGGAAGCACGCCTCCCCGGCCTGGAACCGCGCCGGCCGTTCGCTGCGCTCCTACCGGCACATGGTCGTCAACCACGAGACCGGGCACTGGCTCGGCAAGGGCCATGCCTCCTGCCCGCGCCGCGGCGCCCTCGCGCCGGTGATGATGCAGCAGTCGAAGGGCACCCAGGGCTGCCGCTTCAACCCGTGGCCGACGCTGCGCGAGCTGCGCCGCTGACCGGGGGACCGGGTGCCGGCCCGATCAGCGGTGCCAGGTCAGGTGCTGCGACCGGTTCCAGAGGCTGCCCGCGACCGGGCCGAGGCCGAGCACCTTCGTCGCGAGGTTGGCCAGGTCGCCGTTGCGGACCGGCTGCGCCCCGCTCACGCCGGGGCGGCCGCGGCCGGGGTTGCGCAGCGTCGGGTTGAGGTCGTAGAGGTCGCCGTGGTCGACGCCGGCGCCCCAGACGATGAACGGGACGCGGTAGTTCTCGAAGCTGGTCGCGGCGCCGTGGCCGTTCGTGCCCGGGACGCCGCCGTGGTCGGCGGTGAGGACGACGACCGTCGAGCGTGCCAGGCGCGGCGTGCTGCGGACCGTCGACAGCACCTGGCCGACGAGCCGGTCGAGGCGCACCACGGCGTCGAGGTAGGGCCGGGTCATCCAGCCGCGCGCGTGGCCGGTCTTGTCGGCCAGGCCCAGGTGCAGGAAGGCGAAGGACCGCTTCGTGGCCACGATGTCGCGGCGGAAGAGCCTCGTGAGGGCGACGTCGTCGGCGTCGCGGATCACCGTGCGGTGCACGGCCTGCGACCACGACCGGCCGAAGAGGGTGAACTTCTGCTTGGTCGAGAACAGCGCCGTGCGACCGCCGCCGCGGTGGACGGTCCGGAACACCGAGGACACGTCGTGGCCGGCGGCCCCGTGCACCGTCGTCCCCGGGCGGTGGGTGTTCCACGTGACGCCGTGGCCGTCCGCGGCTGCGCGGATCCGGCGGCCGGTGACCATGCTCGTGTGGTTGGGCAGGGTGACCGTCTGCTCGACCTGGGCCCGGGCGTTGAGGGTGTAGGCGCCCTCCCGGATCATCCGGTAGAGGTGCGGCAGCCGGCTGCGGCCGAGCCGGGTGATCGCGCGGGGGTTGAGGCCGTCGAGGGAGATGGCGACGACGCGCTTGCCGTTGATCGCCGAGGCGCGCGGCACCTGCTGCGAGGTCGGCACCAGCTGGCGCGACGCCGGCTGCTCCTGCGCGCCGGAACAGCTCGCCAGGAAGGGCAGCAGCAGGGCGAGGGCGAGCGCCGCGGCGGTCCCCGGGAGGCGCCCGAGCCGGTCACCAGAGGTCATCGCACGAGCATAGGCGTGAGCGTCGTCATGACGTGATCTCGGTCCCGCAATGCCGACCCGGGAGGGGCCGACGCCGTAGTCTGGCCGGGTGCGGAACCACGACCACCTCGACGTCGATGCCCCTATCGGGATCTTCGACTCCGGGTTCGGCGGGCTCACCGTCGCACGGTCGGTCATCGACCAGCTGCCGCACGAGTCGATCACCTACGTCGGCGACACCGCCCGCCAGCCGTACGGCCCCAAGCCGATCGGGGAGGTGCGCGAGTACGCCCTCGAGTGCCTCGACCACCTCGTCGAGCAGGGTGTCAAGGCCCTCGTCATCGCGTGCAACTCCGCCTCCGCCGCGATGCTGCGCGACGCCCGCGAGCGGTACGACGTCCCGGTGGTCGAGGTGATCTACCCGGCCACCCGGCGCGCGGTCGCCGCCAGCCGCAACAACCGGATCGGCGTGATCTGCACGCGGTCCACCGCCGAGTCGATGGCCTACGACGACGCCTTCGCCGCGGCGCCCCAGATCTCCCTGACCACGCGTGCCTGCCCGCGCTTCGTGGACTTCGTCGAGGCCGGCGTGACGGGCGGCGAGGAGCTCATCGCCGTCGCGCACGAGTACCTCGACCCGCTGAGCGAGCTCGGCATCGACACCCTGATCCTCGGCTGCACCCACTACCCGCTGCTGACCGGCGTCATCTCCTACGTCATGGGCGACGAGGTGACCCTGGTGAGCAGCGCCGAGGAGTGCGCCAAGGACGTCTACCGGATGCTCGCCGACACCGGCCTGATGCGGCCGGCCGGCGAGCCGACGTACACCTTCTCCACCACGGGCTCCCCGGCGGAGTTCGCGACGATCGGGCGCCGGTTCCTCGGCCCCGAGCTGGTGGCGGCCGGACAGTTCGCAGGGGGACTTGCATGAGTGAAGACGTGGCTCCGGAGACGACGCGGCTCCGGGTCCCGGACGCCCCGGCGGACCGCTCCGTGCGGCTGACGGTCGTGGGGTGCTCGGGCTCCTACCCGGGTCCCGAGTCGCCGGCCAGCTGCTACCTCGTGCAGGCCACCGACGCGCTGCGCACGTGGAGCCTGGTGCTCGACATGGGCAACGGCGCGCTCGGCGCGCTGCAGCGCTACGTCGACCCGCTGCAGGTGGACGCGGTGTTCCTCAGCCACCTGCACGCCGACCACTGTGTCGACATGACCAGCTACTACGTGCTGCGCAAGTACCACCCGTCCGGCACCCAGCCGCGGATCCCCGTGTGGGGCCCGAAGGGCACCGCGAAGCGGCTCGCGAAGGCCTACGACCTGCCCCGCAAGCCGGGGATGCGCGAGGAGTTCTCCTTCCGGGTCTACAAGGAGCCGGTCGAGGTCGGACCGTTCACGATCGAGCCGTTCGAGGTCGACCACCCGGTGCCGGCGTACGGCCTGCGCGTCAGCGCGTTCGGCAAGGTGCTCGGCTACAGCGGCGACACCGGCCCCACGGCCGCGCTCGACGCGATCGCCGCGGACGCCGACCTGTTCCTGTGCGAGGCGTCCTTCCGCAGCTGCGACGACAACCCGCCCCACCTCCACCTGACCGGCCAGGAGGCCGGCGAGGTCGCGACGCGGGCCGGGTCGAAGCGGCTCGTGGTCACCCACGTGCCGCCGTGGCACGACGCGCAGACCATGCTCGCCGAGGCGGGCAAGGCGTACGACGGGCCGACCGAGCTCGCCGTGCAGGGCGCCGTCTTCGACCTCTGAGCCCGCGTCAGCGGCGGGCGGCCTCGATGGTCAGCGCGATCTGCACGCGGTTCGTCGTCTCCAGCTTGTCGAAGAGCCGCGACACGTGGCCCTTGACCGTCGGCACCGACAGGTGCAGCTCGGCGGCGATCTCGGCGTTGGACAGCCCGCGGCCGACGGCCAGGGCCACGTCGAGCTCGCGCTCGGTGAGCCGGTCGAGCCGACGCCGGGCGTCGGCGGCCCGGTCGTCGCCGGTGTCGGTGCGCACCCGCTCGATGAGCGTGCGGGTCACCGAGGGGGAGAGTATCGGGTCGCCGTCGGCGACCTTGCGGATCGCGGCGACGATCTCGCTGGGTGGGGTGTCCTTGAGCAGGAAGCCGTCGGCGCCAGCCGCGAGCGCGCCGACCACGTAGTCGTCGGCGTCGAAGGTGGTCAGCACGATCACCCGCGGCGGGTCCGGCTCGCCGTGCAGGACGCGAGTCGCGGCGAGGCCGTCGAGCACCGGCATCCGGATGTCCATCAGCACGACGTCGGGCGCCATCTCCCGGGCGAGCCGCACGCCGGCCTTGCCGTCGGGCGCCTCGCCCACGACCGCGATGTCCGCCTGCCCGCCCAGCATGAGGGCGAGCGCGGAGCGCACCAGCGGGTCGTCGTCGACGACCAGCACCCGGGTCACGCCCCCGGACCGGTCGCCCTGCCCACTCGTGTCACTCACCGCACGGCCTCCTCGGCGGACCACGGTAGCCACGCCCGGAGCACGAACGACGCCGGCCTGCCGTTCCCCGGCGAGGTGCCCTCGACGCCGTGCGCGAGCCAGCCGCCGCGCAGCTCCGCGCGCTCGGTGAGGCCGACCAGGCCGAGCCCGGCACCGGGGGTGCGGGTCGGGCCGAAGCCCAGGGCGTTGCGCAGCACGATGTCGACGCCGGTGTCGGGGGAGCCGCCGACGTGGACGTGCAGGGTGGCGGCCGGGGCGTGCTTGGTCGCGTTGGTGATGCCCTCCTGCACGATGCGGTAGGCCGTGCGCCCGACCGCGGCCGGTGGGGGCTCGTGGGCGACCAGCCCGTCGTCGTACTCGATGGTGGCGCCGGCCGCGCGGGCCTCGGCGACGAGCTCCCCGATGTCGGCGTACGTCGGCTGGGGGACCGTCGCGGGGACGTCGGCCTCCTCGTCGCGGAGCACGCCGAGCACCTCGCGGAGGTCGCTCAGCGCCTCGTGGGCCTTGGTCTGGATGACGGTGAGGCTGCTGCGCATCTCGTCGGCCGACAGGTCCTCGCGGAAGGTCAGTGCGCCGGCGTGCATGGAGATCTGCGAGATCCGGTGGGCGAGCACGTCGTGCATCTCCCGGGCGATGCGGGCGCGCTCGTTGGTCCGGGCCTGGCTGGCGCGCAGGTCGCGCTCGGCCTCGGCGGTCTCGGCGCGCTGCCGCAGCGTCCACAGCAGCTCGCGGCGCGAGCCGATGAACATGCCCCACGCCATCGTCGCCGCGACGGCCGCCACGCTGACCGACGCGACCAGCCACCCCGGGTCGGAGCTGGTCACCGGCTGGAGCTGGTAGTAGAGCCAGTCCCCGGCGAGCGTGGCGACCGCGACGACCGCGACCTGCCACCACCGTCGCCGGGTCGCGAGGGAGACCGCCGCGAGCGTCGACGCCCCGGCCGCGAGGGAGCTGAGCGGGAGCATCGCGGTGGTGGCGAGGGCGACCGCCAGCGGCCAGCGCCGGCGCCACCACACGACCGCGAGGGCGAGGACGCCGAACGCGAGGTCGCCCCAGAACAGCAACGGCCGCTCCTCGGCCTGGGCCTCGACCACCGGGACCCAGACCACGAGACCGATGGTGACCGCGACCAGGTAGCGCCACAGGTGGCTCCACCACCGCAGGGGCGGCTGGTAGACGTCGGGGCACTCCACGCCGTCGAGACTAGGGTGTCCCGCGCCCGGCGCGGGAGCGCCGTGGGGAGCAACAGCCCCCTACCGAGGTAGGGGTGTGTTCCAGCCGCCCGGCCGATGTGCGCCGGAGGTGGGTCCGGCAGGCTTGGACCATGATCACCGTAGATCGACTCACCGTCTCCTACGGCGCGTTCACCGCTGTCGACGACGTCAGCTTCGTCGCACAGCCGGGCCGCGTGACCGGCTTCCTCGGGCCCAACGGCGCGGGCAAGTCGACCACGATGCGTGTGATGGTCGGCCTCACCCCGCCCACCCGCGGACAGGCCACCATCGGCGGACTGCGCTACCACGACATCCCCAACCCGGGCCGGCACGTCGGCGCCCTGCTCGACGCGGGTGCCCAGCACGCCGGTCGCACCGGTCGGGAGATCCTCACCATCGGCGCCCAGACGATGGGCCTGCCGCGCACGCGCGTCGACGAGATGCTCGAGCTGGTCGGGCTCACCGACGCCGAGGCGCGCCGCCGGCTGCGCAACTACTCGCTCGGCATGAAGCAGCGCCTCGGCATCGCCCACGCCCTGCTGGGCGACCCGTCGGTGCTGATCCTCGACGAGCCGGCCAACGGCCTCGACCCCGCCGGCATCCGGTGGATGCGCGGCCTGCTCAAGGGGTACGCCGACCGCGGCGGCACCGTCCTGCTGTCCAGCCACCTCCTGCACGAGGTCGAGCAGATCGCCGACGAGATGATCCTCATCGGCCACGGCCGGATCGTCGCGCAGGGCGACCGCAAGACCCTGCTCGAGCGGGCGGGCAACGCCGCGGTCACCCTCGTCACCTCCCTGGACAACGCGGCGCTCGCGACCGCCCTGACCGGGGCGGGCCACGCCGTCGAGCCGGCCGGCGAGGGGTTGAAGGCCCACGCGACGACCGAGGAGGTCGGTCGCGCCGCCCTCACGGCGGGCGTCGTCCTCACCGACCTCCGGTCCGGCGGCGCCGGGCTGGAGGACCTGTTCCTGGAGCTGACCTCGGAGACCGCGCGCGACGCGGTGCCGGGCGTCGCCGTCCCGACCGGAGGTACCCCGGCATGAGCACCACCGCACCCGTGACCCTCGACCTGTCCAAGAGCGGCCCCACGCCCTTCTCCCGCCTGGTGAAGGTGGAGTGGCGCAAGATGGTCGACACCCGTGGCGGCCTGTGGCTGATGGGCATCACCGCCGGCCTCCTGCTGCTGGTGATGGCGCTGGTCGTCCTCGTCGTCGGGCTCAACGACGGCCGGGTCGACGGCAACGACCTCTCGCAGGTCTTCACCATCCCGGTCTCGCTGCTGCTCCCGGTCTTCGCCATCCTCACCGTCACCAGCGAGTGGAGCCAGCGCACGGCGCTCGCGAGCTTCACCCTCGAGCCGCACCGCGGCCGGGTGATCCTCGCCAAGCTGGTCGCGGTCTCCGCGCTCGCCGTCGCCACGATCGTCGTCGCGTTCGTCGTCGGCGCGGTGACCAACGTGCTGTGCGCCCTCGTCACGGACAACCCGCTGGCGTGGAACCTCGACCTGAGCACGCTGGTGTGGATCGTGATCAGCCAGCTCGCGTTCTTCGCGATGGGGTTCGCGCTGGCCTGCCTGATGCTGAACACCCCCGGCGCGATCAGCGTCTTCTACGTCGTCGCGCTGCTCATGCCGCTGATGGTGTGGTCGACGCTCTACGCGATCTTCGACTGGGCGAAGGACGTCCTGCCGTGGATCGACATCAACACCGCGATCACGCCGCTGACCACCGACGGCTACGACATCATCGGCGAGCCGGTCGACGTCGGCCTCGTCAACTACGTCCAGGGCGTCTGGACGCTCGTGCTGTGGGTCGGCATCCCGGTCACCCTCGGCATGTGGCGCATCCTGCGCGCCGAGGTGAAGTAGGCGGCGACCGCCGTCGGCGCGGCCGTCGGGGTGCTCGGTAGGTTTCTCCCATGAGCACCCGCGAGGACGGCCGCGCCGACGACGAGCTGCGCCCCATCACGTTCACCCGCAACTGGCTCGACCACCCCGCCGGCTCGGTGCTGGTGGAGTTCGGCCGCACCCGCGTGCTGTGCGCCGCCTCCGCCTCCGAGGGTGTCCCGCGCTGGCGCAAGGGCTCGGGCCTGGGCTGGGTGACGGCGGAGTACGCGATGCTCCCCGCCGCGACGAACACCCGCTCCGACCGTGAGTCCGTCAAGGGCCGCATCGGCGGTCGCACCCACGAGATCAGCCGCCTCATCGGCCGCTCGCTGCGCGCGGTCATCGACAACAAGGTGCTCGGCGAGAACACCATCCAGATCGACTGCGACGTGCTCCAGGCCGACGGTGGCACCCGCACCGCCGCCATCACCGGCGCGTACGTCGCGCTGGCCGACGCCTGTGCCAAGCTCGGCGTGCCCGGCGCGCTCACCGGCTCGGTGGCCGCCGTCAGCGTCGGCATCATCGACGGTGTGCCGCGCCTCGACCTGCCCTACGTCGAGGACGTCCGTGCCGAGACCGACATGAACGTCGTGATGACCGGCGACGGCAAGTTCGTCGAGGTGCAGGGCACCGCCGAGGGCGCCGCCTTCGACCGCGGCGAGCTCGACGCCCTGCTCGCGCTGGCCGAGAAGGGCTGCGCCGACCTCACCCGGATGCAGCAGGAGGTCCTGGGCTCGTGAAGGTCCTCGTCGCCTCCCGCAACGCCAGGAAGCTGGAGGAGATGCAGCGGATCCTCGCCGAGCACCTCCAGGGCGTCGAGGTCGTCGGGCTCGACGACGTCACGCCCTTCGAGGAGCCGGTCGAGGACCAGCCGACCTTCGAGGGCAACGCGCTGCTCAAGGCCCGTGCGGGCGTCGCCGCCACCGGCCTGCCGACGATCGCCGACGACTCCGGGCTGTGCGTCGACGCCCTCAACGGCATGCCGGGGGTGCTCTCGGCGCGCTGGTCCGGCCCGCCGAAGAGCGACGAGCGGAACAACCAGCTGTTGCTGGCGCAGCTCGCCGACGTGCCGGACGAGCGGCGCACGGCCCACTTCGCCTGCGCCGTCGCGCTGGTCCGTGCCGACGGCCGCGAGCTGGTCGTCGAGGGCCGCATGGAGGGCCGGGTGATCCGCGAGGTCCGCGGCACCGGCGGCTTCGGCTACGACGTGCTCTTCGTCGCCGACGAGCACCCCGGCCGCACCACGGCCGAGCTCAGCCGCGAGGACAAGGACGCGATCTCGCACCGCGGCCGTGCGCTGCGCGAGCTCGCGCCGCTCGTCGCCGACTTCCTGGCCTGACGGGCCCATCGGCCCATCGGTGCCGGAGGCGGGACTCGAACCCGCACACCCGAAGGCACAGGAACCTAAATCCTGCGTGTCTGCCAGTTCCACCACTCCGGCTGGGCGCAAGGGAGTCTAGGACCCGCCGACGCCCGGGGAGACCCGGGCCGTCAGCCCTGCCACTGCCAGGTGCTGAGGATCTTGTCGAACTCCTCGAGCACGTCGTCGTCGCCCGCCTTGAGCGACACGGTGATCGAGTAGCCCTTGTCACCGCTGATGACCAGGTGCGAGCGCTGCACGACGTCGACGTTGCTGTCGTTGGTGCGGGCGATGTCGACGGTGAGCGCGGTCTGGCCGTCGATGGAGATGTTGGCGGCGTCGTTGATCTCGGCGGAGCTGTCACCGGAGACCAGTGCGGTCTTCCAGTTGTCCTTGAGGTCGTTGGGGTCGGTGTAGCCGTACGACGACTGGGTCTCGATGATCACGTTGCCGCGCGCGGTGTTGAAGGTGTCGCCCCAGAGCAGCACCTTGTCGAGGGTGGAGGTGTTGGAGTTCTGCGACTTGAACTCCTCGGTGCCGTCGGTCCAGCCCTTCGGCACCTGGACCTCGTAGCCGAGGCCCTCGAAGCGGTCACCACCGATGTCAGGGACGTCCGAGCCGGGCGTGGACTGCGTGTCGGTCGGCGTCGGGTCGTCGGTCGCCTTCCGCTCCGGGTCGTCGTCGCCACTGAGCGCGACCGCGGCGATGATGCCGCCGATCACCAGGACGAGCACCAGGGCGACCGCGCCGATGACGAGGCCGGTCTTGCCCTTCTTCGGTGGAGTCGGCTGGGACCAGCCGCCGCCGTAGGGCTGCTGCGGCCCGCCGCCGTAGCCTCCGGCGACCGCCACCGGCTGGTGCGGCGGCGAGACGACCGGCTGCTGGGGGTGGGCGACCGGGGAGGTGACCGGCGACGGGGCCGGCGGCTGGCCGGGGGAGGCCACCGGGGAGTGGCCCGGCGACTGCACCGGCGGGACCGGCGGGGGCGGCGCCGTCGTACCTGCGTCGGGGTCGAGGCCGGTGACCAGGTGCTCGGGCACCTTGCCCAGGGCGTAGCCGAGGACGGCGACGGCCCACTGGCAGCCGCGCACGTCGGCACTGCCGCGGTCGCGGGCCAGGCGCTGCCCGGCCGACTCGACGGCGTCGGCGGGGTTGGCGCCGCTGTCGAGCATGGTGACCATGCCGTCGAGCGCGCCGAGCCGGACGGCGTCGGTCAGCAGGTTGATGGTGCCGCTGGAGGCCTGGCCCTCGTCGAGGTAGTCGTCGAGGGAGCCGCGGAAGGCGGTCGCGTCACGGAACAGGTCGTGTCCGTGGTCGCGGGCGAGGTCGGCGAGCGACTGGTGGAGCTTCATCACTGTCCTTCGGAGTGGTCGGTCCCTAGGCGGTCAGGCCCAGGTCCCTCCTGAGCTTGGCGACGTGACCGGTCGCCTTGACGTTGTACTGCGCGAGCTCGAGCGTGCCGTCGGCGCCGACGACGAAGGTCGACCGGATGACGCCCTCGACAATCTTGCCGTAGAGCTTCTTCTCCCCAAAGGCTCCGTAGGCCTTGTGCGTGGCGAGCTCGGGGTCGGAGAGCAGGGTGATCGTGAGCCCGTCGCGCTCGCGGAACTTCGCCAGCTTCGCCGGCGCGTCCCTGGAGATGCCGACGACGGTGTAGCCGGCCGCCTGCAGCGAGTCGAGGGAGTCGGTGAAGTCGCACGCCTGCTTGGTGCAGCCCGGCGTCATCGCAGCGGGGTAGAAGTACACGATCACCTTGTCCCCGCCCTCGAGCAGCGAGGACAGGGAGACGGCCTCGCCGGTGTCGGAGGTGAGCTCGAACGCGGGCGCGGTGTCGCCGGGGGAGAGGCGGGCCGGGTCGGTCATGGGGTGCGATCACTCCTGAGGCGCAGGTGCTGTTGCAAATGACATGCAATAAGGTGGTCGTTGTTCGTGACCATCCAACTACACCCGCCCGAACGGAGCAGCGAGATGCACGTCCCTGACGGATTCCTCGACGCGCCCACGTCGGTCGCCACGGGGGTGGTCGCGGCGGCAGGTGTCGGCATCGCGCTGCGCCGCGCCCGCGCCGAGCTCGACGACCGCACCGCCCCGATGGCCGGCCTCGTCGCCGCCTTCGTCTTCGCCGGGCAGATGATCAACTTCCCGGTCGGCGCCGGCACCAGCGGCCACCTGCTCGGCGGGGCGCTGGCCGCCGTGCTCGTCGGCCCGTGGACCGGAGCGCTGTGCATCAGCGTCGTGCTGCTGGTCCAGGGCCTGTTCATGGCCGACGGCGGGCTGACCGCGCTCGGCACGAACATCACGCTCCTGGCGCTCATCAGCGTCGTCGTCGGGTACGGCGCCTTCGTGCTCCTGCGCGCGGTGCTGCCGCGCTCGGTCGCATCGGTCCCGATCGCCGCTGCCGGCGGTGCGCTGGTCTCGGTGCCGGCAGCCGCCGCGGTGTTCACCCTCCTCTTCGCGATCGGCGGCACCGCCGACGTGGCCACCGGCAAGGTGCTGACCGCCATGCTCGGCTGGCACACCGTGATCGGCATCGGCGAGGCGGTCGTGACCGGCCTCGTCGTCAGTGCCGTCGTCGCGTCCCGCCCCGACCTCGTCCACGGTGCCCGCGGCCTCGCCGCGCGCCGCCCCCTCGTCACCTCGGAGGCAGCAGCATGAGCAGCACGAGCCGCACCAGCGGCCGCCGCAGGTTCTGGGCGGTCGCCCTCCTGGTCACCCTGCTGGTCGCCGGAGTCGGCAGCTACTACGCCAGCAGCCACCCCGACGGCCTGGAGTACGTCGCCGAGAAGACCGGCTTCATCGACACCGCCGAGGACCCGGTCGACACCGGCAGCCCGTTCGCGGACTACGGCACGAAGGGGGTCGAGGACGAGCGGCTCAGCGGCGGCATCGCCGGCGTGGCCGGCGTGGGGCTGACCCTCCTCGTGGGCGGCGGCCTGTTCTGGCTGCTGCGCCGTCGTACACCCGCGGACCAGCCCGGCCCGCAGGACGACGCCCGGGGCGACAGCCAGCCCGAGCCGGCCCACCACTGACGTGGGCGCGGGACACGGCCACCGGCTGCACTTCCACGGCCACTCCGTGGTGCACCGTGCCCCGGCGCACCTGAAGATCCTCGCGCTGCTGGCCTTCGTCCTCGTCGTCGTCGCCACCCCGCGCGACTGGTACGCCGCCTACGCGGTGCACCTCGCGATCCTGCTCGGTGTCGTCGCGGCCTCGCGGGTGCCGCTGGGCTACCTGCTGCCCCGGATGGTCATCGAGGTGCCCTTCCTGCTGTTCGCCGCGCTCATCCCGTTCATCGCCGAGGGACCGCAGGTCGCCGTCGCCCTGCCCGGCGGGTGGGAGCTCAGTGTCTCCGAGCCCGGCCTGCTCGCCGCGTGGGGCCTGGCCGCGAAGGGCACGCTCGGCGTGCTCGCCTCCCTCACCCTCGCCGCGACCACCGAGCCGGACGCGGTGCTGCGCGGCCTGCAGCGGCTGCGGATGCCCGAGCTGCTGGTGCAGATCATGGCGTTCATGGTGCGCTACCTCGACGTGGTCACCGCCGACCTCGGCCGGATGCTGACCGCGATGCGCTCACGCGGTGCCGACCCCCGCTCGCCGCGGCACTGGCCGGCCCTCGCGCGCACCCTCGGCGCGCTCTTCGTCCGTTCCTACGAGCGGGGGGAGCGGGTGCACCTGGCCATGCTCTCGCGCGGGTACGACGGCCGCCTGCCCGACGTGGAGGGCGCCCGATGACCCCCGTGCTGGACCTCCAGGGCGTCGCCTTCGCCTACCCCGACGGGCACCAGGCGCTGTTCGGCGTGGACCTGCACGTCCACCCGGGCGAGCGGGTCGCGCTCCTGGGGCCCAACGGCGCGGGCAAGACCACCCTCGTGCTGCACCTCAACGGGATCCTGTCGGCCGAGTCCGGCCACGGTGCGGGCTCGGTCAGGGTGAGCGGCCTGCCGGTGACGAAGAAGAACCTCGCCGAGATCCGGCGCCGGGTCGGCATCGTCTTCCAGGACCCCGACGACCAGCTCTTCATGGGCTCGGTGCGGGCCGACGTGGCGTTCGGGCCCGCCAACCTCGGCCTGCGCGGCGCTGCGCTGGACAAGCGGGTGATGGACGCGCTGGAACAGGTCGGCATGGCGGAATTCGCCGACCGGCCGCCGCACCACCTCTCCTTCGGCCAGCGGCGCCGGGTCGCGGTCGCGACCGTGCTCGCGATGGAGCCGGAGATCCTCGTCCTCGACGAGCCGAGCTCCAACCTCGACCCCGCCTCGCGCCGCGAGCTCGCCGACATCCTGCGCAGCCTCGACGTCACGGTGCTGATGGTGACCCACGACCTGCCGTACGCCCTCGAGCTCTGCCCCCGCTCGGTGGTGCTCAGCGGGGGGCGGGTGGTGGCGGACGGGCGCACCTACGACGTGCTCACCGACGACGAGCTGATGCGTGCCCACAGGCTGGAGCTGCCGTGGGGCTTCGACCCGCGTTCCATCCCGGTTGATAGCCTGCCCGGGTGAGTGACACTCCCTCTGACATCGAGCGTGAGATCGAGGAGGCGCGCGAGCGCCTCGCCGGCACGATCGACCAGCTCCTCTACCGCTCGCACCCCAAGACGATCATCGGGCGCGAGGTGGCCCAGGTGAAGGCCTACTACGTCGACGTGGAGACGGGGGAGCCGCGCACCGACAACATCCTCAAGACCGTCGGTGGCGTGGTCGGCGTGATCGCCCTGATCGCCACCATCCGCACGATCACCCGCACGCGCTGAGGTGTCCGACAAGACCCCCATCAAGATGCTGCACGACCGCATCTTGTGCGAGACCGACACCGAGGCCGGCGAGCGCCGCTCGTCCGGCGGCATCGTCATCCCCGCCACGGCGGCGATGGGTGCGCGCCGGCTGGCCTGGTCGCGGGTAGTGGCGGTCGGACCGCATTGCCGGGCCGTCGTGACCGGCGACCGCGTGCTCTACGACCCCGAGGACAAGGCCGAGGTCGAGGTGGCCGGTGAGGTCTACGTCGTGATGCGCGAGCGCGACATCCACGCCGTCGCCGCCGACCGGCTCGGCGACGAGTCGGCCGGCCTCTACCTCTGAGGCTCCCGGGACCTCCCGCGGCCGACCCGTTCCCCGAGAGGCCTCGGCAGAAGTGCCTGGCGTGACGTAACGCACACCGGGCCGGGACCGTTGGTCCCGTGTGCGCTCGCCCCGGCTCCTGACGCTGCTCGCCACGGCCCTGGCCGTGCCCGCCCTGGCCCTCGCGGGGCCCGCCGACGCCGGGCCCGACCCGGCCGACGGCGCGCTCGCCGCCGGGCCCTACCAGGCCACGGTCAAGATCACGAAGCACGGCATCCCGCACGTCACCGCGGCCGACTGGGGCTCGCTCGGCTACGGCAGCGGGTACGCCGCCGCGGCCTCGTCGATCTGCACCCTCGCCGACACCGTGCTCACCGCCCGCGGCGAGCGCTCGAAGCACCTCGGCCCCGACGGCCGCTACCGCGACGGCGTCTCGCTCGACGCCAGCAACCTGCAGGTCGACACCTTCGTGACCGACCTCCACGACCGCAAGGTCGTCGAGGGGCTGCTCCGCTCGCCGGCCGGGCCGAGCGCGCGGGCCCGCGCGATGGTCAAGGGCTACACCGCCGGCATCAACCGCTGGCTGCGCGACAACCGGATCACCGACCCCGCCTGTCGCAACGAGGCGTGGATCAAGCCCGACGCCACCGAGACCGACCTCTGGTACGGCGTCTACATGGCCAACATGATCGCCTCGTCCGGCAACTTCGTGAAGGAGATCGTCGAGGCCGACCCGCCGACCCTGCAGGACCCGGGCCTGCCGGACCTCGGCATCGACCTGCCGCTCCCCACGAAGAAGGAGGACGTCGCGGCGTACGCGAAGAAGGTCGACGGTGAGGCGCTGCGCCGGTCGCTGGGCCAGGACAGCAAGTTCGGGTCCAACGCCACCGCGATCGGCGGCGACAAGAGCTCGACCCGCCGCGGCATGCTCCTGGGCAACCCGCACTTCCCGTGGGTCGGCCGCTACAAGTTCACCCAGCAGCACCTGACCATCCCCGGGAAGTACGACGTCGCCGGCGCCTCGCTGATCGGCTCGCCCGCGGTCAACATCGGCTGGAACAAGGACGTCGCCTGGAGCCACACCGTCTCCACGGCGTACCGCTTCACGCCCTACGAGTACCTCACGGTCGGCCCCGGCCCGCTCTACCTGTCGGCCAGCGGACTGCTGCGCAAGGCCGAGCGCCGCTTCGTCGACGTCACCGTCAAGCGCAAGGACGGCTCGCTCGGCACCGTGCGCGAGGACGTCTGGCGCACGCCGCAGGGCTACGTCATCGACAGCCCGTCGCAGTTCATGGGCTGGTCCCCGATCAGCTTCTGGGCGATCCGTGACGCGAACGCCGAGCACCTGCGCACCATCGACACCTTCCTGTCGATGGGCGAGGCGCGCAGCAGCCGCGACCTGCTGGTCCGCCAGGACGCCGGGGGCGGCATGCCGTGGGTCAACACGATCGCCGCCGACCGGCGGGGCGAGGTGCTCTACGCCGACCACAGCGTCGTCCCGCACGTCACCAACGCCATGGTCAACCGCTGCCTCACCCCGGTCGGCCTGCTGCTCAAGACCGTCGCCGGGCTGCCCGGGCTCAACGGCCTGCTCGCCGACGGGCTGTGCACGTGGGGCTCCGACGCCGACGCGCAGCGCCCGGGGATCCTCGGGCCGAGGAACCTGCCCGCCGTCGTACGACGCGACTGGGTGATGAACGCCAACGACTCCTACTGGACGCCGAACGACAAGGTGCGGCTCGAGGGCTACGCCAGCATCATCGGCTGCGAGAAGTGCCCGCGCACGATGCGCACGCGGATGGTCCAGCAGTACGTCGTCGACCGCCTCGCCGTCGGCCGGGAGACCCCTTCGACGCTGCGCGGGCACGAGTACGCGAACCGGGTGCGGGCCGCGGAGGTCATGCGCGAGGGCGGCAGGCTCGACGAGGTCTGCGCCAGGACCGGGGAGACGCAGGCCTGCGCCGTGCTCAGGAAGTGGGACGGCCGCTCCGACGCCACCTCGGTCGGCACGCACATCTTCGAGGAGTTCGTGAAGCGCGCCCCGACCGGCACGAACCTGTGGTCGGTGCCCTTCAACGCCAGGGACCCGCTCAACACCCCGCGCGGGCTCAAGACCGGCACCGCGGTCGTGAAGGCGATGCAGGCGGCCATCGACGCCGTGCGCGACGCCGGCGTCGCCTTCGACGCGCCGTGGGGCAGCCTGCAGGTCGCCGGCGACCGGGGCGCCCCGCCGCTGCCGATCACCGGCGGCGACGGCGACCTCGCGGGCAACGCCAACGCCGTCGACACCGAGCACCCGCAGGCCAACAGCGACCGCTACAAGGCGATCAGCTACGGCTCCTCGCACATCCAGGCGATCAGCTACCTCGCCGACGGCACCGTCGACGCCCGCACGATCCTCACCTACAGCCAGTACGAGGACCCCGCGTCGCCGTGGTCGTGGGACCAGACCAAGCTGTTCTCGCAGGAGAAGTGGGTGCGCTTCCCGTGGACGCCGGCGCAGATCAAGGCGGCGCTGGTGCGCACGGTGCGGCTGTCGGGCAGCTGAGCCGCCGGGCCTAGCCTTCACCCATGTCCGTCGAGGTCGAGAAGCACGGTCCGGTCACGCTGGTCACCCTGTCGCGCCCCGAGGTGCGCAACGCCGTCGACGCCGAGCACGCCCGCCTGCTCACCGAGGCGTTCACGGAGTTCGACGCCGACGAGTCCGCCGCCGTGGCCGTGCTCCACGGCGCGGGCGGGGTGTTCTGCGCCGGCGCCGACCTCAAGGCGGTCTCCGAGGGGCGGGTCGAGGTCGGCGCCCCCGGTGACGGCCCGGACGCCGGCCCGGCCGGGATGGGGCCGACCCGGATGCTGCTGTCCAAGCCGGTCGTCGCGGCCGTCGAGGGGTACGCCGTCGCCGGCGGCCTCGAGCTCGCGCTCTGGTGCGACCTGCGGGTGGCCGATCCGGCCGCCGCGTTCGGCGTCTTCTGCCGCCGCTGGGGCGTGCCGCTCATCGACGGCGGCACGGTCCGCCTGCCGCGGCTCGTCGGCCACTCCCACGCCCTCGACCTGATCCTCACCGGCCGCGAGGTCGGCGCCGACGAGGCGCTGCGGATGGGCCTGGCCAACCGGGTTTCCGCCCCCGGCAAGGCCCTCGACGAGGCGCTCGAGCTCGCCGCCCGGCTGGCCGCGTTCCCGCAGACGTGCCTGCGGCAGGACCGGCTGTCGTCGTACGGGCAGCACGGGCTGGACCTCGACGACGCGCTGGCACTCGAATGGAAACACGGTCTGGTCTCGCTCTCCGCGGATACCCTCGACGGTGCCTCGCGGTTCGCCGCGGGGGCGGGCCGGCACGGCCGGTTCGAGTAGGCATCCGCGAGCAGACATCCGCACAGCGCAACGAGGGGGACGAGTGGCGAAGGGACCGGGACGCGACCAGCGGGGTCCGATGGAACGGCTGGTGCGGATCGCGGCCTACCTGCAGGCTCACCCCCAGCAGGGCGTGCCCGGCGACACGCTGATCAAGGTCGCCGGGTTCGAGCACGGCAAGGACGCGGGCACCCAGCTCAAGCGGGAGCTGAGCCACCTCGAGCGCCAGGGCTGGCAGATCGAGAACATCGCCGCGCACGGCGAGCAGGCGGTCTACCGGATGACCACCGTCGACAACCGGCTGCGCGTGCGGTTGACGCCGGGCCAGCAGGCCCAGCTGCGCCGTGCCGTGCTGCTCGCCCGGCGCGAGGACCTCGCCCGCCGCCTCGGCCTGCCCGCCGGGTCCGCCGGGGACGAGCTGCCCGTGCCGGCCGCCGTCCGCGCCGCGACGCCCGACGCGCTGCCGCTCGTGGTGGACGCCGTGCGCGACCACCAGCTGCTCACCTTCACCTACAAGGGCACCCGCCGCACCGTGCACCCCGAGTCGGTGCGCAACCAGAACAGCACGTGGTACCTGCGCGGCGTCGAGGACGCCGACCTCGACGAGCCGGTCGCGAAGGCGTTCGTGGTGTCCCGGATGTCCGACGCCGACGCCGGACCGGTGGGCAGCGCGCAGCCGATCCCGTCGGTGCGCCACACCGGGCTGCACCCGATGTCGTGGGAGATCGACCCGCCCGTGGACGTCACCCTGCGCGCGCCCGCCCACTACGAGCCCGACGTGCGCCGCTGGCTCGGCGAGCCGGTCCGGGTCGAGGACGCCGGGGACGCGCAGGTGCTGATCACCTACCGGGTCACCCACCGCGCCGCGCTCCGCACGCGCCTCAACGAGCTCGGCGACCGGGTCCGGATCGAGGGACCCGACGAGGTGCGGGCCGAGGTGATCGCCGCGCTGGACCAGGCGCGCGGGGGAGGGGGAGCGGCATGAGCACGCCCAAGTACGTCGAGCGCTTCGCCCGGCTGCCTGCGATCTTCGAGCGGCTCCAGCGCCACCCCGACGGGCTCTCGCTGGAGACCCTCGCCGCGGACTTCGACGTCACCGTCGAGGCGCTGCGCGAGGAGCTGCTCGCCTTCTACACCGCCGACATCGGCGGCCGCTGGCTGCTGACCCGACCCGAGGTGCTGGAGTTCCTCGGCCCCGACGGCGGCACCGAGGACCCCGGCACCGCCGGCGTCGTCCGCATCGTCGCCGAGGTGCCGGCCGACATCGGCGTCGAGTACGTCGACGCCGGCGAGCTCGGCCTCGCCTACACCGCCGCCCTGGCGCTGCTGGAGACCGAGCCCGACAACGAGGAGCTCTCCGGCGCGATCGACGTGCTGACCGAGACCATGTTCGGCCCCTCCGCCGCGGCCGACGCGCCTCCCGCCGTACAGAGCTGGAACCGGCTGCTGCCCACGCTGCGCGGGGCGCTCGACGACCGGCGCGCGGTGCGGATCAACTACTCCCGCGCCTGGCACCCCGGCGTCACCGACCGGGAGATCGAGCCCTACCAGCTCGTGCAGACCCGGCGCGGCTGGGAGGTCGACGCGGGTCCGGTCGACGACGAGGGCCGGCTGCGCACCTTCCTGCTGTCCAACATCCGCTCCGCGGAGGTCCTCGAGCGCACCTTCACCCCGCCCGAGGACGTCGCGGAGCGGCTGGCCGAGCAGCGCGCCACCACCCGGGTGCGGGTGCTGCTTCCACAGAGCGCCCGCTGGGTCGCCGACTTCTACGCCGAGCAGGTCACCCTCGTGGAGGACGACGAGCAGGACGTGGTCGTCGACCTCGACCTGCTGCCCCCGGTCGAGCGCCGCGTCGGCCGCCTCCTGCTCGCCGCCGGCCCCCTCGCCACCGTGCTCGCCCCCGCCGACCTCGACTCCGCCGGCGTCGTCCTCGCCGAGGAGCTCATGGTCCACCACTCCACCACCCCCGCCCCCGACGCCGAGGTGTGACACTTCGCCCCGCGAGGTGTGACGCTTTGCCCCGCGAGGTGTGAGGGTTCGCGCCGCGAGGTGCGGGTTGTGGCTGCGCGAGGTGTCGGTTCTGGCGGCACGACGTGCGCCTCGTGGCGGTGCGAGGTGCGTGTCGTGGTCACCACCGTCCCTCTAGGCTCCCCGACATGACGCTGGCGCAGAACCTCGTGCGGATCGCGCTCGGCGCGGCGATGGTGGGAGCCGGGGCGACCCACCTGACGGTGGCCCGGGAAGAGTTCCAGGCTCAGGTGCCCGACTGGTTCCCGATCGACGACGTGGTCGTGCTCGGCTCGGGCGTCGTCGAGGTCGGCCTCGGCGCAGCCTTCCTGGCGCTGCCGCGGAAACGGGGGCTCGTCGGCGCACTGCTCGCGGCGTTCTTCATCGCGATCTTCCCCGGCAACATCGCGCAGTACGTCGAGGGGACGGACGCCTTCGGCCTCGACACCGACCAGAAGCGGTTCGTGCGGCTGTTCTTCCAGCCCGTGCTGGTCCTGCTCGCCCTGTTCGGCGGCGGGGTGCTCGGCCGCGGGCGCCGTACATCCTGAGGCACGGGCGCCACGAGGCGCACCTCGGGCAGCCACGAGGCGCACGTCGCGCAGCCACAACCCGCACCTCGGGCAGCCACCATCCGCACGTCGCGCAGCCACAACCCACACCTCGCGCAGCCATAACCCACACCTCGCGGCGCAAAGCCTCACACCTCGTGCCGCGAAGCCTCACACCTCGCGGGGCGGCGGGGCGGGGCGTCGCGCATCGTGGTGGTGGAGGGGGGATGACCTACAGTGGGGGGAGCGGCTCAGGACGGGGGCCGTGCCTCGGGGTCGGCGACCCCACGGCCGGGAGGTCCCCTGTGCAACCCAACAGCCCTGTGCTCGTCGAGCTCGACGGAGCGCTCCTGAGCGGCCTGTGCCTCAAGGCGGCCGCTGACGGCGAGTCCCTGCTGGTCACCTTCGAGCGCGAGGGGCGCGTGGCGACCTCGTGGGTCCCGGCCGACCGGGTGCAGCCGGCGCCCTAGGCGCCCTGCTCCTGCACGGCCTGCGCCTGGGCGCGCTCCTCCTGCACCCGGCGGGTGGGGATCGCCTTGGGGTCGGCCTGCTCCTCGGCAGCCGCGACGATCTCCTGCGCGATCGCACGCAGGCGGATGTTGCTGGTCGACGAGGCGCGCACGAGGAACTGGAAGGCGCGGTCCTCGGTGAGCTGGTAGCGCTCCATCACGATGCCGACCGCGGTGCCGATGGCCTGGCGGGAGGCGACCGACTCCTTGAGCTGGTGCTCGTAGCGCGAGCGGCCGAGCGCGATCGCGGCGTGCGCGGCGAACAGCTCGGCGAGCTGGATCGCGTCGGGGTCGATGCCGGGCTCCTTCGCGTAGAAGTTCAGCCCGCCCAGGGCGCCGACCTCGTTGTAGAGCTGCAGGCCCATCTGGGCCCGCAGGCCGAGGCGCTCGACCTCGGCGACGTACTTCGGCCAGCGGTCCTCGCTGTGCACGTCCTCCATCACCATCACGCCGCCGTGGCGGATGGCGTCGTAGCAGGGGCCCTGGCCCAGGGAGTACTGCAGCTCGTCGACCTCCCAGACCAGGCGGCCGGTGCCGGCGCGGGTCTCGATGGTGCCGCCGTTGGTGACGGAGATGCCGACGTGCTCGAACCCGGGGACCGTCTCCTGCGCGGCGCGGACGATCGCGTCGAGGGTGTGCTCGAGCGACTGCTGGCCGTCGATGGAGCGGGCGGCCTCGGTGAGGGCGGCGGCGATGTGCTTGCTCTCGGGCGTCACGGGACCTCCTGGTGATCGACCGAGCAGTACCCCGGCGCGTCGGGTCGATGCGCGTGGCCCGGGCCACCGGATCCGCGGGTGCCGGCGGGGAGCGCGCGAAAAAGCCAGGAGGCCCGGTCCTGGGACCGGGCCTCCTGCTGCGGTACACCCCCTCGGACTCGAACCGAGAACCCGCTGATTAAGAGTCAGCTGCTCTGCCAATTGAGCTAGGGGTGCTAGCGCTTGACGCGAGGCGAGACATTACCAGCGCCGGTGCCCCCGGGCGAAATCGGGATGCCTCACGCCTGCTCGAGCACGGCGTGGGCCGCGTTGTGCCCGCCCAGCCCGCTGACCGCGCCGCCGCGACGGGCGCCCGAGCCGCACACCACCACGGCGTCGTACGACGTCTGCACGCCCCACCGCTCGGCCGGGGTCTCGAGGCGGGCCCGTGCCGGCGCCCAGGGCCAGTCGAGGTCGCCGTGGAAGATGTGCCCGCCCGGCATCGCCAGGTCGGCCTCGACGTCCTGCGGGACCTTCGCCTCGATGCAGGGCTGCCCGTCGGGGCCGCGCAGCACCACGTCCTCGACCGGCTCCTCCAGCACGGCGTCCAGCGAGGCGAGGGCACGGCGCAGCGCCTCCGCCTTTGCCGCCGCGGGGTCGGCCGCGAACAGCCGGGCGGGGGTGTGCAGGCCGAAGTAGGTCAGCGTGTGGGTGCCGGGCGGCACGTCGCCGAGGATCGAGGGGTCGGTGAGGGAGTGGCAGTAGACCTCGCCGGGCAGGGGGTCGGGCAGCTCGCCGCGCTCCGCGGCGGCCCACGCGGCCTCGAGCTCGGTGGCGGACTCGGCCAGGTGGAGCGTGCCGGCGAACGCGACCGCCGGGTCGACGCCGGAGCGCAGCCGGGGCAAGCGCGAGAGCAGGAGGTTGACCTTGAGCTGCGAGCCTTCCGGCTTGGTCGCCGGGTCCTCGCCCTCCCCGAGCAGGATCCGTAGCACCCAGGGCGCGACGTTCGCCAGCACGTGGCCGGCCTCGACCACGTGCTCGCGCTCGCCGTCGTGCCAGTGCACCTCCGCGCCGGCGCCCGGGCCGCTGCCCGGGACGATCCGGCTCACGCCGGCGCCCGTGACGACCTCGGCCCCGGCCTCGACGGCGGCCCGGGCGAGCGCGTCGGTGACCGCGCCCATGCCGCCGACGGGCACCCGCCACTCGCCCGCGCCGTTGCCGATCAGGTGATAGAGGAAGCAGCGGTTCTGGGCCAGTCCCGGGCCGTGCAGCGAGGCGAAGGTGCCGATGAGGGCGTCGGTCGCGACCACGCCGCGGACCAGGTCGTCGCGGAAGCGGCGCTCGATCGCCTCGCCGATCGGCCGCTCGACCACGTCGTGCCAGATGTCCGCGTCGACCGCCGCGCGGACCTCGGCGTCGGTGGCCAGTGGCCGGGTCAGGGTCGGCGCGACGGCCGCGGCGAGGCGGGACACGCCGTCGTAGAAGGTGCGCCAGGCGTCGTACTCCTCGTCGGAGCCGGTCAGCTCGCGGAACGAGCGCCGGGTGGCCTCGCCCTCGTCGCGCTCGACGAGCAGCCCGGTCGGGCGGCCGTCCCGCACCGTCGGCGTGTACGACGCCGTGGGGCGGCTGACCAGGCGCAGGTCGAGCCCGAGGTCGTCCGCGACCTGCTGCGGCAGCAGGGAGACCAGGTAGGAGTAGCGCGAGAGCCGGGCCGGGACGCCGGGGAACGCCTGCGCGGAGACCGCGGCGCCGCCGACGTGGTCGAGCCGCTCGAGCACGAGGACGGACAGCCCCGCCCGGGCGAGGTAGGCGGCGGCGGTGAGGCCGTTGTGGCCGCCCCCGACGACCATGGCGTCGTAGCGCGTCATGCCTCGACCCTATGCGGAATACCTCCACCGGAGTTATGGTTGACATGGCAACTAAGCCGAACGACCTGGGAGGTGGGCCGATGCCCGCGATCACCGTTGACGACCTGACCGTCCTGCCGCGCGTGAAGGCGCCGGGGCTGGGGGACCAGCCGCGTCCGGTGTGGCAGGTGACCACCGCTCCGCAGGGCTACGAGGGCGAGGGATTCCCGGTGCGGCGCGCGTTCGCCGGCATCGAGATGCAGCGCCTCGACCCGTTCATCATGATGGACCAGATGGGCGAGGTGGAGTACGCACCGGGCGAGCCCAAGGGCACCCCGTGGCACCCGCACCGCGGCTTCGAGACCGTCACCTACATCATCGACGGCGTCTTCGAGCACCAGGACAGCCACGGTGGTGGCGGCACCATCACCAACGGTGACACCCAGTGGATGACCGCGGGCAGCGGGCTGCTGCACATCGAGACCCCGCCCGAGTGGCTGGTGCAGTCGGGTGGGCTCTTCCACGGCATCCAGCTGTGGGTGAACCTGCCGCGCACGGACAAGATGAACGACCCGCGGTACCAGGACATCCGCTCGGGCGAGGTCGCGCTGCTCACCAGCGACGACGCCGGCGCCCTGGTCCGGGTCATCGCCGGCACGGTCGACGGGCACGCCGGCCCGGGCGCGACCTACACGCCGATGTCGCTGGTGCACGCCACCATCGAGCCCGGCGCTCGCCTCGACCTGCCCTGGCAGGTCGACTACAACGCCCTGGTCTACGTGCTCAACGGCTCCGGCACGGTCGGCGCGACCGACGCCGCACCGGTGCGCACCGGCCAGACCGCCGTCCTCGGCGCCGGCGACTACCTGACCGTCACCGCCGACGGTGCCCAGGAGGGCCGCTCGCCGAAGCTCGACGTCATCGTCGTCGGCGGCCAGCCGATCCGCGAGCCGATCGCGTGGGCCGGTCCGTTCGTGATGAACACCAAGGCCGAGGTCCTCGCCGCCTACGAGGACTTCCAGAAGGGCCGCTTCGGCCTGCCGATCGGCCACTGAGCCGCAGGTCACCGGGCCCGGCCCCTCGTTAGGGTCGGGCCCATGGCCCGGCTGTTCCGTGACCCGTACGGCGTCCCGCACCTGCGCGCCTCGTCGGTGACCGACCTGGCCCGCGGCCAGGGCCGGGTCAGCGTCCTCGACCGGGCCTGGCAGGTCGAGTGGCTGCGGCTGCGAGCCACGTCCGGCACCGCGGCCGTCCTCGGCACGGACGCCGCTGCCGCGTGGGACGACCTCGCCCGCGCGATGCGCGTCGAGGAGACCGCACGCCGGGCGCTCGCCGCGTGCAGCGCGGAGACGCAGGCGTTCGTCGGCGCGTACGTCGAGGGCGTGAACGCCGAGCTCTCCCGCACCGACCCGGGCTCGGTCCCCGAGCTCGCCCACCTCGGCCACGCGCCGGGGGAGTGGGAGCCGTGGACGCCGCTGGCCACCTTCCTCGCCCAGCACCTGCTCTTCGGCGCAATCGGCTCGCAGCTGTGGGACCGGCTTGTGACGCAGGTGCTGGGCGACGACGCCCACCTGTTGCGGCACGAGGGGCCGCAGGCCGCCGGCAGCAACGCCTGGGCCGTCGGCGGCCGGCGCACCGCCTCCGGCCTCCCGCTCGTCGGCGGTGACCCGCACCGCAACCTCGAGCAGCCCGGCGTCTACCAGCAGGTCCGCCTGGCCTGCGACGACCCGGACCGTCCCGAGGACCGCTTCGACGTGCTCGGCTTCTGCTTCGTCGGCGCGCCCGGCGTGCAGCACTTCGCCCACGCCGGCGACGTCGCCTGGGCGATCACCAACGCCTGCGCCGACTCCCAGGACGTCGTCGAGGTCGACCCCGGCCTGGACGCGGCCGACCTCCCGGCCGACCTGCTACCGCTCCGGCCGGGCCTGGCGGTCCGCACGTCGTCGTACCTGCTGGGGGAGCTGGGCTTCGACGCCCTCCTGCCGCTGCTGCGCGCCCGCAGCGTCGACGACGTCGACCGCGCGCTCGACCGCTGGGTCGAGCCGGTCAACAACGTCGTCATCGCCGACCGGGCCGGCACGGTGCGCTACCGGCTCGCCGGACGCGTGCCCGTGCGCGACGCCGACGGCGGGTGGACCGGCTGGTTGCCCGACCCCCACCGGCACGACGCCGGGCCGGACGGGGTCGTGGTCACGGCCAACGAGCGCCGCGGCCCCGAGAGCAGCATGGTCGGGCGGTCGTTCGCGCCGCCGTACCGCGCCCGCCGGATCCGCGAGCTCCTGGGTGACCGGCGCGGGCTCACGACCGCCGACTTCGCCGCCATCCACGACGACGCGTTCCTGCCCACCGCCCCGCTGCTCGCCCGGCTCGTGCCGGGCGCCTTCGACGACTTCGACGGGGTGATGGCGGCCGGCTCCGCCGGGGCCGCACGCTTCGCCGCCTGGCGGTCCGCGCTGGTACGACGCCTCGTGGCCGAGCCTGCGCTGGCCGGCCTCGCCGATCCGGGACCCGAGCACGACCACGGCCCGTTGCTGGCCTGGTCGATGGACCCGGTCGTGCGGGTCGGGCTGGCGCTGCCGACCCTCGCCGCGGCGGCGCTGGCCGACGAGCGGCCGCTCGGGATCGACCTGCCCGCGCTCGCCCGGGCCGCCCTCGGCGACCTCGCGGGGAAGGAGGTGCCGGCGACCTGGGGCGACACCCACGTGGCCCGGCCCGTGCACGCGCTGGCCGAGGTGGGCTTCGACGCCGGCATCCCGTTCCTACCGGTCTCCGGGGACCAGGACGCGGTGCGCACGATGGGTTCGTGGCCGGCGATCAGCGACGCCGCCACCCGGGGAGCGGTGGCGCGCTACGTGTGGGACCTCGCCGACCGGCAGGCCGGGGGCTGGGTGGTGCCGACCGGCGCCTCCGGCCGGCCCGGCCCGCACCACGACGACCAGCTGCGACCGTGGCTCGACGGGCACCTCGTGCCGATCGTCACCGACTGGGATCAGCTGGCCGAGGACAGCTCCTTCTCGAAGAACGCCTCGGCGTAGGGGTTGTCGTTGTAGCGGTCGATCCGCGCGTAGCCAGCCCGTTCGTACATCTCGATCGCCTCGGTCAGCGTGCCGTTGGTGTCCAGCACGACGCGTCGGTAGCCCTGCTCGCGCGCGAGGCTCTCGAGGTGTCGCAGCATCCGCGTGCCCAGGCCTGCGCCGCGCCAGCCGGCGTCGACCCACATCCGCTTGATCTCGGCGGTGTCGTCCCGGCCGGGGACCGGGCGGAGGCCACCGTGGGCCACCGGCCGGCCGTCCGAGGTCGCCACCACCCAGGTCGCGTCCGGCTCCGGCGCCAACGGGCCGGGGTCGAAACCGGCGGGGAAGCGGTCGTCGAGCTCCGCGACGTACCGCCGGGTGGCCTCCCGGGCGACCGGGTCGTCGTCACCGACCTGCCGCAACCGGACCGTGGCGGCCCGCACGAGCAGGTCGGCCGTGGCCAGCGCGTCGGCCAGCCGCTCCTGCTGGCGGGGTGTCAGCGGGGCCACCAGGGAGCTGGCCCGCTCATCGGAGCGACGCTCGAGGTCGTCGTAAGCCTGTTGGCCCGCGGTCGTCAACGAGACCAGCCGGCGGCGCCGGTCGGCGCCGTCGACCGTCGTGGCCACCAGGCCGTCGTCCTCGAGCCGGCGCAGCATCCGGGACAGGTGCCCGGAGTCGAGGTCGAGCAGCTCGCGCAGCTCGCGGACCCCCACGGCCCCCGCGCTGCCGATCTCGAAGAGCAGCCGGGAGACTGCCAGCGGCCGGCCGGTCCCGAGGAAGGACTCCTCGAGCACGCCGATGCGCTGGGTGTAGGTGCGGTTGAACCGGCGGAGGACCTCGGTCACGGCCATTCTCTGACTCTAGTCAGAGATTACTCCGAGTGGCAAGGGAGCGATTGCGACACCGACTCACTTCGTGTCGTCGTTGCTGCCCCCGGTGTCCTCCTCGCCGGCGTTGTCGCCCTCCTCGGGCGGCGTCGTCGAACTGTCGTCGACCGGGTCGTTGATGATGTCGTCGTTGTTCTCGCCGCCACCGCCGCAGGCGGTCAGGCCCAGGGCGAGCAGGGTCGCGGCCACGGCGGCCGCCTTGCGGGGGATGCTCACGGTGCTCATCGCCGAGCGTTACCCCCGCGTCGCTGCTGCACTCAGGGGGCGGGGCCCGACCGGAGGCGCTGAGAGACTTCGCTCCCGTCGACCAGGGAAGCAGGTGGCGCCATGACCTGGTTCACCGCCCTCGTCATCGTCTTCCTGGCTCTCGTGCTGGCCGGGCTCGTCCTCGGTGGACGGCGGCGTTCGGGCCCCTCGCCGCTCGAGCGGGACCACGGCGCCGGGCTCTACCGCGGCGGCACCGGCAACGACCCGCTCGAGCGCCGCCAGGCAGCGGAGAAGCAGGAAAAGCGAACCGGCCGGACTCGAGGGAGTCCGGCCGGTCCGTTGCTGGGGTGAGTAACGGGACTTGAACCCGCGACATCTGCGACCACAACGCAGCGCTCTACCAGCTGAGCTATACCCACCATGTGGCCCGAGGGCCGGAGATGAGTGTAGACGCAAGCCGCCCGGAATCAGGAATCGGTACCCGTACCAGCGGCGTCGCCGCCGGTGGCCGGATCCTCGGCTGCGTCCTCGGCCGGGGCCAGCCCGAGGCCGGTGAGTGCGCCGCCGTGGCGCGTCGCGACCTCGCGTGCGGTGTCGGTGTCCGGGCCGGGCGGCGCCACGAAGACGGTGTCGCGGTAGTAGCGCAGCTCCTCGATGCTCTCCTGGATGTCGGCCAGGGCCCGGTGGTTGCCGCGCTTGGTCGGGGCGTTGAAGTAGGCCCGCGGGAACCAGCGCTTCGACAGCTCCTTGATCGAGGAGACGTCGACGATCCGGTAGTGCAGGAAGCCGTCGAGCTCGGGCATGTCACGGGCGACGAAGCCGCGATCGGTGGCGACCGAGTTGCCCGCGAGCGCGGGCCGGCTGTCCGGGGCGCAGTGCTCGCGCAGGTAGGCCATGACCTGTTCCTCGGCCTCGCGCAGGGTGACGCCGTTCTCCAGCTCGGTGATCAGGCCGGAGGTCTCGTGCATGGTCCGCACGAACTCGATCATCTGGTCCAGCGCCTCGGCGGGCGGCTTGATGATGACGTCGACACCCTCGCCGAGCACGTTGAGGTCGAAGTCGGTCACCAGGGCTGCGATCTCGATGAGGGCGTCGTTGCGGAGGTCGAGCCCCGTCATCTCGCAGTCGATCCAGACCAGTCGTTCGTTCACGATGCTGCACCCTACGCCTGACGGCCGTCACCGGGGCGGGGTGCTCTCAGGAGCCGCTCAGCGGAGCCGGTTAGCCTCGGCGCCGTGAACGGAACACTGGCCTGGGTGGGCCTGCTCGCCCGGCTGGTGACGGGAGGGGTCTGGCTCGTCGCGGGCGGCCTCAAGATCACCGAGCCCGACGCGAGCGTCAACGCGGTCCGTGCCTACCAGCTGCTGCCGTCCTCGGTCGCCGAGGTGGTCGGCCTCGCCCTGCCCGGCATCGAGGTCGCCATCGGCCTGGCGCTGGTCCTCGGCGTGCTCACCCGTGGCGCCGGCGTGCTGTCGGCGCTGCTGTTCGTCGCGTTCATCATCGGCATCGCGTCGGTGTGGGCGCGCGGGATCGAGATCGACTGCGGGTGCTTCGGCGGTGGCGGGGCCGACCCCGGTGCCTCCTCGGCCTACCCGTGGGAGATCGCCCGGGACGTCGCGCTGCTGGCCGCGTCCCTTCTCGTCGTGTGGCTGCCACGCACGCGGCTCGCCCTGGATTCCGTACTGTTCGAGAACCGCGCCGCCAGCGGCGCTGCTGAAGGAGAAGTGGACTGATGTCGTCGAAGTCGTCGAAGGCGAACGCGCGGGCGCAGAAGGCGGCCGCCGAGCGGGCCGCCCAGGCCAAGCGGGAGGCGCGGCGCCGGATGCTGACCGTCGGTGGCGTCGTGCTCGCGATCGTGCTGATCGTCGGCGGCTCGGTCGGCTACTCGGTGTGGAAGCGGGACAAGGACCAGAAGGCGCTCGAGGAGGCCGTGGCCACCGCCGCGGCGTACGGCGTCTCGATCGGCCCGGAGGACGCGCCGCACGAGGTGATCATCTACGAGGACTTCCTCTGCCCGTTCTGTGGTGACCTCGAGGAGGAGACCCGCGACGACCTCGCCCGGCTCGCCGCCGACGGCAAGGTCCGCGTGGAGTACCGCCCGTTCGACCTGCTCAGCCAGATCGGTGACTACCCGATCCGCGCGACCAGCGCCTTCTCGATCGTGCTCGAGGAGGCCGGCCCGGAGGCGGCGAAGAAGTTCCACGACCTGCTCTTCGCCAACCAGCCGTCCGAGAGCAACCCCGACGCGGTCGACAACGACGACCTCGTCGAGTACGCCGTCGAGGCCGGTGCCGACGAGGCCGCCGTCGGTGACGCGATCCGCAGCGTCGCCAACCGCGACTGGGTCACCGAGGCCACCGAGGAGGCGCGCCGCGTCGGTGTCTCGAGCACCCCGACCATCCTGCTCGACGGCAAGGTCTTCGACGACGGGCGCACCGTCGACGACCTTGCGGAGAACCTCATCGACGCGCTTGAGTGACGTCGTGCCGCCGAGCCCCTCGCTGAGCCCCTCGCCGAGCCCGTCGCTGGGTCGGTTCGTCGCCGGCCTGCCCAAGGCCGAGCTGCACGTCCACCACGTCGGGTCGGCCTCGCCGCGCATCGTGTCCGAGCTGGCCGCGCGCCACCCCGGCACGGTGCCCTCGGACCCGGAGCGGCTCCGCGAGTTCTTCGCGTTCCGCGACTTCGCCCACTTCATCGAGGTCTACCTCGCCGTGGTCGACCTGGTCCGGACGCCGGAGGACGTGCGCTACCTGACCTACGAGATCGGTCGCGAGCTCGCCGAGGGCCAGTCCGTGCGCTACGCGGAGCTCACCTGCACGCCGTACACCTCGGTCTGGCCGGACGACCCGGACCGGGGCATGCCGATCGAGGCGTACACGGAGGCGATCGAGGACGCGCGGGTCGCCGCCGAGCGTGACTTCGGGCTGGTGCTGCGCTGGATCTACGACGTCCCGGGGGAGGCCGGTGTGCCGGCGGCCGACGCGACCCTGCGGTTCGCCCTCGAGCACGCGCCCGACGGACTGGTCGCCTTCGGCCTCGGCGGGCCGGAGATCGGGGTGCCGCGCGAGCAGTTCGTGCCGCACTTCGCCCAGGCGCTGGCGGCCGGGCTGCACTCGGTCCCGCACGCGGGGGAGACCACCGGCCCGGAGACCATCTGGACCTCGCTGCGCCACCTGGGCGCGGAGCGGATCGGGCACGGCACGTCCGCCGCGGAGGACCCGGCGCTGCTCGCCCACCTCGCCGAGAACCGGATCCCGCTCGAGGTGTGCCCGTCGTCCAACGTGGCGACCCGGGCGGTGGCCGCGCTGGACGAGCACCCGCTGCCGGCGTTCGTGGAGGCGGGGGTCGTGGTCACCATCAACTCCGACGACCCGCCGATGTTCGGCACCACCCTCAACCGGGAGTACGAGATCGCCGCCGACCTGCTCGGCCTCGACGAGGCCGGCCTCGCCGACCTCTCCCGCGCTGCCGTCGGCGCCTCCTTCGCACCGGAGGACGTCAAGGCGCGCCTGGTCGGCGAGATCGACGCCTACGTCGCCGAGGGGCGCTGAGCATGCAGGCGCCGCTCGAGCTGTTCGGGATCGACGGCCTGCTGAGCGACGAGGAGCGCGCGATCCGCGACACCGTCCGTGCCTTCGTCGACGACAGGGCCCGGCCCCACCTCGCCGAGTGGTACGACGACGCCCGGATCCCGGCTCGCGAGCTCGCCGTCGAGCTGGGCCGGCTCGGCCTGCTCGGCATGCACCTGGAGGGCTACGGCTGCGCCGGCACCAGCGCCACCGCCTACGGACTGGCCTGCCTCGAGCTCGAGGCGGCCGACTCAGGCCTGCGCTCGCTGGTCTCCGTGCAGGGCTCGCTGGCGATGTTCGCGATCCGCCGCTGGGGCTCGGAGGAGCAGCGCGAGGAGTGGCTGCCCCGGATGGCCACCGGCGAGGCGATCGGCTGCTTCGGCCTCACCGAGCCCGACTTCGGCTCCGACCCGGGCGGGATGCGGACCCGCGCCGTGCGCGACGGCGCCGACTGGGTGCTGCACGGCGCCAAGATGTGGATCACCAACGGCTCCGTTGCCGACGTCGCCGTGGTCTGGGCCCGGACCGAGGAGGGCATCTGCGGCTTCGTGGTGCCGACGGACGCCCCTGGCTTCTCCGCGCCGGAGATCCGGCGCAAGCTGTCCCTGCGCGCCTCGGTCACCAGCGAGCTGGTCCTTGACGGGGTGCGCCTGCCCGCCTCCGCGGCCTTCCCCGACGTGCGCGGCCTGCGCGGCCCGCTGTCCTGCCTCGACGAAGCGCGCTTCGGGATCGTCTTCGGCGCGCTCGGCGCCGCCCGCGACTGCCTCGACGCGACGATCTCCTACGCCCGCGAGCGGGCGATCTTCGACAAGCCGCTGGCGTCGTACCAGCTGACCCAGGCGAAGCTCGCCGACATGGCCCTCGAGCTCGGCAAGGGGATGCTGCTCGCGCTGCACCTGGGCCGGCTCAAGGACGCCGGGCAGCTGCAGCCCGACCAGGTCAGCCTCGGCAAGCTGAACAACGTGCGCGAGGCGCTCGGGATCGCGCGGCAGTGCCGCACCATCCTCGGCGCTGCCGGGATCACCCTGGAGCACCCGGTCATGAGGCACGCCAACAACCTCGAGTCGGTGCTCACCTACGAGGGCACGAGCGAGGTCCACCAGCTGGTCATCGGACGTGCCCTGACGGGCGAGTCGGCCTTCCGCTGAGAGGCGTCAGCCCCGCGAGGCTCATACCTCCCGCGGGGCCACGACCTTTGTACGACGCCGGGCCGCCCTCCGGGCGGAGGCGCGCCGTCCCGACCGCCCTCCCGGTACCCGACCGTCTCGCCGCCACGACCCTCCGACATTTGTGTCGGTAAAGCCGGGGATCATGGGTCACCGGTCGTCGACGGGTCAGGTCCGGGCCGGCGACGACGATGGTGACCGTGGAGGACGAGGCGTGGGACGCACTGGTGAGGAGGCAGGGATGGCCGAGGCAGCCGAGGAGGCCGCAGGCGCACGCTCCCTGGACGACCTCGCCGACGACCTGCGCGCCCTGCGCGTGGCAGCCGGCAGCCCGTCGTACGCCGAGATCGCGCTGGGCGTCGCCCGGGTCCGCGAGGCGCGGGGAGCCGCAGGGCGCCCCGGCCGGACGACCGTCTACGACGCCTTCCGCACCGGTCGCCGACGCATCGACGTCGAGCTGGTGGTCGACATCGTGCGGGCCCTGGGTGTCGACGAGGACGAGGTCGCCCGCTGGGACGCCGAGTGCCGCGCCGCCCTCGCGGCCGCGACCGCAGCACTGCCCGCCACGCGCCCCGGGACCGGGGCCCCGGTGGCCGACGCCCCGGCCGCGGGGGAGGGCCCGGCTGCGGGGGAGGGCCCGGCTGCGGGGGAGGGCCCGGCTGCGGGGGAGGGCCCGGCTGCGGGGGAGGGCCCGTCGCCTGCCCGCTCGGCGCCGGAGGCCGCGGCCCGTGTCCCGGCTGTGCCGCTGCCCCCGCCGCTGACCGCGCGTCGCGGGCTGCTGGTCGGCGTCGGCTGCGTGCTGGCGAACCTGCTCGGCCGCTCGCTGGTCGACCTGCTGAACCTGCCGCTCTACCTCGACATGATCGGCACCGCGGTCGCCGCGGTGGTCCTCGGGCCGTGGTGGGGCGCCCTGGTCGGCGCGACCACGAACGTGGCGGGAGTCCCGATCAGCGGCGCCGACTCGATCCCGTTCGCGCTGGTCAACGTCACCGGCGCGCTCATCTGGGGCTACGGGCTGCGGCGCTTCGACATGGGGCGCACCATCGGACGCTTCCTGCTGCTCAGCATGGTCGTGGCCCTCGCCTGCTCGGCGGTGGCCGTCCCGATCCTGCACGTGCTCTACGGCGGCTCGACCGGGCACGGCGCCGACACGATCACGGCGACCTTCTTCGACCTCAGCCACAGCCTGCTGCTGGCGGTGACCTCGGCCAACCTGCTGACCTCCCTGGCCGACAAGCTGATCAGCGGCTTCGTCGCCCTGGCCGCCCTCGACGCGGTGCGCCGGCGGGCGGAGGACCGACCACCCGTGCGGGCCGACGGCCTGCTGGCCTGACCCCCTCGTCCGGAGGCATCCGGAAGGGGGTAGGCCCCGGCGTCCCCGCGCTGACCTGCGTGTTCGGAGTTGTTCGGGGTTGCCGGAGGGGCGCCGACGACGCCTCCGGACAGGCGAGACTGTGCGTGGGGGACCGCCCGGTTCGGCGCCGACCGCCGTCGGGGGACACGACGGCACACAAGCCAGGCAGTGGGCCGGAAGGTGGTCGTGGGGGCCAGCTTCCGAGACCGGCGTCAGCGGGCGGTCCGCTCCCCGCGCAGGCGCCGGGCGGTGGCGTAGGAGCGCTCGCGGAGCTGCTCCACCCAGGGGTACTGCTCGAGTCCCGGCATCGTGTTCACGATCGGGTCGAAGGACGCCTCGGCGTCGTCGGGCAGGGGCAGCTGGAGGGTGAGCACCCCGAGGTGGCGCCAGGCCCCGCCGACCGGCGCCCAGGACAGCTCGTAGCGGTGCTCCTCGGTGCCACGGGCGCCGAGCACCACCGGCCCGGCCTCGGTCCGGTACGGCAGCAGGGTGGTCAGCGGCTGGCCCTTGCGGAAGGCCGGGACGAGCAGGTGGCGCGCCACGGGCGACCAGCCGGTGTTGGCGAGCAGCAGGTCGGCGTACCGGTCGTTGCCCAGGGGCAGGCGCACGGCGAGGCCGAGGATGTCCGGGACCGGACCGGGCAGGCCGATCGCCCGGGAGGTGCGCACCAGCACCTCGTCCTCGCCCGCGGTGTCGATCCAGGGGACGCCGACCGGCTCGGGGGAGCCGGTGCGGCTGATCAGGCCGGCCCAGGTCCGGCCCTCGGGGTGGAGCGGTTTCTCCGCCGGGCGCAGGGCGGCGATCCCGGAGGTGGCGGCCGAGAGGGCCCGGCCGGCGAGGTCGGCAGCGGTCGTGATCACGGGGTGGGGCATCACCGTGCGGTACCCCTCCCTCGTCGTGGCATGAGGTCCCGCCTCCGGCCGGCGTCCTAGGCTCGCGGCGTGGACGAGCAGGTGCGGGTGCGGGTGGATCGCGACAGCGTCGCGGCCGGGGACGACGTCGTGTCGCACGCACGGGTCGTCGACCTGCCGGCCGGGCAGCCGCTGGGCGTCGTGCTGGCGGCCGTCCGCCCCGAGGTCCGGGCGCCGGGCTGGTCGTGGGTGGTCCGCGTCGACGGCGAGGTGGCCGGGGTGTGGTCGACCGACCACGGTGTGCGGCTGCTGGTCCCCGACCGCCCGGTCGGGCCCGGGGAGCTGGACGTCCACTTCTCCTACTTCCTGCAGGTCGACCCGAGCTGGCTGTTCGACCGGCTCGCCGCGGGGGCCCGGGCCCGGCGGCGCGACCTCGTCGAGGAGTACACACCGATCGCCGCCGCGCGCCACGAGGAGGAGCTGCGGCGCCGCGAGCGCGAGCTCCCGGAGCGGCTGCTCGGGCCGGAGTGCGTCGCTGCGCTGGCGGCGTTCGGCGCCGTCGTCGACCTGCACGCCGACCGGGCGTGCTGGTTCGAGTGCGGTGGGGAGCGGTGGCGGGTGGTCCGCGCCGACACGATGGCCCAGGTCTTCGCGCCCGGACGTGCCGGGGCCACCTTGTCCGCGCGTCCGGTGAAGGTCGTGGAGGGATGGCTGGTCGCCGCCCTCGGCGCCCGGGGCCGGGTCGGGCAGGGGCTGGCGCCGTACCCCGAGCACGAGCCGGTCCCACTTCCGGGCCTGGCGCTGCAGGCAGGTCGCTGGGTGATGACCGGCGCGGTGACCGTCCAGGTCCAGGACGGGTGGGCGGTCGAGGCGCTGCGCTTCGCCCACGGTCGCACCGTGCCGGACATCCGAGCGGCCCTCGTCGTTCCCGGGGCCTGACGGCCCGGCGTCCGGTGACCGCGCGGGGAGGGCAGTGCGTCGCCCTCGCCCGCCCGGTCGGACGGCGCCCCCGGCAGGAGTCGAACCCGCAACCTGAGAGGTAGAAGCTCCCTGCTCTATCCAGTTGAGCTACGGAGGCCTGCGGGCGAGCCTAGCGCCCGCGCCGCGCGCCGGACGAGCCGGAACAAACCCCGAGGGGGTATGTGTTGGCCGATCATGGACCCTCGCAACGCCATCGCTGTCAGCGCGACCCTGCACTGCCTGACCGGTTGTGCGATCGGTGAGGTCGCCGGCCTGATGATCGGGACGGCGCTCGGCCTGTCCACCGGCCAGACCATCGCGCTCGCGGTCGGCCTCGCCTTCGCCTTCGGCTACCTGCTCTCGTCGCTGCCGCTCGTCGGTGCCGGCATGTCCCCGGGCCGCGCGCTGCGCCTGGTGCTCGCCGCTGACACGATCTCCATCGTCGTCATGGAGGTCGTCGACAACGCGGTCATGGCGGCCGTCCCGGGCGCGATGGACTCCGGCCTGGTCGACCCCGTCTTCTGGCTGGCGATGATCGTCGCGCTCGCCGCCGCGTTCGTCGCCGCGTTCCCGGTCAACCGCTTCCTCATCGACCGCGGCCGCGGGCACGCCCTGCACCACGCCCACCACGACCAGCACGACCAGCACGACCAGCACGACCGGCACGACCAGGCCCACGGATCGGAGCACCGATGAGCACCACCACCCTCGCCGCCGGCGTCGCCGGCTTCCTGCTCGGCGGCCTCGTCGTCTCCACCGCCGCCAGCCTGGAGGACGACGACGGGCCGGCCCACGGCCTGGACCGGCCTGCTGTCGTCACCGTCCGGTAGGCGCGAGCACGCACACGGCTCGACCGCGGGTCACTCCGGCTTGTGCGCGATCGCCGCGGCGACCGCGTGGTGCACCTCGGGGTGGAACACCGACGGCATGATGAAGCTCGCGTTGAGCTCGTCGTCGTGGACCACGTGCGCGATCGCGTCGGCCGCGCGCAGGCACATGTCCACGGTGACCTCGTGGGCGCGGGCGTCGAGCAGGCCGCGGAAGACGCCGGGGAACGCCAGCACGTTGTTGATCTGGTTCGGGAAGTCCGAGCGGCCCGAGGCGACCACGGCGGCGTACCTCGCCGCCTGCGCCGGGTCGACCTCCGGGTCCGGGTTGGCCAGGGCGAAGACCACCGGGTCCTCGGCCATCGTCTCGATCCACTCCGGCTTGAGGATGCCGGGCGCGCTGACGCCGATGAAGACGTCGGCCCCCACGAGCACCTCCTGCAGGCCGCCGCTGCGGGACTCCCTGTTGGTCAGGGAGGCCAGCTCCTCGTGCGCGACCGACAGGTCGGCGTCGCCCGCGACGAGGGCGCCGGTGCGGTCGACGACGACCACGTCGCGCACGCCCGCGGCGAGCAGCAGCTTCACGATCGCGGTGCCGGCGGCACCGGCGCCCGAGACGACCACACGCGCCTCGCCGAGCTCCTTCTTCACCACGCGCAGCGCGTTGGTGAGCGCGGCGAGCACCACGATCGCCGTACCGTGCTGGTCGTCGTGGAAGACCGGGATGTCGAGCCGCTCGCGCAGCCGGGCCTCGATCTCGAAGCAGCGCGGCGCTGCGATGTCCTCGAGGTTGATGCCGCCGAAGCCGGGGGCGATCAGCTCGACCGCGCGCACGATCTCGTCGGTGTCCTGGGTGTCGAGGCAGATCGGCCAGGCGTCGATCTCGCCGAACCTCTTGAACAGCGCCGCCTTGCCCTCCATCACCGGCAGGGCTGCGCCGGGCCCGATGTTGCCCAGGCCGAGGACCGCGCTGCCGTCGGTGACGACGGCGACGGCGTTGCCCTTGATGGTCAGCCGGCGCACGTCCTCCGGGTTCTCGGCGATCGCCATCGACACCCGGCCCACGCCGGGGGTGTAGGCCAGCGACATGTCGTCGCGCGTCTTCAGCGGCACCTTCGAGCCGACCTCGATCTTGCCGCCGAGGTGGATGAGGAAGGTCCGGTCGGAGACCTTGTGCACCTCCACGCCGTCGACGCCGGCGACCGCCTCCTGCAGCTCCGCCGCGTGCTCGGCGTCGGCCGCCGAGCAGGTGACGTCGACGGTCAGCCGGTTGCTGCTGGACTCCGCCACGTCGATGGCGGTGACCATCCCGCCAGCGGCAGCGATCGCCGTGGCGACCTCTCCGACGACCCCGTGGTCGACGGAGGTGCGCAGGCGCATGGTGATGGAGTACGACGAGGCAGTGGCAGTTTTCCGAGGCACGGACCCAGTCAACGCCCGACCGGGGGTTACTCGGAAGTCGCCGGGGTGTCTGATGGCGCGAGCGTGTCGCCTGTCGAGGGCTGCGCGCAGGCACTCGCAAGCTCGGCCCGCACTTGCCCTCGACGCGCCTTCGGCGCGGGCGCCACGCTGCCGCGCCGCGGTTGCCTTGCGTAGGTCCAGCCCCCGCCCGGCGGCAAGCCGACCGCAGGTGGTGGGAGCGCGAACTCCCGGTGGTTGAGGTGCGAGGCCGCCCGCGGCCGAGCCTCGAAACCTCCGGGCCTGCCCGCCGGGCGGTGGTGGGCACGGTCCGGCGGACCGAGGGGCCGGCTACCCGCGCAGGCGGGCCATCCACTCCTCGACGTCGTCGGAGGTGCGGGGGAGGGCCGAGGACAGGTTGTGCACGCCGTCGGCGGTGACCACCACGTCGTCCTCGATCCGGATGCCGATGCCGCGCAGCTCCTCGGGGACCAGCAGGTCGTCGGCCTGGAAGTAGAGGCCGGGCTCGACGGTGAGCACCATGCCCTCGGCGAGGGTGGCGTCGCGGTAGGCCTTGGGGGCGGCGTGGCCGCAGTCGTGCACGTCCATGCCGAGCATGTGGCTCACGCCGTGCAGGGTCCAGCGGGCGTAGACCTTCGAGTCGGGGGCGAGCGCCTCCTCGGCCGACACCGGAAGCAGGCCGAGGTCGGCCAGGCCGTGCGCCAGCACGACCATCGCCGCGTCGTGGCCGGCGAGGAACTTCACCCCGGGGCGCAGCGCCGCGATCGCGGCCTCCTGGGCCTGGAGCACGAGCGAGTAGAGGTCGCGCTGCAGCGACGTGAACCGGCCGTCGACCGGCAGGGTGCGGGTGACGTCGGCGGTGTAGAGGTTCGCACCCTCGACGCCCATGTCGCACAGCACCATCTGACCGGGCACGACCGGGCCCGAGTTCTCGATCCAGTGCAGGGTCGTGGCGTGCGGGCCGTTGGCGACGATCGAGTCGTAGCCGAGGTCGTTGCCCATCGTCCGCGCGCGGCGGAAGAAGGTGCCCTCGAGCCAGCGCTCGCCGTGCTCGATGACGCGGTCCCACTCGCGCACGCAGTCCTCGAAGCCGAGGGTGGTCGCGTCGACCGCGGCCTGCAGCTCGCCGACCTCCCACTCGTCCTTGATCAGCCGCAGCTCGGAGAGCACCCGGGCCAGCTCGGCGTCGCGGCCGTCGTCGGGCGTGACGAGGCCGTCGACCACGGGGGAGACGCCGCGGTGCACGCGGGTCTTGGTGCCGCTGCCGAGCGCGTCCGGGAGCTCGTCGACGTGGCGGACCTCGATGCCGAGGGCAGCCGACAGCTCGTCGGCCGACGGGCGCTTGCCGGCCCACAGCGCGCCGTACTGCCGGTCGCGGAAGAACTCGTCGCTCTCGCGGCCCGCGCGCGGACGCGCGTAGAGGGCGGAGGAGCCGTCGGGCTCGACGACCAGGACGGCGTCGGAGGTCTGGTTGCCGCACAGCCAGGTGTGGGCGGTGTCGGGGCGGAAGCGGTAGTCGGTGTCGTACGCGCGGACCTTGTAGCCGCCCGCGGGCAGCACCAGCCGCTCACCCGGGAAGGCCTCGGCCAGGCGGCGCCGACGGTCGACGGCGAGGTCGGCGAGCGGGTGGCGCTCGACCTCGGTCGGCCGGTCGTCCCAGCCGGTGCGCATGAAGGTCGCGTAGGCCTCGGGGACGGCCGGGTCGTGCTGCTCGGTCCTGAGCTGCTCCTCGGCCGCGGACGTCGTGCTGTCGGGGGTGTCCTCTGTCACCTTCCTCACTGTACGCCGCGGGGGACGATCCACGATCAGGGGTTGACGGATGCCTCCCGATAGGCTTCAGCCCATGACAATGGGCCCCCGCAACAGTGTTGCCTTCACGGTCGTCGTGACCGTGGCGGTCGCTGTCGGGGCCCTGCTCACCCTGCTGGTGCTCGCGCTGTCCGGCGCGCCGGGCACGACGCTGCTCGCCACGGCCCTCGCCGCGGTGCCGGTCGGACCCGTGCTCGCGGCGTACCTCTGGCTCGACCGCTACGAGCCCGAGCCGCGGAGCCTGCTCGCCGCCGGCCTCGCCTGGGGCGCGTTCGTGGCGACCATGGCCGCCCTGCTCGTCCAGGGTGTCGGCGGCCTCGTCGTGGGCATCACCGAGACCGCGTCCCTCGCGCTCGCCGCGCCGGTGGTCGAGGAGGCCAGCAAGGGGCTGTTCCTCCTCCTGCTCCTGTGGTGGCGCCGGGCGGAGGTGGACGGGATCCTCGACGGCATCGTCTACGCCGGCATGGTCGGCATCGGCTTCGCCTTCACCGAGAACATCCTCTACCTCGCGGCGGCGTGGAACGGCACCGACGGCCTCGGCCCCGGCGGCTTCGAGGCGGTCACCGGCACGTTCGTGCTGCGCTGCCTGTTCAGCCCGTTCGCACACCCGCTCTTCACCGCGTTCATCGGTGTCGGCATCGGCGTCGCCGTGGCCTCCCGCAGCCGGACGGTGCGCTGGAGCGCCCCGGTCGCCGGCTACCTCGCCGCCGTCCTCGCGCACGGGCTGTGGAACGGCTCGGCGGTGCACGGCTTCGGCGGCTTCGTCGTCGTGTACGCCGTCATCATGCTCCCGGCCTTCGTCGGCATGGTCGCCCTCGCGTGGTGGGCCCGCGAGACCGAGGCCCACGTGCTGCGGATGGCGCTGACCGACGCCGCCGACCGCGGACTGCTCCCGGCCACCGACATCGGCTGGGTCGTGAACCTCCGCGGACGCCGCGAGGCCCGCCGCCACGCCCGGGCCGCCGGCGGGCCGGAGGCGGAGCGCGCGATGCGCGACTACCAGCAGGCAGCCATCGAGCTCGGCTTCCTGCACCACCGCCTGCTGCGTGGCACGGCACCACGGGACTGGCAGGCTCGTGGACAGGACTTCCTCGGTCGCATCCAGGCGGCCCGGCCCCGGATCGCGTTCCCCGGACAGGTGGTACCCCAGCGATGACTCACCAGGCCCCCCGCGGCGGCGACCTCCCCGGTGCCGGCCTCGACGGCCGCATGCTCACCGAGGTGGTGCGGCTGCACGGCGCCCTCAAGGCGGCCCCGCTGCCGCTCGACCTGCCCGGCGTGAGCGCCCTGCGAATCGGCCGCGACCACGTGATCGAGCAGCTCGAGGACTACGTCATCCCGCGGCTGACCGAGATCGAGGCGCCGATGCTCGTCGTGGTCGGCGGGTCGACCGGCGCCGGCAAGTCGACGCTGGTCAACACCCTCGTGGGCCACAAGGTGACCACCCCCGGCCTGCTGCGCCCCACGACGCGGTCGCCGGTCCTGGTCCATCACCCCGAGGACGTCCGCTGGTTCGGCGCCGACCGGCTGCTGCCGGAGCTGGCCCGGGTCAGCGAGCCGACCGCCGACCAGTTCGCGATCCAGCTGGTGCCGAGCACCTCCGTGCCCCGTGGGCTGGCGATCCTCGACGCCCCCGACGTCGACTCGGTCGACGAGCGCAACCGCGAGCTCGCCGGCCAGCTGCTCGCCGCCGCCGACCTGTGGCTGTTCGTCACCTCGGCTGCCCGCTACTCCGACCAGGTGCCGTGGGACCACCTCAAGCTCGCCGTCGACCGCAACACCGCCGTCGCCCTCGTCCTCAGCCGCACCCCGGCCGACGACGTCGCGACCGTGTCCGTCCACCTCGCCCGGATGATGGCTGCCCGCGGCCTGAAGGACAGCCCGCTGTTCGCCGTGGCGCAGGGTGAGGTCAGCGACGAGGGACTCCTGCCCACGTCGTACGCCGTCGAGATCCGTGGCTGGCTGGAGGCCCTCGCCTCCGACGTCGCCGCGCGCCGCGACGTGGTCAACCAGACCGTCGCCGGTGCCGTGCGCACGGTGACCCGCAAGGCGTTCCCGATCGCCGACGCCGTCCAGCTGCAGGTCACTGCAGTCAGCGACCTGCTCGCGGCCGCCGACAAGGTCTACGACGGCGCGCAGACCGGCCTGCTCGCCGCGGCGGCCGACGGCACGCTGCTGCGCGGCGACCTGCTCGCGCGCTGGCAGGAGTTCGTCGGCAGCGGCGAGCTCGTGCGCTCCCTCGAGGCGAAGGTCGGCTTCGTCCGCGAGCGCCTCGTGAACGCCATCAAGGGCAAGCCGCAGCAGGCCGAGCGGGTCGCGGTCGCGATCGAGATGGCCGTCGAGGCCCTCGTCGTCGACCACGCCGAGCGCGCCGCCGAGGAGGCGGCCGAGCAGTGGCACGCCGAGGAGTACGGCGCTGCGCTGCTCGCCTCGACCCAGGACGACCTGACCCGCGCCGGCCGCGCGCTGCGCAACCGCGCGACCCAGGAGGTCCGCGGCTGGCTCGACGAGCTCCAGGAGCTGGTGCGCCACGAGGCCGGCGACGCCCGGCACAGTGCCCGCTTCCTCGCCCTCGGCGTGCGCGGGCTGGGGGTCACCCTGGCCGTCGTGGCGCTCGCCGGCGAGGGGGCCAGCGGACCGGGCGCGGAGTCGGTGCGGCAGGGCCGTGCCCTGCTCGACACCACGCTCGGCGCCGGGATCACCGACCGCCTCGTGGAGCAGGCCCGGGGCACGCTCGCGCGCCGGCTCGCGACCCTGATGGGTGCCGAGCGGGCCCGCTACCTCGCGCCGGCGGCGCAGTGGGAGCTCAAGCCCGACGCCGCCGACCAGCTGCGCCAGGCAGCGCGGCGGGTGGACGACCTGCGGTTCGCAGCCGCCAAGAAGGGAACGGGTGGACACCTGTGACGAACGGTCTCGACACGGACACGACGCTGGGCGACCTCGCGACGCGGGGCACGCCCGTCGGTGAGCGGCTGCAGGGCCTCGGCGACGCCGTGGTGGCCGCGCGCGGCCACGTCCCCGACGAGCTGCTCGACGAGGTCGCCTCCGCCGCCGACCGGGCGACCGGCCGCCTGCGGCTGTCCGCCCGGCACACGGTGGTCGCGATCGCCGGCGCCACCGGCTCCGGCAAGTCGTCGACCTACAACGCGCTGACCGGCCTCGAGCTGTCCTCCGTCGGCGTCCGCCGCCCCACCACCTCCTGGGCGACCGCGGTCGTGTGGGGGAGCGAGGGCGCCGACGAGCTCCTCGACTGGATCGGCATCCCGCCGCGCCACCAGACGATGCGCGACTCCATGCTCGACACCCGGCACACCGACAGCGCCCTCGACGGCGTCGTGCTGCTCGACCTGCCCGACCACGACTCGACCGAGGTCTCCCACCACCTCGAGGTCGACCGGCTGGTGGCCGTCGCCGACCTGATGGTCTGGATCCTCGACCCCCAGAAGTACGCCGACGCGGCGGTCCACGACCGCTACTTCAAGAAGCTGACCTCCCACCAGGGGGTGATGCTCGTCGCGCTCAACCACATCGACACCGTCCCGGTCGAGCGCCGCCAGGCCATGGTCGACGACGTGCGCCGCCTCCTCGCCGAGGACGGTCTGCCCGACGTGCAGGTGCTCGCGATCTCCGCCAAGCAGGGCATCGGCATGGACGAGCTCCGCGCCGAGATCCGGCGCCGCGTCCAGGACAAGCGCAGCACCACCGCCCGCGTCGAGGCCGACATCGCCGCCGCGGCCGCCCGGCTCGAGGCCGCCGCCGGCGACACCCCCGCCCGCGAGCTCCCGGCGAAGCGCTACGACGAGCTCGAGGACTCCGTCGCCGACGCCGCGGGTGTCTCCGCGGTCGTCGACAGCATCGAGCGCACCGTGGGCGAGCGTGCCCGCCGCGCCGTCGCCTGGCCGCCCTTCCTGCTGCTCGGCCGCAAGGCCGACGGCGACCAGCCGCGCCACGAGCCCGAGGTGGCGCCCGTCGACCGGTCCAGCGTCGACACCGCCGTGCGTGGCGTCGCCGACGAGGCCAGCGAGGGCGTCGGCGCCGGCTGGGCGCCCCACGTGCGCAAGGCCGCCACCGGCCGCCTCGCCGAGGTCAGCGACCGCCTCGACCGCGAGCTCGGCCGGGTCGACCTCCCGACGCGCCTCCCGTTCTGGCTGGTCCTGGTCCGCGTCCTGCACGGGCTGCTGCTCCTCGCCGCCGTCGGCGGGCTCGGCTGGTGGGCCTACGCCGCCATCAGCGGTGAGAGCGCCGACCTGACCGAGGTCGCCGGCCTCCCGCTCCCCGCGGTCATCGGCATCGGGGGGCTCGTGCTCGGCCTGCTGCTCGCCGTCGTCGGCCGCGCCGTGGTCGGCGGGCTGGCCCGCCGGCGTGCCGAGGACGCCGACGAGGAGCTGCGCTCGGTGGTTCACCAGGTCGTCCACGAGGACGTCGTCGCCCCGCTCGCGGAGGAGCTCTCGGCCTACGCCACCTTCCGCCGCGGGATCAGCGCCGCCCGCGCCTGACCCGGTCCCGGGAGCCCCACCCGGAACACGCACGTCCCGCTGCCGTCCACAGCCCGCTGACCGGCCCCGCGGCGTCCACAGGGAGCGGGCGCTGGGGTCGTGGTCGTCGTACCGGCGGGGTGGAGTGGCTCCGACCGGCCGCACGGGGCGGCCGGCGCGAGAGGCAGGAGCTCCCCATGGCCAACGAGACGATCGTGACGGTGCAGGGCTGGGTCGCCAACGTGCCGATGGTGCGCGAGGTCGGCGGCGTCCCGGTGATCAACTTCCGGGTCGGCTGCACGCCGCGGCACTACCAGCGGCAGAGCGACACCTGGGTCGACGGACCCACGCAGTGGTACGGCGTGAGCGCCTGGCGCCGCCTCGCCACCCACGCCGGCGCGTCCCTCAAGCAGGGTGACGCCGTGGTCGTCCAGGGTCGGCTCAACCACCGCACCTACGTCAACAAGAACGGCGTCGAGGTGCTCGCGATGGAGATCGACGCGACCGTCGTCGGCCACGACCTCACCCGTGGCACGTCGACCTTCACCAAGGCCGGCGGCGGCACCGGCGCGGCCGGAGACCCCGGAATGGGAGATGCCACGGCGGCTGCGTAGCCTTGGGGCGTGGCTGAATACGTCCTCTCCCTGCGCAACGTTCGCAAGGCCCACGGCGACAAGGTCGTCCTCGACAACGTGACGCTGTCGTTCCTCCACGGCGCCAAGATCGGCGTCGTCGGCCCGAACGGCATGGGCAAGTCGTCGCTGCTCAAGCTGATGGCCGGGCTCGACCAGCCCAACAACGGCGACATCGTCCGCGACCCCGACGCGACGGTCGGCATGCTCCAGCAGGAGCCGCCGCTCACCGAGGGCAAGACCGTCCTCGAGAACGTCGAGGAGGCCGTCGCCGGCATCAAGGCGAAGATGAAGCGCCTCGAGGACGCCTACATGGAGATGGGCGACCCCGACGCCGACCAGGACGCCCTCATGGCCGAGACCGGCGAGCTGCAGACCGAGCTCGACAACCTCAACGCCTGGGACCTCGACAGCCGCCTCGAGCAGGCGATGGACGCGCTGCGCTGCCCGCCGTCGGACCTGCTCGTCGACAACCTCTCCGGTGGTGAGCGCCGCCGCGTCGCGCTGTGCAAGCTGCTGCTCCAGCAGCCCGACCTGCTGCTCCTCGACGAGCCCACCAACCACCTCGACGCCGAGTCGGTGCAGTGGCTCGAGGGCCACCTCAAGAGCTACCCCGGCGCCGTCCTCGCGGTCACCCACGACCGGTACTTCCTCGACAACGTCGCCGAGTGGATCGCCGAGGTCGACCGCGGCTCGATCCACGGCTACGAGGGCAACTACTCGACGTACCTCGAGACCAAGAAGGAGCGCCTCAAGGTCGAGGGCGCCAAGGACGCCAAGCGCGCCAAGATGCTCGAGAAGGAGCTGGAGTGGGTCCGTTCCAACGCCAAGGCGCGGCAGACCAAGTCCAAGGCCCGCCTCCAGCGCTACGAGGAGCTCGCGGCCGAGGCCGACAAGGCCCGCAAGATCGACGCGGCCGACATCAACATCCCGCCGGGCCCGCGCCTGGGTGACGTCGTCCTCGAGGCCGAGCACCTCACCAAGGCGTTCGACGGCCGCACCCTGTGGAACGACATCACCTTCACCCTCCCGCGTGCCGGCATCGTCGGCGTCGTCGGCCCCAACGGTGTCGGCAAGACGACCCTCTTCCGGATGATCACCGGCGGCGAGCAGCCCGACTCCGGCAAGCTCACCGTCGGCCAGACCGTGAAGATCTCCTACGTCGACCAGAGCCGCGGCGGCATCGACCCCAACAAGAACGTCTGGGAGGTCGTTTCCGACGGCCTGGACTTCATCAAGGTCGCCAACTTCGAGATGAACAGCCGCGCCTACGTCGCGTCGTTCGGCTTCAAGGGCCCCGACCAGCAGAAGAAGGCCGGCGTCCTCTCCGGCGGTGAGCGCAACCGCCTCAACCTCGCGCTCACCCTCAAGCAGGGCGGCAACCTGCTGCTCCTCGACGAGCCCACCAACGACCTCGACGTCGAGACCCTGTCCTCCCTCGAGGACGCCCTGCTCGACTTCCCGGGCTGTGCCGTGGTCACCTCGCACGACCGGTGGTTCCTCGACCGCATCGCCACCCACATCCTCGCGTGGGAGGGCACCGAGGAGAACGAGGGCGCCTGGTTCTGGTTCGAGGGCAACTTCGCCTCCTACGAGGAGAACAAGATCGAGCGCCTCGGTGTCGACGCCGCCCGCCCCCACCGCGTCACCCACCGCCGCCTGACCCGCGACTGATCACGGCGCGAGCGCCACGCTCGTGCTTGATTGCGCGAGCGTGTCGCCTGTCGAGGGCCGCGCGCAGGCACTCGCTGCGCTCGGCCCGCACTTGCCCTCGACGCGCCTTCGGTGCGGGCGCCACGCTGTCTGATGGCGCGAGCGTGTCGCCTGTCGAGGGCTGCGCGCGGGCACTCGCAAGCTCGGCCCGCACTTGCCCTCGACGCGCCTTCGGCGCGGGCGCCACGCTGCCGCGCCGCGGTTGCCTCCGGTAGGTGGTGGGGTCCGCTTGGCGGCCAGACTTGGGTTCGCTTCGCCTGAATCCCGGTGGTTGAGGTGCGACGAGCGCTAGCGAGGAGCCTCGAAACCTCCGGGCCTTGATGGCGGGCCGTGGCGGGCACAGTCCGGTGCACCGGGGCCGGCGGTTTCGAGGCTCAACCACCGGCGGCGGGGTCCCCGCTCGGAGCCTCCGCGAGGGGGCCGGCGGGAGGCGCCGAAGACGCCCGGCGGCCCCTACGAGACCGACCCCAGCACCGACACCCCACGAGACCCGGGTCAGACCGCCGGGTGCCTGGGGTGCCGGACGACGGTCCCTCGCGGAGGCGAATCGGGGTGCCGTCGGCGTCGGTGCGTGATCCCCGCTTGCGCAGGGGAGTTGTGACGCCGGCGGTGGGGTCCCCGCTCGGAGCCTTCGCGAGGGGGCCGGCGGGAGGCGCCGCAGGCGCCCGGCGGCCCCTACGAGACCGACCCCAGCACCGACACCCCACGAGACCCGGTCAGGCCGTCGGGTGTCTGGGGTGCCGGACGACGGTCCCTCGTGGAGGCGAATCGGGGTGCCGTCGGCGTCTGTGTGTGATTCCGGCTTGCGCGGGGGA